>DAQX01000003.1 GCA_002503055.1 Euryarchaeota archaeon UBA86 | reverse complement strand
GGTACCCAAGCGATTATTCTTCTTCTGTTGTTCTTCCACTGCTAAAAAAGGACCACATAGCGAAAGGAATCGACCAAAAGAATCCCCCAATTGCCCCAATAGCAACCACTGTGGCTAAGGTAATTGGTTCAGAGTTTGGCATTCCGAAAAGAGTTCCAAGTAAGGGAATAACCGATGTAATGCACCCTACAGGAATTAGAATTTTGAGGCTAACTTCGGGCCACTTGGCGCGTTTCGATATTTGACTTAATATGAATGCTGAAAGCACTGCTAATGAAAACCAACCACCAAATAATACTACAAAAGATCCGGGATCAAGTTCAGGAAGAATGAACACAGTAAGAATCAGTATTGCGAGTATTGTACCAGTGGCCGCACCAGAAAGGATGATGTTTTTCCAAGTTGGTTTCCTCCAAACCTCTACAACAGCTTCCTCCGCCATGTCTTTCAGTAAGGGGGCCCCTCTATGACTTATCCGACATCTTTCCTACGCATTGATTTAGTCAACAGCGACTGGTAGAACTCTAGTGGTGCGATATCCCTGTAGGACCTTCATGTAGCGCATGGCTGCGAACTCGGCATCCAGTTCTGAGTCTCCAGTCTCTATCCTCAATTTCCGAACAGACAGTAACTTTGCAGGAGTCACCACACCGAGAATATTGTCAATTCCAATGAGTCTGAGAACTTGCGGAGAAAGTTGTAGGTTGCCTCTGCCAATCAAGAAACCCTGTCCTCCCATTGGAGAGAGAAGAAGAGTAGTTTGACCATCGTGTTCGGATAGTAGCTCGAGTAGGTCGGATTCGCTCAAGTCAGTTCCAACTTGCTCTTTTCCAGCCGTAGCATCAATTCCAAGAGTAGTGGGCTCGAATCCATTCATCTCTCCGATTTTTCGCAAGGTTCCCCCCGAACCCCAGATTATTATTCGATCATCACTAATCAGAATCTCACGGATGTGATCAGCCAGTCCCTCTGTTGTATCTTCTTCCCCACTCACCTCGACCCTTTGCTTGGAGCCTTGCATCCATCTAGGGCTGGAAGGGGTCATTGCCTCAGCATAGAGTCTCACGACCCACTTACCCTGTCTATACAGATCCTCATCAAGGTCGAGTACTTCAGTACTAGCCAGAAGTAAATCGCCTATGAGCCAAGATGAGAGTGCTTCGGCCGCAGCCTTAGGGGAGGCAGCAAAGCATCCAGAGTGCATCTTGACTCCTGTAGGCACCCCGATTACAGGAGTTTCAGAGGATTCTGCTGTTTCCAATGCTGCCACCACATCGCGAGTAGTTCCATCACCTCCAGCGTAGACCAGTAAGTCGATTTCTGATTCAAGTAATGCATTCACTGCATCCTGTGTATCAGCAGCAGAAGTACCTCCACTACTGGAGTGAACAGTTTTGATCAGGCCAATCTCTGCTTCCGGGAGCCAATCAGTTCCCATTCGGCCTTCACTAGTCACCCAAGATATCTCATCAAAGCTGGCCCTGTGGATGGATGAGAAGTGTTCTAGCATGGCTTTCATTCTAGGGCCTGAGCGATCTTCAGCACCCATAGAGCGAGCTAGTTTGGCCTGACCATCAGAACCCTTCAGACCGAGTCGTCCACCCAAGCCCGCGTCGGGATTGACTAGTAGCCCAAGTCGCACCATGAGTAGTCCAGCGGGCCTGTGTTCTTATCGCTTCATGCTTGCGCGTCAGTGGCATGAGGGTCGTAGTCGCACTAGGTGGGAACGCTCTGCTAAGGAGGGGTGAGCCTCTCACTGCCCAGAATCAGCGCGCCAATGTCGCGATTGCGGCAAAGGCGCTCGCTCCGCTGGCCACCGAGTACCAACTGGTAATCTCACACGGAAATGGACCGCAGGTAGGGCTGCTTTCTCTACAGTCGGCAGCATACAAAGAAGTAGAGGAATACCCACTTGACATCCTAGGCGCCCAGACCGAGGGCATGATTGGTTACATGATCGAGCAAGAGCTAGGGAATCTGCTTCCGATGGAGGAGCCTTTGGCTGCGATTCTGACTATGGTCGAGGTCGACCCAGAAGATCCTGCATTTGATAATCCGACTAAGCCAATCGGTCCTGTGTACAGCGAAGATGAGGCAAAACAACTAGCTTCTGAAAGGGGATGGAGTATCGCTCCTGATGGTGAAAATTGGCGAAGAGTAGTTGCCTCACCAGAGCCGCAAAGAATTTTCGAGATGAGACCTATTCACTGGTTACTCAAGCACGGTTGCACGGTAATCTGTGCAGGTGGAGGAGGGATTCCAACAATCTACCGTGAAGATGGTACACTAGAAGGAGTAGAAGTGGTTATCGACAAAGATAGGGCGAGTGCTTTGTTGGCGTTCGAACTAGATGCAACTCTTCTCATCCTCGCTACCGATGCAGATGGAGTGTACCTTGACTGGGGGACAGAAGAGGCTCAAAAGATAGATACGATTACTCCAGAAGAGGCGAGTAAGTACGAATTCGAAGAGGGATCTATGGGGCCTAAAGTGGAGGCTGCCTGTGACTTTGTACAAAGGTCAGGAGGCAGGGCAGTAATCGGGGCTTTGTCCGATATGCAGGGCATGGTGGATGGGACTGCAGGGACCCAATTCGTTCTCGAGTGATTCAGGCCTACGGCCTGTACTTCGGGATTGGCTTCATATCCGATGCGCATCGCCAACGCGCTGAGGAGAGTGCGATGAGCATGATTTCAGTCGATGTTGGTGCTGATGAAGCACATGAGTATGCATCCGGAATTACTACCGGTGAAGTTATTCTGAATGTCCACGGAAAAAAGTCGGGCGCTGTCGCTGCACTAGTCGATGGTGTTGAGCGTGACTTCTCTCATATTCTCGATTCGAACTGCTCGGTACAGCCGATTGCGGGTGACTCTGATGAAGGACTGTACATTCTACGCCACTCCTGCGCTCACCTCCTCGCTCAAGCGGTCACAGAATTGTTTCCTAATGCTAAGCCAACCATCGGGCCACCTATTGACAACGGCTTCTACTACGACTTCCAAATGGATCCAATTGGTGACGATGACCTCAAGGCCATTGAGAAGAAGATGAACGAGCATGTCCGTGCTAACCATGCCATGGTTCGGGAGGAGCACGACAACGAATCACTGAGGGAGATGTTTGCTTCAAACCAATTCAAACTTGAGATTATGGACGACAACATCGGTCATGATGTCGGGTCTTCCACCTACCGTCAAGGTGACTTCGTTGATCTGTGTAGGGGACCGCATGTCCCAAGCACCGCTCATCTACGCTGGTTCAAGCTAAACAGTACCAGTCAGGCCTACTGGAGGGCAGACAGCAAGCGAGAATCGTTAGTCAGAATCTACGGTATGTGCTATGCGAGCAAGGATGCGCTGAAGGAGAGGGTGCGTCAAATTGAGGAAGCTGGTAAGCGCGATCATAAGAAGATCGGTAAGGAAATGGAGCTCTACATGATTGATGAGTTGATTGGCAGAGGTCTGCCGGTTTGGCTGCCCAATGGCGAGATCCTCAAGTCAGAAATCGAGCGGTTTGCAATAGAGACTGAGGAGGCGTATGGATACGAGCGCGTCACAACACCTGTCCTAGGTAAGAAAGAATTGTTCGAGGCTAGTGGTCACTTGCCGCACTATGCTGACTCAATGTATCCGCCCATGGAAATGGATGACGGTTCTTACTACCTGAAAGCGATGAATTGCCCGATGCACCACCTAGTCTACCGCAACAAGAAGCGTTCCTACCGTGATCTACCTGTTCGTATAGCCGAGTATGGAACAGTCTACCGTAACGAACTCTCAGGAACTCTAGCCGGACTATTACGTGTAAGGATGCTTTCGATGAATGATGCCCACATTTACTGCACACTCGACCAGGTTGCTCAAGAGTTTGCAGATAACATACGAATGGTACAGGACTACTACTCTACATTCGGGTTCAATGATTATCACTTCAGACTCTCACTCTGGGATCCTGAGAAGACTGAGAAGTACATCGACCAGCCTGGAAACTGGGAGATTACTCAGGACCACCTCAGAGAGATAATGGATAATCTAGGAGTTCCTTATGTTGAGGCAATCGACGAGGCAGCTTTCTACGGACCCAAGGTCGACATCCAGTTCACTACTCTACTCGGGAGAGAAGAATCAATGTCCACAATCCAGTTGGACTTCGCTGCTAAGGAGCGTTTCGGTCTAACCTACAAGGACGAGACTGGTGCCGAGAATGGTGAGGTCTTCGTCATCCACCGTGCCCCACTATCAACTCACGAGAGGTTTGTCGCTTTCCTGACTGAGCACTGGGCTGGGAACTTCCCGACTTGGCTCTCTCCTATCCAAGTGCAAGTAATAACGATCTCAGAGAAGCACAAGGATCATGCTGCCACAGTAGAAGATGCGCTGAAAATCGCAGGAGTCAGAGTCAGAGTTGATGATTCTGACAGTACGATTGGCAGGAAGATTCGATTGCATAGAAAGCAGCGTCCTGCTTACATGGTCATCATTGGAGACGATGAGGTCAGTTCAGGTACTGTTTCAGTTAGAGGGCGTAGTGGAGCGCAGCGAAATGGACTCCCTCTGGATGAGTTCGTGGCTGAAATCTTTGCCGAGATCGCAAACCGTAGTACTGAGCTTGGGATTGTTCCTCCGGAGTGATATCGTATGATAGTCAACATCGCGGGATACCGCTTCGTTGAGTTACCAGATAGGGATGAGTTGTGCCAACCAATGCTAGATCTGTGCACTGATGTAGGTCTAAAGGGAACGGTTCTGCTAAGTCCAAATGGGATCAACTTCTTCATAGCAGGAACGGAAGAGTCAACTGATGCTTTTCTCGCTTATCTCAAGACTGATGAGCGCCTTGCTGGAATACCAATCAAGACCAGTCATACCGACTACCAGCCGTTCCGTAGGATGCTAGTTAAGCGTAAGAGGGAGATTATCGCTCTTGGAATGGATGATATCAGGCCGGCAGAGTTCACCGGACCATACATCTCTCCTGGGGATTTCAAGCAAATGCTCGACGAGGGCGATGATGTAGTCGTTCTCGATACAAGGAACGACTACGAAACAAGAGTCGGGATGTTCGAAGGCGCTGTTGACCTAGACATAGCGACCTTCAGGGAATTTCCGGGGGCTATAGAGGAGTTACCGGAAGAGTATCGATCGAAGACAGTGGTGATGTACTGTACAGGAGGTATTCGTTGTGAGAAGGCGTCTGCAGTTATGCTGAAATCTGGATTTGATGATGTTCGGCAATTGGAAGGGGGCATTCTTGGCTACTTCGAAGAGTGTGGGGGCACTCACTGGAAAGGTGACTGTTTCGTGTTTGACCAGCGAGTGGCTCTAGATCATCAACTCGAAGAAACTGAGATTGTAATGTGCTTCAAGTGTCGCGAGCCTCTTTCTGCTGATGAGCAGAAGTCTGAGCAATATGTCATCGGACAGTACTGTCCTTACTGCATAGAATCCTGATTAGGCAAGTCTTCCTAGTGATTCCAAGTGCTCTCCGGCTGATGCTAGTGCAGCATGACATGCTTCTATGTCGCCTGATGAGAGTGCTACTGCTGCATCAGCGACTGTCTTCTCGGCTTCCATTCTGGAGGTATCGCTAGGTCCGATACCAGCAGAATCCAATTTAGATCTGAGATTTTTCCATTCTTCTTCGACGAAACGGACTAACTCTGATGCCTCAGATATACTATGCTCATGCGCCTGTAGATCGGAGGTCAGAGATTGCAGCGACTCTGCTGCATCCACCCAATCTCCTGAGTCAGCACTCTCGGTTACCCGCGACATTCTGTTGGACCAATCCTGCTTAGATGACTCAGGGAACCTTGCCTCAATCTGCTTCTTCTGACGTAGAGCACGCTGAACCTCCTGCATTGCTTCGGAAGTTGATCTCACATCTCTGAGTACACTATCCGCTAGGCCCTTTGCTAAAGCAGAATCACCTGATTGCAGGGCATTACGAGCCTGTTCAAGCCTATCCTTAGTTGCAATCTGTATTCCTCCTTCTACGGCGGCGACAGCGTGCTCAGCATCATTTAGCGACTTGATTGCGGCCTCATCAGTCGAACCCATACTCTCGATGTGGGCTGGGATTGAAGATGCGATGTGTAGTGCTTCTACGGGGTCTTCTGCCTCCATCGCCTGCTTTGCTGAATTGAGGATTGCGATTACCCCTTCGGCCTGATGTCCAGAGTGGTCAGCTATGGCTGCCTCTGCGGTAGAAATCGAATCAAATGCTACTTGCCAATGCTTCTCGACTATCTCAGACTTGGACTTGGCTCTGCGGTAGAGAAGTTCTGCCTCTCTGAAGGATCCTAAATCCGCCTCTCTGTCGCCCAAATCAAATGCTTTCCTCGGCCCTGTCGCTTCTATGGTGATGTTCTCAGCCCTCTCAACGGCTTCCAGAGCATCTGCTCGGATTGCTTGGAGGTCTCCTGAGAATGCAGTAATCCTCTCAATTTCATTCTCAGCCTGAGAAATTAACTTCATTCCTCTTTCTGGATTGCTCCAACCTTCCTCTCTAGCAATTTTTAGCATAGAGGATGCTTGTTCCATTCCCGAAGAGTTTTCCCTAATAGCGAGGATTCTAGACTCGGCCTGCTCAAGCATCTCGGCAAACTCATTTCTAGCCTCATAATCATCATCCTTTGCAAGTAAATCAGGAATCATTGTGAAGCATGTGGCGGCGAAGACAATAGCCCACAGAATTAGGTCATCACTGAGTGAGACTAGAACCGAAAGTGCTACGGCAAGTCCGGCTATGCTGGTCATTCCCCTCCACCTCCTTGTAGGGATGGTTCCCGCCAACTGTTGATTGGTGAACCACCAGAGGAAGGCTGAGACAATTACCAACATCGCTGCGGCAATCGCCTCATCACCTGGTCCGTATGTCACTCCAGCGAAGGCAAGTATGCTAGGCCATGAGATATTAGACGCAGCAGTCAGTCTGGACCTTTCCTTGGGGCCGAAGAAAACCAAATCTCTCAACATTAAGGCAGAAGTGAATAGAATCACTACTGGGCCGTAAGTCGATAGTGCATCAGTCTCCACTTCTACCGTGCGTGTAAGCCACCAACCACCGGCTGCAATGAGCAGGAGAGTGCATGTAAGAGCCAGTCTCTCTACTCTCACACCGTGTGCTTGGACGGTCTTCTGAGGGTAGTCGGGAAGTAAGACCATGGAGTTTCACCAACAGTCATCGGTCAAGAGTTGTGCGGAGAATTGTTCAGACCTAAGGCCTCATTGACTCGGGACCCCAAGTACGGTGGGCTATGAATGCGAGAAGTGCCAACAATACGACAACGGCCAGAAGAACCTGCAATGGCATCTGCCATGCAGGTTGTACGATGTAATCATGTTCGATGACCAAGGTCCCATTGCTCTCAGCTTGATCACTAGTCCAGTCAAACCTCAAGTCGAATTTGTTGCTGCTGTTAAGTTCGAGATGCAACTCTGCAGAGAATAAACCGGTTCCGCCTGAGTTGGCCGCTGCGACCAGCACCTCTTCTGAGCAAGTGTTTCCTGAACATAGTACACCAGATCCAATATCTCCTCCAGAGTTTTCCATTGTGACAATGATATTGATTGTCTCCCCCTCAACGAGATCTCCGATAATCACAGTTTCCAACAACGATATACTAACTCCCAATCTGGGAGAAACCGCTAGGCCCCATGTAATCTGCTCCATATTCTCCTCCGAGTCAATGGCAATCACATGCAGAATGTATGTTCCAGCCTCGGTTATTGGAAGAATGGTCTTTTCGGCATCTCTCCAAATGGCCTGTTCTGCTAGAACTTGATCATTCATTCTAATCTCCCAAATAACATCATCAATTGCGTCTAGGTCATCAAAGGACTGAGTCAATGATAGCATGATGATATCTCCTGCCCTAGCAGGTGAGCCTGGAGAAATCGGAGTATCATTAGCGAAAATCTCCGGTATAATTGTCGGGCCGGAGGAATCGGTTACGATGATGTTCCAATCATTAGTCACCGTATTTGAGGCGTCATCTGTGACTCTCAGAGAGATGCTGTACTCACTAGGAATCTTGGCTTCATGGCGCTCGGTCAAGTTTAGGTGCATACCATTGACTTGGTCTCCTTGGAAAAATCGATCCATGAATTCTAGTTGATCAAAGGAAGAGTGCCTCCAGTTCTCAGACTTGTCCGAAGTTACTTCAATCTCCACGGGGAGGGAGCCAGAGTCGTAGGCGTTGAATCGGAAATAGAACTCACTACCTGAGGGGACTTCGATAATTGGCTTGCTGCTATCTATCTCGATTGTTTCGCCATCGATTTGAATCTCGAATGATGCATCCCATATCGGACTCTCGCCATCAATCAGAATATTCTCATTCCAGTTGCTGGATGAGGAGAATGAGTCCATGCAATGCATGACTACACTGGCGACCTCTCCGTGACTAAAATTGAGTTCGGAAGCGGTGAACTCAAGGCTATCTCCATCAACACTCAGCATCATGGTTCCATTGTTGTGAACGGTCCACCATTGAGAGGGTTGGTCCAACGCGCTATCGATGCACTCGCCATTATACTGAGTAGGTGAGTGGAGAGGGATGAATGAGTTTCCAGTCAGTCTAGAAGCGACTATGCTGGGCGGATAGTTCTCGCCTAGAGTAATTCGTATGTCGGAAGCTACTGGTGCTTGATGTCGGAACACAGTGAAATTGCTGGGAGATCCTTCCACCACACTCTGCATAGCACTGTATCTGAACTCCCAAGGACTCGGTAGAATTACCCTGAGAGGTATCTCCTCAATGGCGCCTCCAAATCTCGGGATATCGAGGATCCTAGTGGTGCGTGAATCGGTTGTGCCTGTAAGCTCGCCAGACTCAACCCACCCCCAACTTCCGTTACTGTCGGATACGGATCCTTCTGCCGGAGGATAGACTATGATATCCAAGTCACGAACTGGTGTCAATGAATTATAGTCAATTAGGCAGCAGCCAATTTCTTCAGAATCTGAGAGATTCCTTGCGCCCATGATCATATCTACGAATTCTGAAATCTCTGACAGAGACAAGTTGCCATCTCCGTTGCCAAGATTCTGGTCAATCTGAACTCTGACGCCCAAGTCCCTGTTCGGTAACAGGTCGATTCCGTAGTCCTCTCTCATGGAGATATTCGCATACCATTCGGCAGAGATATTTGAGGATGGATTTAATGGGCTGGTTATTGTGAGTTTTGAATCTCCTAATATTTCATCGTCCTGAGGTGGCAGAGGCTCTGGCCATTCGAAATCCTGCTCATCGGAATCTAATGGAATTGTATTTTCATAGTCAACTGCCATCATCGCTTCGGAGATAACTGACTCCCTGATAGACTGCCAATCTCCGCCTGGACGAGTATTTGTGAACATCACAAATACTACTGGCTCTCCAGAGTCGGTAACCTCTCTTCTGAAGTTTGTCGAAGAACCTGCAAATGCTCCCCAATGTTGCCAAACATCGACATCTCCTCCGAGAATGAAAACGCCACTACCATACCATGATCCCCATGAATCATATGGATTCTCAATGAAAGATTCAAACGGATTATCGAAGACTCCGTTGTCAGTTGTCCCATCGATATTGGAAATGAATTTTGCATAGTCTGATGCAGTGGCAATCCAACCTCCTCCTCCATCCTTCTCTTCAATCACGAAACCTCCACAATCGGGTTTAGGTGCTATCGGGAAGACAGGGTTGCCATTCTCATCCTGCCCAGATGGAAAGTGGCACGGGCCAGTACCTTCATCGAAGTATGATACCTCATTTTCAGCCCTCTGATCAGGCATTGTCATACCGATTGACATACTTTCTATACCCATGGGAGATAGGACATTATCGATGATGTAATCCTCGTATTGCATCCCGGCCTTAGCCTCGATAATCTGACCGAGAATCTGGTATCCTACATTCGAGTATTGGTATTGGGAGCCGGGTTCGTATTCCAGAGGTCTCCTGAGTGCTTCTGAGAGGATTCGTTCCATGGGAATTGGTGCTAGGTTGCCATTATCGAAGTCGTCAATTAGGGACTGTTTGTCTATGCAGGGATCGCTCTGCCATGAAGCAACCCAACTGTTCCAATGACGGTATGTTGGATCAACGCTTGGGTTGAAACCTGCGCGGTGATTGAGAAGAAGAGAGACATTGATTTCGTTGATGGAGTAGGATGTAGGGTGATTAGGGTAGTCACACCCCTCAATCTCTGTTGGAAGTAAATGCGGCACTAGGTCTACCATTTTGTCGTCCAGCGATATTGTGCCGTCTTGGACTAAGGTGAGGATGCCTGCGGCAGTTACAGCCTTGGACAGACTGGCAATCCTAAATTTCGAATTGGTCGTAACCTCCGAGGACCAATAATTCCCGTCCTCATCAGTTCCATTAGAGGAAATGCCGTATCCCTTGTTGAAAACTAGTGAGCCGTTGTACATCACCGCTACTTGTGCACCTGGGATTTCCCAATCTGATAGCAATTCGGAGATATCAGAGTCAAACTGCGAAAATGGATCGTTTGGCAAATGCCCGGGTTCGTCAGCAACTGAAGGAACTACTACTGTGGAAAGTAGCATCACCAGAGAGAGTAGGATTGCTCGAGAGTATTCTTTCATTCAATCACCCTTGTGGATTATCTCCGATCCTATCCAGTCGACATCAAGTGGAATAAGGCGGTGAGGTTCGCACAAAGATGCGAGTTTTTCGCGCAATCCGATACTGCCATGAACGAGGAAGAAACCTCCTCCTCCAGCGCCAAGTAGTTTGGCACCACTGGCACCCATTGCCATGATTCTATCATGCATAGCGTCTAAGTCTCCTCCCGAAACACTAGCAGAGATTCCTCTCTTTGTATTCCATGCCTCACCAATCAGTGAGCCTAGGCCTGAAATATCTCCATTGACCACCATTTCGTAAGCCTGGTCAGCTTGTCCACGAATGGTTCGCAGACGAGTAATCTTGTCAGACTCGTCTTCGGGGACCTCACTGAGAACCTCTGACGCACTTCTGGACATGCCTGTGAAGACTAGTGTAAATTCATTCGAGAATCGTCCTATAGCCTCATCAGAAGCATTGATTCTGTCTACAGAGACTCCTTCTGAACCGAATCGAATGGAGTTGACTCCCCCGTATGCAGCGGCGTACTGATCCTGTCTACCGATTGGTTGACCCAATATATCGATTTCAATTTCACATGCCTCCTGTGCGAGTTGTTCGGCCGAAGCTTCGTGACCCGCGTACGCGTGCAGAGCGTTCAGAAGGCCCACCGTTACTGCAGATGAGGATCCGAGTCCGGTTCCTCTAGAGGGTATGTCAGCGATGGTGGTAATCTCAACGCCGGAAGTTACTCCGGTCATCCTCATCGCCTCTCTTGCGAGCTCATGCTCAAGATTTTCGAAGTCGTCTACTAACTCCATCTTGGAGTAGGACAGTCTGACCATGTCATCGAAGCGGCGATTGACTGTGACGTGGATGTGTCTGTCTAGAGCAAGGGACACTACTCGGCCGCCTTCAGACTCGGACATCGAGAACGAATCGATGTCGGTTCCGCCGCCGCAGAACGAGACTCGGACTGGTGTCCGGCTGATTATCATCAGTCGCGCGGGATAATTACCCCACATCAAGCCGACGGTATCGTGTCATAGGCCTCCAGAGGGCTATAGTAAGGCACATAACCGGTACGCTCCCGGCTTCGCTGAGGAGAAGAGATGGGCGACCTCATCACAATGGATGATTTGAGCAACAAGGAGATTGAGAATCTCCTAGATAACGCCGAGCGTCTCCTTCCTGTGGCAAAAGGCGATGTTTACCTGCCTCTGCTCGAAGGCAAGGTACTTGCAAACATGTTCTTTGAGAATTCGACGAGGACTCGTATGTCATTTGAGACTGCGATGAAGAGGCTTGGAGGATCTGTTCTCAACTTCAGTACTACCGGGTCATCTGTTTCCAAGGGCGAGACGCTGTACGATACAATGCAGATGATTGATGGGTACGCCGATGTTGCAGTAATCAGGCATCCTAGACAAGGTGCTGCTCAATATAGCGCCGATGCGATAGAAATTCCAGTACTGAATGCAGGAGACGGGGCTGGAAATCATCCGACTCAGACTCTTCTTGATTTGTTCACAATCAGAGAGGCGCACGGAACTCTAAAGGGCCTAAATGTGGTATTAGTAGGGGATCTTCGCTACGGTAGAACAGTTCACAGTTTGTCACACGCACTGGTGCGCTTTGGAGCAACTTTGACTCTAGTTTCTCCGGAATCACTAATGATGCCCAGAGAGATTGTTTCAGACTTGAAGAATCACGGAGCAGAGGTGACTGAGACTTCGGACTTCTCTGCGACGATTGGCGATGCCGATGTAATCTACATGACTAGAATCCAGAAGGAAAGATTTCCTGATGAGGATGAGTACGCCAAGGTTGCTGGAATCTACACGCTGAGCGCAGGTGATTTGAGTGGAGCCAAGAAGGAGATGGTCATCATGCACCCTTTGCCAAGAGTCGAAGAAATTCACCCAAGTGTCGACTCCACACATCACGCCAGGTACTTCCGGCAGGCATTCAACGGAGTCGTGGCCAGAATGGCTCTGCTTTGTGACTGTCTGGGTGTCAAGGTGCCAAAGAAGGTGAAGTAATGAGCGAGATGAGGCGCGTAACAGCGATTTGCAATGGAACTGTGGTCGATCACATTCCATCCGGACGAGCGGTTCAGGTTCTGAAGATGCTCAGACTTGACATCGGTCGTTCCAATCCGATTTCTCTAGTGATGAATGTACCCAGTGCTAAACTAGGTCGTAAGGATGTGTTGAAGATTGAGGACCGTGAACTCAGCCAAGAGGAGTTGGATAGGTTAGCACTACTCGCTCCTGCAGCAAGTGTAGCCATCATCAGAAACTACAGTGTGGCCGAGAAGCTCAATGCCGAACTCGGTGACGAGTTAGTCAACATCGCGCGCTGCTCTTTCTGGAACTGCATCACACAGAATGCTAGAGAGCCTCTTCCTCAGAAGCTTAGAGTGGTGAATGAAGATCCACTTGAGATTCGCTGCTCTTACTGTGGACGTGGGCAAGACATGGACGAGATAGTCGATAACATCCTTTGAGATGGGGATCAACTGACCAGTCCTCTTATATTTGGCAGTCGAATAACCAAATCGTGCGCCAGATTGTCTCCGTTCTGCTGATAGCAATCCTGTTGTCAAGCGCAATTCCGGGGTGCCTGTCTGATTTACGAGGAGGAGTTTTTCTTGTGGTCAATTACGAACAGACAAACGGAACCGTAGTCGAGTCGTATGTTGATGGCGAACATGTTTCAACTACCAATGTCTCTTTGGAGTTCGATTTCTCTAAGACTGAATCTGATAATCAAATAGTCGAGTTCGGTATAGATTTCCCCGGAGACAGAGAATCTGCTGCTGTTGACCCCGATACATCCTCCAATGTCATAGTGGAGTTCTCGAAACACGGAATCTACGACATTGTAGCTTATGCTATAGATGATAATAACCGGCGAGAGAATGTCGCTGTAACAATCCGAATTGATCTGATTATTGAGTGGTCAGAACAATCAACTCACGAGCCTAGTGGCTTGTCGATTGATCCGATTCCAAAGCATGGTGGCCCCCATCCAGTTGCAATCTTCATCGACTCTACAGTCGAGAATCCGGAACTGATTGAGAACATCGGTGGAGGGAGAGAAGTGGAGATTACTTGGCGACTATACGACCAAGCAGGAGAAGCTTGTTTGGTACGAAATGGGGTTGTTGAAGAGGGGGGTGAGGCCAATTGGGAAGCGTTCCACTACAATACATACGAAGTTCATGAATTGAGAATAAGTTACGACGAAGGACAAGATAACATCGATGTCGAACAGTCAATTTCGCTCGCTTACGAACATCTTGAATCCGAGCCGAATCCCTAATCTATGGATACTCTGGTTTACGGAGGTATCATTAATCGCCCCTCATAATTACATCCATGGACTTAACTACACTTGATTACATTCGAATTTCGATTGGCGTTGCAATACTTCTGTATGTGGCAAATTGCTTGGCCAATCAGAAAGTATGGATCCGTAAGACATTTTCATGGGGGACAAGAGAGGAATATCCTAAGATTTTCCAGATGAATATTATTGGCGGATTATTGATTGGATTATTTTTGGTTG
>DAQX01000015.1 GCA_002503055.1 Euryarchaeota archaeon UBA86 | reverse complement strand
TTTTTGATCAAAATACAGATTTCGATTAGATCCAGACATCATTGGATGCAGTCAGGTCTCCTTCGATGTCCCCTGTATTCACAACTCCACGCGGCTCGATGATCATAATCTTGCACTCTTCCTCAGCGTACGGCTTATGCTCCACTCCCTTCGGAACGACATACATCTCGCCCTCTTTCAGTACGACTGTATTGTCCTCAAACTCAATCTTCATCTCGCCCTCAATGACGATGAATGTCTCGTCAGTATCGGTGTGATTGTGCCAGACAAACTCGCCCTCGATTTTGACCAGTTTGAACTGGTAGTCGTTCATCTCGGCAATGACCTTAGGAGACCAATGATCAGAAAATTTCTCGAGTTTTTCTCTCAGATTGATTTTGCTCATTTCGCACCACCCAGTTCTGCAATTACTCCTGCTCCAATTAGCCACACCAGCAGTATGACGATCATTCCGACTGCTAGCGCGTTAAAGAATAATGAGTACAATATTCGGATTGTGTTGTCCTCGGTCCTGTTGTAAGGGAACAGCTTGTTGACCTCCTCTTCTCCTCCCTTGATTCCAAACATGGGTCGAAACAGGGCTGCCCTTCTGGCAATCTCAAAGCAAATCATCACGCCTAAGAAGACAATGGCTGTTCCAATAAACATCGATGGATAGTAGCCTAACCCAATCAAAGCAAACAGAGCAATGGGGAGGAAAGTCAAGTGCATGTGGACAATGTAGGTAGGGTATACTGCCTCGTTGAGATATGCGAGCCACTTACTGGGTTTGTTGAGAAGTTTGGAAGCCCAACTAAAGATGAATAGGCACCAGAACCATGCATGGAAAGACTGGATCAGAGCAGCGATGGTCGGCTCTAGAGAGAATGCATCGTATCCCTTGTCCACCCAGCCGCCCTCGTAAATCTCAGGTGTTTCGAACATTTCTCCACTGATGAACCAAACAATGGCAAAGATAGGAGTCATGATCGTGACTGGAATTCGAATTTTATCAATTGCAGGAAAGTAATCCTCTTTGGCTGCAATCATCAGATATCCGAATAGGAAGTAAATCAGATAGCGCGGAAATTCCCACCACATTCCCACTTCTCCGAATCCCCAAGGTTTGAACAGAATTCCATTTAGGGCGAGGATTAGTGGTGGCAATAGCAGCAGGCCCATCCCATATCGAACATTCAACAACGAGCGGGTTGCCTGTACTATCTTGCCGTCAGGGTTGTTGCGTACATGTGAGAATAGAGGAGTCAGAATAACGGAGTAAATCAGTAGGTTGTAGATGAACCAAAGGTGACCATATGGCATTCTTTCAGATCCAGGGAATATCTCGAGTAGTTTACCTGCTGTATCTAGAGGGTCGAAGATTCCGAAAAAAAGGATGTAGGTCCCAAACAAAAGAGGAATCCCGAGTCGGGAGAATCTCTCCTTGATGTAAACATCCCAAGTTCTTCTTCGAAATGCGAACGCAGTACCCATTCCTGAGATGACAAACAGGGCCGCCAATCTCCACTGATGCATAACTCCAATAATTATGAACAAAGAAAGATTGAACAATTCCATGCTGCTATCTTCGCCCTCAAGTTGACCAAGAGAAAAGACTGCATAATGGAACCAAATGAGCAGACCAAACAGAATTACTCTCAACCAGTCAATATCATGACGACGAATCATTATGTCACCTTAGGCAGTTTCAGCCAACCATCTCTTCATAGTGCAAGCCTGGCATACTTCCTTGCTTGTGATTTCTCCGCACTCAGAGCAGTTGCGAACCTCTAACTTTGGATCACGCTCTGTCTCGCGGTGAAGCCTGCGAATCTCATCGAGCGAATGTAACAGACCATGCCTTGCACCAGGAGTCAGTGACTCCATCTGCGCCACTATTCCTCTGCTCTGTTGGCGCATTGCACCGGGCGCATGTGGGCAGTCGCCGTGATGGATTGGTAGACCTTGGCAAATAGCGTGCGCGTGAATCTCCTGTTCGGGAATCCATCGCAATGGCACGATCCTGGGCACGATTCCATCTATAGGATTCTCAGTATGTGGAGCGAGTCTGACTGAGCGTTCAATTTCTCCTTTCTGGAAATTCATCAAAATTGATTGTGCCATGTCATCTAGATTGTGACCTAGGGCCATCACATCTGCACTGACCTTCTCTGCAAGTGAATTAAGGCTCTGTCTGCGGAAAACTCCACAAAAGGAGCAAGGCATCATCCCCTTGGCCTCGTCGTGATTCTTGCCCATCGCAGGTATTCGAGACACTACTTCGTCCATCCTCTCGTATCCAATACCCTCGTAACTTAGTGTCTCAAACCTAACTCCAAGTTGCTCAGCAAGGTCTCTTGCGCATTCAAGTGAGGGTGCTCGGTAGCCATCGATGCCTTCATCGACACAACCGGCAATCAACTCGACATCGCGTCTACGTGCGATGATATCGTGCAACATAGTCAGCAGTACAGCTGAGTCCTTTCCTCCTGAAACCGCTACGAGAATACGGTATGGAGAGCCATCCTCATGCCTAGCGTCCTTGGGAAGTTTGAGTTGTTGCCTCAACTCCTTGGATGTTCTTTTTCTGATTGAAGATGCTAGATGCTTGCCACACAAGTGCTGTCCACTATACTCCTGATGCACCACTGATGGGTGGTCGCAGCGACTGCAGGACTCGACTGAGATTGCAGGTGGCATGCATCTCGCTACGAGTAATCGAGTTTCAAACCACCGAACCAAGAATCGGTGGTTTGCGGTGGGTTGATGGCCCGAATGTTCGTGCTGATGTCATGGAAGACGGTTTGCCTCTGCCAGGACATCCTGCTGAGACCGCTTCTAGAAATTCCTCTCTGCTAGAGCGGGTCTTGTTCGTGATTTCAGCATTTGGCGTGTACTCATACTTCGATTTACTTGACTTTCTTCCGTTCCCAGCAGCTTTGGTTGTAGCAATACTGGCCGTGCCAGTTCTCGCCGAGGTAATGGTTAGGATTGCCGCTCGGATTGGACTGTTTCCCTAGTCGCTGCGCAATCGGCTCATTCCAGTCTCAAGGATTCCAGTAAGTCGTTGCCATGGTAATACAAATCTCATACCTGCCACTACCAAAAGGAATAATCCAGCTGAAATCACCTTGCCATAGGTCAATTGCAACTCTAGCGACTCGCGGACTTGGCCGGACCACTGAGAGCCTTCCAAGAGGCCAACTAAAGAAATCAAGAAGTCATCAAACTCGATGGCTATGGCAGTCGTCAGCATAACTACGGCTGTGATTACTGTCATGTGGACAAGATGAGAGTTGACGACATTGTTGAACTGGTAGACATACTCAGGGTTTCTCTTGGCATCCTCTGGCAACATGGCAGCATACTCGAGATGACTGATTACTGCAAGACCGGATTCCATGAACACTATGATTAGAATTGCTATCGAAATCAGAGTGAGAGAGAGTGGGGAGAAAAGTCCAGCGTAGAGCGTTGCATCTCCAATCTGTGCGGGCAGCGGCTGAAGCCCGACATCGACTGCTTCTGTGATTCCCTCAAAGGTTAGCAATGCGTGAATTCCAACTACCATCAGGAAGTATCCGACAGCCCATGTAATCATACGCTTGGAAAGTCCCCAGATTCCCATTAGACCGGCTAGAATCGGAGCAAATACAATACCAAGGAAAACCAGTTCAAAGGCGAACATGAATGGATCCCATAGCTTGTCAATATGGTTCAGGTTCGGGTTCTCATTGCCGAATGGAAGATGGGGTCCGGCCACAACAACCTGATAGATCCAGGATAGTAGGAAGGGTAGAATCATCCAAGCGACGAAGCCCCATGTGACAATTCGGTTTGCCCATAGTTGAATCCTCTCGGGTTTATGGAGGATGTATACCCAAAGAGCGGTGATTCCCATACAAAATAGAACGGGAGCAACGAATGTAGCATCTCCTGAAAGTTCGTTTCCGGACATATCGACTAGGCCGTGTAGGAAATCTGGCAGGAATAAATCGACTGAATCTGACTCGCTCCAGTACTTGACCCCTCGAGTGTGCTCGTAAGCCGGGCACCAATAGTTCGATTCGATACCTCCGGAGTCTTCGATGAATTGGTCCGTACACGATCCGAAAACTGAGTTCATTCTCTTCATAATCAATAGAAGTGAAGCTGTAGAAATCAGTTGCAATAACAATACCTGCCAGCGTCTACGAAGTTTGGGTATGTGCAGTGTCTTGGACTCGGGTACTGATTCCATTGCCATGCATTCACCTCTAAACTGATCTAACCTGCAACAGCGCTTGCGAGAGTTCCACATCCGGCATCCAGTCGATGACCTTAGCACCGTAACCTGACAGGGCAGTGAGTCTGTTCTGTCTCTCTAATTTGAGAACCTCATATGACATTCGAGGGATGCGGCTAACTAGACGCTCGAGATCTATGCTGCTTGGAGATAGAACGACAACGGCATGACCCTTAGCTGCGAGGTTTCTGATTGCAGGAAGAGTAGTGCCATCGCCCTCTAGGCTGCTGATGACGAATACTGGTGAGCCTCTGCTCATTCTCGGAGACATAGCATTGGTTACAGCTTGCAGAGGCATCGAGCCTTTCGCCTCAACTGCAGCCAATTGGCTCAGGATCTTGTAGTTCTGCTTGTCACCGGTCTCGGCTGGAAGGAAATCCATCTTATCTCCGTATGTTACTAAAGCTACTGAATCTCTACGTCTGATGAAGTAGTTAGAAACTGAAGCTGCGGCTACTGTTCCCATCTCTAGGGGGTTCTTGAGAACGGTACCTATACGAGATACATCTCTTGTATCCAAGAAGATGAAAACATCAGTAACTGCATCTCTGGTCTTCTCATTGACCATCAAATCCCCAGTCTTGGCGAATGCTTTCCAGTTGATTGATCGGAAAGAGTCTCCGGGCAGATACTCGCGCAGCGAGTAGAACTCCATTCCTTGACCAGGGGTCTTGAGTGTGGTAGCACCAGTGTACATCTTTGGTACATCTGAACGCAGTAGTGCCTCTTCGATCTCTCTGACTTGTGGGAATACGGTTACATCAGTCCTGCTTTCAATCTGAGATTCATTTACGAAGAGATTGAATACATTCCTGTATCGAACTGAAACTGGCCCTAGAGTGTAGTGGCCTCGTAGTGGGCAGCGAACCCTATATCTCAATCTGGCAGTCTGACCTGGCCCGAGGTTCATCCTCATCTGATTGATGCCCTTTCGCATCTTCATTTCGTGCGGGACATTGTCGAAAAGTTCCAGTTGCTGTGTCCTGCGATAAGATGTATTTGAGATGGTTAACTCGACTACTACATCATCGCCCTTGTACACATTGATGTCATTAGTAGGAGTCCCATTGATTGTTCGACTAATTTCAAGCTCCGAGTGGCCGGAAACCCAACCATTGATTGCGAGGAAAGAGATGAAGGTCAACCCAACAATCATCAATTGGAAGTTAGATATCATCATCCCAATCAGAATTAGGCTGATTCCGCTAGTCACCATCAGAGATGCCTTACGAGTCCACATGTCTAGGCCCCCTCTGCCTCAGAGTCAGTTCGACCCCATTCCTTGATTCGCTTGATTATACCTACCAATTCGTCGGGTTTGTATCGCCTATCCTCAAACAGGAAATTAATCAGAATTGGATCTTCGACCATGCGCTGCAATTCTGATGCGGGCATTGCATCGAACTCCTCTCTAGATAGCGTATTCAGATTCCGAATTCGAGATAGCAGAACTTGTCTAATCTTCTCAGGTCGCTGATAGTACTCATACCTTCTAGCATCACCGAATCCGTAGTAGATGATTCGGAATACATGGCGCCAGTCTTGAGGATCCTCTTTCCTAATCAAAACGGCTTCAAGGACAATGAATAATGTGAGGAAGAGTAGTAACATTGCCATCCAGTCGTTTGTGAAGTAGATTAGCAGATAGTAAAGTAGATTGTAGGTATCTCCGAAGAGAGTTGGCTGTTGGTGTCTACTCTCATCGAATATGACAATCGCGTTGGAGCTTGCCTTTGTCGAGTTTGGATCAACTAGTAGGGCCTCGGCGATGATATCTAGGGCCCACTTACGATTGTCATTATCAGGAATTGAGATCGACTGGGTTGAGCCGCCTCCGGCAGCGAAATTACCCAGAGAACTAGGGTCATATAGGGAGTTAATCAGAATAGAGCCGTCAGCAACGAAGTGAACTCTGCCGCCACTTGCGTCGATACAAAGTCTGTCCTCACAGTGTCTGACATATACAGCGAACGGACCCTGTTCATCCCCCTCAATTCCTAGAGACTCGAAGCCAACTGTTAGGTTACCGTCGTCATTAGTGTCTAGATACGAATCTAGAGTTGATTTACCGATAGCGTATCGATTCTCTACTGGATTGTAAGATGTCGCCTTCTCAAATGCCGAGGGGGTGTTGGTCAGCAAATTGTATCCCTCAGAGAAGTCCCAACCATCTACCGAGTATCTGTGAGCACACAAACCAGCATCTGCCTCAGTTACGAATGCCGAGATTGACGGGTCGAGTGGTTCAGGGTCTAGGATATCGATTACGCCGTCATTATCCAAATCCTTGAGGCATGGGTGAATGGTAGCCAGAGAACCTGAGTTAGTAGTGAAATTGAATGCCGAACCAGTGTTAATCCAGATGTAATCGGCTCCCAGTTCTGCTGCGTACGAGCCTTCGTCGTATAGTCTGTGACCAGAATACTGGAGGCCGAATTGGTCTGCGAGGTTGCTGGAGTATCCGAAGTCATCCATTAGAAGAACTGTTCCGCCTCTCTCAACAAAGGACTCGATAGCTAGTATCTCAGATGTTGTGTATCCATCACCTTCGGAGAACTCGATGACATTCTCATCTCCGGTGAATCTGGGGAGAGATATGGTGTCTCTCTCTACGCCAGAGATAACAAACACCGCCTGCTCAGGATAATCAATCTCACTCAACAACAGAGGGCTCGAAACCAAAGCTGTCGTTTCGATTCCCATAGAACTGATATCCGACCTGAATGTACCCAAATCGTTCCAATCGTCGCCATACGCTGACTGGTGAGTCTGGCCGGGAACAACATAGGTCATGGCGATGGTTGAGACCAGTATCAGTAGCAAAGCCCAGAACGAGAATACTAGCGCTCCACGCCTAGCACGGCGGCTCTTGATTAAAGTCGTGAAACTCTGGGATTCCGACATACTGGGAGCCTCCGTTCCGTAGGAACGGTCAACGAGCCCAAACTTCGTCTTAAGACCATTATGTGGCCATGAACGGGGGCTGCATCAGACTCATCGGGCCAATTGGATGCTAGTTCCAACCCCTGATACCTCTTCAACGGGGACTGATATGAGCCCATCAACAGTAGGCCATGGGAGAAGTGTTGGGTCGATGTCAGTCTCGATAGTGACCATCAGTGATACGATTCCGCCAGAATCGGAGTCCAATCTGAAGTCAGCTAGGTTACCCAATTTATCTCCCGACTCATCAAGAACATCCATCCCAAGGATTTCCCGACCGAATGTCGTAGGCATAACTCTCACACCGATTCAATGCCGGAAAGGCCGTCCGGGCTCCTACGCACCGACTCCAAGCCGCTGACTAGCATGGACTCCATCCGATCATAGTACTGCATCATCTCATCGGTGACTGTTGGCCTTACGCGCTCGATTGCCTGCTCAAAGTGCTTCTTCGACACTGTCTTTCGGTTGGCCCTCATCGCGATTAGAGCGGCTTCTCTGCAAACTGCTTCTATGTCTGCTCCAGTATAATTCGGCAATTTAGATTCGAGGTCAGAGAGTTTGAACTTACCAAGCGGCATTTTATCTGTATGAATCTTGAGAATCTCATGAATTGACTTCGCGTCCGGCGGAGGGATGTGCAGAACTCTCTCGAATCGTCCGCTGCGCAGAAGTGCAGGGTCAATCATCTCAGGTCTGTTAGTAGCAGCGACTACAATCACGCCCTCCATGCTCTCAACTCCATCCATACTGCTTAGCAACTGGTTAACCACTCGGTTCATGACATCAGAGCCAGCGCCATCACTCGCTCTTCGCATACCTGCGATACTCTCAAACTCGTCTAGGAAAACAATCGAAGGACTCGATTGCTTGGCCTTCTTGAAGACTTCACGAACTGCCTTCTCAGATTCTCCGACCCACTTGGAAATGAGTTCGGGGCCCTTGATTGTGATGAAGTTGGCCTTGGCCTCATTTGCAATCGCCTTAGCTATCAGCGTCTTACCAGTTCCGGGCGCTCCAAACAGAACTATTCCACGAGGAGGATTGATTCCAAAGTGATCGAAAACATCCGGCTTTGTCAAGGGCCACTCGATACTTTCCTTGAGCCTCTCCTTAACCTCATCAAGACCACCTACTTGGTCCCACGAAACCTCGGGAACCTCTAGGTATATTTCACGCAGAGCGCTTGGTTCGATTTCTTTGATTGCCTGTCTGAAATCAGACATTCTGACTTCCATCTTCTCAAGAACTTCTGGAGGAATCTGCTCCTCATCGAGATCTATTTCAGGCAGATATCTTCGCAGTGCCTTCATCGCTGATTCCCTAACCAGAGCAGATATATCAGCACCTACGAAGCCGTATGAGTTATCCAGTAACCAGTCAATGTCGAAATCGTCACTAATCGGCATACCGCGAGTATGAATATCGATGATTTCCTTACGGCCGTTCTTATCTGGAACTCCAATCTCTAACTCTCTGTCAAAGCGCCCGGGTCTGCGTAGAGCGGGGTCAATTGCGTCCCTTCGATTTGTGGCCCCAATTACAACCACATTATCGCGGCCCTGCATTCCATCAAGAAGAGTTAGTAATTGTGCCACGACCCGGCGCTCGACTTCTCCAGATACATCCTCTCTTTTCGGAGCGATACTATCAAGCTCGTCAATGAAGATGATTGCAGGAGTATTCGCTGCAGCCTCGTCGAAGATTTCCCTGAGTTGTTTCTCACTCTCACCATAATACTTCGAGATAATTTCTGGACCATTAATTGAGGTGAAGTGGGCGTTGGTTTCTGAAGCAACCGCCTTAGCAATCAGAGTCTTTCCTGTACCTGGTGGACCATGTAGCAGTACACCCCTCGGTGGATCGATTCCTAGGCGTCTGAACAGAATTGGGTGTTTGAGAGGAAGCTCAATCATCTCTCTTACCTTCTGGAGCTGTTCGCCTATTCCTCCAATGTCTTCGTAGGAAATTGTCTGGACCTGGCCGGATTCCTCTTCATCTACAGCCTCCTCCTTGATGACGATCTCGGTATCGGGCAGAACCTGGACTATTCCCTTAGGACTGGTTGAGACTATTGCGAACGGGAGTGCTTCTGCGAAGAGTGTCATTCCTGGAATGAAAATACGGTCTCCGGCGACGACTGGGCGCTTGTTCAGACCACGTCGAGCGAATCCCTCGATTCCAGGTCCGAATCTGACCTTCTGCTGCTTAGCCATCACAGGGCTAAGCACGAGTCTTTGACACGGTTGGGTCTCGACCTTGGAAATTGTGACTCGATCTCCAAGACTGACTCCGGCATTCTTACGGATGATTCCGTCGATGCGGATTACGCCGAGGTTTGCATCCTCGGGCCTACAGCGCCAAACAATAGCTGCAGTTTTCTGCTCGCCGGCGATTTCTACGATGTCGCCCGGCTTGAGGTTCAATTCGTTGTCAAATGGTACTCGAGCGCGGCCATGGCCTACATCGCTTGGTATGGCTTTAGCCACCCTTAATGTAAGAGATTCATTCACTTCATCAGACACTTCTACGCCCCCTAACAGATACCCTTGTGCTCTCAGGCTAGTTAAACCTACCAATCTAGAGGTGTCCCGGAGGTTGAAACGGTTATCAGAACGATGAGGCCGGATGAGTAGGATTCATTGCTAGATGGCCATTCGGCGGTCCATGACACACGTTCTAGAGACCGGCTTCGAATACATGGAAGCAAACAACCCGAATGAATCGCCCAAGGTTCGCGGATACAACATCATCAACGGCAATCTGACTCTTGCTAGTGATGGTGCAACCTACGAGAGTATCAATCCAGCATGGCTGGATGATTGCCTAGGTGAGTTTCCTCTATCTACCAAATCTGATGTTCATGATGCACTTGCCGCCGCCCGTGCAGCATTCCCTAGTTGGTCTGCGACTCCTGCCCCTACTCGCGGGCAGGTAATAGGAAACATGGGGCGCTTACTGATGGAGCGTAAGGACGACCTTGTGCGCCTCCAAGCACGCGAGATAGGAAAGACACTGAAGGAGTGCGGGGGGGAGATTCAGGAAGCTATCGACACTTGCTTGTTCTTCCAGTCAGAAGGCCGACGATTGTATGGGCAGACTGTCAACTCAGAGTTGCCTGACAAGGAGCTCTTCACCTATCGTAGACCTTTGGGCGTTTGTGGCATCATCAATGCTTGCAACTTCCCCTCTGCGGTTCCTTTCTGGAAGATGATCCCCGCCATCATGTGCGGCAACACATGCGTGTGGAAATCCCCGCAGGACTCTCCTTTACTTTCATTCGCTCTAGCCCGCGTTATGCATGAGGCAGGACTCCCTAATGGAGTCATCAACCTCATCCACGGCAAGGGTAGCGGGGCGGGGCAAGATCTAGTCGACTCAGCTGATCTTGGTATGGTCGACAAAATCTCGTTTACTGGTAGTACCTCTGTTGGCAAGATGATTGGTGAAACCTGTGGTCGGAATCTAGTCAGCGCCTCACTCGAGTTGGGCGGGAAGAACCCACTTGTTATTATGCCTTCAGCCAACATGGAAAACGCAGTAGAGGGAGCATACTGGGCAGGTTTCGGAACTGCTGGACAGCGCTGTACGAGCCTCGGTAACCTGATTATCCACGAGGACATCTACGATGAATTCGTGGAGCGTTTCATGGAGAAGGTAAAGTCGACAGTAGTAGGTGACTCAATGCGTCATGATGGAGTTCTGTATGGCTCAATGCTATCGGAGAAGTACGCTGTTGACTTCCTCAAGGGAATCGACATGTGCGAAGATAGTGGGGCTACAAAGATCTGGGGTGAAGGTCGTATCACCAACAACAACAAGCCTGACAATTTTCATGGCGATGCTAGTGAAGGTGTCTACATGTGGCCACATGTCTATGTTGATGTAACTGAGGATATGGAATGCTTCCATGAGGAAATTTTTGGCCCTGCAGTTACCATAGTCAAGGCTCGTGACTTCGACCATGCCCTACACCTAGCCAATGCTTCGCCGTACGGTCTCTCATCGGCGATTTACACTAATGACCGGCTCGAGGCTTACCGCTATAAGACCGGGATTAAGGCCGGAATGACTGGAATCAACAACTCAACCACAGGGGCCGAGGCTCATCTTCCGTTTGGCGGCGTCAAGGGAAGCGGTAACGGAACTCGTGAGTCTGGCATCTGGGTCATTGAGGCTTACTCGTATTGGCACGCTGTGAATGACGAACTTTCTGGTAAGTTACAACTTGCTCAGATGGATGTCGATGAAATTGAGATGGAAGAGGCTGATGCTGACTACGCGGGATTGGCTTAGATTAGTATCTCACCACATTCCGGGCAAGGTAGACCAGGTAGCCATGCCCCTGGCATATGGCCGCAGTTGTAGCAGATTGAGGATTCGATATCATCGACCATGAACCTCGAATGAGCGAGATACCTTCAACCTTACACCTGCTTCTGAGTCCCATAGGGACTCATGCAATCCCTTATGAAAGTAGAACGATGCCGTTGAGCATCGGGGATGCGGATGACTGAGGGCATCAAACTCCCGCTGCCGATGAAGAAGGGATTCGCTGCCACCGACAGAGTGGACGCTTGGTGGAAAGGGCCCACTGCCATGGTGGCATATCTGGGATTCATGGTAGCCTACGCTACATGGCGTGGAATGATGGAATCCGACTTCTGGTACTTCGAGGAATTCGGCAGAAGTGCCGGTCACCAGACAATGGCAATTGAGAGTCAAGGAAGTCATGTTCTGAGTCCTTTATTCAGTCCTCTAATCATACCTGGAGAAGGTACGATGGGTTCCCTTGTTCCTATGTGGTTGGCTTGGATGTCGCCAGCAATGTTCATCCTAATTTTCCCGGCTGGATTCCGAGCTACTTGTTACTATTACCGCAAGGCGTACTACCGTGCCTTCATGCAGCAGCCGACCGGGTGCGCTGTTTCCAAGCCATGGGATGAGTACAGCGGAGAGACTGGTCTTCTATTAGTACAGAATCTGCATCGTTACTTCATGTATGTCATGCTGATTTACCTGCCAATTCTATCTTGGGACTTCTGGCTTTCTGTCAACTTTCACGAAGGTGATGTTGATGCATACGGGATTAGTTTCGGTTCGATCTGTCTGCTTGTGAATGTTCTGATGTTGGCCGGGTATACTTTCGGATGCCACGCTTTCCGTCATGTAATTGGAGGAGGTTCAAACAACTGGACGGGGAGTCCTATTGGCAGAATCAAGTATAGATTGTGGAAACTCTCTACGAGCCTGAACGAGAAGCACAAGGAATGGGCCCTCTACAGCTTATTCTGGGTTATGTTCACTGACTTCTACATCTATGCATGCACTGATCCAATGTTCGGTTGGACGGACATCATCCTGTGGGGTGGTCTGTGATGGCTGATGTGATTACCCACGAACATGATGTTGTAATCATTGGAGCTGGCGGTGCCGGACTTAGGGCTGCAATAGAAGCTAGTTCGGCGGGAGTCAGTGTGGCTATGATCTGCAAGTCGATGCTCGGTAAGGCTCACACCGTTATGGCCGAGGGAGGAGCCGCTGCTGCTCTAGCCAACAAGGATCATCGTGACTCTTGGCAAACTCACTTTCGTGACACTATGAAGGGTGGCAAGTACCTAGGCGATTGGAGGATGGCTCAAATCCATGCTCAGGAGGCTCCAGATAGAATTCGTGAGCTGGAGCAGTGGGGTGCTGTATTCGATAGAACTCCGAAGGGACTGACCAGTCAGCGAAACTTCGGCGGACACACTTACCCTAGACTCGCTCACATCGGAGACGCGACTGGGCTAGAGTTGATTCGGACTCTACAGCAGAAGGGTATCCACATGGGAATGGATGTCTTCATGGAATTCACCGTCAGAAGACTTTTTCTCACCGACGGTCGTGTTTCGGGCTGCTTCGCTTACGACCGAAATGACGGTGCATTACACATTTTCAAGGCCAAATCGATAGTTTTGGCTACTGGTGGAATCACCCGCTGCTGGGAAGTCTGCTCGGGCTCATGGGAATACACTGGCGAGGGGCACGCTCTGGCCTACTGGGCAGGAGCAGAAATGGGTGACATGGAATTTGTTCAATTCCATCCGACTGGAATGATTTGGCCTCCCTCGGTCAAGGGAATTCTAGTCACCGAAGGTGTTCGTGGAGAAGGAGGTATGCTTACCAACTCCGAAGGTAAGAGATTCATGTTCAACTACATCCCTGAGATGTATGCAGATGAGTTCGCCGATACAGAAGAGGAATCCCAGGCATGGGTAGAAGAGGTCATCGCAGGGGATCTTGCTACCAAGCGAAGGCCACCTGAATTGCTCACTAGAGATGTCGTTGCTAAGGCCATTAACAGTGAGCGTGATGCCGGACGAGCATCCGAACATGGAGGGGCGTACTTAGATATCTCATGGAGATCAGAAGAGGAAGTCAAGAAGAAGTTGCCAGGTATGTATCATCAGTTCATGGAGCTTGCCGCTGTCGATATCACCAAGCAACCAATGGAAGTCGGACCAACTGCTCACTATGTCATGGGTGGAGTGAAGGTTGATTCTTACTCTCAGGAAACTACAGTTCCTGGGTTATTCGCAGCTGGAGAGGTCGCTACTGGGCTACATGGTGCGAACAGACTTGGCGGGAATTCTCTGTCTGATCTTATTGTATTCGGCAGAATCGCTGGCGAAAAGGCTGCCGAATCTGCCAAGCAAATGACTTACTTTGCGGGAATAGACCAGTCTGATATCGATGATGTGATCGAAGAAACTCTTGCCCCACTTAACCGAGAGGGGGGCGAGAACCCGGCTAAGGTGGTTAGCGATCTCAGAGAGATGATGCAAATCAAAGCCGGCATCATTCGTAATGGAGACTTATTGCTAGATGCTCTGAGGGATTTGGATGAACTCGAACAACGAGCCTCTGAAGTCTCTCCTGGCGGAGGGCGAATCTACAATCCTGGATGGCATCAAGCCCTAGAGTTGGGTGCCATGATTGATGTCAGCAGGATGTGCGCTCTTGCTGCTTTCAGGAGAGAAGAGAGTCGTGGAGGCCATACCAGAGATGACTTCCCAGAGTCAGACCACACTCACTGGGGAAAGGTAAACAGTGTGATTAGACAGGCTGATGATGGCTCAATGGAAATAGACTATGTCTCCTATCCTCCGATTCCCGAAGAGTTGGAAGAACTGTTAGATGCAGACGACCTAGTCAAGGAAGG
The DNA here is from genome assembly GCA_002503055.1 of Euryarchaeota archaeon UBA86. Lineage (GTDB taxonomy): Archaea > Thermoplasmatota > Poseidoniia > Poseidoniales > Thalassarchaeaceae > Thalassarchaeum. The sequence goes on along the minus strand of DAQX01000015.1, from coordinate 16,230 downwards.
TAAAGCGTGAGTGACGAAGTGACATTCAGAGTCTTCCGAGGCGAGCCTGATGCCGATGGTGAGCCATTCGGTAAGATGGAAGACTACACCGTGGATCTCGACGAGGGCATGGTTGTTCTAGATGTCATTCACAGAATTCAGGCTGAGCACGCTCCAGACCTGTCTTGTCGCTGGAACTGCAAGGCTGGTAAGTGTGGTTCTTGCAGCGCTGAGGTAAATGGCAAGCCTAAGCTGATGTGTATGACAAGAATGGAGGATGTCCTAGAGGAGACTCCCGAAGGTAAGCCTGTACTAGTCAAACCAATGCAGGCTTTCCCCCTAACCAAGGATTTGGTAACAGATACAAGTTGGGCTTACGAGACGGACAGGAAGATTGTTCCAATCAACGGCCCAGATGATCCTGACTGGGAGTTCAGTCAACAGGAAGCAGATAGGATACAGGAGTTCAGATCTTGTATCGAATGCATGTTATGCGTGAATACATGTCATGTTCTGAGAGAACATCAGAAGTTCGACGAGTTTGCTGGTCCGCGTTTCTTCGTTCGTCTAGCCAAACTCGAGATGCATCCGCTAGATACTGAGAATAGAATTCCAGAAGTCAAAGATGACTTTGGGATTGGCTACTGTAATATCACGAAGTGTTGCACAGAAGTATGTCCTGCTGGAATCAACATCACAGATAATGCGATTATTCCTCTGAAGGAAAGAGTGGTTACGGAGTATTACGATCCATTGGCCATGATAGCAAGGAAACTAGGAATCGGTCAAAAGTAGCGTACGCTACGCTACTAGGGCGGGCTCAGACGCGAACAAGAGACGGAAAAAACGCCTAGAGGCGCTTTGTTCCGCTCTTGCTTACGTTGGCCTTCTTGATCTTGGCTGGTAGCCATGCAGGGCCGTTAGCAGGCTTGTCAACCATCTCAGTCCAGCCCTTGAAGACGTGGACCTTGTTGGTCCCGCGCTCCCTGAGCTCTATGCTGGTGTGACCGCGGGTAGCTGCCTTTAGGGCCGCTCCGCGTGGCTGCTTGCTTACGAACACCTGTGTGGTGTCATTTCCGCCTTCCATCAGTACGAAGTATTTCTTTCCAGACATCTAGCAATTCCTCCGTCTCGTCGGCTTTCAAGAGAGATAATGAAGTTATGGGATGAAATTCGCTATACTGCGCCCCAATTGGGGGTTTTTATGAAAATCCGACTACCCGAATCACATCTCTGCGCAGGCTAGCGTTTTCGTGTTCGAAACGCCTGGAATAGACCTGATTTGCTCAACAACACTACGTGCGATGTCTCCGATATCATCTCCTTCAACCTTGATTATCAAATCATAATCACCGAACAGAAGATTGGTATCTGAGACACAATCGAGTGACGCGGCAGCATCGCAGACACTCCTCTCGTGACCGGGTTCAACATTTACCAGCACATATCCAGAGGACATGTTCCTACCTGCAAGGCACTCGCGAATCAAGGTTCCCCAATTCTCCACGCTACTGGCTTCCCGATGATTAGATATCCGATGGCCCCCTCCTCAGGAGCCTATGGCAGAGGTAGTCATTGTTCGAGAGTGCAACCATGGGCAGGTTAGAGTCCTGTTTGGAGATCTTACTCGAGTAGAAGGCGATGTTATGGTCGTCCCGGCAAATAACAGGCTTGCTGGTAGGGAAGGACTCGATGAGAGACTGCACCAGGCAGCAGGTCCTGAACTGCGTGAGTTTTGCGCTGGGATTGCGAAAGAGCGCAGGAAGGATAATCTGCAACCATGTGGAGTTGGAGAAGCTGTTACCACCCCCTCATTCGACCTCCCAGCCAAGCACCTTGTTCATGTCGTAGGGCCTGATTGCAGGAGACCTACTCAGGATAATTTCAGGAGAGAGTTGCTGAAGAAGTCGTATGATGCACTATTCGATGAAGTTCGGGGACTAAAGCCTCGAAACACATTGGTTACTCCACCTCTGGGCATGGATGTCTTTGCTTATCCTCACCGTGAAGGAGCACGAATGACAATGGAGATTGTGCTTGGGTGGATGGACGGCGAAGAGGACCCGGGGGTCGATATGTTTCTAATTGTTACAAACGAGAATAACTTCCTGACAAACATGAAGACAGTTTACCGAGAGAGCGAAGATAGGTTCCCCGGAGTCGACAGGACAAGAGAATACCGAAAGGGCAAGTTCCAGTAATGACTTACCAATGTCCTCAAGAACCCTGAGAATGCGATAGTAGCATGAGCAGCGTATACGAACGTGAGCTTCGCGCTGTTCTAGCCGGTGAAATCAAGGGAGTCAGGGCGATTATCAAATCATGTACCGAAGTTGAGAGAGCAAGGGCGATGCAGGTAGTTCAGAGGCCTTTTCTGGTTGTTAGAGCACCTGGTAGTGGCTCAGAAGGAACTGGTGATTTACTCGCTCTACGAGGAGACATGTGCTTCCCAATTGAAGTGAAATCATCCAAGGTCCCCAAGCAGTACCTATCAGGTCGGACTATGGACCAGTATGAGGCTTTACGTGTTACTGGTGAGAGGTGTGGCCTTCTTCCCCTCTACGCATACAGGCTCAAAGGAGTCAGGGGGGATAGTTGGCGCATAATGCGCGTTGAAGTCAAGTCTCTGACTGGAAAACTTCGACATTTGTCCAGAAGTATCCCCAAACTCCCTCTCACAAAGAACGGCACTCCTCATCTAGACTGGGGGAAGGGTATGCCACTACACAGATTTCTCGCTCTCATTTGTCGCTCTGACGGTGCGCGCTCTATTGACGAGGGGTCGAGTTCGCTAAGACTTCAATCTATTCTTGAGTCTGTGAATTAGAATCTCCGGGCATCTGTGATTCTATTCTATCGAGTCTTTCTGTCAGCCTCTTTACATTCTCCTTTACTCCATCTAACGAGGCTTGCTCGAGAATTCTGCGGATACTGTCTCTCTCACGTCTTAGTGAGTCGATCTGTCTGTTATCGCTCTTTGAGCGGTTGTCGTCAGACTCGGTCATGATTTCGGGATGAGGGGTGGCCTCATTTGCTTAGCGTTATCAGACGCAGGTTGAATAGGGAAAATACCGCCCCTAAGTCATGGAACCGGGACAACGGAGCTATCTGTTGCCTCTCCTGACATTTTCCTTACTGTATCTATTCGGAATGCCTGTTTGGGCACTTACTGCTATTGCAATTTGGTATCTAGCGTTGCTTTGGATGGAGGATCGGGGAATTCTAGACCAATACGGAGTTTCTAGGATGCTGGGAGTGGTCTTGATGGTCAGAACCAAACAAGGTCAGGGAGTTCTAGAACGAGTATCGAGAAATCGAGCTTTTTGGAGAGGATATGGTGAGTTCTCAATCTGGTTATGTCTTCTGATTATGATTGGAGTAGTTGCTCTTCTATTCGCATCGGCGATTACTACAGCCATTTCTCCTCCTGAGGAATATTTGCCAGCTAGCGATCTGCTTCTGATTCCCGGAGTAACCAGTTTTGTTCCATTTTGGTGGCCGGTCCTAGCCCTAATCTTCGCTCTAGTAATCCACGAATACAGTCACGGCATCCAAGCGAGAGCACATGGCATGCGTGTGCGTAGTTTTGGACTTCTATTGGCGGGACCGGTTCCTATCGGAGCCTTTGCAGAGCCGCAACATCATGAGATGGTCAGAGCCCCATTGCGTGAGAGAATGCGTCTGTATGCCGCTGGACCGTCAATCAACATCATCGCGACATATCTGGCTCTATTGCTTCTATCTGCAGCGGCAACCGGACTGGTTGCTAGTTCGTCTGGAGTATATGCCTCAGGAATAATTGCCGATGAGGGTGCAGAGGAGAGTGGTCTACTTCCCTACGAGATAATCACTCATATCGATGGAGAAGCGATATCAGAATATTCTGACTTTTCTTATGAGATGTCTGACCTTTCTGCTGGTGATGTTGCAGTATTCACAGTACTGTCGCATGTGGATTCTCAAGGAGAGAGGACACAAAGAGATATTTTGGTAATTCTCGGAGATCGTTACGACTACTACATCGGATTATGTGATGGCGATTCAGATTGTATTTCTGAAACTGAAGGCATTCTGGACGAATTAGGAATAGAACAAGGTGATGCTTTCCTCGGAGTGAGTGGACTACGTTCCACCTCAACAACGGTAGACATGTATTCCAGTATCACTTCATCAGAACGAGGGTTGTTGGAGAATACTCTCGTTACCGGTTTAGCCCCTCTAGGAATGATTGGGGTCCCGATTGCATATGATGGTCAGACAATGCTCCTCGAGGAGAGAGAAATGCTTCAGGCAGGAGATGGTATCGTCGCATCTGCTCTCGGTACCGATGGTATGCTGATGCTCTTCGATTTCCTATTCTGGATGGTTTGGATAAACTTCCTTCTTGGCTTTGCAAATCTAATTCCAATGATTCCATTTGATGGAGGACATATCGTCAAGGATGGTGTTCACTCCGTCCTGTCTCGACTAGTCAAGGGAGCTAATCCTTTACGAATTGAATCAATAGCAGGCAGGATTAGCAGTATGAGTAGTTTCGTTATCCTATTCATCGTCATGCTGCCAATCATTCTGCCTAGGCTGGTCTAAATCTGATTTGTCTTTCCTACGCTCTGCGATTGCTTCAACGAGATAAGGAGTTGCGATGATTAAAACCACTACCATTGCAAGGCTTCTCCAAGTCGAATCGGTTACTGAAGAAGAAGTTCCAGAGATTGCTAGTTTGGCCGCTCCGAGCCATGGGATCTCGGTTGCGGATACGCCGATTATCCACTCGTCCTTGACAGCGAGGACTGGGTTGCCGTTCTCATCCTTCAGACCATTGCCCCGAATGTAAGTCTCGCTGGCTTCAGGGCTGGTTGCTCTAAGTTGGTCTATGTTGCAGCCATTGCTGTCGAGGTTATCTCCTGTAGTCAGATAACCCTCATGGTTTGGCTCCCAACTGTCTATCTTCAGATTGTAAGTCCCGCCATGGTATGGACACTCATAATCAAGAGTCCATGTGATGCTATCTACATTCATCAGGGAAGTTCCTGGGACATCCCAGCCACCGGATGAGTTTGCTACTGCCTTGAGTAAAGCTCTGTGGATAACTGGAGTGTCTGATCCTCCATTCTTGCGGTATATGATGACATCCCCCGCCATGCCGTGAGTCTCATATCCGAAGTTATCATTTCCTTCCTGAGTGGCCTCGACATAGGTTACTATCTCAACTCTGTTTGGATTCATTACTAGAACCAAATCTCCGGGGTCAATTGCTCCTACAGAGCCTTCATCTTCGTGCATCATCGAGCCTGACTCAACCACTACCATAGGTGGAAAAGAACCTGTGGCAATCCACATTGAGCCTAGAAGAATGGTCACCAATCCGATTGCTAGGGTCGCTTCTCTGGCAAACTCTGACATCTATTCCTCCTCCTCGGAAGAAGAGTTTCCGGGCCTAGTCATCATCAGAATTCCTCCACAGACTAGTATGAGCAAGATACTCACGGCGTCATAGTAAGGAGACGGTTCGTGTACAGCCGAGAACTCGTATAGCGAAGTAGTAAGGTCGAGTGTGTGATCCATCTCTCCGCTCGGACCCTCGAACATTCCAAGGGCTGAGTTGGCTAATAGTCCGAGCGCGACAACAGCGGATGAGATTATGACTCCACGATTAACATCGGGATTTCTCAGGGTGTGTAGTCCGGGCAAAACTCTGGAGAGGATTGAATCAGTTGTATTCCACCAAGTATTGTCGTCAGCTGGAAGTAAGTTGGCTACCTTACCAGTAGCCGCGAAATGTGGCCTCATTGGCGTAATCGCTTCGACTCTGTACTTCTTGCCGATGTTGATGTTGTGGACCTGGTAAAGTCCCATTAGACGGGCCTGATACCTAGTTCCCAGCATATCTGCTGCATCTTCCGCCTCCTTTCTGCGGCGCAGAACCTCTGGCCTAGAGTCGATTAGTAGTATATCTTCGAGAGTCTGCTTCTGTCCCAAGTAAACGAAGAATTCTGGCGCTGCATAGAATGCAACTAACAATCCGCCGACTAATGCTAACCAACTCCAAGGTACTAGATGTTGCAGATCAGGGTCACTGTGACCTCCCAACAAGAATAGAAAGACGAAACCCCAGATTAGAGAAGCGACTGATAGGATCGTAGAATAGGTGATGATTGCAAAATGCCGTTCGCTTTGGCTTTGCCACCAACGCGCGAAGAATCCTAACTTAGGGCTGCCTCTGCTCGCCATCTCTCTCTACCCGGCGTCATGCTCTCACGATTAGTGCCTTCCGACGACCAGTTTATGCTCAAGTCGGCAATATGAGTCGTACGAATCTACTCCGATTGATTCATGTGCTTGGCTCATACTGTAGATTTGATGCGTAGATGGGGTTCCGCCATGATGGTCTGTCTTCTACTGCTCGCAGGCTGCTCGTCCCCTCCTCCTCCTGATATGGATGGAGATGGGATTACCGACTCCGAAGATGACGATGTAGATGGGGATGGATACAACAATACTGTCGAACTAGACTGCATGAGTGATGCTTGGAATACGACTTCGACTCCATCAGACATTGATGGTGATGGGATATGTGATGTTCTTGATTCAGACATTGATGGGGACGGCTTGCCTAACGAGTGGGAAGAAGATAGGGGTTTCGATCCTCGCGATGCGGACAGCATGATGACCTGTCACGGAGAGTCTGTATACTGTCTAAGGACATACGATGACTTCACATTCCCCGAGACCCACAATGCTTACTCTACTGTAGAGGACCAGTTTCTGATTGGAGTGAATCATTACACAGGCCTACAGTGGCAATGGGATGGCGGCATTAGGGCTTTCATGGTGGATTCACATCATCGAAGTGATGACAACACTAGCGCTGAGGATGTGAGATTCTGTCATGGAACTGGGCAGTTCTTCCATCCGTGTCTATTCGGAGAAGTTGATGCATTCGAATGGATTAGTCTACTTGGCTCTCTGATGGACAATAGTAGCGGCGATGTAGTCACGCTTCTGATTGAGAATTATGTGCCAGCGGAACATCTAGAGTTCCTATTCATGGAGACTGGGATGTACGATCGAATCTACACCCACACCCTAGGTGAGCCTTGGCCTAGTCTGGGCGATTTGGTTCTGTCGGGGACTGACCTAGTAGTGTTCTGGGAACAGTCTCAGAACGATAACTTTCCCTGGTTACACGACTTTGGTGTATTCAGTTGGACTACAGACTATGCCGAGAATAGTGCTGAGGAAATGAGTTGTACAGTATATCGAGGAGATGGGTCACAACCGGTATGGCACCTGAATAATTGGCTCAGTAACGCATTCGGTTTACCAGACCCTGTAGGGGCTGTGGAAGTCAACGATTACGATAATCTTCTGAATAGGTCGATTGAATGCTGGGAGATTATGGACAATAGGCCTACATTCGTCGCTGTAGACTACTGGGAAGAAGGAGAAATCACCAATGTGACAATCACATTGAACAAGATGTCACATTGGTCGGACCCCGTTCCCGAGCGCCCGTAGTTAGGTGCGAGGGTTTTCGACTGTGCAATGAGGCGATGAGTCATGTCGGGACAATCAGGCGGTGATTTTCACCCTCTAGTCTCTGATTTAATCCAAGAACTAGGATGGGAATTGACACCGATTCAGCAGGAATCAATGCCTGGACTATTAGGCGGAGGGCATCGGCTGTTGCTAGCTCCCACAGGAAGTGGAAAAACCGAAGCTGCGGTGTTGCCGTTGGTATCTAGAGCACTTTCCGAGGAATGGAAGGGTTTGTCAATCCTGTATGTAACTCCACTCAGGGCCCTTAATCGTGATATTGACAGAAGACTGGGGATTATGCTTGAGCCTCTAGGATTGACTGTTGGACTACGTCACGGAGATACGCCGCAGAGTGAGAGAACACGTCAATCCCGATCTCCTCCTAATCTCTTAGTAACCACTCCTGAGACTTTGCAGATTATGCTTCTAGGGAGTCGTCTAAGACAGCATCTCGCAGGAGTACGCGCCATAGTAATCGATGAGGTTCACGATTTAGCCGCATCCGAGCGCGGCTCACAATTGCTGGTAGGTATCGCAAGGATCGAAGAATACTGCAGTGAGTCAATTCAACGAGTGGGTTTGTCAGCTACCGTTGGTAATCCAAGAGAGATGGCGAGATGGATGCATTCCGATGCTAGACCTGTACATGGCCCTGCCCCTCGGACTACTATGGTCGAGGTGCATAGGGAGAGAATCATGCCCGAGGACGAAGTTATGTCTGTGGAGTGGTCCATTTCTCCAAGCTCTGTCGCCGCATTCAGATCTTTGTCTCTGACTCTACTTGAGGACTATCCATCTCTTGTTTTCGTGAACTCAAGGAGTGCGGCTGAAACTGTCTCACAAAGGCTATCTCATCTTTCACCCGAACTAACAATCGGGGTGCATCATGGCAGCCTAGCAGCTGAAACTAGGAGAGAAATGGAGAATGCTCTGCGTGCAGGCGAGTTACATGCTCTAATCTGCACAAGTAGCCTTGAATTGGGAATTGACATTGGAACGATTCGTAGAGTGCACCAGATACAGAGTCCGAGGGCAGTAGATCGGATGCTGCAACGATTGGGTAGAGCGGAGCATCACATGGGTGGAACCGGGCGAGGCCGGGTTCTGGCTTGGGATACTGATGGCATCGCAGAGGCAGGAGTCATAGCCCGCAGGGCGATGGAAGGTGAGATTGAGGGAGTTGAGTGGAGAATAAATCCCGGAATCGTGGTCGCTAACCAACTTCTACAGATGTCAATAGAAAGGGGTGTAGTACCTCTTACAATGGCTACAGAGATTCTGCAGAGATGTTCGATTCTTAGAGAATGGTCTCATGAGTCAACTCTAGCAGTCCTCAGAGTGCTCGATGATCGCTGGTTGCTAAGATTAATTGAGAATCCTGCAGATTCAGATGTCACGACTTGGTCAACTAAACTGTGGACGGAGCTCGCTTCGCGAAGCAACGGAGATGTTCCTGAAGAGCGCCCATCTTGGGAAGATGAGATTTCTGATTCTGATAAGGAAAAATGGCGACGGCAGTTTTTGCAGGTCCTACCAGACTCACTCAAGGGAGGATGGTTTTCTCCCGCCGGTAGACTTGGAAAGACTCGTGGTGACCATTACTCGATGATTCCTGATGAAATGTCATACAGAGTCAGAGACGCAGTAACTCGCAGAGTCTTGGGCTCAGTAGACGAGGCATTCGTACTTTCTTTGGGAGATGGTAGTGGTGAGTCTTTGGGTAGGACGCGTAGATTCGTCATGGCAGGACGAACTTGGGAGATTATCGATGCAGACCCTGAGCAGGAGGAGTTGCTTGTCGCCCCGGTAAAGGAAAGCGGTGAAGCACCAATTTGGGCAGGAGAGTTGCCCCCTGTTCCTAGGGAAGTTGCCGAAGAGGTCGGTCGGATGCGTAGAAGCGCTGCAATTGAAATTGGAGCATTACCCGAAGATGATAGTTGTGAGTTGTTCTCGTCCTACCCTCTATCTGAGATTGCTGCCGAGACTATTGTCACAAGCGTTGCAGAACATCTCGATGCGACAGGTGTGCTTCCTGATGACAAGACAATGACTGTGGAGAATAGGGATGGGACAATCGTACTAAACACCTGTCGTGGCTCCAAAATAAACGAGACTCTGGCTCATTTCATTCAGGCTATGGGCTCGATGCTGCAAGGAAAGATGGGCAGGGCCCTAGTTGACCCGTACAGAATATCATTCCAAGTCCCTGGGATGACTGCGGGAAATGTTGTCGAGTGGTTACAAGATACTCCGCCGGATGCTATTCCCTCAATTCTAAGGATGACCATTCCGAACGGGCTTGCTGTCAGGTGGAGGGTGGTACAAGTTGCCCGTAGAATGGGAGTGCTGGCAAAAGGTGTAGATCCAAGGAAGGTCAATCTGGAGGGATTGATGGATAGGTATCGAGGGACTCCTGTAATTGAGGAGTCTCTCGAAAAACTGTTTCACGAGAGAATGGACATAGACTCCACCGTGGATGTGATGAGAGAGATTCAGAATGGCGCCATAGAAATCTCCCATACGACAATCGGGCCACTCGGAATGAGTCCCAAAGGTGAACGTGACCTGTTACTTCCATCTTGGTCTGACAAGGAACTGAGAGAGAGGCTAGAGATTCGTCTAGTCAATGAGAGGGCGGTTCTAATTTGCCTCAACTGTCAGAGTAAACGACGAGGTCGAGTGGGCAGGATGGAAGAGAGAATCGGAGAATGTTCTTCTTGCGATGGAAGGATGCTTGCTTGCGCCCCAGAGAGGATGGAGAACATGTTGGCCGATTGGGTTTCCAGCAGAGATTCTACCATTCGAGGTAAGATGGAGAAGAACGCAGAGTTGGTGCGAAACCATGGGATTGAGGCAGTGATTTGTCTGATGGGTCGTGGGATAGCAGAGGAGACTGCTACCAGAATAATGCGTGGACATGTGAAGGGCGAGAGGATTAGATTGCTCAGATCTATTCACAATGCTGAGTTGAAATATGCGCGTACTCGAAGGTACTGGTCTTGACGAAATCGCTATGCACGGTGTTCACATCGTAATACTGTGCTGATTGGGCTGACTGGTCGTTACGCCTCTGGAAAATCCACAGTTGTTGATTGGCTTGTTTCCATGGGATTTGCAAGTGAATCGTGTTCTGACTCTATTCGTGTTTATCTAAAAGAAAACGGAATTGAAGAATCAAGGGAGAATCTAATCGAAGGTGGAAATGAGTTGCGTAGAACCGGAGGTCCAGGAATTCTGGCTGAAATGTTACTTGAGAGACTAGATGGAAAGGATGCGGTAATTGATTCAATTCGAACTCCGGGTGAAGTAGAAGCCTTGCGAGAGCGTGAAGATTTCGTTCTAATCGAAGTGCGAGCAGGTATGGAGGCGCGCTGGCAGAGAGCCAAGTCTCGTGCTAGAACTGGAGATATTTCGGACAAGCAGACTTTCTTTGCAAATGAAGAGAAAGAAGCCGTGGCCAAGGATGAGTCGGGTCAAGCTCTGAACGCAACAGCTGAAATGGCAGATCTGGTTTTGGTTAACGATGGTTCAATCGGAGATCTGTACTCAAACTTGGAAGAGATACTGAAAAGAATTTCCTAAGCCTTTCTGACCTTGACTCCGGCCTCTTCCATCATGGCTGATGCAGTTGCGAAATCATCCTGCCATCTGTCTGGAATATTGATATCGGCAGGATAGACTACCTCTGACACACCAGCTTGGATTAGAGACCTTGTGCATCTGGAGCATGGTGGCCATGTCACATATGCTGTATTTCCCTTGAGGGAGATTCCTGTTCTTGCCGCATGCATAATCGCATTCTCCTCTGCATGACAGATTAGAGGATATTTCTGCTCTCGGTCTGCTAGTCTCTCCTCATCATCCTTAATGCCACGTGGGAAACCATTGAATCCAGTAGAACGGATCTCTCTGTCTTCGCCCACCACTACGCATCCGACCTTAGTAGACGGATCCTTGCTCCAAGAGGAAATATGAGTCGCTAGGTCGAGAAATCTCTTGTCCCACTTCTCGCTCATGGTTCACACCTCATGGTCTCCCACCGGGAGGGTCGTTATCTCGGTTCGCCTCGGTTCTGCTGGGATCATAACCCTCCCAGACTGAAGGATTGGCATAGCAATCAGGGTCGTCCTCATCTGCTTGTCCTCCCTTGTCGTTGTCTATTCCGTCTCCACAGTTCCCATCAGAAACAGTCGATTTGGGTAGTATACTGTCTACTCCGCCACCTGATGCTAGAAGTAGCAGAATACCCAGAAGAACAACTGTCAACCCAGCGAGTATAACTTTCGATGCTGAGTCCTTGGACTCAACGACGACTTTCACTTCGACCTTATCGTCGGACTTCTCGGTCATACTATGAGAGAACCACCGCAAGTCATCATACTTGGGTTCTTAGTGAGAAGACAGAGATTCCCATAGATCCCAATCGTTACTTTCAGCCATATGTCCAAACAAATCCCCGACTAAATACACGCTGCCCAGAACAATGAGATCGTAGTTGCCTTCAACTGCCATTTCGGAAGCGATTCTGAAAGCCTCCAATGGATTCTCATGTGCAGAATCTGGTTTGATGTTCAAATCTTTCAGTGTCTTGTTCAGGCTTTCAATCTGCACCGCCGGATTACGTCCTGAAATTGGTTGAGTTAGTACCAATCCACATAATAGAGAGTTTGATTGGAATTGACTAACAAGCGATGCGAGGGTCTCTTTGAGATCTTTCTTTGCAGTCATTCCTAGTAGGATTACACACGGCCTTTCGACCTGGGAAAGGTCGGCTGCCAAGCTCTCTGCATTGTGAGCAGCACTAATTCTCGTTGTAATACCCTCAACCCAGTCACTACCGAATCCCGGAGAGCGACCTGGCCAGACACATTGTGTGGAGTTAGATGACCATCCGAGAATAGTTGCTGCTTCATTCACCATGGCTGCGTAGTTATTCCACGGAGTTTCACTCTGACTAATCCACCAAGATAGATCGGAACCTGCGATTTCTTCGATTACTTCTGTGACTTCGGAGTCCGCATGCTCCAATGCAATCATAGGGACTCCTGGACGATGGATTGAGACTTTCTCAAATGCGATTTCACGAAGAGTTTCGCCAAGATATTCACTGTGCTCCATCGATACGGTGGTCAAGAAGCATAAATCTGCATTCACCAGCCTAGTTGCGTCAAGCCTACCGCCCATCCCAGTCTCAATAATTCCTCTTTGCACTCCTGCCTCACTGAATGCCACCATTGCTGCAAGGAAAGTGGTCTCGAAATAAGTAGGACTGCATTTGGGATTCAGCTCTGAGGCTTCCATTACCTTGGTAAGTGCTCTATCGAATTTTTTTGGTGCAATCGGTCTGCCATCAATTCGGATTCGCTCCTCCACAGTCACTAGATGTGGAGAAGTGAATAACCCCGTTTTCAGACCACTTGCTGAAGCAGCAGCAGACAGTTGGACGCATAGTGATCCCTTACCGTTACTACCCGCAACATGAACTGAAGGGAAGTCAAGGTGAGGTTGGCCTAATCTGGATAATAGAATCCGGCAGTTTTCCAGGCCCAGTTTCATCCCCATAGGGATGCGTGAATCTAGCCATTCGCGTGGGCCGATACCGATTCCTCCTGTATTTCGCTGGTGTGCGTGAACGGGTCAAGGTGATATGGCCCATGAAGTTCGTGGGGGTATGGATGGAGAGTCTGAGGGCATCGTCGAGGTGATGCGGCAACAGTGGGCCTCCATGGTAAGCATGGGCGGGATGTTTGTCGGCACAATCCTACTAGGTCTCAGTATCCAGCCACTTTACGACATCCCCGAGGCTAGGGCATTCGGTGAGGAAGGAGCGTCCAAAGGCGGTTATGTGGCCATGGAGATGATGTTCATTCTGATTTTCACTGTAGTAATCATCTGGCTTGCTCGGAAAGGACTAGACTACATCATCAAAGGAATTGTACTCTTTGCATTAGGAATGAGTTTGTTCTACATTCTATTGCCATACATCTCACTACTATACTACCTGCTAGGGATATCGTCTGCTAATCTGACATTATTCTCTACATTTGCGGGAAGTTTGGGTCTGATGATATTGCTTGTGAAGTATCCCGAGTGGTATGTTGTAAACACGGTTGGAGTTCTAGTTGGAGCGGGTGTGATTACTCTGATTGGAGTCTCTTTCGTACCTGTTCTGATAATCGCGTTCATGATTGCAGCAGCAATTTACGATCATTGGGCTGTAAACAGCAGTAAGCATATGCTCGAACTCGCTGATACCATGATCAAGAACAAGTTACCAGTTCTTCTTGTAGCGCCAAAGGAAAGGGGTTACTCATTCATCGATGAGGGAGAGAGTGTGATGCAAGATGAGACTCTCGCGGAAATGGATTGGGATGACCCTGCTCCAAATGTCAAACCGAAGAAGGGGGGTAGGGATGCTCTTTTCATGGGTCTTGGAGATGTCATCTTCCCTGGGATGCTGGTTATCTCAGCTGTTTCTTTCTTGCCCGAGAGAGGGACTGAATTGACATATATCTTCGGCTCCATGTACACCGGACAATTGGCAGTCGGACTCGGAACTCTAGTCGGTGGATTGTGCGGATATGTTGCTCTGATGACTCAGGTTGCGCGAGGGCAGGCTCAAGCAGGTCTACCACTGCTCAACGGAGGTAGTATTCTGGGGTATTTGATTTCAGGAATCATATTCCTAGGACCAGCCGCACTATGGCAGGACATATCTTTCCTGTGAGTAATCGTCCGATTGATTGAAGGCTCACGGACTAGCCCCTCAGACTGGTCATTATGCTAGATATCAGCATGTTCAGGGAGCATTCAGACATCATTAGGGCCGACCATGACAGGCGTGGCCTCGGTTACGAGAACATAGACGAGGTCATCCGGCTAGACGAGGAATGGCGCAAGGCGAGATACGAAGTCGACCAACTCAGGAAGTCCCGAAACGAGGCAGCGAGAGGAATTGCTGAGGCCAAGAAGTCCGGTGATTCTGTGGCTGCAGACAAGATTCTAGCAGAAGTCGCGGACATAGGTGCAAAGATAGACGACTTGTCCAATCTATCGGACGAGCATCTAGCCAAGAGGGATGAACTGCGAATGAGTATTCCAAACATCCTTCATGCAGAGGTTCCCATCGGGGAAGACGATCAGAAGAATACCCTCCACAGTATGCACGGTGAGAAAAAAGAGCTTGGATTTGAGCCTAGGAATCACAACGATCTGATTGAGATGAATGGTTGGGTCGACCAAGCCAGAGGTGCAAAAGTCTCTGGCAGTAGATTCTACTTCCTGCAAGGGGACTTGGCTAGACTTGAGATGGCGCTGCAGCAGTATGGTGCTGACTTCCTGATGCAGCGTGGATACACACTCGTTCAACCTCCATTGATGATGAATAGAGAGGCTTACGAGGGAGTTACCGATTTAGCAGATTTTGAGACTGTGATGTATGGTATTGAACCCGACAAATACTACCTGATTGCAACCAGTGAGCACCCACTTACCGCTATGAGAATGGATGAGGTAATCGAGCCAAGCGAGTTGCCAATCAAACTGGTCGGAGTATCATCCTGCTTCCGTCGCGAGGTTGGGGCTCATGGTTTGTCCGACAGGGGGATATGGAGAGTTCATCAATTCACAAAGGTCGAACAAATAGTCATCTCTCATCCTGATGATTCCTGGGGCCATCACGAGGATTTGCTTACCAACGCTGTAGACATGTGGGACAGTCTGGGGCTACACTACCAGGTAGTGAATATCTGTACAGGAGACATGGGCACTGTGGCTGCTAGAAAGTACGACCTAGAGGCATGGCTTCCGGGTGCTGGTCAGTACAAGGAAGTCGTATCTTGTTCCAACTGTACCGACTACCAGGCCAATAGACTGAGAATGAGGTTCAGAACTTCGGAAGGAAACGAGGCTGTACACACCCTAAATTCAACTGCAATAGCAACCAGTCGGGCACTTGTTGCTATCATGGAACAAAATCAGACCGAGGATGGCCGTGTTACTATTCCCGAAGTACTTCGACCATACATGAGGGGACAGGAGTGCCTAGAACCTCTTCACTGATCTTCTTCTTTCTTCTTCCTGTTTAATCTAGCTAACAGTGCCAAGAGTAAGATTACCACGAAGGCCGATATGAATGGGATTAGAATTGCAATCAGGGTTAGCGCTACACTGGCCACATTCTCACCTGTAGCAACCGCTGGATTTCCTAATCCAAAAGTAAAGGTTGAACTCAGCCCTCTAGTTGCCACAGTGGCTGACTGAATTGTAGCAGAGATACCTCCTCCAGCAATCACGGCGATGACCCATTGGATGATTGGATCGGTTCCTTCGAGAACTATTGCCGTCATCGCTATTCCAGCAAGAATCGAAGCAGGAGTTGCTATTGTGTCCAAGGCGCTGTCTATCCATGTAACATAGTATCCAGCGAACTCGGCGATGGTAGCTATGCCTAGGATAATGATAGCTAGAGTCGAGGTGAAGAATTCGAATTGAGTGCCTGTCAGGTTTAGATCCATGAACCAAACTAAATCTAATCTGGCTACGACTGAAAGAAGGAATGGGGGCAAGAAGACTCTGAAGCCAGATGCGGCCGATAGGCTGATTCCCATGAGAATGGCCATCATTACGGCGAAACCTTCCATGGTGCTTCGATGTGGTCACCTCGTATTAATGCAGACCCATTATGACGGACTTTGTCATTCAGGGATGGCC
>DAQX01000026.1:112636-114009 GCA_002503055.1 Euryarchaeota archaeon UBA86 | reverse complement strand
AACACATCGGCATTGTCCCCCACTCCATCCTCGTCAGCATCGGCCCATTCGGCCGGGTCAAGTGGGAACAGATCCTCAGAGTCGGGCGAACCATCTCCGTCATCATCATCATCCATCAAATCGCAAATCCAATCGCCATCAGTATCCAATGGCCCACTATTCTCATCCATAGGGTCGGTCATGCATGACAACTCATCCTCATCGGTCCAACCGTCATTATCATCGTCCCAATCCTCGTTGTCGCCCTTGCCATCTCCATCATAATCAGAGTGCTCATTGGGGTCAAGTGGAAAAGCATCCATCGAATCTTCCCAACCATCTCCATCATCATCGGTATCGGCATTATCTCCTATTCCATCTCCGTCTGTATCGTCCCATTCGTTAGGGTCTAGGGGAAATGCGTCGTAGTAGTCGGCCACACCATCGTTATCATCGTCAGCATCCGATCTATCTCCAATGCCATCTCCATCTGCATCAGCCCACTCATTGGGGTTGTTTGGAAACAAATCCTGAGGGTAGCATATTCCGTCGCCGTCCACATCCTGATAACCAGTCGGATCTAAGTCGCAGTCGTCGATATTGTCTCCCCACCCATCTGCATCATTGTCAGCCCATTCATCTGGATTGTAGATGAACAAATCAACATCATCACGGTAACCATCTCCGTCCGAGTCTCGAACAAAGCCATCTAGAGCCCATTCTAGTGTCTGGTCAGCCCAACCTGGGTCATTCAAAGGAGGAACATGAGTTCCTCCATTAATTCTCCAAAGAGCTACTCTGTTACCCGAGGCGCAGTTGCGGAACTCAAACTCCTCCGTTTCAAACAGACCATCGTCTCCAGAGATATCTCTGTCGCCTAGGTATGTCCACTGGGTATTACATCCCGATCGGTCGGCCCAGTAGTTCACCGTTTCATTGGCTGAAGGATAGTCAGTACCCGCAAGAGACCCCCCGTCGTACCAAATCACACCATCAGCGGTCGAGTGGACATGCAGGATGTCAGGGCGACCAGTATCTTTGCAGTCGGAGAAGTCATCCCAAGTCACTCCATTCAGGGCAACAATGGCCCGAATTACATTACCAGCATCACAAGCCATCCTATGACTCATGAAACCGCCATTGGATAGACCAGTCACGATTACTCCATCTGGGTCGGCCCCGTAGTTTTGGATAGCCTCGTTAATCAGACCCACGAGGTATCCGACATCATCCACATTGCTGTTGAAGTAGTTACAGCAAGCATCTGTAGCATTCCAATATCGCAGGCCTATCCAGTTGAAGTTCCCGTTAGGTGTCAAGAGCAAATGCTCGTTTTCATGGACACTATCGTACAGGTGCATGTATGCAGCATTACCCGCACCACTGCCAGAATA
>DAQX01000026.1:111951-112247 GCA_002503055.1 Euryarchaeota archaeon UBA86 | reverse complement strand
TCTGCAAGCCTATCCGAGGGGCCAATGGTGGCTGTAGTATGCTCATCGGTATAGCTGATCTTAGACCCAGTATCAGACCCTGTCCAGTTGATTCTAGTATCTTCAGACAGCTCTGAAGGATGGCTGAGAGGGGCTATCGAAATCAGCATCAGACTGACTAACATCAAGACACTGAGTACTCGACCCACACACCCCTTGGGGTGTGAGCCGCTAAGAAACTGCCTAAGCGCCGCTAAGTGAGAAGAGTGGTGCAGAGGACAGGATTTGAACCTGCGAAGCACTACGCACTGGGACCT
>DAQX01000026.1:34597-111670 GCA_002503055.1 Euryarchaeota archaeon UBA86 | reverse complement strand
GAACCTGCGAAGCACTACGCACTGGGACCTCATCCCAGCCCCTTTGACCACTCGGGTACCTCTGCTTAGCAACAGCGAGTCCTCCAGCGTATATCACAATGGCGAAGCATCTCACGGAAGAATCTGAACAGAATCTCCTACACTCACGAGTCCTTCTTCAACCACCCTTGCTGACCATCTTGACCAACCGACTTCCTTGTCATGGTCTATCCTTGAAAAATTCCCAGAATTGAACGAATCACCGATCTTCCAACAAGGTGCACAAGGCTCACTCAACTCGACCATCGCACTTCCTATTTTGAGGACAACTCCGACCTCCAATTCATCCCATTCAACACCTTCTATAGTTAGATTCTCACCAGTTGAACCCACCTCTATGGCATGCCCCTCGGCTTGCAGTTGCTCTATTCTCTCAAGAGAAAAGAGATTCACGGCCCTTCCAGGATCTCCTCCCTTTTTCTCAGTGCGGAACTTATTGTGGTCCCCCTCAACTCCTTCAAATCGGATTGTCGCGGCGCGAATAGGAAGCTTGGGAACTCCACCATTTTCACTAACATTAACAGAATGAATTACCCCCATCCAAACCTCTCCTAAAACTCGAACTCAACTCCGAGCCTATCAACCATTTCGAGATACCTATCCGCGAGCTCCGCATCCGGTTCTCTCATTACATGCTTCCAATATCTCCAGGCTCCAATTGAGAGCGTTGCATATCGATGCATAGCAGGCAGAGCCGCCCTTTCGTCGTCAGTCAGACGATTCACAGATTCGTAACCGGCCAACAAAGCCTCCCAGCGATCCTGCATTGGTACGCCTTCGAGCCAGCCGAATCCGACGAAAGCCATCACGAGGTCGAATATTCGAGGACCAATCCATGTCTCTTCAAAATCAATAATTGCAGCAACTTTACTCCCTCCTAGAACATTGTCTGGGAATAAGTCACCGTGGAGAATCCCCTCGGGTAAATCATCAGGGATTTCCACTCTCAATCGGTCTACCTCGCCCTTTAGAAGTACCATGAATTCGTGCCACTGCGAGACAGGACCAGATTCTTTGAACATCTTCTCAAACATGCTCCATCCCATCCTGTAATCTCGAGGGAAGAAATCTGTGAGAGGAACCGCTTGCATCTTTGCAATTGTCTCTCCGAGGCTCTCTAGGGCACCCTCATCTGTGCCAAGCATACCTCCTTCCACGAAGGGCAGAAGTGTCCACGCAAACCCATCTCTCATAATGTAACGAGAACCATCACTGAACTGTATAGGCACAGATGTAGGGATACCATGATGTTGCAAATGCAACTGCTGTTCAATCACGGTTTGTACACCAAACTCATCTTGAGCATACCAGATCTTGAGCACGAAACGGGTACCATCGCTAAGGGTGAGAAGTGTGTTTGAATTGTCCCAACCACCATCCATAGGAGTGACCGATTCGACACCAGCAAGGCCAGCCAAACCGACCAACCAATTGGAATCCTCAATCGAAACCTCGGCAGACATCTCATACCTCGCTGATGATTGTATGAAGGCTCTGCGCATGATTCTCCGGTGTAAGCCCCAACTCTTCGATACGAGCAAGTCCGTTGCGAGCCCAACGCTCCCTAGTGCCAGAATCCCGAGCTTGTTCGAGCGCACGATTCCAAGCATCAATATCTCCTCTCTCGACCAGTCTGCCATTCAGTTGGTCAACCACCGTTTCGGTATATCCTCCTTCATTGACAAAAACTGGAGGAACCCCTAGAGCCATTGCTTCAATGGGGGTCAAACCGAAAGCCTCTCCGTGAGCTAGGCCAATTACTGCTGCCGAACCTCTCATGACTGCTAGCATAACTGGCATATTGAGCCCCGAGAGTACTTTGACTGAAACACCATTTCTCTCTCCATAACTCCGAAGTGCAGCGTTTTCACTCTCTTTTCCTCCTCCAATTACCACGAGTCCCAATCCACTTCCTACAAGATGTTCGACAGCCTCGTAAATTCCCTTGAATCGAGATAATCGTCCGACTGTTACAGCATATTCTCCTTCAGACAACCCTAGATTACCAATCGAATCACCTTCAGTAGCGGTAGCAACCCTGGAGAACTCTGAAAGATCAACAGATGGATATAGAACCCCGCCTTTGATTCCGTATATTCGCTGTAGATTACTTGCAGAGAACCCGGAGTTTGCAGACACAGTCCATAGGGGATTCTCAGCAAAACCTCTGAAGGATTTCTCAATCCGCCTCCTCTGCATCGTCTGCAGAATATGCATCAGCCCCGGTCTCCAGCCACCACTACCGTCCGGATTGAGGTGGCTGACATCATCATGGATACCGGGTTTAGACTCTAGATAGTGCAAATGTAGGGGTTTGTCCGCAGGTACGAAGGCCGGGAACTCCATCGATCCATTACCTCCTGTGAGATGAATAGAATCGGCCCACTGGATTGCATCAAGTACTTGCTCATGCCTTTTCCAGGCAGTAGCCGCGCTACGCTCTTGGCCAGCTGTAATCTCGTTTAGCAAACCCTCGCCTGCCTTCCATTGGTTAACAGGTTCGAGCACTGGTATACCATTCGACAAAAGTTCAGAACGCTGCGAATCGAGCAGATTAAGGCATGCGAATTTGACCTCAAATCGCTCGGCTATGTGAGGCAGATTACGCATTAGATCGCGAGCTGCACCACCATTCGCGACCATGGCCGCTTTGACAACGAGCAACCTCTGCTTGTCTTCGCTCACAAGGCCACGATTGGGTACGCACGATAAGGGGCTTCGGTCATTTAATTCAAGTGCGGACTTCCTCTCGCGGCGACATGGTCGACCTCGCCTCATCTGTATTGGGAGGTTTCCAAGACACTCTCGATGCGGCTTTTGGGGCCTCCATGGGGTGGGTCGTAGGGCATCTGATTTTAGTAGGCGCTTTGGCCCTAATCGCACTCGCAATCAAGAATCGAGACCACATAACCAACCAGTCTGGTTTCTCTAGAGACACACTAGTCGATGTGACATCCACCGGTGCAGCAACACTACTCCTGTTTGCAATGTTCACCAATACATTTGGGTGGCCACTAGCCCCCGCTCTTGCCATAGGTCTAGCTGCAGCACTTTCACTCAGATGGCATGTTCTAATCGTCGAATGAGCGACGCCTTCGACGAATCACTACTACTAGGATAGTGAGCACTAGAACTACAGCAACTCCACCGATAATTATCGGAAACTCTTCTTCATACTCTCCAAAAATAGAGTTATTTCCAGTTAATTCTAAAGCCCCTATTCCGATAGTTTTCGGCTCTACTTTGATATCAATCCTGTAACTAGGACAAGAATCGGGAGTATCCCAATCCTGTTCTAATACGACGATACACCCTTCCCAGGTATCTGCGAGATTCGAGGGAGTCGTAATCTGGAATTGGCAGTTATTTGAGGAGCCACCAGCTTGAATCTGAATTTCACATGTCGCACTTTGATCCACGAACCCGGAAGGCCAAGAAGAATCGCCGTTGTCTGATATCATCACAAGGCGAAATTTGGTGGTCGAATCCTCATTACTAGTACAAGATATCGAGGTTGAGAAAACGATTAATTGTCCCGCTTCCAGTGTACCTCCACCTTGTCCCAAGTTTTGCTGACAACTGACGAAAGCAGCAACCTCAATCATGAGTTCAACGCTCTCTTCAGAGGTGAACAAGCTAACATCGATTCCATTCGCTTGAACAACCTTAGCGGTAATATTGACCGGGAATTGACCGGGGCTTTGCGTCTCCTCTCCTCTAAACACAACTTGGAAATCCAACTCAGAATTTCCCGCAACTGTGGCCGATTGAGGTCCTGCTGCTGCAAATGCACCAGCCTGTATTGTGATGTCGACCTGCTCGTTATATGAGGTTGGATTTTCTAGTTTACAGTTAACCAACACCGTCCTAGTTGCTCCAGGATAAACCTCCATTTCCTCTGTTGGTTCTTCGCAGGTCAGGTTTACTTCAGGGAATATACCAGCCTGAGCTGAAGATACTGGGACGAATGCACCGATTGTCCCAACCAATAGGATAAGAGTCACCACTACAGCATCTCTTCTCATGACCATTGCCTATCCTTAGAACGGATAGATATTGTCTCCCGATTCACCATTTTTCTGGTATTTATCCACTCAAAGCATTCATGGCGACCCCTAGGGTCGCCCGAATCCATGAGCGAGGGTGCGGGCAAACCACCGGTGGTGATTGTCAATCCCAATACTACGGTTACCAGCGGCACAGATGTTCAGGAGAAACTAATTGCCGCAGCAAGGGTATTTTCTGACCTTCTGAAGCCTACTTTGGGTCCACGCGGTTTGGACAAGATGCTGTACAAGACCGATGGCAACACAGCCATAACCAATGACGGAGCTAAGATTGTGGCCGAACTGATGGTCAAGCACCCCGCTGCCAAGATGATGGTCTCAATGGGCAACTCACAGGAGGAAGCCTGTGGAGACGGCGTCACAACGACCATGCTTCTTTGTGGAGCTCTGCTTGAGGAGGCCAACAACCTGCTTCGCAAGGGTTTGCATCCACTAACACTCGTAGAAGGATACAGACTGGGTCTTAACACCTGTATCGAGCAGATGGATATCGATACCCGAGACGCCTCTGAGGACAGGCTCACCGCAGTCGCTGAGACCGCACTTCGTGGAAAGGGCGCAGAGGCTGCATTGGAACACTTCTCAGCAATTATCTCGGAGGCTCTCAGCGTACTTGCTGAAAACCGTGAGAATGCTTCTGCCGAGCATGTTGCGATGTTCAAGACCGGTACAGGCGGTCTGAGAGACTCGAGGCTTATCCGAGGTGTTGTTGTCAATCGAAGAGTTTTGATGGACAATCTTCCAAATCACCTTGAGAACGCTAAGGTCGCCGTACTGGGGGGTGATTTGAAGATCCGCTCGATGACTAGAAACGCCGAGATTAAAATCACCAGTGCCGACCAACTCGACTCGTTTGTAGACGCAGAAAAGTCACGCAAAGATGCAATTGCAGATGCTGTAATCTCCAGCGGGGCTGGAGTTGTTCTATGCTCTGGAGAAGTAGACCGCGACATTCTACACAGACTCTCTGACTCCGATATCATCGCGGTTGGTGAGTTAGATGAATCAGAACTCAGGAACTCCGCAGAGGCAACAGGAGCAAATATTGTCGATTCAATACTCGACATCGTTGCCGAGGATTTAGGAGTATGCGGGTCACTAGACTGGGAGAGGAGAGAAGCTTCAGACCAGGTTGAGGACATCATCCGAATTGATGGGTGCCTTAACCCAAGAACAGTGACTATCGAGGTCGGAGGGGGAGGGGACACCGCCACTGAGGAGATTATTCGAGGCCTACATGATTCACTCAGGGCATCTTCAATCGCTCTAGCAGACAATGAGTTACTCCCAGGAGCCGGATCGATCCACACTAGGATGGCGGCAGCTGTTCGTCACGCATCCGAGAAAGAACCGGGGCGAGCAAGACTGGCGATGGACGCCTACGCTCGAGCCCTCGAGATTATCCCGGCTACATTGGTCGAGAACTCTGGAGGAGATACACTCGACCGCATTCTCGAATTGAGAGCGGCAGCAAACGAGGATGTATTCACGGGCATCACTCCCGAAGGCACCGTAGGCCCAACAATAGGCGTCTGGCATCCTAGGGCAGTCATTGAGGAAGGACTAGAGTCAGCAACTGAGACAGCAATGAGCATGCTCAGGATAGATCAGGTAATCTCCGCTCGAGGAGACTAGTCGCGTACGAACTCTTCAAGTCCCTCGCACACACGCATCCACATGGCACAACCATGCGCGCTACTCAGCGTATGGGACAAGGAAGGCATCATCGATTTAGGCAGGTCACTATCTGCCTTGGGTTGGCAGATATTGTCTACCGGTGGCACCGCTCGCACACTGCGGGAAGCGGGCCTAGAAGTCACTGATGTTTCAGAGGCAACCGGACACCCGGAAGTCTTCGATGGTCGCGTCAAGACACTCCATCCAGCAGTGCATGGTGGCATACTAGCACGACGCAACAATGAGGATGACATGTCCATGCTGGCCGAACTCGGATATGGTACCATTGATTTGGTTTGCATCAATCTCTATCCATTCGAAGACACTGCTGCGCGTATCCCACCCGTTTCTAATTCAGAACTCATCGAGATGATTGACATCGGTGGCCCGACTATGGTACGCTCCGCTGCAAAGAACCATGCCGATGTCGTCGTACTAACCGACCCCACTCAGTATTCAGGGGTACTAGATTCATTGGCACAGGCAGACGGCAACCCATCCGGTGTTTCCCAAGAGGAAAGGCAGAGTCTGGCCCTTGCTGCATTTCAGACTACAGCCGCCTATGATGCAGCAGTATCCAATGAGTTGGAGAACCGATTCATCGGTCAGGATATACCCTCACGCATCCATCTCTCTACTGGCGAGCAAACGAGCCTACGCTACGGCGAGAACCCGCACCAGCCTGCAGCATTCTATCCTGCAGCCGGCGAGTTCACGGGCCTTGCTGCTGCAGTTCAGCATGGGGGTAAGCCACTTTCTTACAACAACTATCTCGACTTAGACGGGGCTCTCAAACTCGCACGCTCACTACAAGTCACCTGTTCCAATGAGCCACATTCATGTGTAATCATCAAGCACACCAACCCTTGCGGTGCTGCAGTTGACCAAACACAAGTTGGAGCATGGAAGAATGCACTTGCAAGCGATCCAGAGAGTGCTTTCGGATGCGTCATCTCATTCACCCAGACAGTTGAGAAAGCAACAGCCGAGGCCATTGGTGATCACTTCTTTGAGTGCATGATAGCACCTGGCTACAAGCCAGAAGCACTCGAGATTCTGTCATCCAAGAAGAACCGCAGAATGCTAACACTCAACCCCATCGAACCCCGTGTAGAAGAGGTTAGATTGCGGCAACTCGATGGTGGCTGGCTGGCTCAAGTCCAAGGCCCCCCAGGAATCGACTGGGGGCAAGTCAAGTGCGTCACCGACAAACAGACCGATGACTCGGAAGTAGCACTCGCTCGCTTCGGCTCAACCGTACTCGCAGAAGTGAAGTCGAACGCGATTCTTCTCGTTGCTAGAACAGAAACCGGATGTGCCACTGTCGGTGTGGGACCGGGACAGACCAGCAGGGTTGAGGCAGTCAGGATAGCCGCTCGCAGGGCTGGCGACAGGGCAAGGGGATCGATGATGGTGTCAGACGCATTCTTCCCATTCCGAGACGGAATCGACACAGCGCATGAGATTGGTGTGGCAACAGTCGTTCAACCAGGGGGCTCAATGAGAGATCAGGATTCAATCGATGCCGCCAATGAGCATGGCATGGCGATGCTTTTCACAAGCACCCGACTATTCTTGCACTGAACTGTTCCTTCGCCAGAATAAGAACGGAGCAATCACGAGGTACATCAGCACGCCATATACTCCCGAAGGAAGACTCAAAGTGGAAAGTGTAGCACCTGCAGTCGGCGCCAAAATCAACCCACCAACGGTTATCCCTACAGACGCATTTTGTATACCGCTCTCGATAGCCACGGTGGTAGCTCGCTGCTCATTCAATCCGAATACTGAGGCACTGCTCCATCCTATTCCCAACATTACCACATTGAGAATAATGACTGCAGGGCCCAAGGTGCCCAAGTTGTCCATCAAAGTATCAAATTCACTAACTATTGCAGCAATCACAATGATGACAAACAGTCCTGCAGCAAGTTTACTCGCCCGCGGCTCAATCTTATCAGTCCGGTCTGGAGAATATCTTCGCATCAGCATACCAACCGTCACCGGTAGTGCGGTCAACATGAACATTGTAACTCCTAAACTGAGAATGTCGATGTCAGGGGCAGCCTCGCCCATGAAATGATCCATCGAGAAACCAATAATCAGAGGAAGAGAGATTACTGTGACTACGCTAACTACGGCGGTGTATGAAATTGAAAGAGCAGTGTCTCCTTTTGCAAGCTTCGTCAAGATGTTTGAAGTCACACCACCTGGACAACAAGCGAGAATCATCAGGCCCACTGCCATCTCTCCAGATAGACCCAGTATTGTGGCAACACTGAAACCAATAATTGGCAGAACTAACATCTGATTTGTTATCCCAATCGCGAAGGCTTTGGGCTCGGTAAAAACCAAACCAAAATCAGATGTTGTTAATCCCAACCCCAGTGAAAACATAATGAAAGCCAAGGATAATGGTAGGACAACATCGATTATCACATTGGATTCTCCTTCAGTGGCCTCCTCATGGTCATCTGCAACGACTGTTTGTGTCATTAGTAGTAGAACCGCGACCGCGGCCAAGATGGTCATTGTTTGCTTCTTCATGGACTATCATAACGGTAAGAATGTATAATCATTCACTTTCTTGGGGTACAATCCATACCTCTACATTTCAAACTCTGCAAGATCACCTACAGATTCGAATAGACTTGGACCACTTCCCAGATAGTAAACCGCACCTAGCCTTCCGCGAGAGTCTTCCGGAGTCGAATTGTTACTGCTCGCGCATGAGTCGATACATCCATCTGCGAAGGCCACATACACTCTACCTTCTCTGTCAATGTGTAGGTCATTGAAGTCGAGGAGATTGCGGTTAGAGCCACCGATATCCCTACAATCACCACTATTCAGGCAGATACTTCCTACCTGCACTGGGTCGGGAGAGACTCTGACTGTATGGAACACTGGTTCGGGGTCGAGTGCATTGAGGCTGTATGTGATGTACAGGTAATAGCTGACATTGGCGGGTGCGTAGTGTGGATTACCATCCCATGCAACACCATCGATATTCGATGTGTTCAGCGCACTACCATTCTCACTTCCTAAGTAGGTGATTGCAATTCTTCCAGGGTCTCCAGCATCTATGTGAGGGAATGTTGTCGAGATTACCTCAGCAGGACTGAGCCGTGCACTCTCTTGCTCCCAAGTGTTGCCCGAATCGGTACTGCGTGACATGTAGATTCCATGATCAGCCCCCACCCAAACATGGTAAGCGTTAGACTCACTATCTGTTGCAACTTCAGAGTTCTTGCGTGGATTGGGCGTGCCCACATCTTCACCCATCGTCCTTTGCTCCCAACTGAAGCCGTTATCTTTCGAGAATACGATTGTGGGTGTGGCTACTCTAGGGGTGACATACACAGTCCCATCAGGTGCTGTGGTAATGGCGCCATGCAACCCTCCATTAGTAGTAACTAGGCCAAACACTTGTCCTCCAAACTGGAAACTAGCTCCTCCATCGAAACTCGTGTAGCAGAAGATTCCAACTCCTTTGTTGTAACAGAAGTACACAGCGGTCTCGTAGATGTTACTTGTCAGACCTCCAGCCAAACCATACCCGTCATCTGTCCATGGGCCCGACCCGAGTTTGATGTGATCATTAAGAGGAATCGGCCCCGAGTCATGCGGATTACCTAGCCAGTTAACACCATCATCATCGCTCCAGGCAATCCATGTAGTCAGCAGACCGACCATCTGAACATCGAAGATACGGTCAGTCACCGGGTCGACCCATAGCCATGGGTCGCTAGTAGAAGGATGCTGCCAGATTGAGTTCATGTGCTCCCATGACTGCCCATAGTCACACGAACGCATCACCTTCTCAAACGCTGTGAAGAACATGCAACCACTTGATGTGATGCCAATGCTAGGCTCAGCACCATCCTCACCTACATTACTGAACACAAAGCTGAGATTGAGTGCTTCGACATCTACCGGAAGACCATCAGCCCCGGTGACAAACCAGCCTTGAGGCAAACCCTCTTCGTCAGGCTCGGGCGCTACAGCATCATCTCCAAAACATCCTGTTAGGGATGCCGAGAGCATCAGTATGACGACCATAGAGGGGGCTGCGCGCACACTATGACGGGCTTGACTTCAAGCAATTACCTTTGGCATCTCTCAAAGTCAAGCCCCCGCCTCTATGCGAGAGACTTCCTTTGATGCCGTGAGAGCATCAAGACCTGAGTTAGAGACTTTCCAATTCGGTCTTCTGGATTCCGAAGCAGCCTCAACCATACCACCATTCCTCAATTCAGAAAGGTGGTGACTAAGCAATTGCCTAGAGATTTGCAACTTTTTACTGATGTCCGGGCCCGACATTCCTAGATTTCCAGTATCTGCTAATACCTCGAGAATAGCCAACCTAGTCCCTGAAATCGGATTTCTGATTTTGCTTACTTCTTCTTTTGTCAGACTCGAAATAGCATAGCGACGCAGCTTACCATCTCTCCATGAGATGATTTGACCTGACGACTCGAGGAAATTCAAGTGGTAGGCCGTAACACCGTTGGCAAGCCCAAGCGCGTCTCTAAGTGCAGAGAAGTGAATCCCAGGATTAGCCTCCAGATAACCTAGCAATCTACCACGAGTCAACATATCTTCGCGATTACTCTTCATCCTCGCGAGCATAGGAGAGACCAGAGCAACCAGTACAGTGACTTTGATGAATTCAAAGAACGCAGAGCCGATTAGAAGAGATCCTAACGCCCCCGCCCCACCAGCGATTAACTGTTCGGGCAAAACATCGTCCTCCTCCTCTTCACCTTGATTTTGCTCGGCTTCAGGCTCCCCCCCATCATCTCCCTCGCGACTGTCTTCTTCTGGAGCAGTATCGGCAAAGGCTCCCGCTTCGCCCCTGGCTTCATCTTCAACGAAATCGAGTGGCTGATTGTCAGAAGAGACATTCATCATCCAACCTCCGGCAAGCATAGCGGCCACTGCTAGAGCGGCCACGATGCGTACCGTACGGACCCCTTCCATCACTATGCGCAGCTCTGCTCTACCTATGACTGGCATGGTGAGATGATTTGACATGACATAGTTGTCTTGAATAACGGAACTCTCATCACGGGTCGAGAGAGATGTCCGAGGAGCAGGACCAAGCAGAGGCCGATGAGGAAGACCTCGAGGAGGAGATGCTTACCGCTGCCCGCTCGGTAATCCGCACATGTATGCAAGTAAGACCACATGAGAATGTGCTGGTCGTGACCGATCCTACAACTTCAGAGGTCGGCCGGGCTCTTTACGAGGCCGCATCCGAAGTAACTGATCGTATCCTGATGATGATGATGCCACGCAGTCACATGCAGGGCAACGAGCCACCGGCCTCGGTCGGAGACCTCATGAGACGACAGAATGTAGTACTGCTAGCCACTAAGAACTCACTCACTCATACCAGAGCAAGATTAACCTCGTCCCGTGAAGGTGCCAGAATTGCCTCGATGCCAGGAATTACACAGGAGATGATGGCTTCAGGTGGAATGACTGCTGATTACAACGCCTTGCAGAAAGAGATATCCGGACTGAACCCACTTCTCCGAAGGCGGCGCGATGTCAGAGTTACTACTGAGGCTGGAACTGATATCAGATTTCGAACCGGTGCTAGATGGGTACTGGAAGACAACGGCATCTGCAATCGTCCGGGCCAAGTTACCAACTTACCAGCCGGCAAGGTATTCGTATTGCCTCAGGAACAATCGATGAGTGGCAAGATTGTAATTGACGGGTCTTGGGAAGGGGCTCTACTCGAAGAACCAATCACGTTCCTCGTCGAGGATGGTTTGGTCGTAGGTATTTCCGGGGGCGAGACGGCTGGAAAGTTGCAGGAAGTTCTAGACGAGGCCAGAGTTGGACTACGCCCCAGTCGAGCGAATTTGGTCAATACAGTAGCAGAATTTGGCTTTGGTATGAATCCCAGAGCCAAGATATCTGGCAAGCGCCTAGAGGACCAAGTTGTACGTGGTGCGGCATACTTCGGATTTGGTGACAATTCAGCTCTAGGGGGTTCAGCCAATGTCGGTATTCATGTTCGCGGAGTCATGCTCGACCCCACAATCGAACTCAACGATGTCGACCTCGTGGTAGAGGGCAGAGTCACCGCGAGGAAGAGGTGAGTGAGTGCGCGCCCTAGTATGGTGTAATGGCGACCCGCCCTCTGATACCATCCTAGCTGGATTAGTCGACGGAGCCGCCATATTCGGAATCGACGGAGGTGCTGACAAAGCATCTCAATCTGGATATGATGTTTCTGAGGTACTCGGTGATTTGGACTCCATCTCTGAGAACTGGGACGGAGAGATGACCGAACTTGCCGACCAGTCGAGTAGCGATCTTGTGAAATCTCTCAACCTCCTTGCTCAAAGAGGATTCCAGGAGATTGATGTCGTAGGATGCGATGGCGGTTCAAGTAGCCATCAACTGGGCAATTGGGCTGCACTTTGCGAAGCTCTACCAGGCCCCTCAATCCGGTTGCATCACAGGGATTCAATCACTCACAGAATTCATTCTGAGGAAAGAGAATTGATAATCAGCGAGGGAACTCAATTCTCGGTTTTCGCACTCACTTCGTGCAGCAATGTGCAAATCGAAGGAGCCCAGTGGGAAATACACGGCTCTGAGTTTTCACTTTCCACCAAGGGGCTGCACAATGTCTCGCAATCTGAGACCGTGAGAATTGGAGCCGACGGAATACTCGCTGTAATGGTTGAGAGAGCGTAATCAAAACCCATCACTCTGGAGGGGACGGATCTCTAGACAACATTAGCGCAATTGGACGAGTCCTTGGGTCCGACTCAAGTGCAATCTTCATGATTACAGCAAGAGGAACTCCTAGAACCATACCCATCACTCCCCACGCCCAGCCCCAGAATGCAACTAGCAGCAGTAGAACAATTGGCGACATGTCTAGCCTCTGACCCGCCAACTGAGGCTCAACAATAGCCCCCCAAGCCTGCTGGTTGAGTACTAGAATCAGAATCAATCCAATCGCCCAAGTCGGACTTAGTACGATGAAGCCTAGGAAGATTGGCGGTATGAGAGAAATTAGTGCCCCCACATATGGGATGAAGTCCATCATGAAGGTGATAGAAGCCCACATGAACCAACCCGGAATACCTAGCCACCAAAGTACGAAGCCTGCTACTACTGCCTGTCCTAAGGCAACCGTCGCGCGAGTTACCACATAGGTGTTGATACCCTCCCCAGACGAACTAGCAACCGCCTCAATCCTCTCAACATCTTCCGGATAAGCCGCCTTGAGCCGTCGAGGCAGTGTCTCTGCCTCGAGGATGATGAATAGAAGGAAAATCAGTACTGTCACCGCGCTAGCGGTGAAACTTGCAAGCGAGCCGACGAAACCAGTCAGGTAGTTGTTGATGGTGTCCAGACTAATCAGCGCAGTTACTCCACTGACATCGAACGAGTATCCTCTGACTTCTAACTCCTCAATCCAAGCCAACTTATCATTGAGTTGATCAGTTAGAGCGGGGATTTCTTCTGTGAATGCTGTGAGGTTGGAGTAAAGCAACTGCGAAGCAACCCACAATACAACGAACAAAATCACTACAAGAACGCCATACGGCATCAATGGATGAGCATACTTCTGCATAATCGGACGATCTTCAATCCACTGCGCAGCGGGTCGAATCAGCAGGAATAGTAGAATTGCAATAATCAGGGGTTGAATAATCGACTCAAGTTCCTTGATTGCAAGTACTGCCACCAGTAGAATGATACCGACATTAGCTACTGTTCCCGCATCCAAATCCTTCAGATTTTGTCTCTCCCCCATGACTCTCCCTCTGGTACGCTAGCGTGACTAACGAATGAATAATTCCCCGACACCGGCCCTCACTTGGCTCTTCCGTAAATGGCTTCGAAACTCTCGGAATTCCCTTCGTAAGTAAAACTCTCCAGCACTCTTCTCCTACCATTGTCTCCCTTGCCATTGAGGGCTGCATCCGAATTCAATTCAGTCAGAATTGCTTCAGCCATAGATTCCTCATCTGCCATCGTGAAAAGACTCCCGACACTATCATCCACCATTTCCGGCAATGGTCCGTGATTGACTGTGACAACCGGGGTACCGGAAGCCATCGCCTCGAGAGGAATTAATCCCTGTCCTTCGTAGTACGATGGATAGACAACTAAGTCGGCCGAGCGGAACAACTCGGCTAACTCTTCAAATGGCATTCCAGGCTCAAAGTAGACAGATTCGCCAACTCCTAGAGACTTGGCCAAACGATTGAGTCTGGAACGTAGATGGCCCCTGCCAACGATTACCAAACGGGTCGCGGGAGCAGAGGCGTGAACTCTAGCAAAGCCTCTGAGAAGAGATGAGTAACCCTTCCTCGCAGCGAGTCTTCCAACAGCCAACAAAAGCCGCGAGTCAGAGGAAACCACATCGTATCTAGTACGAATTACCTCATGGGTTGCCATCGCATCCTCATCATCCCCGTGCAATGGCACGAAAATACTCGTGTCAACCCCCCAATGAACGACTTCACAATCCCAGTTCTTAGGAGGCGAGTAGCGCTGCATAAAATCCTGCTTGGTCGCCTGAGAATTGGCCACACAAATACTCGACTCTCTAACTGCAGCGCGTTCAAATCCGGCATAGTGTTTAGCAGTCATAAGGATGGCCAAATCGTTTGGATTGGCCCATACTGCTGCTTCCTTGTTCTTCGACGCTTCGACCAAACCATCTCTTTCCCCTAGCCAAGATCCGTGCAGAGACGAGACTACCGGAGCCACTGAGTTTCTACAATCACGAAATTGCTTGGCCGACCAAGAGATCATCGGACAGTGCAAGTGCACCACATCGACAGGACTGCTGGCATGCACTCGCTTTAGGGCCCTCAGAGCACTTCTCCCGTAGGAGCGAGTGAACGCCATTGGAATTGGAAGCCAGCCTACACTGACTACATCAACGCCCTCGATACTGGGCGGACTGCCTCCTCCTCCTGAGCGAGTAATCACAGTCACTTGATGACCTCTCGCGGCTAGTGAAGCTGATAGATGGTACACAGTAGAGCCCATTCCGCCCCAGCGGGGGGGATATTCGGCCGACAGCATCGCTATATGCATGGAATCGCCGTATTCGCGGCTCAGCGCCCGCATTTCAAGAGCACGACCCCGGGGCAGCGATTCGTATTGTTCAAAACGAGGACTTGGGTGGGCGACTTCGATAGCATGGCCGAGACTCTACCTGTACATGTGACCGTGGTCATTCCGACCCGCAACGAGGAGGCAGCCATCGTCGACACGATTCGTTCAGTTCCAAACGATGGTTGGTGCGACAAACTCGACTTCTTGATTGTCGATGGTAACTCGACTGACCGCACTAGGGAACTGGCAGAATCAGAGGGCGCTACTGTCTATCTAGAGCCTCGCAAGGGATACGGTAGGGCATACAAGACCGGTTTTGCAATGGCCGCCGGAGATATCATCGTCACCATGGACGCTGACTGTACATATCCAGGCGAAGAGGTCCCAGACTTGGTTCACAAGTTAGTCAGCGAAAATTTACAGTGGATTACCTGCGACAGGTTACGCAGAGCAGAAGAGGGAGCCATGCCAGGAGTGCACGGGTTTGGTAACTGGGTTCTTTCTACAACAGCCAAGATACTCTATTGGTACGGAATACACGACTCACAAAGCGGCATGTGGGTATTCCGTAAGTCGATTTTCGAGGACGAGCGCATTAGGCCAAAGCACGACGGAATGCCACTGTCACAGGAATTCAAGATTCGCGCACGACGCTATCTGGGCAAGCAGAATACCAAAGAGATCAGCGTCCCTTACCGCCCTCGTGTTGGCGAGGCTGAAATCAATACATGGGGGGACGGATTACTCAATCTGAGATTCTTATTCACACACAGGCTCGGCCTCACGCGACAGATTACTCCTTGGGGACCCAAGGACTAGACTACTCAACCCAATTAGCCAGATGTGGCATTACTACTTGGGATCTGGTAATTACTCCCATGTGTCCTCCAGGTACATCGACTACTCTCACATTCTCAAGTATCGATGAAAGAATCGTACAAGCCTCAAATTGATGAGGGGGTGTCTCTTTACTGAGAGTAATCAGGATTGGATGACGTATGGAAGAATAGTATGATGGAGGAGTCTTATCATAGCACAGCAGACGCACCTCACTCAGTATCTTTGGTTGCAGATTCCTCCACATCTGTTTCCTATGTTCGGGCATCAATTCCCAAGTGCCAATATCGTTCCAGTAATCTACGAAGTCTTGTAGGAATTCTTCCGGTTGCAATCCTTCCGTGAAGAAGGTCTCAACGACTTCTCCAAATTCATTCTTCAATTCGTCCTTGTTTGTATGTTGTAGACAGCCCCAGACCGTAGGTTCATGGATGGCTATTCTACGAATCCTATCTGGGTGATTTTTAGCCAATCTCAATGCAATGAATCCCCCATAAGAGTGTGCAATTATGTCCACCGCACCACTTTGATTGAGAAGAAGAACCTCTGCAGCATCATAGTCTAATGAAGAATCAATTTCTTCTTCGCCAGTCCAGCTATCCGTCATAGGGTAGCAAAGATAGTGAAGACAAATCGCCCCCCTTTTGCCCAACATCGGCAATAAGTCGTTCCATTGCCTCGAGTCTAATCCGGTACTACAGAGCAGTAGGACCGGCACTCCTTCGCCCGCATGTTCAAGGTAATGGAATCGGTGTCCTTGCACCACAATACTAGACATAATCTACTCTCTGGTCGGAACCTTAAGTCCGACATACCACATACCAATCAGGCCTACAAGTATGACAGTAGCAGCACCGAATCCAGGATCTTCGCCATTCCAAGAAGAGGGGTCGTTAAGCACCCCCTCGCCCTTTGTTGATACGAACCATACGAAATATGATGAGACAGAAGTCATGCCTGCAATAAGGCCTACAGTACCGTACTTGGCATGCTTAGGAATGGTCTTACCTGTAGCATAATACTCGAACATGGCAACCCCGAAGTAGCGATTTGTCAGAGTCATCCTGAACATCTTTTCGCTGGACATTGAGAATAGGAATGCGGCTGGAACCGCCCATGATACAGTCGGCCAGCCGGGAACCCAGATGCCGATTACAGCGAATCCAAGAAACATCATCCCTAGGCCGACATAGAACTTGCTCTTCGCGGGGCTGCTGGCGACACAGTACTTCTCGACTACCTCATCAATGGTCTGAAGGCGTTCCACAATATCTCGCGGCCGGATTATAGCGATAAAACCGAGTGTTCGACCTTAGATGCCTATCCCCAATTCTCAAGCCCTACCTGCCCTCGTAGTGGTCATGAGCGACGACTTCGTACTGCCGAGAACAGGCTCACTTGAAGACCCAATCAGAGTCGCTGTAATGATTTCTGGGGGCGGCTCTGGATTGGCCGCACTACTCCAATATCAGAGGACCTCGAGGACACACCAAACAACATTGGTCATCGCAGACAAAGAGGATGCTGATGGTCTACAGCACAGCATTGATGCAGGTGTCCCAAGTCTAGGAATTCCCATACCTATGGAAGCCGAAGCCAAGGAGCGACGCGTCACCCATGAAAGACTGGTGCATGCAGCACTAGGGGAGCATGACATCGAACTAGTCGTACTCAGCGGTTATATGCGAATCCTGACACCTTGGTTTGTGAGACGCTGGAAGGGGAGATTAGTCAACATACATCCTTCATTACTCCCAGATTTCCCGGGCGCTCATGCGCACCGCGATGTACTCACAGCAGGTGTTGACGTGTCTGGTTGTACCGTACATATGGTCGACGAGGGTGTAGATACAGGCCCAATACTCGCTCAGGTACAAGTCGATGTGAACGAAGGAGACGATGAGACCTCACTGCAAGAGAGAATCAAACAAGTTGAGCATGTGTTGTATCCTGAAACCCTGGACAGACTTTGTTCGGGCCAGATTTCACTTTA
Source organism: Euryarchaeota archaeon UBA86 (assembly GCA_002503055.1). GTDB lineage: Archaea > Thermoplasmatota > Poseidoniia > Poseidoniales > Thalassarchaeaceae > Thalassarchaeum. Next base: position 93,949 of record DAQX01000026.1, on the reverse strand, counting down.
GATCCTCAGGTTGATTGACATTCCTGAGCATCTCAGCATCCTCGAGCAGAATTGAGTGCGGCATTTCTGCGAACTGCAAGTGGAGGGGCCTACGATCACCTGAAACAAGCCTACTGAGAACCAAATCTGGTCGAACTAAAGCCAGTAAGGGGTGATTCCAAACACCATCACTCGGCATGACTAGAAAGTCCGAGGAAGCCAAAGCATCCTCGAGTGATACGAATAGTCCCGATTCTACCCAAGGAACATCTACAGGGGCAAGTTGAATTGTTTCCGACACAATCAATGGATCTTCAAAGGCCTCAACTAACGCTTCAATTGGGCCCGAATAAGGCTCAGCATCCAACACCCATTCGACTTCTATCTGTGGGTCAATAACCGCACCATAAGATTCGACATCCTCAGGTTCTGCCACCGCAATTCGAATCGGCTCACGCCCCGCTTCAGCCAAGGCCATAGCAATGCGCGCGATGCAAGCCTCACCATCAATTTCAATCAATGCCTTATCGCGACCCATTCTCGATGAGCGCCCTCCAGCGAGTATCAGTGACCTCATGCAATCACCGTAGCTCATCGAGTCGGCGTAGCGCATGCTGAATTTCATCCATCAAGTCCAGAGAACGATTCAGTAATGCAGCCCTATCTTTTCTAGAGCGCTTGGTTTCCATCCATCGCATTAACTGCCGAATATCTTGAGCATCACGCTGAATGGTCCATTCTAGGACCTGCTCTGCAATCGGATCATCCGAGGGTAGCAGACGACTACTCATGCCTCACCCGCTATCGTCAACAAACATCAGTACTACGCTTGCGATGAAACCATTCTGTCCATTATTCTACCAAGTAGTGAATCTCCGGTAGGAATCTCGACAGTGCCTAAGGCCTCAAGCACACCTTCACTCGGGCGTTGTGCATTGAGAGAGCCCGCATGTGCCACCAATATTGCCAGATGCCCATCTACTCGCCTAGTCTGGCACCAGCCTATTACGACTTCATCAGCAGGAATCTCACGACCAGCCCGGACCAATTCCTCAATACTCAGTAACAGGGCTTCTGCAGGCTCAGTCTCTCGAATTGAAGAGGAAAGCACCTGCCAAGGGTCCGTGCCCAGCGAAGCATGATCTAGATTGGCTAACAGCAAGGCTGCTAGAGCAACATCCTCACGTCCATGCCGTGCCCAAAGTCGACCAACCAAACGCAAGAGGATTCGTTGATCGTCCAATGCTCCGGTGAGCAACCAGGATGCCAATCGCCGGAGAAGCTCATCGGGCGTTCCGAGGTGAAACTCGTATCCCGCGGATTCACCCAATCGGTCGGTACTTGATTTCATGATTAGAGCAGGAACTCCAATGGGGTATGCCTCACGAACCATCTTGGCCAATTTACGGTCAGAACGGTGGATTCGTAGAGGCTGAGAATCGAGGAATTCATCAAGCGATTCGGTCTGGGCCATAAGAACCTCAAATCTGTATCCCAATTCGGTCGAAGATGCCACCAATCTTCTCCATGGTGTCATCGAGACGCATGCGGAAATCCTGCAATACATTGCGATGAATTGTCTGTTCCAACTGACGGTCTAGACTGCGAGTGATGGCTCGATGCTCTGCATCACTAATCTGGAAAGCCTTTCGCAAATAGGCAACCATCATTAATTCGTCCTCAGATCTGTCAGTGTGAATCAGCACGGCCTCTAACACCTGCTCGTATACCATCATTTTCTCTTGATCACCCAATTCTCTGCCACCCATGAGTTGCTCTGTGTTCTCAATCACTGAATCATACACCATTCGAGGCTCATCCTCCTCCAATCTAAGTACATGAGCCAACTTGACTAGAAGACGCTTCTCGCCGTTTGAGAGATGACCGTCACGTAAGGCCAATCTTGTGGCCCCACGGAAAACCTCCAGACAATCCCCAATGCCCGCCTCCATGCAATGCGATTGGCGCCGAGTACCTTAATTCCTCGCGAACATCTACTATCGATAATAGTCGACTAACCAAACAGTAGCGTTCATGAAGGGTACCCGAGTCGCACGGATTGCAGGTACTCTGCCACACTCGCGGGCGTTTTGCGCCCATCCACCGAACCGCCAATTGGCGAAAACCGGGAGCGAGGCCCCGAAAGTGGGGCCGAGAGCCTAAGGAGAATATACAATGACAAACGAAGGAAAATACGTGATACACGCGACAATCCGCACAGACGGAACAGTCGCGCGCAAAGACGTCGTAGGGGCGATTTTCGGCCAAACCGAGGGATTACTCGGTGAGGAGCTACAACTGCGCAAGCTGCAGCGAACCGGAAGAATCGGCCATGTCGACGTAATACTACACCAGCACAAGGGCAAGGTGAACGGGGAGATTCAACTCTCTTCTTCTATTGACCAAGTTAGCACCGCGGTGATTGGCGCAGCATTGGAGACAATCGACAGGATTGGACCCTGCAAGTCAGTCATCAAGGTAAAGCGAATCGAGAACATCCGCTCAGCCAAGAAGGATACGGTAATCGACAGGGCCAAACAACTCCTGCTAGATATCGTCAACTCAGGTGCCGACGAGTCGAGAAACATCCTCGATGAGGTTCGCACAGTCCTTAATCTGGAGAAAGAATCTGAATACAAAGGAATGACCGCAGGACCAAACGTCAGTGAATCTGAGGCGATTATCATCGTCGAGGGTCGCAACGATGTACGAAACCTGCTGAAGTACGACATCAAGAACGCCATTGCCACCATGGGTTCCGGAATCAATCCGGAACTAGCCAAACTTGCCAAGGGCAAGAAGACGGTGACAGCCTTCCTTGATGGTGACCGCGGCGGAAAACTACTACTCATGGAGATTAGTGGAGAACTTGGAAACAGCCTGACACATGTTGCTTTCGCACCGACCAGTCGAGAGGTTGAACACCTCGAAATGAAGGTCGTAACGAAGGCCCTGGCTCAGAAAGAGACTGCCGGAAAGGTAGTCGCTAGAATCCAGAAGGAAATCAAAATTGACGACGATCGATCAGTAGGGCGTGGACAGGAAGCACTTGAGGCCCCCGAGGAAATCAAGGCATGGGCAGGAATGCTCGATGGTCTGAAGCGCAACCAAGCTGTCATCGTTCAATCGGACGGGACCGGTTCGGAACCAATCGGGGCACGCAGCCTTGAGACCGCACTGAACTCCTCTGAGAATGCTCAGGGCCTAGTCTTCGCTGGCAAGGTCACTGCACGAATCTTTGATTTGGCTTCAGGAGCCGGCATCGAAAATGTGCTAGGAACTTCAGTAGGAACCGTAACCCGAAAGGCCGGCGTACAGGCTTTCTCAACAGAGAATATCTGAATGGAAATAATCGGTCTTCCGGCGGGACATAGTCCCGCCTACAATGGCCGCGTCAGCCTTTGAATCCGCAGAAGCCATCAAAAGTCGTGCAGTTCCGCTGCGGCTGGATGGAAAACATCACAATGGGTGTTCTAGCACTCTACGCCCTCCTAGGCATAGCCCTACTCACTCTGTGGCTCAGACACCAGGCGGTGCTGCGTCAGCGTGAGAGGATGAGGGAGAAGATGGGCTCCCTCCAGGGCGATTTGTCGTACACTTCCCAACGACTAGACCTTTTGTCTAGAGGAGTAGATACAGTACTCAGCGAAACTCCCGAGGTTCAGGGACTACTAGATGCTCACAAATCTCTTGAGTCGGCAGAAGACTTACTCTTCCAGCAAGGAATCAACATCAGCTCCAACGAGGCAGTGGCAATCGCAACCCATGCTGCCCGGACCATCCTAGATCATTACCCCGGGCTAGCTGATGATGATGGCAACAAGGAAGTCGTACCCGGTCTACTTCCTTTGGTCGAGCGACTGGATGCGATACTCAATGAGTCGGAGATGCACTCAGAAGACCTCGAATTGAACGGCGGCGAACATCGCAGGATGGGCGAACTATTCCACGCAGTCGATCGTAAGATGCGAGCCTCCGACTTCTATCAGAGAGCACATTATCTCAGCGCCGAAGACGCAGACGCACTACGCTCACTTGCAGCGATTCACCGTGAAGAGGGCGATATCGAGGCGCTGGACAGAACACTAGAGAGGCTCCTAGCGGTAGAACCGGACGATGTTGCAGTTCTCAAGGAACAGGCGTTGTTATTGACAGGAACTGATGATGAGAGGACAGAACGCAACAAACTCAGACTTGATGCCATAGGGGTTGAGTTTGACACAACTCTGGCTCAGACCGAGATTTCAGAAATAGTTCATCGGGCCCGGGAAGTAAACGCAGAGATTGACCCGACAAAAGTCGACCCGGAAACATCCTCAGGCTGGCTCGATAAAGCAGCAAAACTCTTGCTAATTGGAGAGATTCAAGTTGCCCTTGAATCAGTTGAGAAGGCAATAGAAACGAATCCTGACAACGGTGAGGCATGGTTGCTTCAAGCCAAACTGCTCTCAGCAGATCAGGAGAGGACCAAGGAGGCATTACAGAGTATTCGAAGGGCGACATCACTAGGAGAATATGGCGTACTACTGGAGTCCGAGATATTCGAGAACACCGGCAGACTGGACGCTGCTAGAGCAGTACTAGAAGAGCGCCTAGAGACTAACCCAGAAGATACAGAGGCTAGGGCGCGACTGAGCCTGGTTCTGCTGAGAGCAGACTCTCCAGACTGGTCTCGCAAGGTTCTAGATGAAGCTCCTCCGGAGGCTTGGGAAAGCGCTGCAATGCATGTGATGGATGGCAGACTACACTTACTTGAGTCAGAGATTGAGCGAGACAGTACAGGCAACCACGACCAGATAATTCTACTCGATGCAATGGTCGCATTTGATGCTGCGATAGAAAGAGACAGAGAAAACGGCCTTGCATGGCTAGGCCGGGCCAGAGCACTTCGCTACCAAGGTGCGAGCAATGAGGCAGAGGTTGCACTGACTAGAGCCCGCAGACTAATTCCCGAACATCCATCAATACCACTTGAGGAAGCTCAACTATGTCTTGATATTGGAAAGCTTGAGCAGGCCGATACACTAATCGCTGAGGCAGCTACCCTACTCAATGACCACAATTCAATTCCATTTGTTCGAGGGCTGATTGCAGCTCGCCAGAACAGACTCACAGAAGCCATCTCACTATTCTCCAGAGTCATTGCTACTGAACCCGAACATGTTCGTGCCAGACTCAACCGCTGCTCGGCATTGCTGCTCAAGGGAGATCTAGCATCAGCACTCGATGATGCTGATCACTTAGTGTCCGCATATCCAGAACTCAACATTGCTCGATTAAGGAGAGCAGAGATTCAGATGAGCAATGGCGACTGGGAAGATGCGGGGGCCGAACTTCGTACGCTATTGGAGTACAAGCCCGAGCACACGATGGCACTGGTTCATCTTGGGACCTGCCTAATTGCAAGAGGCCGACCGGAGCAGGCAGAGAAACCTCTCAACGCCGCACTTCAAATCGACGCAACTCATTCGGATGCATGGTACCAGCGCGGTTTGCTATACCTCGACTTCGGTAGGATTGAGGATGCCAAGCAAGACTTCGAGAACGCCGCAGCAAACGACCCCCATCATATTGATGCTAGGCTCAGGATAGCTGCAATACTGCATGAGACAGGCGAGAGCAGAGACGCTGCGGCGGCATGGAGAAAGGTACTCGATGTTGATCCAGAACACCGCTTGGCCCGCCGCAGACTAGAGGAATGCAAAGGCTCGGTAGAACCGCCCAGTGCAAGGCCGCAGACAGAGAGTTGAACTGCTTCCCATCCCCCCGCCGAATCATGCCGGGACCTAAAGGGATAGAGCCAGGAGATACAGCACCACAATTCGAACTACCGAATGCCAACCCAGCAATAGGTGGTGAATCGATGAGCCTGAGCGACGCAATGGGCGAGAACGGGACCATCATCGCCTTCACCTGCAACCACTGTCCCTATGTCGTGGGTTCAGAAGGAAGAATCGAGTATATCGCAGCTAAGGCAGCCTCCAGTGGCATGGGGTTTGTAGGAATCAATTCCAACGACCCAATCAACTACGAATCTGATTCGTGGGAGAACATGGTCAAGCGAGCCAATCGCGGCATGGGCTACTCATACCTGCACGACGAAAGTCAGGAGATTGCCAGTGCATACGGCGCAGAGCGTACCCCCGAATTCTACATGCTAGACTCCGAAGGCACTGTCGTCTACCGTGGGCGTCTCGACGACTCACCACGAGATCCATCCCACGCTTCAACCTCAGAACTAGCAGATGCAATTGACGAGGTGGCTGCAGGAGACTCAGTTTCTGTTCAGAGGACGGACAGTATCGGCTGCTCTGTGAAGTGGAAGATGTAGGTGCCACATGCGCGTGGCAAGCCCCAAAAAGATGGGTCTACCTGCTAGATTCTTCGTTATGATACTGAGATTCGCTCCAGCCAGAGTCCAGAATCGGATGTGGAAATGGTGGTATCAAAAACTCGCCAAAGCGAATGATCAATCTGAATTCCAATTCATGAATTACGGCTTCGAGGATGGCAATGGCCCCAAACTCGAAAATGAAGATGAACCCAATAGGATGTTCATCCAACTATACTCGATGAATATCAGAGGCGTCGATCTCGAAGGACGAGAAGTACTCGAGGTCGGCTCGGGCCGAGGAGGGGGAGCAAGTTGGATCGCCAAGACACATTCCCCTGTCAGATTGGTAGGAGTCGATTTCTCAGCCGAGGCAGTCAGTCATTGCAAGCGATGGTATGCTAATCAGACCAATCTAGAATTTATCGAAGGTAACGCCCAGGATCTTCCATTCGAAAACGAGTGTTTCGATGTTGTATACAATGTCGAATCTTCTCATTGCTACGGCGATATGTCGGCCTTCGTAGAGCAAGCATACAGAGTGCTCAGGACAGGAGGGATGTTCTGCTGGACAGACCTACGAGACGCTGATACTATGGCATCGCTACCCGGGTTATTTCAGTCAAAAGGCTTTGAGATAGTTGAGTCGACTGATGTGGTACAAGAAGTCATCACAGCCCTAGATCAAATAAATGAACAGAAGATGAAAGCAATTGAGGACAATGTACCCAAGTCCGTAAGGAGAAGTTTCGAGACCTTTGCGGGTCTGAAAGGAACACCCGTCTACGAGGGCTTTGTGAGCGGTTCTATGGCCTACCAAAGAATCTTGATGCGAAAGCCGTAATCAGTACTGCTCGAGCACCAACTCGGTTTGTGTCGAACTAATCTCTCCCGGCGCAGCCAACCACATCTCATCGAGCAGCCCGCGTAGTGCCACCGTGTCATCGACATGTACGACAGCTACCAGATCCGCATCCCCGCTAACCTCGTAAACACACTCAACACCCGGCCATGCCGAGAACTCCCCAGCAAGCGTTCCAATCTCAGTTCCTGGACCAATCTTGAGCCGAACCAAAGCGGTAAGCCCGATTCCTGCTTCTCTGATTGTATAGCCTCGGACAACCCCCTCTTCCTCCAACCTGCGCATGCGTGTTCTGACCGTTCGTTCGGTCACTCCAACCTGCTTTGCAATATCGACAAAGGGCGCTCTCGCTGAGTCACGTAATACTCCTAAAATGGCTCTATCAAGACTGTCTACCTCAACCATGGGTTGCGCCGAAAATAGACCCTTATTTGTAGTTTGAGTGCTCTATGTGTGAAAACCGATTCACAAATCTTTCCGGAATCTGTAGTATATTTCTACACAACACGAAAGTTGCGTTCAAATGGGATGGCGTAAATCCGTATACGATGTCGGGCGAGGAGACGACAAGTCAACTTCGTGTACAGGAATACCTCGACGATGTCTCAGAGCTTGACATACCATCGACTCAGACCCAGTGGTACAATGTCGATGTCGCATCACTCTTGACCGCTACTAAGATACTTGGGCATGAGGTTGATGCAAGTACGGGGGACTCACTTCTATTCCTAGAGAGGAGTGTTATGTTATGCTCCCCATCCAACGGTAAGATGCAACACTTCCCCAAGCATCTTCTGCACTGCTTTGTGGATGACAACCGCGAGAAATGTAGCGAGCACGATGGTGTATTGTTTCGCGCTGAATTATTCTCAATCTCTCCCACTGAGGAGCAACTTTGCTGGGAGCACAACTGTCGCTCTGAGATGGAAGTACCAGAGGTTCAGAGCCGTGTCGCTCGTTGGTTGAGTTGGCTCAACTCGTGATTTCCTACAATCGCAACCTTGAGAGGCAGACGACAGGTCGCCGAATCAATGAGTGGCGCTATCAGCGACCTCTCCGCCCGAGCCATTCTAGACTCACGAGGCAATCCTACAGTAGAAGTCGACTGTTACATAGATGGACAATTACAGGGACGCGCAGCGGTTCCATCGGGCGCCAGCACTGGCAGTTACGAGGCGATTGAACTACGAGATGGCGGCGACAAATGGGTAGGTAAAGGAGTAACTTCAGCTGTTGCAAATGTCAACGGCGAGATTCGCGATGCATTGATTGGAATGGATGTTACAGATCAGGAAGGAATTGATGCCGTACTCATCTCACTCGATGGAACAGAGAATAAGGCTAGACTGGGCGCCAATGCAATGCTAGGAGTTTCGATGGCATGCCTCAGAGCAGCCTCATCCAAATCACTCTGGGAGCATATAGCAGGAGATGGACCGAGTAGTATTCCAGTACCACAGATGAATATACTCAATGGCGGGGCTCATGCAACTTCGAATGTAGACATCCAGGAGTTCATGGTAGTTCCACACGGATTCAATTCGTTCTCCGATGCACTGCGTGCGGGTGTGGAAATCTATCATTCACTCAAGTCAGTACTCAAGGAAGAAGGACTACTGGGAGGAATAGGAGACGAAGGGGGGTTCGCACCAAACCTTCCTCGCAATGAAGACGGACTCAGACTCGTGCTGAGCGCAATCACCGGGGCTGGATATATCCCCGGAGATCAAGTCTCAATCGCTCTAGACTGCGCAGCTCAGGAGTTCTGCTTAGAAGACGGCTACCACATTGATGGAGATATATTGTCGGGTTCTGAACTCGGCCAATTGTACTCGTCTTGGCTTGACAACTATCCGATTGTATCTCTCGAGGATGCCTTCGGGGAGGACGACTGGGGGGCTTGGTCCGAGTTCACTATCAGGGAAGGTCACAGAGTACAAGTGGTAGGGGACGATTTGTATGTGACCAACCCAACCAGACTATCGAAGGGAATAGCAGAGGGGGCTAGCAATGCAATTCTCATCAAACTCAATCAGATTGGCACAGTGAGTGAGACGATGCGTGTAATCGAGATGGCTCGCTCAGCAGGATTTGCCACCGTCATCAGCCACCGCTCTGGAGAAACCTCTGATCACATGATATCGGACCTAGCAGTAGGGACCAACGCTGGCCAGATCAAGACCGGAGCTCCAGCCAGGAGTGATCGCACAGCGAAGTACAACCAACTCATTCGAATCAGCGAGCAGTGTGATAACTACGCTGACCTATTCTAGAGCTGCCAATAATAGTGGCAATACGATAGTTGCATCCGACTCTATCACAAATCGAGGGGTATCTTCTGAGATCTTACCCCAACTAATCTTCTCGTTAGGAGGTGCTCCTGAATAACCTCCGTACGAGGGCCTAGACTCTGAAATCTGTGCGAACCAAGCCCATAGTGGCACATCCACTTTCGCATCCTGCCTCAACATCGGAACTACGGAGATTGCAAAGTCACCCGCAATTCCTCCTCCGACCTGTAGCATACCTGTGGGCGAATCATCCTCTCTATACCAATCCGCAAGTGCCTGCATAGCCTCCAGTCCGCCCTTGACAATACCCGGGCCTTTCAATGAACAGTCGAGAACTCTAGCAGCGAGAATGTTGCCCAGTGTACTGTCCTCCCATCCTGGAGTGAAGATTGGTAGGTTTGCATCCGCTGCAGCCATCAGCCAGGAATGTTCAGGATTACCATCGAACTCCAGATTACCATGCAACAGCAAGTCGTATAGGAATTCATGAGGGAATCTACTATCTCCAGCGGCTTCTGCATCTTCCCATAGAGCCATCAGTGGACCCTCGACACCTCTAATTGCCTCATCTTCGGGAATGGCTACATCGGTGATACGATTCATTCCGCGCTCGAGCAGACCAGTCTCATCCTGAGCAGTCAATTGTCTCCAATCACCTATACTCTCGTAGCTCGAACGCGCCAACAATCCAAACAAATCCTCCTCTAAATTCGCCCCAGTACAGCAAATTGCATGCACTCGCTGAGCCTTAATCGCAGGCGCTAATGTCCTACCAATCTCAGCAGTCGACATCGCACCGGCAAGAGTCACCATTAGGCGACCATCTTGTTTTAGGAAAGAGCGCAGAGAGGATGCACAGTCAGCAAGCACTCCAGAATTGAAGTGTCGATAGTTGCTGTCGATGAAGTCACGAACAGACATACACACACCTCAGAACCTGTCGAGCACTTTCCTTCCCGCCAACTCAATTCTGGGTACAGCTTCCGCAACCCCACGATGAATGTCATCTGCGAGAGCAACCGGATCACTATCTCCGCAGGTGAAGATATCAATTGCCAGTAGACCACTCTCGGAGTAACAGTGCGCACTGACATGACTCTCGTCTATTAGCACGACAGCGGCGAACCCAGGCGGACTCTCAGTTCCATCGAATTGCTCCACATGAGAGTGGACTTCTCTGACGCCAGCTCTATGGACACAGTCCCTCAACAACTGTAGCATCCAATCACCATCTCTCTCGACGGGCGGCGAGTATTGGATGTAGTCGAGGACAACATGTCCGCCACGTGCATCAGCGCCGCCCATATGGAGACCTCGTTGATTTGCCGATTTCAAGGTGACTAATCAAGTAGCCAAGCCTTCAGCCTGCGCAAACCCTCGTGAATTGCCTCTTCGTCAGCAGCATACGAGATGCGTACGAAACCAGCACCACCAGTAATTAGTGATGCTGGAATGAGTTGAACCCCCGCTTCCAAAGCCCCATCAGCGAACTCGATGTCAGTCATCCCAGTACCTGTGACATCGACGAATACATAGAACGCTCCCTCAGGCTCGACAACCCTCAAACCGGGAATCTCAGAGAGGCCATCTGTCATTATCTCACGGCGCTTGATATACTCGCTATTGAACATCTCAACAGAGTCATCACAACCTAGAGCGACGGCAGCTGCTCGCATCAAGAAAGTAGGGACATGAGAGGCAGAGTTGGCCTGACTTTTGACTCCGGATTTCATCGCATTGGAGGGACCGGTTAGGAAACCAAGTCGCATACCAGTCATGGCCCATGACTTCGACCAACCATTGACGATTAGAGTCCGATCCCCTCCTCCCGGTAGAGCGTAAGGAGAGACATGAGGATAATCCATCCAGACCAACCTCGCGTAGATTTCGTCTGAGACAATCCACAGATCATGCTCCACTGCTATGTCAACAATCTCCTGCAACTCTTCGGGAGTAAATACAGCCCCAGTAGGATTGCACGGGGAGTTGATGAGAATCATTCGAGTCTTGTCGGTTATCGCTCCTCTAATTGCATCCATGTCTGGATGGAAATTGTCTCGCCGTACTGGCACATTAACCGGAACCGCACCAATTAGTTTGAGCATCGGCTCATAAGAAGCCCAAGCGGGGGCTAGTAGAATTGCTTCATCTCCGGGCATGGTTGTCATCAGGAAGGAGTATAGGAGAGCCTGCTTGGCCCCAGGAGTAATCACCACATCTTCTGCACCGACATCAATACCGTGATGCTTAGCTAGGTAGTCAGATACTGCTTGACATAGCTCCATCGAGCCTGCGCCTCGAGTATACTTTGTCTCGCCGTCTTTGAGGGCCGAAATTGTCTCCTCAATCACCTCGTCGGGAGTATCGAATCCAGGCTCACCTACCGTCCATCTGACCACTCCTGGTCCAGGAGGTTGCAGGTATGGAGCGAACCCCACACCAAGTCCCTCATACCGTGATGAGATACGAGGCATACCGTCTACGGGTGGCTCAAAGGAGATGAACATACCCTTCAAGGGGGGCTCTCGGCTCGGGAGGTCGCTGCACGGGTGGCAGAGTAGCTATGCAACGGACTGCAGATCCGTGGACCCGGGTGCAAATCCCGGCCCGTGCTCCATAATTTCCTGTTTCATAGGGTGCCCTATTAGTTGACTCAGCAAAATGGATACGCTTCTTGCATTGGCGGTAAGAACAGGTCAGAACAGGTTCGATTGATTGTCGACAGACCTAGAATACTCATCGAGTCGAGCGATATTGAGACTGGCTGTGCCGATACCGGACTAGGCACATAATCCTCTCCAGTTTGAGTAATCAGTAGAGTCACACCATCGCCTGCAGGCACTACAACATCCATTCCGAAGAACTCCATCTTCGCAATGACAGTACTTCCTGGAAACAATGTTTCACCTTCCTTGCCACCCGCATGAAATCGCAAATCCATTACAGCATGCCCGAGATGCATCTCGTCAGAAGTTCTTACCATTTCCACGAATAGATGCCCAGAGGTTGCAAACAGTCCTATCTGCGCCTCGACATGGAAAGTTGGAGTTCCCACTATGCGAGTCTCTTGCTCGAACACTGGACATTCAATTCTGGTCTGGCTGCTTGAAGTCACAGTAGACCCACCAAGCAGGATTTCACACTCATCCATACCTATCATCATCCACTCAACATCCTCGGGCGGATAGGTCGACTCAACTCTCCAGCCGCCCATATTGTCCTGAATCTCGGCAATCAGCCTCGGTTGTGGGCCAATATCTCGAAGGTAGTAATCGAACCATTCCAGCAAATCATCTGCCCAATCCCATCTCAGTGTGTACGGATATGCCTCGGCCCCCCGCCCGCTAGACAAACCCGAGTGCCCACTCACACGGTCTGGATAGTCGTGACCCCATTGTCCATACAGCCCCTTGACATCGAACCCAGCATCAATTGACATCTGATGTACAGGGAACGCCATATGAGGGTCCACATTCCAATCTTGCATTCCGTGAATGATGTATATCGATCCCTCGTAAACATCTAGCGCAGGTGTGAGGAAATGCCGCTCTTCCCAGTAATCCGAGCCTAGCCAAGCTAGGTTGTCACCGGTCATGTAAGCAGCAGGTCCTGCGTAATATCCTTCCAGATACCCCTCACATGCGTTCTCAATATCTCCGGAGTCTCCATCAAGCCCAAAAGAACCGTAGACACCGTTGTGCATGATTGCCCCTCGAAACTCCATGCTACCGTTTCTCCACATCAAATCATGAACACCTATCAGACCCGACATAGGCACGATGGTGGCGAGATAATCGGATCCCGCAGCAGCGGCATTCCATGGTGTACTACCGTCGTACGACTTACCAATTGCACCAACACGACCATTTGACCACGGCTGAGTCCCAAGCCAGTCCACAGCCGCCTTGATTCCTGCCTGCTCATCATACCCCATCAGATCCATACAATGGTTCGACTCACCCGTCCCGAAGACGGAGACCTGAGCCACTCCATATCCATGAGGAACGAAATTCTCGATTAGAAATCGTCCGAGACGGTCGGCGGGTGTCAATGCGTCTACATCTCCATCATTGTAGTAGGGGCCTATCTCGGCTAGAACCGGAACCTTGCAATCTTCGGGAACCTCTGCCGCCCCCCAGTCGCACCCCTCGATTACGGGCAACCACAGACCAAGGTGAACCTCGGCCCCGCCAGTTACTCCTGCACCACCATCTGAAGCATCGATTTCTGGCACTGGGACATAAACCGAGCGAACCTCGTCAATCAGATGGGAACCATTCCAAGAGACTCTAGAGAAAACATCGTCTGCTCTGTAAATCATACCAGATCTATCTTCTACATCAGGAAGCCAGTGATTATCCTCGGGCTCAGGCTTCTCTGTCTGGCTACCAAGACACCCCGATAGTGGCGCCGAGGCGAATACCAAGACCAGCAACACCGCTCTAGTCCTAATTCCACTCAACTTCTCTACCTCTATATTATCATCAAAACGGAAGGGAATCGACATTCCCTCCTGAGAGAATCACACCGACTCTGTCAATTCCTTCCAGTTCCTTGAACTCAGGAGTGAGGACAGCGGCTAGAGAGGCCGCACCACTGGGCTCGACGACCATTCCTAAATTATCCAAAATCAAACGCATCGCCTCGACCACCTCCTCGTCTGAGACCCTGACAATAGTTTCCAGATGATCCCTAATAATCGGCCAGGTGTGCTCACCCATACTAGTAAGAAGACCATCACAAATCGTGTCAGGACCAGTCTGTGGCAGGAATTCATCCGCCTCTAGAGATCTTGCAGCATCATCTGCTCCCTCTGGCTCAGCACCGAAAATTCGGGCCTCGGGGGTCAATGCCCTAATGGCAACACTGGTCCCGGACATCAACCCGCCACCTCCCACTGGTGAGACAACGGCATCGAGTTCACCGGCCTGTTGGAAGAACTCGAGGGCGGCTGTTCCCTGGCCAGCAATCACATCCGGGTTATCGTATGGATGAACCAGAGCGGCCCCGGTTCTATCGATGATTTCTCCGGCAGTAGCTTCTCTAGCCTCTAGAGTGGGCTCACAGAAAGTTAACTCAGCACCTTGATTCTTAACTCCGAGAACCTTGACTCTAGGTGCGGTTTTTGGCATCACAATGTACGCATCGACTCCTCTATTCTTAGCTGCCATTGAGAGAGCTTGTGCATGATTACCACTACTGTGGGTGCATACGCCTTTCTCGGCCGCATCACCAAGCATAATCACAGCATTTGTTGCCCCTCTGAACTTGAACGCCCCAATATGCTGCAGATTCTCGCACTTCATCAGTACCTGTCTACCTGCAATTTTGTCAATACCCTCGGCTGATACCACGGGAGTACGCTTCACAATCCCATCCAATCTGGCTGCGGCGGCGAAGACATCTTCGATACTGATTGAATACTCCACGAATCTCGCTGCGAGAGGTCACTCATGACTCCATCGCTGCGCGGATTTCAAGCGCAGACACCACCTCGTCCTTGCATGGAGGACCAGGCCGGACCTGAATGGAGGGCCCACGCAGCCATCGGCAGCATCTTGCTACTCAACACCCTGACAGTGAAATTGGCTCCCGCAGGGCCATGGGATGCTGAGTCATTCACTTTGGGCATAATCGGGCTAACTGGTCTTGTTTTCCTATACGCCGCTTGGTACAGGCTGACCTTCAAGCGCAAAGGTCTGGTTCCTTGGATGGATCTTTGGCAGGATCCCGAAGGCTCTTCCAGAAGTGTGATAGCGGCAGGACTTGCGATTATCGCTGCAGCATGGTTAGCAGGAAATGTTGTCGAAGAAGCACTACCTAAACCAACAGGCCTTATTCTGACTCTTGTCGGACTACTGGCCTTGCTAAATGGAGCCTATGTCTATCTTAGCGTAGGCACGCTTTCAGATTCGGAATAGTCAGCGCCGACCAGGCTTCCAGAATTGCAATGGCAGAGGAGAATCTCCCTGCATCGCCCTGAAAGCGAGATGGTCTGCTCTCTCGTTCCACCTGTGTCCTCGGTGAGCGCGAACATGCTCGCCCCTCAAACCTCGTACAGAATCCACCTCCTGCCACAAAACCCTCACTGACTCGGCCAGATCTTGGTTGGCCTTAGCCCGCCACTCTCCTGAGGCAATATTGAGAGCGTATTGTGAATCTCCCCTGATTACTACAACTCCGCCCTCTGGTTGACTTAGTATCCATCTGGCTGCATGAGCAATCGCGGTGAGTTCTGCTGTGTTGTTCGAACCAACTTCTGCTCCTAGGTACCCATTCTTTGAAGGATCTGTAACTACCGGTCCTGAACGCTCGGCGATGACATCCCCGCTCCCACGGCCAATCCCACTATCACCGTCCACTACACAGAAACCCCATCCAGCAGGGGTGCTTGCTGTGACATTTCGGTTCTCTTCACACGACCCATCGACATAGATGTGTAGGGGTGAATCCACCATCTTCAGTCTCCAATCAGACCGGAGTATGTAGCCGCATCAAGCAGACCTTCAATCTGAGAAGCATCGTCCATCCTCAGGGCGAAAATCCAACCCTCACCATACGGGTCCTGATTGATTATCTCAGGAGCGTCCTCCAGAGCCTCATTGGACTCAACAATTTCTCCAGCGACCGGTGCATAGATTTCACTGACTGATTTGACCGACTCGACACTAGCACATGGCTCCATGGCACCTATCTTGGCACCTATCTCAGCCAATTCGACCCAAACCACATCAGTCAATGCATCTTGGGCGTAGTCGGTGATGCCCACTATTACCTTGTCACCTTCGATTCTAATCCACTCGTGAGACTCGGTGTAATGCAGGTTGTCTGGTACTTCACTCATATTTCTCGTACCTCGGTAATGCATTCAGGGGGTGAAGGTTTCGATACTCACTCTTCCTCTCCTAGTGACTTCTCTAGGTGCTCCTTTTCCATTTCTGCCCATGCAGAACCCATGCTGGCAACATCCGCTTCATGCTGCTCCCGGCGCAGCCTCTGGAGCATCTCACCCTCTTCCTCGCGACTAATCAGGGAATCCAATCTTGAGGAGCCATGAGATTTATCTCCTAGCCAGCCGATGTATGCCTGGAGCAGGGTGGCCAGAATCGCGAGCCCAGCAAATAGGGGAGCGAGTGAGGAATCTACTGGCGATTCGTCGGAAAGTAACGAAATCCTACCCTCTGCGAGCGAGAGAGCGGTTAGTATGTACAACGGAACTGCGAAGCCTATCAGAACTCTGCGAGTTCGACCAGCCGGTGAATCCATGGATGCGCAACGGCATTCCACGCATAACTTGACCGCAGATTCATGGCTTCTCGCTAATCAGCTTGAGTACCTTGTATGGAAGCAGGGCCCTGTTGACTGGAGTGACTTCTAGAATGCGCCCATCATCTCTTCTTCGTATGTCTTGTAGGAGTGGATGACGACTCTTCTTGTGTAGGGTCAACAGTGTGGGCATATCGTATTCCAAAGCCTCCCTGACTGCATCAACGAATCCTTCACTCTCTACGGTGAACTTACCCACCTCATCAATTACCAACACCTCGCAGTTCCCAATCGCGTTGCGGATGGCCGGAACACCGACCCTATCGATTTCAGTAGGATCTATTCCATATCCGAGAATTCTGTTTCGAGAGTCTATCTCTCGATGAGCCATCACCCCACTTTCTCCTGTGGCGATGTCTATGCAGGCGTAACCAACACGCTCACCGTTCTCAATGATGGCTTCACTTCTCATCCCACCAATGACACTAATTTCAGAACCCGCACCTTGTTCTTCGGCGAGCATACTGACGACCTTGTCCAGTACGGCTGACTTGCCTGAGCGAGGCAGTCCGGTGATGCCAATCTTTGGATTGATTCCCATTACTTCTGCCTCTTATGCCAATGCTTGCGCGATGGAATGCTCCGCTTACTGAGCCTTAGGATAATAGAGTGTTTGGTCATATGCAGTAATTTCGCAGGTAAATGGAATTATTTTTCCTAGAAATGACTCAAAGTAGAGATTTTACTGCCTCAATTCGTAATTCAGGGTACCATCAGTGGAAGGAGGCGGCAGAGGCAAACTCTCGATCTCGTAATTGTTGACATTGTTGTTAGCAGCCCAAGCCCTAGACCACAGGTCCAGAACATTAGAATTGAGTTGCTCTGCTAGAGACAGCAGGCCTTGATCCACACCACCATGCTCTTCGGCCAGACCATCTAGAACAACCTCTGGTAATTCGAGGTAATTTACCGAGTTCCCCAACACGCAGTCGGGCGGCACTACAGCCCATCGAAGGCGACGCTCCTTCTGAGCGTTCACAATAGCTTGACAGGCAACTCGAGACACCCCCTTGGCCTCTATTGGGCCAGCCCAGAGAGCATGTGTTCTCTCAGTAGCACCATCTTCGATGCTGTCATCATAAGCCGGGTGGCGGATACTGACTCTACCGTCTTCAAGTAAGAAGTGACTACCTCTGATGAACGGGACCCCATCACTACTTTCGTTCCAACAGCCGATGTCCGAGGACCACTTCGATTGATCAACTTCTCCAACTCTGACTCGAATCGGCTCATCACTAGGGTTGAGCCAGTTACCTTCCTCTCCGAGTCTAGGCTGATCAGCTAGATCACCAATCGCCTTGAGTACGGCTCTACGAGAGAAATCATCGCGCGGCATGCGGGGGACAGCCCAGGTCATATCGGTCCAAACCGACCAAGGGCCACGCTCCATTTCTATGAATGGTGAACTATTGTCCAAGCCAGTCTTGGTTGAGATGTCATCAGCTCTTAGTGGCCCGAAACTGGTCATCATTTCAGTCTTTCCACCAACCTCTAATCCGATTACGGAAACGCCCTGCGAGGTTCCTGGGAAAATTCTCTGGGGTTCAGGGATCCACCAAGAGGAGATCCATTGATTCTGCTCTACAATCATCTTCCGGAGAGCAATACTACTCTTCTCTCTCAGGACCGTATCAGGAACAATCATGCGGACCTTTCCACCTTCTCGTACAAGCTGCAAAGATCTCTCAATGTACAACCTGTACAGATTCACATTGCCCCTGAGAGCAGAGAATCTCTTACTCCCGTCACTCTCAGTAGTGTTACGCAATGACCTTGACAATTTCTTCCTCAGCTCGCTGCCATCGAGATGACCTCTGAACCTATCCTTGATACGAAGCCATGGAGGTCTACTGACTAGCAGACGAGGGGACTCCTTCCATGGCCAACTATCTCTCAGTGCATCGACTTGTACAACACTAGACTCCAGAACCTCCTCAACCTCTTTGCGGCCTATGCGCTCACTATCTCCATCTCCCTGCAAGTCTACTAATCCCGAGCGGGCAAGCACCAACAAGATTCGTCTGCGAGTACAAGTCACCGCGATTCGCGATGGATCAGATATCTGTAGGCCACGCAGTAGTCGAAGAGTATCCTCGCGGGCTTGCTCCACAGACAAATTCTCACACCGTGAAATGTGGATTCTCAACAAACTGCTCGGGACAACTCCTCCAGAGGCCGCCGGATCACAGAAAGGAATAGGTACACCAGTACGAGTAATCTCTCCAGCCAGAATGGCACCTTCCGAAGCCTCCTCGGAGCCACTGAGGGCGGTTTGATTCAACTTCTCGGCATAAGCCCTGAATGCGGGTGGCATTGCAGCCAAAGAGAGAGTCGAGGGAGGCTCCTTGGTGCTTTTCGAATGACCCTTGAGTTCGTCAGCCAAAACTGCACGAACCAATCTGTCAGGGGTGGAATAAGCACCTCTTGGTGAGCGACCATCACTAACAGCCTCGTGTCGGGCCAGAAGGTGTTCTAGAACCGCCCCAGGATCTGAGATTAGTCCGGCAGGAAGAGTCGGCCACGAGCCCGGCATAGTGGCAGCAATTGGCATTCTGTGGAGCACAGCTTCTTCCCAAGAATCAATCCACTTTTCGAGCTGCTCAACACGATCAGGACATACATGATCGAGGCGTGCGTACCACCCCGAAGCGACACTTGACATGGTACTACGATTAGCGGAATCGCTACCCTTCTTTGAATGCTTGTTAATCGGTTGCGAACAAAATCAACCGTTCAGTCCGAAAGAATCCTCTTCCAATTCAATGATTACTCGACGGTGTAGTAACCAAGCGACCGCTTCATCAATCTCGTCGGTTCTTATCCCAAAACCTTCCAGTTCGGCCACTAATCGGTCGAAATGGAGTTGTTCCTCACCACTCTCTATTGACTCTTCAATCAGCCCTAAAATGTGCTCTGAGACAATAGCTAGGAATGGATCATCATCAGTGTCAAGAGAGCCAAAGTCAACGGCAGCTTCTCCCTCAACTACATCTTGTCGCGATTCCTCCTTCTCTGCATTTTTCTCATAAACATCAAAGAGATTTTTCTGATGCGGATCTATCCAAGTTGAACGCTCGACGACTTCGCGCTGACGTCGCAACCTCTTGACGAGAGTCTCGATTCGGTGTAGTCTCTGTTCCAATCGGAGCCTCTCTCTTCCAAGGTGACTCTCTACTAACTCCAATTCATCTGTGGCTCTCTTGTCCAACCACTCGGAAAGATCCCACGAAGGATCTAGCCTGAGCATAGTCTCCCACAGCCTCGCAACAGAATCAGGTAGAGACCTGACATCTATCCGTGGGCTTTCGCTTCCATCCTCGGGTTGACGGTCCATGTTTCGCTGGTTCGTGGTGACCGTCTATCAATTATCGCCTAGAACCCACAGCGAATTTGAGGGTTGTATTGATGAATGATGAACAAGTGCCAACGACTCATGACTGGTTACCGCCTCACGGTCTTGGCCGGCGACGGAACAGGGCCAGAAGTTATGGCCGAGGCGCTAAGGGTGATCGATGTCTTCCAACAGCATAGTCCCGTATCCTTCGAAATCACAGATATTCCATGCGGAGGACAGTATTACTTGGAAACCGGAGAAGAATGGCCCGAGGGTTCATTCGAGCATTGTAGAGATAATTCTGACGCAATTCTACTGGGCGCTATAGGATGGCCAGGCGCTAGATTACCGAATGGAGACATGGCCGGTGGTCAAGTCATCCTTGGGCTACGGAGTGGCCTAAGGCTGTACGCGAATGTTCGTCCAATCAAACTCTATCCAGGCGTTCAACACAAAGTCCACGGAGTGCACCAACAAGTTTGGCAACCAGAACATGTGGATATGGTCATGATTAGAGAAAATACAGAGGGACTTTACCACTCACTGCTACGACGTATGGAGCAGAAAGCCAAGGGCGAGAAGGACGAACCAATCGTAATCGAAGAGTTTCCGGGTCTAGATGGAGAGGTAGCATGGGATCCCAGACCAATTTCTCGTAAGGGGAGCGAGCGAGTAATCAATTTCGCATTCGACCTTGCTCGTCACCGTGAGAACAAGTTGGGAACAGCCCAATCAGTAACATGTGTCGATAAGTCAAATGTCACCCGAGGATGCAGGTTATTCAGGAAAATATTCACCGAAATATCAGAAGCGAATCCCGATATTGACACCGATGCCGCATACATTGATGCATTCACTATGTGGTTGATGAGGAATCCAGAAGACCTCGATGTAGTGGTTCTTCCAAACATGTTTGGAGACATTGCAACTGACCTAGCAAGCGTATTGCAAGGGGGTCTGGGAATGGCCGCCAGTGCCAACATGGGACCTAAGCACATGATGTTTGAACCAGTCCATGGATCAGCACCAAAGTATACCGGTCAGAATGTTGTCAATCCGATTGCTATGCTTCAGTCAGTCCAACTAATGTTCGAAGCACTAGCCTACAGAAAGAAAGATGAGGATTTGGATAAATGTGCGGACATCCTACAACAAGCAATCCAGCAACACTTCGAGGAAGGGGAAATTGTCACCTATGATCTCGGCGGTAATGCTAGCACCTCAGATGTCGGTGAAGCTATTGCTAATCGATGTGAAAACTTAATCCAACAAGAGTTTCATTAAATCAATTCAGATGCTTCAGCCATAATTGCTAACGCATCTCGCAGAGACTGGTTATTGTCCCAATCGGATACTTTCGGGCCTTCGGTAAGGGCGATACAGAGTTCCGACATTGCACGACTGACTTCATCCACGATAGTAACATGAGCCATTCTAGCAGTCCTAGAAAGTGGATTGAGATCGATTACCAAAACTTGCTTTCCAAGAGCAACCAATACCTCACAGCGATCACCATCTTCTAGAGGCACGAGTACAGTATCGGCTACCTCGATTCCTCGAGAACTACAAATTGCACGCGGTCCTTCGAGACCCTCAATTCGGCCGTCTCCATCTCCCCCAAGAATCTCAACCGAATTTACAGAATCAGGCCACTCAGATCCTTTCCAGCCTGCTGGAGTACCATCGCTTGCAACCTTTACTCGAATATCCTCTAGGGCCGAAATCAGTTTGTCCATACGCTGCGGAGTTCGGTAGTAGATGTTGACTTCTACTGGACATCCAAGTATTGCAGCAGCACGAATTGCCTGCTCTCCAGCGAGTACAACTGTGTTTCCATTTAGGGAAATCACAGGCCTTTCTGCTTCCAACAAACGGGCAGCAGTTTCGCGAACTGCAATTCTAGCCGAACCTGATGTCTTCTCTCCAAGCAGATAGTCGAACGCCTCTCCTCTTCCGTGAGCAATCATAGCTGATTCTGCCAGCAGGCCTTGTGCTGCTGCTTCAACTAGACTTTGCCTAGCCATCAAAGATGCCTTGCGAGGATGACTATCTGGAATATCTGCCATTCAACTACCTCTTACAAGAATCGAGAAATCGATTGGAGTGACGCCTAGATTCAGGCGACTCGACGACACCACATCAACCCCACAATCTAACCATTTTGACAGAGACTCCATTTTGACTCCGCCTGAACCCTCTAGCACACAACGCTCTCGCAAACCCTCTTCCATAAGTGAACTGATTACTCCACTCGCATCAGATGGGTCCATGTTATCTAGCATCAATACAAGTCTACTGTCTCGATCACCCCATGCTCGTGCCGCTGCCATCACCTCGTCGACATTCCTGACTTCGACAGTAGTAAACGACTCATTCTCAGTTGGCAGCTGAGAAACTATCCTAGTGATTGCATCGGTCGACACCTCACCATCTTCGAGCATCGCTGCAATGTCATTCTCTTTGAGCATCATAGCATCACTACGATTGAGCCTGTGCGTCAATCCTCCACCAATGTGTACTGCCCACTTGTCAAGAAGACCCCAGGCCGTTTTGCGTGTGGCTGCGACATGAAGAGAACCCGCCGCTTTACTCCACTGAGATGCATTGGTCGCAATGCCGGATAGTCTACCGACAAGATTGAGAAGAATCCTCTCGAGTTGTAAAATACTGCGAGCAGGACCTTGCAATAATGCTACACAAAGACCCGGAGAAACCTCTCCTCCCTCTCCGACCGACCACTCAACAGAGCAGTCAGGGAAATATGACTGGAGTAACCTTTCTGCGACCGAATTACCACACAAGATACCAATTGATTTCGACACCATTTCTGCCTCAACCACTGTTTCTGGACCATCTCCTTCACCGTGATCATCTGATATCATAGAACCAATCCACCTATCCATTGATTCAGTAAACATGGCCGAAGGCCCAGCCTCGGACCACAGCATCCCAGAACGGTCATGCGGCAACTCGCTCACACCACTACGTATCGAAACCCCTCCTTCAATGGTCCGAAACGTCATTTGACTGCACCACCACGCGAATCCAATGCGCAGCATTGTCGTAGGCGGGGGAGTCGCAGGCCTGGCCGCTTCAGTTCAATTGGCCGCAGACGGCCACGAAGTGATGCTGGTAGAGCAGAGAGATATCCTAGGCGGACGCGTTAGGATGAGGGAGAACTCGAAGTGGTTACTCGATCCGGGTTTGCACCTGCTTAGACGCAAGGGCGCAATGAATCAACTTCTGAGGAAACTACGAGCACCCAGAGTTCTGGGACAGAGGTGGGATGTACACAGTTTCAACCCGATTGGATGCGATAAGAAGCGAGCGCTGGAAGTATTAACCACAATGTCGACAGATAACATAGCCAACAATATTCCACAATTCGTTATTCCCAGAGGAGGTTGGTCGAGTTTAGTAGGAAGAATGATTGCAGCCGCAAACCAGGTTGGCGTGACTTTCGATCCAGGAAGTACTGCAGAATCATTCAATCTCAATTCAGGAAAAATATCTTCTGTAAGAATCTCGGGTAAGGAAATCGAGTGTGATGCAGTAGTACTTGCGACTCCTCCAATTTTGTCTGCAAAATTACTGGAGACTGCGGGTCTGGACGCAACTCCACTACACGAGTGTACCGAGCACAGGGTAGCAGCACTCGATGTAGCACTAGAGGGCAGGCCGATGAGGCCGTACTCGGGGCTGTTTGATGAGGAATCAGGAGTCATTGCCGTTGACATGACCTCTCCGGACCGCATTCCAGAGAGGGCAGACCCCGATTCCTGCACCATTCTTCATGCAGTAAACCTGTCAGGCGAGGGGCCAGATGCTCTCACTAAAATCAAGGAAATACTAGACTCCCGCTGTTCGGGATGGAGGAACATGACTTCTGTGAGACGCTCTACCGAATCTGTGATGCTCCACCCCTGCTCGCATGAGCAGCGCGTGGACACTGCTCTACATGTTGAATCGGGAATTGGTCTGGCGGGAGCGCATGTGATTTCTGACTATCACCTGAGCGATGCTGCGGTGGATACTGGCAGGGCCGCTGCCAAAACCCTCACGAAGAATCGCTGACATCTAGACTAGACTCTGCCGCGGCCAGACAGGCCAATAAATCGTCCACTGTTGAGCGCACCGTCTCCAATTTCTCTCCTGAGACAATAATCTTGAGTTCTGCAGAATCTCCTTCTCCAGAAATTTCTGCTTCAAAGGAGTCTGGATCATCAGGAGAGATTGCTGCCAAGAGACTGCGTGCTCGCTTCTCATCACCGCACCAGACGATCTCTGCCTCTATGCCGCCCATGCACCGCGATCAGCACATCGGTTTTCGCTGCTGCGGTCGCGGCCTTCTTGAATAGACACCCTCTCGGCAAAGCATGACTGACACGATTCCTCCAATCACTACAGCGGAATCCGTTGCATCAGGACATCCCGACAAGCTCTGTGATGCGATCTCAGATGCCATCCTCGATGCCTGTTTGAGTATTGATTCCAATGCAAGAGTAGCAGTCGAGACAATGGTAAAGGGAGTCGAAGGCAAGGCTGCCATTGTCCTTGCCGGAGAAGTCAGTCTAGCAGGAAGCACTCCAGACTACGAGGCCATAGCGCGAGACACCGCCACTTCAATTGGTTACAACGATCACACTATTGGAATGGACGCGACTTCTACAGAACTTTGTGAGGTTCACACATACATCACAACTCAATCTCAGTACATCAGTCAGGGAGTGGATGGGGACATAGAATCTCAGGGCGCAGGCGATCAGGGCATAATGTTCGGATTCGCTTGTAATGAAACAGAGGATACTGATGAGCTCAGTGGACGACATTTCCCAATAGCAGCCGCCCTTTCTCAAAGACTCACTCGTAGATTAGACATGATACAGGACACTGGCGAGATTCCTTGGATGAGACCTGATGGTAAGAGCCAGGTCTCGGTAAGGCTGGACAGCGATCGAATAGAGAATGGGGACGGGGGACGCTACCCAGAAACTGTAGATACAATCGTCATCGCAGTACAGCACGCGAAAGACGCAGGCGGATTCTCTCCAAATGAGGAGGGCCAGAGGCAGTTCATTCGAGACAAAGTTTGGGAGCATGTGGTCAAGCATGCAATCCCTGAGCGCTGGCTCAAAGGATTCGATACTTCCAAACTGATAGTCAATGGCACTGGGTCCTTCCCCGATCCTGGTGGACCCTACTCAGATGCCGGACTCACAGGCCGCAAAATCATCGTCGATACATATGGGGGAGGAATGCATGGCGGAGGAGCATTCAGTGGCAAGGACCCTTCCAAAGTAGATCGCACTGCAGCATACCATGCTAGATGGGCTGCGAAGCATGTCGTAGCAGCAGGACTGGCAGACCGTTGCGAAGTCCAAGTCTCCTATGCAATCGGAGTAGCACGGCCAATTGGATTACTTGTCAACACCTTTGGAACGGGAACTATCTCTGACCTAGAACTATCGAGGAGAATCCAGAGTGCATTCGACTGGAGGCCAGCCGCGATGATTCGAGACCTTGACCTGAAGCGACCAATATACCTCGTCACAGCTTCAGGCGGACACTTCGGCCGCAGTCCAACAGAGGACGGCCATTTCCCGTGGGAGAAGATTCATCAGGACAGGATTAAGGCTCTACAGAACGGATGAGCCAATATTCAACAAACTCATCAAAAATCGTCTTTATCGGACATGTCCGGTGGCCCTACTAACCTCTTACTGTGCCCTGCCGAAGCATGGTTCGACAGCCCGCCCAAGACAGATACACCCTGCCAACTAGAAATGATAGGATTCTCAATACCAGAAAGAAACAACTTACAATATTCCTGACATCTATCATGTTGGCTTCCTTATTCGCTCCTTCATTGTCCACCGATGTCTCGTTCCTCGAACCGTCCGAGACTCGTAATGAGACAGCGAATAACACACTGAATGATAGCGCCACCCAGACCATCATGTCGAACCTTAACACATCTAACCCAGTTGAGATTACAGGCGTGATGGATGACCTCAGCAGAGTTCACATTGTTTGGGTCGAGAACGGCTCTCAGCCGTTGCTACAATACGCACTAATTTCGACCAATGGCGTCGACACCGTATTGATTTCCAATACTCTCATTGGGGCCAACAATTCGACATCAATCTCTAGCCCATCCCTTGTGGTCGACTCAAACAGGCGAGCCCACATTGTTTGGGCGATTACTGACATAGAAATTCTGTATGTACTACTCGACCCTTCACAGGATGACCGCGACGGCGACTCCGGCGACATTGCCAATATGACACTAGCATCCTACACAGTTGCCGACGGCACCGGAGTGCGTAACGACCCGGACATAGCAATCGACTCCTATGACGGTGCTCATGTCGTATGGGTCGACACATACGATCCTCAGGGATTGTACTTTGGCACTCCTCTGATTTATTACACCATGTTGACCTATGACTCATCCGGAAATTTCGCAGTACAGATCAACAACTCAATCATCACGCCCGCACTAGGTTTCAAGGGTAATCCAGCAGTATCAATGGGGACAAACAACACAGTAATAGTGGTCTGGGAAGATACCCGCGGAAGCCTTGTTGAGTATGTGGGACTACTCGATACATCCGGTTCTATGACCGAGGAATGGAGAGACATGTGCGCTGTATTCTACGGTGGTAATTTGACCAGCGGTGAGTACTTCCAAGGGGTCAAGCCCATGCTAGAGGCAGCCAGTATAACAGTCCTAGAGACACTGTACGCACTAAGCGGAACCATGTATCACGCCTCTAGCCACAAGAACTGCGAGGATGGTTACATTGTCGGAGGGAGCGGTACAGAAGGACCAAGATCGACATATCTAGGCCAGAACGCCTCCGACACCACTGGAGGGATTCGCACTCTAGGTGCAGTCATGTACAACAATTCCTCACTGTCCATTCCATCGGACTGGGGCTACAATAGTGAGATGTGGGGACCAGGCTCGACTTGGGCTTGCCTCTCGTGGCGCGACAACTCCGGCATGACCCCAGGAGATCCTGCCACCGCTGTAGATCACCAGTGGAACCCAAACGCGACCAAGCTGATTATTCCGGTCTCTGATGAGGGTCCATTCGGAGGCTCTGGTAATGGGGCGCAGGCCCAGGAAGCCGATGACTACCAAAGTATCAGCGAGGCCCACGACGCTTGCGTAAGCGCTGGCATAATTCCAATTCCAGTTGCTGGAACCACATCATATGGAGCAAGCACGATATGGGCCAACGACACCCATGTACGCTCGCACATGATGGACCTAGCCCAGTGTGCGAGTAATACGACAGGAATCCATGACAGAACCTGCGACGATTCAGCAGTCAACACCACAGACGCTGGAGGAGACATGTTCCTCTATCCGACAGACAACATGGCCAACTTCGAGGGCGATTTCGAGTCGGGATATCTGAGTAATGGTTGGGGACTATCCGGTAACGCGAACAACTCATGGTTTGTTGAAGCGGCCAACAACGGCATTGTATACTCACAAGCGAATCTGTGCGACATTGGTGGTTCAGCTGGTAACCCATCGTTTTACTCTCTGTCCTGTAACTATACTCACCCAGCCGGAGAAACAGTCGATCTAACCGTGACCGTGGACGGGTGGGCGTCTGAGTTCAGCATGGATGTCGTTATGCCAGATGGAACTGTGGCATCGTTCAACAGCAGCTCAGTGTACAACCACTACAACGGAGTGCTGGTGAGTTTCACTGGTGCTGGCAACTATACAATCTACCTGAATGACACCTATGGAGACGGCGGCACATCGGTTTCTGCAGACTACGCGTATGTCTCGGCCACAAATCCGTCTTCGACCCCCATTTCGGGAACATACTCTGCTAGATCGGGAGATATTTCAGATGGCGAGAGCACAAGCCTAGAGTTCACCGGAGTCATGTCGAACGGAACACTGAGTTTCGCATACAATGTCTCTTCGGAGGCCAACTTCGACTTCCTGACCTTCTCTATTGATGGGGTACAACTAGCGCAATGGTCCGGCACTCAAAGTGGTAATTTCTCGACACCAGTATCTTTGGGTCAACACACTCTGAAATGGACCTATGTCAAGGATGGAAGTGTCAGTTCTGGAAGCGATTCTGCTTGGATAGACGATGTGTCAATCCCACTTGCCAACTATACTGAGGAAATGCAGGCTCTAGTGCAGTCAATAATAGCCCTAACAACGGCAACAGGCTCCACTGAGACCTTCCTGACTGTACTCAATCCATACTCACTTCTGAACAATCCACGGTCCACCTGGCAACCAGGCGATCCAGCCACATCCATTGATCCTGTCACGGGACAGTATGTCGAGGACATCGGACCCTCATTGGACTATGTCTGGCAAGACGGAGGTGGATGGGGCACTATCGGGCACTTCGTTCTAGTCAACGACACTAGACTTACCAACGGACATGGCTGGAGTTCCAGCCCCGATGTCAATGTCGACGATGCTGGCAATATCCATGTCGTCTGGGTCGACGGTCGCTCAGTTATTCCTAGCAAGGTCGGCCCATCACAACTCCACTATATGCAGATTGATCTCGACCGAGCAGGAGTACTCGACGGCGAGGCTGACGGCCTAGACATGAGTGAGGTCGCCGTAGTTTCGGACTCTCCAGTACTGGGCTCTGACATGACTTGGGGTTCTAATCCGAGAGTCGACTTCGACAATGATGGCTCAATACACATCACATGGTTCGAGTCCACTCCGAACACCGATGATGAGAACAGTAGAGTTGAGTTGAGGTGGACAAGAATCCTCTCTCCTCAGTTGGTTGATGGTGAAATGCCTCTGGGTAGAATGCTCGACCAGGCGTACGGTGTCATCAACACTCGCGTAATCACTACCAGCAATGACAATCTGATGGGCGTGTTTGGCTCCGGACTGGACTCCAGTTCGCAACCAATAGTCAACTTCGACTGGCCCAACCGGGACATCATCTGGACGACCCCTGATTGTTCTGAGGACACCACCTCTGAGGACAAGTGGGATGTCTGCATGTGGTCCGAGAATGTCTACAACATGGCAATCGAACTTGACCCGGGAATGGATGATGAGATTACATTCCAGCCCGGACAGTCTGCTGAAGTCGGAATGCTGTTGAGAGGAATCAAGATACCCGGAGGCAGCGATATTGTTGTAGCTGACACCTCTGATGCTCCTGATCACTGGCAATTAGAAGTTGGATTCTCGAATACATATCAGAGCACAACAACTCTTGTCGAAGGATCTACTGCAGATCTCAATTTATTCATCCGCGCCCCAGATCTACAGGATGTGAATGAGGATCAGAGTTTCGAACTCTCCGTCTTTGTGACCTCGTCCAGCAAGGAAGAAGCCTCCGCCACCAAGACTTTCCTAGTCGAACTAGTCAATCAAGGAGACTGGAATGACGATGATGGTGATGGAGTTCTCGATTACAATGACGACTGTCAGTTTGGTGAGTCCGGTTGGTACTCGGATGTAGACACCGACCACGATGGCGATGGCTGCAGAGACTCCACTGAGGATCTTAATGACGACAACGATGACTATCCAGATGTCGACGACTCTTGCCCGTCTGGCTACATGGGTGAGCACATCGACCTCGACAATGACGGTTGTGACGATGTGCACGAGGATCCCGATAACGACGGTGACGGGGTCGCGAATCACCTCGACATGTGTCCAAACGGAGCACAGTACTGGTCCGGAATTTCAGAAGACAATGATAACGACGGATGTCGAGATGCAGATGAGGATGACAATGACGATAACGACCCCTATCTGGATGTGGATGATGAATGTCCATCAGGGATGTCGTGGTGGACCAGTCTACTGTTTGACCACGATGGTGATGGTTGCCATGACCTTGAGGACCTAGATGACGATAACGATCAGATTCCAGATCTCAATGACTTGTGTCCTACCGGCATGACAGTATGGTTCTCAGAGCCAGCCAGCGATTACGACTCAGACGGTTGTCACGACTATTCCGAGGACTTTGACAGGGACAATGATGAGGTCTTGGATATTGATGACAACTGCCCTACTGGAATGCTCGGATGGACCTCCACGCCTCTCAATGACTGGGATTCAGACGGCTGTCACGATGAGTACGAAGACCTCGATGACGACGATGACGGCTACTTAGACTGGGATGACGCCTGTGTCAGGAGCTCAGCAATTGCTGAATCACATATGGACAGTGATGGGGACGGTTGCGACGATAACACGGAGGACAAAGATCTCGACAATGACGGAATTGAATCAATTTACGACAACTGCGAGGGAGATCCGACCTCCACTTGGGTATCAACTCTAGAGGAGGATTACGACTCAGACGGATGTATCGATACAGTAGACTTCGATGATGATGGAGATGGCGTATTCGACGAGCATGACTCATGCCCTCAGACTGTCAGTATGACTTCAGACTTCGACAGAGATGGGTGCGATGATGCAACTGAGGATTGGGATGATGATGGTGACGGAGTTCCTGACACATCTGACAGTTGCCCATTGGGCCTTAGCAATTGGGACTCCTCCTCCGGATCGGACATAGACGGAGATGGTTGTATGGACTCTCTAGAGGATGACCGAGTTACCGGTAGACTGCTCTACACTCTACGCAGTAATTCATTCATGACATTGATGGCTGCAAGCGTGGTAGTACTGCTCCTTGCGGGCATGGTGATATCTGCTCGCACTACTCGTTCACGTATCCATATGGAGGACCAGACTTGGTCAGTCGAGCAGACAATGAGTGACTCGACCATCACCATTGATGTCGCAGAAGATTCTGACAAGCAGGTCAGAGATCTGTCTGACCTTGGCTACTCTCCTGAGGTTGCTAAGGCCATATTGGAAAACGAGGATAGAGCGAGAAGGCGTAGGAACTAATCACACCGAACAAGCATGAATCATTTTCTTAACCACATATGATGCCTCAGGTCTAGGAGGGTCAAGATGAGGGCGGTCAGAGTCGAGTGCTCAATCCCATCGATAGAACACGACCAAAGGGTTCAGGCGGCCCTACAGGCAGTAAGTTGGGATTACCGTGGAATCCTTGACCAGATCGATGGTCGCCTGAGGGTAATGTGTGAATGTATCACCACTGATGGCAACTGTCTTCCACCAGGATTCAGAATCGGCGGAGTTACTGTGGTTGAAATATTAGAAGAGTGGACCACTGAATATCTAACTCATCACTTAGTATCTCTAGAATTTGACCAGGAGCTTGTAGGTCGCTTCTTTGAGTCTAGAGACCTCACTTTACTGGCTGGAACCAACCTGACATCGAATGGATTGATCATACAGGTAGCGGGCAGACAGTCCTCAATGGTGAACTTCCTAAGAGAAGTAAGAGAAGCCGTACCTGTGGAGAGAATCACTTCTGCGAAGTCCTCAGAGGGCATGGTCCAGAAGGGTCCGACCTTGCAGCAACACAGGATAATCAAGGTGGCGCATAGGAATGGGTGGTACGAGGTTCCGAAGAAAATCTCAATCAGAGGACTAGCCTCTAAGTTAGGTCTGTCCAAATCTACAGTAGCAGAGCAATTGGTAAAGGCCGAGAGCGAGATTGTGGGCGACTTTCTAGACAGTTCGCGCTAGGCGGCAAAAGCATCCAGTCTCATTTGCCTTCCACGTTTAACAAACCAACTATTCCGCAAATCATCAGGGGCCGAGACTCTTGGGGAAACATACGCTATCGCCTGCTCTAGATTGTCGAACTCCCTCGGATTACTATTCATCGCATGACGAACAGTCTCCCTGATTAGCCAGACTCCCACAGGAGCCCAGTACTCTGGACCGATATCTCTCCAGATTAGACAGGCCCCAGAACGACCAATTGAATCCATATGCTCTAACACACCAAGCCTAGCAGAATAGTAGGCACCCGTGATTCGATTAGCATATTCCTTGCGAGGCTCAAGATCCTCCCAGTCTCCCAGAACCTTTCCTGTACCAGTCCAGACACTTCCACGGGTCCAAGCCTCTAGCATATGGAAAGCCCACAGTCCCGGAGTTAGGATAACATGGAATCTATTGTCAAGATAAGTTGCCTCGTAGACACGAACTTTGTCTATAGAAGGGTAGTGTCTGACCTTGTCCCATAACTGCTTACTGAGCATATCATCAGTAGCGGTTATTCCCCACCTAGTAGGAACTAGTTTCCTTTTGTCTGACTTACCTAGCAGACCTGCAGAGAGTAGACGTGAAATCTGAGCCTCTCCAATCGACGCATAACTCAACTCATCAATCGCATCAAAGGCCAACAAATCATTCTCATTTGCAATCGAATCAACCTTACGTGGCACACTCGCATGTCCTACAACCTCGGCTCGAAGAACCTCTCCCGAAGGGCCTAGAGGAGTACTCATACTATCGAATGTAGGATTACGGCCTACAGCAATAGGCCGAGCGAAATCCAATTCCACATCCACACTCTTGTCCGCCATTGCAATCTCTTGAGTCGTCTCCAGCATCTGGTCAGGCGTTCGAGCACTACGGACTCGCATCACCTGACCTCCTGTAATCAGATTGGCGTGCCTTGCAGCGACCTCTTCCAGAGGTCTGCCAAATAAATCGGCAGGGTCCCCACTAACAAGTTGCGGGATATCTCTCTCATCGGCAGCCCAGGTCGCACTCGGACCGGCTCTAACATCGGGATAGCCATGTCTGCCGACAAACATAGACGGCGGGCTGGGGCCCACTAACTCACTCACACTACTTGACTCAGTAGTTGGAAGCTTGGACCTGATCTCGGCCAGCAAGGGACAAGGAGAAATTCCACACAACCCCTTGGTGCCCCTGCAGTCTATACACTCAGGGAACATCAGGATAGAATCGAAATCGATTGCTCTTAGGCATACTGCTCATCGAACGAATGATGGCGGCATTCAAAGGGATGATTGCGCTGCGACGAGTGAGAAAGATGTCGAGAATTCCCGCAGTTATTCTACAGCACTTCGTCGGGCTATCTGAATATGAGAGGAATTTGGCAATCGATAAGGCATCCAGAGAGTTGGGAATGAGTGTTGAAGAGATCCAATCACAGGTCGATGCCTTCCAAGGAGATGGTTTCAACAACAACCTTCAAGCAACCGAGGAAAACACTCCCGAGCCACCAAAGAGAAAATCTATTTTTAGCCGTCCGAAGAAGGAAAAGGAAGGCAGTCCGCAGTTTTTAGATAACTCTCATAGATATCGATTCAGGTATGATCCAAGTCATGTAGGATTGGATCGACAGAAGGACGCCACTCAAGCCATAACTTGCCCTAACTGCAGAGCAGCCCTAGCAATTCCAGAGATTAGGCCAATCAATGTAACATGCCCTGCATGTATGATGGAATCGACATTCGAGACCTAATCAGACACCCCAGAAACGCTCCTCTCCAGACATTCCTTCGTCTTCGGTTACCGACATCACCGCGGTTCTCAGTAGGTAGTACAGAACTATGGTGAACACGGGTGTGAACCAAGTATCGCTAACGCTCTGATAGTCTAGACTGAAATCCGACCCACCCATCTCTACCAGTATGACGACCAAAGCAGCTTTGGTAAAGGTGTAAACAACCGCTCCCAGCCCTAACAATAGCACGCTTCGTCCGGTGAATGAACCCTCTTTCCAGCGCAGTACACCAAGGGACAACATGAATGAGAATGTTGCAACAACTATCCATGTAAGGGCCTCATTAATCGCTATCGCCCAAACAGCAATATCTCGATTGACTGCATCTACATCGAATTCAGAACCCAAATCAGCTACATAGTCGGCTATCTCAGAAGTACTGGACGAGAACACCTGATACGCAGTCAGAACCGATAGCAACACCGAGACAATGGACAGACCCCATAACAATGAGGACCAGATACCTCCTGTGGCACTTTCTCTCATATCAATCATCAGACGGTCAAACTGCCTCTCCCAACCTAGTCCTTTTGCCAGAAGCCAGATTCCAACGACAAGGGGCATGGCTCCGATTAGAGCCGCTCCGTTTGGCAGAATTAGGCCCAGGCCAAAAATCATCAGGAATACTGCCACGGGGACTAGTAGACGAGCTCTCCAGCGTGGATCATCAATAGCCTTGGCAATGTAGTAGTAAGTACTCTCAATGCCCTTTGATTGTCTCACAATCACCTTTTCGACATGATCAACCCTAACTCTAGATGTGATTATGGGAAGAGATGCTTCATCGTCCGCTCCATCTGTAACTAAAACCGCAGAGTCGGGCTGAAACTCCTGAATCACCTCATCGAGTTGCATTGCAATAGCACGGTCACTGCGGGGGCCGACTCTGACATCCCCGGTTAGAAGAGCGATTTCTACCTCATCATTACCCTGTGCACCTTCGACTAACTGGTCGTGATGATGCAAGGCGCCCAAGATTGCATTGGTATCGGACTCCTCGGGGTCAGCAATTCCCAGTCTGAGGGCTGCCGAAAGAGTAGCCTTACGACCTACCACGGGACCTCTGATACCTGCCTTGACTCCGAGGTCATTGTCTCGATCTACAGTCAATACGAGAGTTCTCACCATGGTCTACTCATCCGATTTGAACAGCGATGCGGTACTGCCCATATCAAGAATTGGCCGTCTCGGGCTCTCTCTCGACAACTTCAGACTCTTGACTGCCTTGCGAACTCTCTCTGAAACGACTTCTTTGCTTGGCTCGAATATACTTCAGAGGGTGTGTCAACCACTCCTGATCACAGAGCCTATCGTCACCTGGCTGTACAGGACACCGGGCCGAAGTTTTGAGAGCCGCGCAGCCATGTGGAGTGTAATCACGCTCGTATATCTGATTGACTTGGTATCCGGTCGTCTCAGCGCTATAGTCGGGAGCATTAGCGAAGAACGAACAAGTCTGTTCCGGACTAAGTCCAATCGATTTTGAGAATGCCGCTAGGAAAACACGACCGACATGGTTGACATTGACACCTTGGTTCAGTTCAGATACTGCAGATTCGAAGCATGGCGGCCAATCCTCTCTGACTGCCGCCGACATCGGCATCTCTGCTTGAACCTGCTCGGAGAGCAACGAGGTAATCCTATCCACTGGCTCCGAAAACAAAGCAGCAAACTCCTCACTCATTCGATTCATCCTTTCAATACAAGCGTCGGTCAGATTCTCTCTGACTCGCTCCTTCAACAGTCTTGCAGTACGCTGCCTACTAGACTCACTAACAGCAGGATCCATGCGCACCCATCCATATTCAACTGGGCGATTAGGTAAGTGCCAGTAGGCGCCGGAAATCCTAGGACATAGTTCGATGAAGTCAACCATTGGAATCCAGTAGACTAGCTCTTCTCTTCCCTGCCGTGGCTCAGTACGGATGTCGGAAATGTATGACGAGGCAATTAATTCGAAATTCTCCAAATCTTCTCCGAATAAAGCATCGGCTCTACTAGCCTCGCCCTCAACCCAGCGAGCAAGTAACCTCTCGTTGAATGATGCACAAACTACGAGCATTGCATGCAAAAAGGACAGTACTTCCGTCATCCGGCCAATTTCGGTCGATAGATCGACTTCGGCCGAGGATTCAACCCCATCCTTGTGCATTACACTATCCAACAATCTGAGCCTGCCCCTAGTCCTTACTTCTTCCAACCAGGGGGCCTCAATCAGATCCTCGATTGTGACACTATTTCTCTCTAGGACCTGCCGCATATGTTCCCTACCCTGAGGCATAAATGGATAGCGAGCCAGCAACCTCTCATCAATGACTTTGGGAAGGGCCAATGGCATTGGCATGAAAGCAGATACTCACGAGGGTTATTCAACACTCACCGTGTCCTTCTACTGGAGCAGGCGCATGTACAAGCCGACTGAACTACACCCCGTGGACACTCGACTTGTCACCATTCAATCCGATGTCAGGAAGCACTTTGGATGGGACTCAAACGAAGACTTGTCCAGCGCACAAGAGTTGCTTCAACGAGTAGAGTCCCATGAAATCAGGTCATGGGAGAGATCGCAACGAGCCGCCAATGTCGCTACTGTATTTCGAAGATTGGTTCTACGCGAGACCGAAGTTGCAATTCTTGGCGCCGCAGTAGAACCAGAAGAGGTTGAGGCAGTTCTGGAGCAACCTTCCTTGTTGGTAGCCGCTGACGGGGCTGCAGGAGTCTTCTCAATGCTACCTGCTTCAACGGCAGAGAGAGCGTGGTCGAGACTAATTTGTGTTGTAAGCGATGCCGATGGAGGAGAAGGAACCTATGAGGCGGTGGAGCGTAGTAAGCCGATTTTCTTACACGCACACGGCGACAATGTAAATGATTGGACAACACTGTTAGAACACGCCTCGCGCATCGCGACCCCTCCTCCTTTGGTACTTACTCATCAAACCAAATCACCCATTGAAGGGATGAGTAACCCAGGGGGTTTCACCGATGGAGACAGGGCTGCCTGTATTGTTCGCTCGATTGGCGTTCCTGCAGAATCAATCTCCATGCTGGGGACTCGTACTGATGTTGTAGGGCGTTGGTCAGGAATTACAGATGAGAATGCCAAGCTGGAGAAACTGAAATGGATGAGCGAGGTACTGAATATCCTAGAAATTGGATTCTAGATGAAGTCCTCGAGAGTCATCACAGTAACCTTGTCGTCATTGAACAGAGAATCTACGCTGTCTGTCATCCAACCGACTCTCTGCTTGGTATAATCGTCGACACCGTAAGTCTCCATGACTTCACTTGTGATCTTAATGTATTTGCGAACCGCACCTTCGGACACGGTCAGAACCACATTACCTCCGCACAGAGTTCCACCGTCATGGGATGAACCTAGTCCTATGCCAGAACTACTAGTGGTCTGGATGCACTTGCCAGCCAGAGGCATTCTTCGATACGAATGTCCGCATTTCACGCAACGAACCTTCTGTCTAGTGAATGCCATTAGGTTACCACGCAGGTCAGGCAGGAAGTGAGATTCGATGACCTGGGAGGCTACTCTAGCAGCACTAACCGAGCGTAAGCGCCGACCTATGGCCAACTGCGCGAGCATTTTGTCTTCCATCGTCTCGAGAGTCTTGTAGGAAGAATTAGCTGGTCCCGCATCTAACTCTCCCGAGTCATGAGTCCATCCATAGCCGCGAACCTCGCCAACAGTACCTAACCTCCCTTCGACCAAGTCGACTATATTCTCCAACTCGGAAGGATGGGGTTGTGACTTCGTGCCCTCGTAGAAGGCCTTGTTGTATGACCATCCACAGTCTACATTCAGAGCCTCCTTGTCGATCTCACTAGCATCGATTCTAGTGCTCAGAACCAGCGGAGCATCCATTCTTCCACCTCTTCCCGAGGGCAAAATCGTCTTGGAGAAGTTTAGCAGGCCATCTAATAGCATCATTAGACTGTCCTCATCACCATCACAATTCCTTCTCTTTGCGGCGTGGAAAAGGGGATGCGCGTATCCAGCAGAAGCATCGGTCCAACCGATGATTCTACACAACACACCACCGGATGTATGAGGTGCCAGTCCGATTCCAAGATGGCCAACTAAATCCAACTCTTCTGTGGCTTCGTAGAATGGCTTCATCTTGTAGAATCTGATTAACAAATCATCTACGAATTGGCATGTTGAAAGCAGATGCTGTCTAGCAGACCTAGATGCTACAAAATCCTGTGGTAGCAACTCCAACATCTGTTCATCTGAGGTCAAAGCCTCGCCGAAGACATCGTGAGAGTAACCTAACTCAGATAGACGCCGCCAAGGAGTGCCTATCTCACTTGGCTTGAAATGAGTCAATGGAACATCACTCATATCGTATCGAGATGTCCCATCACGGAATACAGACACCCCATGCCTAGCCCGGAGTATACCTTTTTCGATAGGCTCAGGCGTCTGAGCGATAGATATCAATCCCTTTACCGCCTTGATTCTATCAGGTACTCTGTTTAGTCCCAAAGCCCTCCTCTTTGTCTCTACAATCTTACTCAAAGGAACGCTAGTCCTCTGACCCATCCTCCTTCTATTGTGGTCGCCCCTTCTCTTCCGGACACTGGTCCTACCTCCGCATTCTTCAACACTCTCGGATAAACGGTGATGACATCTTAGATGGGGCGTGTCCTTGCCACATTTGTCGCATATCCGTGGACCCATCTCAACACGGATTGAACCCTTTCCTGCGGCTTGGCCCAAGAGCCGTTGCGGACCACCACTCTCCCCTATTGGATAGAGAGCGTGAACCATTGGTTTCATCTCGCGAACCCCTGCTTTCTCCGGCCGACCCATTCTGGAGCCAACCCTGCATGGGACGGAGTCCTCCCATCTCAGATTGGACAACCTTCTGACCAACCACAACGCCCTCTCAACCTCATGATCATCGAGTATTGTATAGGCGGCCTTGAGCAAGGACGGATCATCAGGCCCAGGATCTTCGATTGCTTCTGCTGCAGCTCTGCCTTCTGTATCAGTTTCTGAAATCCCCAATCCTCTTTGTCGGGCAGCAGTTTCTGCCCGCATTCTTTCCACGGAGCGAACCGATTCAATTTCCTCCATCCTCTTATTTTCTTTGGCAATAGTATCAGTTGCTTCCCCAATTCTCGATAATCTATCGCTGATGTGAGGACTTGCATCCACTGCTACACGAATGGTACCCGTTGCGAACTCCAGACCCAAACCATCCAGCAATCCTTCCCAAGCGGCCGGAATCACGATGTCACCATCATCGTGATGATGCTCCACACCCAAAGTCATCAGCGCGGACTTGACAACCCCATGGTCATGCACCATAGTCCATCGCGGCCATTCACCAGTCGAAGGCGCTGGCAGATCAATCTTCTCAAATTGAGAGTCATGAGACCAACCAGATGCAGCACCAATCATTCTTAGTCGCCCACCATTGATTTCAGATTGGCACAACGCATCGATTAGTTGAGGGGCGAATGACAACGGCATATCTGACCACCAGAAGTTCCACGGTGGAGGGACTGCAGCCCCATACTCTTTCACTGCTTGACAGGCTTGTTCCCAATTCAATTCCATATCACGCAGGTAAAGTTGCCAATCTCTCTTTCTCAGACTACGCTCAAGATCGTTCTCTCCTCCGCGCTGGATTGCTCCATTGAATGGGATTCCCGGAGGTAGTGAAGATCGATTTACACCTAGCATAGCAGCGAACGACTCAACCTTATCGGGGTGGTCTAACGCATCGGCAAGGTCGGCTGCCCACCAATCTCTATTGTATCCAGATGGGACAAGATCCTTGTTATTCTCAAGGAACTCGCCAAATCCCGACAAAACCTCTCCCGAGTCCCAAATTGAAATTACTTCGGTAGACGAAGTTCGCCACTGTTCGATAGTTGATATTCTTAGATAAGAACCGTCTCGCAACAATACTGTTGGGCCGTCTAAATCGATGCACGGAGTCGCTGCGCATGCTTTACCCGGTCGCTCCGTCTTAAGTTGCGTACCTACTGAGATGAACCCTCCATGGGCTTCCATAGAAACGGGGTTGAAACCAGCAGCAGCAAGGCCAGTAGCACGACTCCTCCCATATCTCAGTCTGAATCCACCAGGCTCCCCAGGCTCACCGAATACTGGGCGACCTGCAATTACATCATCCATGTATCGGTCTACCTTGGAAATCACTCTGCGTTTGATTTCCTCAGACTCATCTGAATCGGTTTTGCTCTTGCCTGCGAACTGGGCGATAAATTCCCAACCTGGAATCTTTAACCTCTCTGTATGCTTGAGGATTTTTGGAGCCTTGAGGCAAAGACCCTCACCTATGACCAGCATAACTCCTCCTCTTATTCTGGTCCGAGGTGTGTTGTTCTTGTTGACGATGTTCCTGACTTCCTTGTATCCTGCACATTCCTGAGATTCGGTCTCCTCTCCATTGACCATCACAGGGCAGGCACGAACAATCACTTCGATTTCTTCCGGAGGTGGCTTGTACTGCAAACCGACTCGATACAGACCAAACTCCTCCTTCACACGCTCGACCTCTGGCGTGGTTGGAACATACCTACCCACGCCAAGCTCGCGACGAATCATATCTCCAATTAGCACCCCCAGAGCCTGAGCAGTTCCTCCGGCTGCTCTGATTGGGCCTGCATAGTCGATTGAGAGAAACTCGGAACCATCGGCGTTATTCATTATTCGAACCTCGCCGATACCTTCCAGTGGAGCCACCAGAACTGCCTCAGTTAGGACTGCAAGACCAACCCTGAGGCCGGAATCAATCGCCTGAGCGATATCGCTTGTAAGATCGTGCATTCTCTTTGCTACTTTCAGAGCAATTTCGATTGCTGCAGTCTCTCTGTCCGAAGACTTTAGCAACACACGTAATTCACTCTCAATTTCTATTGGGCCCACATCTGGATTTTCTCGATTAGGTTTGAGGTATGGATCCTCAAGCAATTTTTGAGTCCTACTCGCCAAGTCCGCAGCACGCGGAATCTCAACATCATCAGAGAAGTCTAGGCCCTGTGACCTAGCCTGTCCAGCCAATTGGTAGACCTCTTCCGCTTGAACATCCAATCGCTTCTGATAAGCATCGCGCTCACTATCCATGCGAGCCCGATCGTATACTGCGAGACGCCCCTTTTCCACCCTAATCACAACACGCTCCGCTGCGGAACATTCTCTCACCGGTGTTGGCCGTCCAAGAACATTCACTGCAATGTGCCTGTTGAATAGTCCTCTCAGGGCGAACCTTCATCCGACCCCTGCCGAGCCGAAGAGGCCGATGGCAACGATG
Organism: Euryarchaeota archaeon UBA86; assembly: GCA_002503055.1. Lineage (GTDB taxonomy): Archaea > Thermoplasmatota > Poseidoniia > Poseidoniales > Thalassarchaeaceae > Thalassarchaeum. Next base: position 53,113 of record DAQX01000026.1, on the reverse strand, counting down.
GATACAGACGAGGCGAGGGTACGACTGGTCGAGCGTGTTAGAGAACTAGCCTACCTCCATTCGCCCGACGACCCATTCACTTTGGCCAGTGGAAGGATTAGCCCTCACTTCTTCGACATGAAGCCGGTGATGATGGATCCGGACTGTGCTCATCTGCTGGGTGTATTGATTCACCATGAGGTTGAACAGATTGGAGGAGTAGATGCGGTTGGCGGCCTTGAGCTAGGTGCAATTCCACTCACAGGGATCGCCATTGCCAAGGCAGGAAAAGGCTCGCAGTTACGCGGTTTCATGGTTCGTAAGGAGCCCAAGGGGCGCGGTGGAAGGAAGACTGGTAATCCACCGGGAATCGAAGGCTCTAGTTTGTCCGAGGGCGACAGAGTTGTACTGCTAGAGGATGTGACGACCACAGGCGGGTCGGCTCTCAAAGCAGCCGCTAGACTGACTGAGATGGGCTGCGAGGTAGCCGCCTGCATTACTATCCTAGATCGTGAAGAAGGAGGGGCTGAGGCCTTCGTTGAGGCAGGGGTTGACCTGAGACCCCTCATCGTTAGATCTGATGTCACGGGTGAATGAATGAGTGAACATATCATTGACTCTAGCGAACCCTACCATCCTGAGAAACTCGACAAGAAGGAATACATCGGAGCGGCCGCGTACTTCGAAATGGACTTGAGAACTGGAATTATCCTCGAAGTAGAGGAATTCCCCGAGATGCGCAAACCATCTTACAAGATCCATGTTGACTTCGGCCCTGTAATTGGAAAGTTGTGGAGCTCAGCCCAGATTACCAATTACTCACGAGCGCAATTGATTGGGCGTACAGTGGTGGGCGCGGTAAATCTAGGTGACAAGACTCTACCAACCGGATTCGTCTCCCAGTTCCTAGTTCTTGGATCTCTAGATCCAGACGGCACAGTCAGGCTACTCGAACTGCCGAAGGGAGTATTGCCAGGTTCAATGGTGGCATAGAGAGAATGGTATGATAACATAACCACTACTCCGAAATCCATGCAAGAACAACCAGGATACGCAGACAGCGGCAAAATAATGGCAGTCGAATTCGATAGGAAAATTATCGTTTACTGGTGGATGACTGCCAATATAGGACTTCTCTCTACAATTATTGGAATACCATTGATGCTGATATGGCTCCCATTTGGATGGTTGGTGCACAAGAAGCAGTACGAGCACATGAGCGGGGCCCTAACGGATCGTTCGATCAACATGCGTATGGGATGGTTGTTCAAGAAACAGCAAAACATTCCTCTGGACAAACTCACTGATGTATCTATTCACGAGGGCCCAATCCTCAACGCCTTTGGAGTTGTCAGGATGCAGTTTGAGACAGCCGGTGCAGCACCTTTCATCCTCACAGGCGTGAAAAACTCCGATCAATTCCGTGACCTCGTCCTTCTACAAAGGGACTCTCTTGTTTCAGCTCCTTCGCCTACTCCATCTTCTGGATCAAATGATGTCCTAGTTGAGATTAGAGATTTGCTGCAGGAGATTAATGCAAATCTATCCAACGAGGAGTGATTCAACTATCGTTAGGCTATTGGACTACTTGTCGTAGCCAACCACATGCAAACCATAGTTAGGATGACGACAAGCGCAGGGCCGATAGATATCGAACTCTACACTGATGACTGCCCAGAGACCACAGGAAACTTCCTCAGACTAGTGGATGATGGGTTCTACGACGGACTTCACTTCCACAGAGTCATCAAGAATTTCATGATCCAGGGAGGCTGCCCTCATTCAAGAGATCCTCACAACGGCAGAGCTGGAACCGGAGGACCCGGCTGGAAGATTCCCTGTGAGACCTCAGCACTGGCCAAGAGGCACGATAGCCCAGGACTGTTCTCGATGGCCAATGCTGGCCCCAACACTGGCGGCTCGCAGTTCTTCCTGACCACTGTGCCAACGCCATGGCTCGATGGTAACCACGCCGTGTTCGGAAAAGTTGTGAAAGGAATGGAAACAGTCTACAAAATCGAGAATTGTGATACTCAGCCAGGGGATAGACCGTATGATCCCCAGAAGATTATCAAGGTTGAGAGGGCGGAATAAAACGACTTACTGACAGACTATCATAGAGTTTATTAATAACTAATTAATGCCAAATGTATGGCAAAGCACCGTGCGGGAGACCGTCGAATAATCAGCATCAGTATACCAGAGGAAACAGCGCGTAAGTTAGATCGAAAAGTCGGCAAGGGAAGAGAGGACGGTAGGTCTGCGACAATAGTCAGAATGATCCACGAATCACTAGATTCTGAGTCCGATGAGAGACCACCAGACCCTCCTGTCTCTTCGCGTAGTGCCAAGGCCAGACCGGACGCAATCAGAATCGAGAAGGATACGATGGGTGAAGTCGAAGTCCCAGCCGATCGTTACTATGGGGCTCAGACAGCGAGGTCCCTGATCAACTTCGATATCGGAGACGATACAATGCCACGCTCAATCATTCGGGCCTTTGGGATTCTCAAGCAAGCAGCAGCCGAGACCAATGTCAGTCTCGGCGCCCTCGACTCCGACATTGGCTCCCTCATTTCAAGCGCTTGTGATGAAGTGATATCAGGCTCATTGGATGAGCACTTCCCACTCAGAATATGGCAAACTGGTTCAGGAACCCAGACCAATATGAATTCAAACGAAGTCATCGCGAATCGTGCCATTGAGATATCAGGCGGAACCATTGGCAGCAAGACGCCAGTCCACCCAAATGATCATGTCAACCGAGCTCAGTCTAGTAACGACACTTTCCCTACAGCCATGCATATTGCCGCCGCAGAGGAAACATATCATCGTCTGCTACCTTCTGTCAGACATCTACGAGATGAGTTGGAAGCGAAGTCGAAGGGATTCACTGGAATAGTGAAGATTGGAAGAACGCATCTGATGGACGCAGTACCGCTTACGCTGGGCCAAGAGTTCAGTGGCTATGTCTCTATGTTGAATTCAGATATCTCTAGGTTAGAGCATTCGCTTGAGGACTTGCTTGAATTGGCTCTCGGAGGAACTGCGGTTGGAACCGGACTCAATACCCATCCCGACTTTGCTGACGCGGTGGCAGCGAGAATCGCCGACAAGACCGAGATGCCATTCGTCAGCGCTGAGAATAAGTTCGCCCAACTAGCCGCTCACGATGCAATAGTGGCTGCTTCAGGCAGTCTAAACGCCCTGGCTGTGTCGCTGATGAAAATTGCCAACGACATCAGATGGCTAGGTTCTGGACCTCGGTGCGGTTTTGGCGAATTGGCTCTTCCCGCCAATGAGCCAGGATCTAGCATCATGCCAGGCAAGGTCAACCCAACTCAGTCAGAGGCTATCACCATGGTCTGCTGCCAAGTGATGGGAAATCATTCGGCTCTCTCAATAGGAGGTAGCCAAGGTAATTTTGAGCTAAATGTGTTCAAGCCGATGATGATCCATAACTACCTGCACAGCATTAGGCTACTTTCTGACTCGTGTCGTTCTTTCACAGATAAGTGCGTTACAGGGTTAGAGGCCAATGAGGACAACATCGCAAGACATCTAGAAAACTCGCTTATGCTGGTTACCGCACTAAATCCACACATCGGCTATGATAATGCTGCTAAGATTGCGAAGAACGCCCACGAGAAAGGAACCACTCTCAGGGAAAGCGCTCTCGAATTGGATATGTTGACCGATGAGGAATTTACTCAATGGGTCAGGGCTGAGGAAATGATTGGGCCAAGAGAGTAGAATCAACTCATTATCCAAGCATCAAGAAATGCTACGCTAGATTTCGATTGGACTAATGGGCCGATGATCAGGTGGGAGCAGTCAGGAGGGGTTCAGCACATGGGGGAGCTTCCCCCCCTCCGTTCTACTCCGCAGGGTCCGGGTGTCCCCTGGGCCCTAAGGCCCAGGTTTCCCCGGGTAGACTCCTCCAGAACCTCTAGGGTTCTTTTGTCGCGCTCTGTGATTTCTCACTTCACTCATCTTCTCTCTCCAAGGGGGTCGCCTCCCTCTTCGCGTTCTCCGTTTCCTCTCCTGGCTATTCTCACCATTTCTCTCCACGGTCCGATACAACTTCCTCCACGGATCTCTCCGCCCTTGTTCGCTCGTGTTTCCCTCCGTTTCCTTCCCTTTCCTTGCGTCCAGTTCTCTCCACTTTGTTCCCCACGCCGTTTCCAGTTCCAATCTCTTTTCCCCTTCCACGCGTATCTCTTCGGGATAGTACTCTGCCTCGGTTTTGGTTTTCCCCGTTGCCGGTTCGGTTTCGCTTTTCCTCAGCTTCCTCCTCCGTTTCCTCCGGTTTCCTTCCCTTTCCTTCCCTTTCCTTGCGTCCAGTTCTCTCCAGTTCTCTCCACCTTCGTCCTCTTCGGTTCTCCCGTCGTCTTCCCGCCCACATGGCGTTCCGACTATCTCCCGTTCTCTTTCCAGATCTCGGGTTCTACCGCCGCTTTTTCGCGGCTCGGTTTCTGTGGCCCGCGGGTCGCGCCGAAGCGCCCCCACACCGGCTTCAAAGAAGCGGCAAAGTTCACAGGGCAAGCGGCAGTAAATAAACCTTTCCAGATATTAGAGCAGTACAGCGGAAATAAGGGTCATAGAATGTTAATTTCCACTGTATCTCAAACACTTCGCAGTTCCCTTAATTTATCCATCATCTCATTCTTCCTGGCATCATCTTCGAAATTCTCCGAGTCAGCACTAAGGCGCCGAGAGAGCACATTCACCTCTACAAAGTGAATGATTCCATCCGCATCCCCTAGCACAATCAGTCTCTCATTAGCATCTGACTTCCAAAGCTTACTCTCATGACCTAACTCTAGCAGATTGTCCCCAGTAGATTTGTTCAGGAGCGTCACTCCGCCATCTAAACAGATCCAAACGGCCCCTTCACCCCTTGGATAAGGCCCGAGAGAAAGTGATGCGATCCCTCCTCTAGAGTTATGACTCCATCCATCACTGGATATGACTCTACCATCTTCGAAACCTGCTATTGCACCATCATCCATCGCTAAGACAGCACTAGTTGGCGAATCCCCCATCATCTCCGAACCGTTGCCAATATCGGCGACTCTCCCATCCGATTGGCCGAGAATAATTCGATTATCGAAACCAGCCCCACAGGTGACGGGACTGCCGCCGACTTCGAGATGCTCTATCAGATCATCTAGAACTCTCAGAGCACCACACCTAGGCCTTCCTAGACCCAAAATCAAACCCTCATTGTATGGGCCCAAAAACCAACACCTCTCGTCGATATTCCAAAACTTCTCGACTTCGCCAGAACTGTTGAATTTCCATATCGTCGACTCAGTGTAGTCTCCAATTTCAATCTCGTAGACACTTGAGGTGGCCCAGATGACTCCGTCATTCACTATCACATAATCGCTAGATCCCTCCAACTCCATGCTCCAGACAATCTCCCCTCCTCTGTTTTCAAGACAATGTAACTTCGATGACTCAGCAACATACACCCTATCTTCTCCAAAATCAATGTCACTGAGAGGACCAGACATTTTGACTCTCCAGAGGGCCTCGCCAGAATCCTCACTCCAGCACGCAAAGACTCCTTCTTGCGAGCCAGCATAGACTCGCCCGTCATGTATTCGGAGAACCGTACATCGATCTCCAATGTCTCTTCTCAACGAGGAGACAGAAGATAGAGCGAGGCCAGTCACGCTCTCACACACGGACCATCCAATATCGTAGTTTGCACCTAAGCAGTCAATCCATAGAGGCGCTTCACCTTATCTTGCAGATAGTCTACAAACGCATCAGGAGAAGGAGGCGACCCTGTGGCTTCTTCAATTAGATCTGCAGGTTCGAGGATACTTCCTCTCTGATGAACATGCTCACGCATCCAAGATAGAAGCGCATCAAACTCTCCACGGCGCATCTGTTCATCGTGGTCAGAGAGGTCCTCACGCGCGGCTGCTAGTAGTTGAGCGGCGTATAGGTTGCCGAGAGTGTAAGTTGGGAAGTAACCGAATGCACCCATCGACCAATGAATATCCTGTAGAACACCTAGAGTTCTGTTGGGGGCCCTGATGCCGAGGAATTCCTCATACATATCGTCCCATGCATTCGGCAAGTCATCGACCTCGATTTCTCCAGCTATGAGCCTCTTCTCGAGCTCGTATCGAATCATGATGTGGACATTGTATGTCGCTTCATCTGCCTCTACTCGAATCAGACTTGGTTCAACGAGATTGACAGCTTGCCACAACTGCTCAGAAGTAACTCCAGCCATGTTCTCTGGAAAGCACTGCTGCCATAGAGGAAGCGCCCATTCGCAGAATTCGAGCGAGCGCCCAACCTGGTTCTCCCAGAGCCTACTTTGACTCTCGTGCACCCCCAGGCCATTGGCCTCGCCAGCGGGTTGGAAGTCCAAATCACGCCTCCTTCCTTGCTCATAGGTTCCATGACCAGTCTCGTGCATGGAGCCGTATAGTGAACCGAACGGGTCTGATTCGTTGTATCGAGTAGTCCATCGAACATCATCTGGGTTAGCCCCGCCGCAGAATGGATGAGTAGAAGCATCTCGTCTACCGGCGGAGAAATCGAAACCAATCGCCTCTGAAATAGCCTGACTCAGAGCCTCCTGACCCGATTGCTCCCATTTGTTATCCTCGACCCAAGACATATCTGGTCGAGCCCCACTCTCCTTGACCTGCTTAATCAGTGGAGCAACATTTTCTCGAAGGCCCGCAAATAGAGGGTCAACTCTGGCTACGCTTAGGCCAGTTTCATACTGATCAAGAAGAGCGTCATATCGTAGTTCATCATATCCCAAATAGTCTGCCTTGCGTCTAGCTATGTCAATAGCCTTCTCCAAATCGTCTCTGAAAATTGAAAAATCGTCCTTGGCACGGGCTTCGGACCATGATATCTGAGATCTGGAGCGGTGCTTCGCCATCTCTTCGACAAATTCTGTAGGAAGCTTGGTCGCCTTGTCGAATGATTCTCTTGCTAGTCTGACATTGGCCGATTGCACCTCATCAAGATCATCTCTCGATTCCAGCCCATTCAACAACTCACCGACTCGGGGGTCAGTCAACTTCTGGTGACCAGTCTTTGAGATCCAAGCCAGTTGTTCAGCCCTCAAGGCTGCTGCCTTTGGTGGCATCAAAACCTCTTGGTCCCAGCCCATCAGGCCCCCAATCTGGCCAATCAAGTCGATGTCTTTCAATCTCTCAAGCAATTCATCGTATGCATCCATGGCTCACGGAGAGGGGTCTCAGACACATAAGTTGTGGAGACGATTTCTGATTCAGACTTCAACTCCTAGCACACCTCTGAGAACAATTCCGATTCCGTAGGAAATCAGACTGACTACTCCGAGTATTGCTGCCATTTCAGCAAATTTACTTCTAAACGAAACCTCTTCGACTACTGATACATAGAAGTTGAAGACTGCAACAATTAGTAATCCAATGATAAATGTGCAGATTAGGGCCTGAATATGCGGCGCTAGTCCTTGGAAGTCAGGACTATCTATGGAGAACAGCAAGTACGGTGAAACCAGTAATAACACAGTAATCAGATACGAGATCCAGGTAAAGAATGCCGCCTTGACTGCAGATTCACTCTTCTTCTCGGCTCTTGAGGAAAGATACTCCGAGGCCCCCATGCTGAAAGCTGCGGATATTCCTGTCACAAGTCCGGCTAGGGCAACTAGATTGAGACTCTGTAAAGCGAAAGTAAGCCCTGCAAGAGCCCCGGTTAACTCAACCAGTGCATCTGACATACCTAGGACAACACTACCAGAGTATCTCAAGCGCTCCTCATCGAGCATTCCAATCATATTCTCTTCGTGCGCCTCCTCCTCGTCAGCAATGTCGTCCAAACCAAGCATCCTGTATTCAGCTGCCGCATCCTGCTCTGTAGACTCCATCATTTTGACAGAGAATGTGAAACCGAATAACCTCGCAAGCATGATTTGTCGACGAACCTTCCGCATATCTGGACGGACTTTCTCACCTGTCATACCAGCAATTACAACCTCATGACGCTCCTCTTCAAGGCTGATGCCTTCCAATATTGACCGATTCACTTCGTCTTTCTGCATCCTCGCTAGACGACGGTACACTTCAGCCTCGGTTGCTTCCATGCGCTGTAACTTCAATAGACGAGCACGCCTTTCTTCATCCACGATTCGCCCTGAAGGTACCGTCTATTGAATCTGACCAAGGACTAGTTGGGGTGGCGCAGCATTGCGAACGCTTGATGCATAGGGCTTCTCTCGCAAAATCCCATGGCGGCCAGAGACACGAGACCCAATGTCCCTGTCGTTGACCGTATACTCATACATCTGTGGGAACAGGATCATCAGGCCGATCACTACCTAGTAAGCTACGAAGTGACTCGACCTGGAATAGCTGAGATTTGTGCCCTACACCCTCCAAATGTCTCAAGATCGATGCGTGAACTGATGACTAGCGGATGGGCAACCGAACACACGAGAACCATACGCGGAGACAATCGTAGACAGAAGACATGGCAACTCACGGAAGATGGGCGAGCCGAGGCCAGAGGGAGAATCAGTGAGATGAGATCTAAGATGGTACTGGTGAGAGGGAATGACGGCAAACTACTCGAAGTTAGAGCAGATCAAGCGGCCAGTCATCTGAGAACCAATCTGACTCTACTCCAGGTTCTAATGCACGCTCAACACGAAGGTGTACTGAATTTCGGAGATATCCGCTTCGGGGCAATTGTCAGGACAGAATCAACAGATCTACCGCCTCCCGGCTCATTGTCTCTACTCGCTGGCGCCCATTCGACCTACCACACAAAGCCCCCCCAGACCAGAATAGTGCACGGCCGCTCCGAGCAAAGAGAGACTCTCGACTCTTGGTATTCATCCGAAACACCCGCCTTCGCTCTTTCCGGGATAGCTGGATGCGGCAAGACCACATTGACTTCATTCTGGATGGATGGCATGCTAGAGAAAAATCCCAGTCTGATGGCGATGTATTATCCCTGTCAACCGTGGGACTCTCCATTGGGTATTGCAACCAGTTTATTACACCGACTAGGAATTGGCACTGATGATACATCCGATGACCCCTACGGGGTCATCGAAACTCTACCATTGAAGCCAGGAGCCAGACTGGCTTTGGATTCCTACAGACGCCGCATAGTAGCCCATCTACAAGACGAGGATGGACATAGAGGCGAGCAAACTGAAGAGTTTCTTCTCATCCTTGATGATGTACACAATCTAGGTGCTGAAGGAAATCATCTTCTAGGCGCCCTATTGCAGATAGCTGAAACAACCTCTATGAGACTCATACTCATCTCTCGTACAAGTATGGTATTCTATGATAGGCGTGATGTTCATACGAGAGGTAGAGTGCAGGAAATGGCACTTTCAGGACTCACTCTCGAAGAAGTCTCTCTGTGGTTGAACACTCTGGATATGCCAAGCAAGGCCCCCGCCGAAGAGATCCATAAAGCAACAGGCGGTCATCCATTAGCGGTGGAATTGTTGGAAATGTACGGACAGACTCTACACGATGACTGGCTCCGATTCCTCGATGAGGAGATTATCGATGTACTTCCTCGTGATCATAGAGAAATCCTAGCCTTGCTTGCGGTTGCAGATAAGCCGATTCCTTGGAATGCTCTAGCCAGTGCAGCAGGTTTCGATGGAAACCCTCCTTCAGACCTAATTGAACGAGGATTAATGCTCGAACTCGGTGAGGGTATGTGGCTACACGAGGCGCTGAGAGCGAGACTGCTGAGAGAAGTCGGAGCCCCCCTCGAAGAGCGTGCAAGAAAACTAAGAGAAGCCACCGACTAAGCCATGTGACGGTTCAACCAGTCATCCATACTGGGCTTGGGAAGTGCTCCAGTCTGCCTGTCGACTACTTGTCCACCGTGGAACAACACCAGATTTGGGATACCACGAACACCATGTCTTCCAGGAGTTATCGGATTGGTATCGGTGTTCACTTTGGCAATGGTGATGTCACGCTCACCGGCAATTTGCTCAAGAACTGGTGCTATTGCTCTACAGGGTCCACACCATGGGGCCCAGAAATCCACGAGTACCCATTCATCACTACTTGTCACAACATCGAAGTCTGCATCGGTCGCATTCACTATCTTACCCACGGTCGCACCTACACTTGGCGGGTGCTTTCCACACTATGAATCTGTGTCTTATTTTCAGACCTAACTTCCGTAGGGATTGTGAACCTCAGACTCATCCCCTCGCACATGGAGATCACCCCGAGCATTCTCACGGCCGACTTCGCTAGGCTTGGCGAGACCCTAGAGGAAGCGGTCGACGCTGGGATTAATTGGATTCACATGGATGTCATGGATGGTAACTGGGTAGTCAACCGAACTATCACCTTCGGACCTGCATTAATCAGATCTGTAAGAGACAGATTGGGTCCCGAGGTGACAATAGACTGCCATCTGATGATTACCAACGCCGAGGAGACTTGGAAGCAATATGCTGATGCTGGCGTTGACATGGTAATCGCACATATCGAGGCCGTTGATGACTTTCCTACACTCATCGCGGAGATGCAACAAGTAGGAATGGGGGTCGGATGCGTACTCAATCCTGATACTCCAGCAGAGGAAGTGATTCCACTTCTACCAGAGCTTGATCTAGTCCTCGTGATGTCGGTGGTGCCCGGTAAAGGGGGGCAGTCATTCATGCCTGAAGTTGAGAACAAGGTTCGAGCCTTTCGAGCCGCAATCGATGAACAGGAATCCGCTGGTGGCCGCAAAGTCAAGTTGATGATTGATGGTGGCATCAAGGATCACAATGCGGCGATGGTTGCAGAGTGGGGAATCGACATAGCAGTAGTTGGTTCTGGACTAATCAATGACCGAGGCAGTATCGCAGAGAACCTAGCTGCAATCAAGGTAGCCCTCGAGTAGCCTCGCAACGAGGATTCAAAGCACACTACCCCGGAGCCCTAATCATGGTTACAGAGCAGTGGATGGTAGAACAGGTTCTGAAGATCGTTCCTGATGCTCAGGTGGAGGCTTCTGATCTGCATGGGAGTGGCGACCACTTCCATGTTAGAGTAATCTCTCAAAGTTACGAAGGCGTTCGGCCATTACAGAGACAACGACCGATCCTCAACCACTTCAAGCCGTTCATTGCACAGAATATTGTGCATGCCCTGGACCTCAAGTGCATGACTCCAGAGCAGGCCGAGGAAACGGGCCAAACCGCCTTTGACCCACATGGTGAAGAGGTAGAGTTCTTTGGAGTGCACATCCGCAGGCCAAACAAGGAGTGATGATATGACAGAGTTCAACTGGACACCCGATGAATTGCAAGAATTAGTCGACAACAACAGGCTAGTCCTGTTCATGAAAGGAACGCCAGAGCAGGCACAGTGCGGATTTTCAAACCGTGCAGCAACGGTCTTACAACAGTTGGAACAACCATTCGTCAGTGTCAATATCCTATCCGATCAACGCGCAATACCTTCTGTCTGTGCGTGGTCTGATTTCCCGACCATGCCACAGATTTTCGTTCATGGCGAGCTCATTGGAGGCTCTGACATAGCCCTCGAGATGTTCCAGAGCGGAGAACTGCAGCAGATGCTTGCTGACGGCGATTCAGGCGCTGAGTGAGGCGTTTGTATGGTGTCGGCGGAAGACCGCCGCACGATGCTCATAGCTCTGGCAGGAGCGACAGTAATTTCCTTTGCTCCATTTCTGTATATTCGTTCAGATACAACGCCATTAACCGGTGCATTTTTTCGAATGTTGTACGCACTTCCTTTGTTGGGATTATTGGTTTGGATATCAAAGAAGGAAGACCCCCGAAACTCAAACTCACGCTGGCTTGCATTCGGTGCCGGAATCCTACTGGCTATCGATTTCGCAGGATACCACAGCGCTATCGATTACATTGGTAGTGGGATTGCAACATTGATTGGAAACTCTCAGGTTATCATTGTCACACTGGCCACTTGGTGGCTGTTTGGTGAGAGGCCGAATAAATTCATTCTACTTTCATTACCTATTGTGATGTTGGGATTATTGCTAGTGTCTGGGATATGGGACGATGCTCCATATGGCGAAGACCCAGTAAAGGGAGTCATTGGTGGAATTGTAGCAGCCGTATTCTATTCCTCTTTCTTGATAGCTTATCGCCAATCGAATAGAATCGGTGCACCAGCGGTCAATGCGCAGTTCGATGCGACTGCCGGAGCAACACTCGGTATCTTGTTTCTAGGGACTATTCCACTAACTTCTCTTGGAATTGAAACCATTGACCATACGATAACTTGGCCCAATCATGGCTGGTTAATTCTACTAGCATTTTCCTGCCAAGTGATTGGTTGGATTGGGATAACATACGCACTTCCCAGACTGCCGGCTGCACACACTTCTTTTGCAGTTCTTCTACAGCCTGTTCTGACCATCGTTTGGGGAATACTGCTCTTGGACGAGACTCCTTCTTTCCAGCAGTCAATGGGAATGATCATGATTCTAGGGGCTATTATTGCCGTTACTATGTACGGCTCGGCCACTACAGAAGATCAAGCCTGACTCACAGTCTCTTCTTGCGAAATTAGTGACATTTTGACCTCATACTCGATGTATGAGATTGTGAGCGTAACCTCCTCACCATCTTCACAGTCACAAACTGTTCCCCATACTGCATAAGTGTCGACTCTAATATCAATCCTCCATTCTCCAGTTCCTGTTCCGTTGTACAACTCCCAAGACTCTCGCGCCTCTTCTTCTGTGCCTTCAAAACCAGAAGCATCGGGTATGTCAAGCGAGTAATCATACCAGATTTTGTCCCATGGTTCGGTCTTGTCAGCATCACAGTCCTGACTTGAAGCATCTGTACTGGATAGACTGTACAACTGGGGCTTAGTTACGGCCGTATCAAACACCTCTACCGTGACCATATCACAACCGACAATCCCTCCCGGTTGCTCATCCTCTTCTCCCCAGTAGGCCCCGATGTAGATATTGGAGATATTATTCGGCATAGGGATATTCAAAGTCACAATCTCTGTTGTATCATCATTTATGAAATAGGTCTGAACATCTGTCCAGTTCTTTTGTTCAAAGATGAATTCCCAAACCCCCTCCTCGGGAACCTCCTCTTCGGCAGGCATAACCATCTCGATTACTACTGGCCCGGCTACGACGATTGCAGAAACAAGTACCAGTACTCCAGCAACTGCGCCTAAGGCAACACGATTACTGACTACGATGTTGACAATCCTTCCAAATATATCTGAAATCCCGGATTCACTATCTTCTCCCCATTCATCTTCGTATTCTAACAATCGATCGTAGAGCTCCTGTTTGTTTCCACTGGTCGATAAGTCCAATTCCTTCAACTCGGCTTTGAGTTCGGCCGAGGACCACTCATCGATAGGCTCCACGGCCTGTGATGCCCGGTCTACGAAAGGAACTTTTGCTAAATATGTGCCAAAAAATGGATTTTCAATAGCCTCGCTGCAACCCGATTTAGGTGTACAGGGCGAGAGATAATAGCGAGGGGATGGGATGCACTCGGCGAGAACCTTTCGGCCCTGTACGCGACTTCATCGGGGTCGACAATAGATAATCGTTGTGAAAATTAATCGTTTTTCTCAAAAAAACGCTGTACTGAGGACCTTTCAAGCAACAGTAAGTACTTCCGGGCCACCATCGGTAATCAGCACTGTATGTTCGAACTGTCCAACATCTCCTCCATCTACATCTCTGAGCGCGGTGTAAGTCTCAAGAAATCTAATTGAAGTCAGTTTATTCACCAATTGATTCCATTTCTTTCGAAGAGATTCCCCATCCTCTTCTGGGAATGGCTTCTCTAGCAGAGGATATGCCCAACGCTCAGCGAAAGGGAGAGTGTTGTATCTCTCCTCGATGTATCTAGCCATCGTCGCACCAAGTGGTTTGAGTTTACCCTTAGAAAGAGCTTTGCGAATTTTCACATTGCCAGTAACTCTGAGAATATTTGAGGATCCAGAGGGTGTGACATTCTCCACCATGCCGCTCGAACCGGTAGTGTTGAACGGCTCGATAGCATAGATTCCTCCAGTCTCGACCGAGCCCTTGAATTGAGGATTTTTCTCACGGTCATAAGCGCCACATGCATACGATGGAATTGAAGTTCCAGCATGCAGATCCCATCGCTCTAATTCATGTCCGCACAGGTTGCGAATCGGCTCATAGCCAGCGTCCTTCGAAACCTGCTCTGCCGCTGCTCCGATTTCATGCCAGGGTGTTTCCGGATGCATCAACTCGATTGCTGCATCCCTTGCCTCCTTGGCTGCCTTGATCTGGTCGGTGTGATTTCCACCAGAGCCGACTTCGACAGTCAGGGCATTGTCAGCTATAGCTCCCTTAATGTGAACTCCAACATCCAGTTTGACCAAATCTCCCTTCTCGAATATCATCTCTCCATCGTATCCTTCCGGAGGCTCGAGTAGAGTATTCGTGGTATAGTGTGCTGCCATGTCATTGACAGATATCGTCACCGGGAAGGCAGCCTGTCCACCGTGCCTCCTAATGAAACGCTCCGCAGAGTCAATCAGATCATTCCAATGCTTGCCCGCAGTAATCTCATCCTGAATCCCGTCAAGGGTCCTCTTGGCAACATGTCCGGCATCTCGCCAGTGCTTCAGATCTGCCTCCTCAACCATAATCTGACCTCTTCGGATGGTACTACTCCTTCTCTGAGAACCTCGGTATCTCTCAACTGTGTTGAACCACAGACCGAATACCACGCTATCAATGTACTGGGTAAACCCCCGGGACACACTCCTTCAACAAATGAAATCTCCTTGTCTGAAGATGATAGAGAGCGTGCCGCTTCCTCGCAGTCATCAACTGGTGGAACACCGCTGCGATTGGCACTTGTAGCAGTCAACGGCCCAACCTCATTGAGTAGACTGATAGCCTCAGGATGAGCAACGACTCGTATGGCAACACCCTCTCCACCGAGTCGCGAATCGAGAGTTTTGTGCGCCTTGAGAACCACAGTAAGAGAACCTCTTGGGAACTCATTCAGCAGATTCCTCACCAAATTGGGGACTTCGACTAAATCTTCTGCTTGGTCTAGATTAGCCACACCTATACTCACAGGCATACTGTGATCGCGGTCCTTCATTTCATACAACTTGTCCAGACTTTCTGGAGTAGGGATGCAGCCGAGTGCGGGTTGAGTAGTAGTTGGGTAGACTATACAATCTCCAGCCCGAACCCTCTGTATCGCATCTCGCATACAATCACTACCTAATGTGCCTCCTGCTGGCAGGAGGTAGGGAGTCGGAGTGAGCGACTATTGAGCCGACATGTACATCGACATTACTCTGGTGAGTATGCCGTTCGGAGATTCTAGCCAATTCGTAGGCACCGATATAGAGATTCAGTAACGGAATCAACAGCACTAACTTACGAAAAGATCGCGAATCCCACATCTCACTAGTCAGCGCAGAACCATCTTCTGCGACTATTGCCAGATTGAACAGGCGCTGACCCAGAGAACGAGAGTATGCAAGCCCGGTCAATCTCCAGTACAGCCAGTGTGCAACCATGAGTACTAGGGCATGAGCGAAGGCATAGTGAAAGTCCAATGAATTCCATAGAGTCAAGTTCCAGGCATTCAGAATTCTACCACCGGTCACTACCATCAGAATGGTTGTAACGATGACAACATCGGCGGTGAAAGC
Organism: Euryarchaeota archaeon UBA86; assembly: GCA_002503055.1. GTDB lineage: Archaea > Thermoplasmatota > Poseidoniia > Poseidoniales > Thalassarchaeaceae > Thalassarchaeum. Next base: position 37,451 of record DAQX01000026.1, on the reverse strand, counting down.
GGCTACTCTACGTACGCCTGAGGCCAGAACGACACCATCTGGAAGGGGCGCATGACCCTGTTCCGAGGCCACTATCTGTTTGGCCAGAGTGCCTCCACTCACATTCAATTGGATAGGTGAATCGTGATCCGCCATACTCTCCCTCAGAACATCCCCAGCAAGTGCCATGCCTCAAGGTTACGACTCCGCATATGATCCATCCAAGCCGCCCAATCATCATCGTGGCGTAGTGTATCGGGGTCTCCGATGACTATGAGGCCTCGTTTTGCCCTAGTCAAGGCTACATTCAGTCTACGAGAATCTGATAGGAACCCAACATTACCTTCGCTGTTTGATCGTACACACGAGAAAATGATTACTTCCTTCTCTCGGCCTTGATAACCATCAACAGTCCTGACTTCAACCGAATCCAATCTTTCGGGCATATTGTCTCGAATCGCCCTTACTTGTCCGGCATATGGGGTGATAATGCCTACATCATTCATTCCAAGCTCTCCACCATCGAGCAACTCCTCTAACACGCGCGACACCCAAGAAGCTTCACCGGGGTTCTCCTTTGAGTTTCCATCCGGGGAGCGCACTTCTCCTTCCTGTACTGGCAAAAATGCCATCGGATGATCCCAGTCCGGCCAGAGCATACCACTGGGTGCCGGCCTATGAGAGGACTCAACGCCATCTTCAAGCCGGCCTGCATAGAATCTCTCATTGGGGAATAGAGATATCGAGGGGTGCATCCTGTATTGTACACGGAGTAGATGTGGCTCAATTCCCATCTCCACTAGGCGCTCAAACAGAGATCTACTCAGCCCCCCTGTCTCGGCTCTCTGTGAAATTACTGTAGGTGGCAATTGCCGATGATCCCCCACTAGGACAACTTGTCTGGCCCCTCGGACTAAGGGGACTAGGGTAGCAGGTTCGGTGGCTTGTGTCGCCTCATCGATTAGTACGCGCGAGAATCTTCTACCATCTAGCAACTCATGACCAGAGCCGATACAGGTGCAACATAGAACCTGCGCTCTGTCTAGAATATCGTCACGCATCTGCGATTCGATTCGTCTGACCTCTTTCCAGCCGCGGCTAATATCACGATGCGTGAGCCCCTTCTCCTTACCCTTCATCCCCTTGACACGTCTTGAGAGTTTTTCATTCGACTCAAGCCAGTGGTCGAGATCCTTTCTGAGTGGATGCTGTTCCATCTTTGCATCCATCGTAGCTTCTCGCAGATTTTCTCGCACCTTTACTGGCTGCCCCAGTCTTAGAGCTCGAACCCCCAGGGATAGTAACCCCTCGAGTAAATTATCTACTGCCACATTCGAGTCTGCTACCGCGAGAATTGTTCCTATATCCTGTTTCGACCAAGCCTCAAGGATTCTCACACCCGTGTGAGTCTTACCTGTACCTGGAGGGCCTTGAATCAGCGTCAGCCGGCCCACCATAGCCGATTTTGCAGCGTCTCTTTGCGCCGCATTAAGATCACTCGCGAGACTGAATTGGGTAGTCCTAGCTCCTCCAAGGTCAGGTGGAAGCGTAGCTGTTCCAATCGGATCATGCACTGAGCCAAGGAATAGATCGCGAAGGGGCACACCCCCCTCTTCTTCGAATAACGAGTTCAGTGCATCTCTCATTCTGTCATGTGCAATCCTGTTCGCACCTCTGTCCATTCTCCATGTGTCCTTACGCAATCCATTGGGCGTCTCAGGAACAACAATTCTGATATGAAATCTAGAACGGTCACTGACAATTGCCTCAATTGGTTTCTCTGTCAGAGGATTTCTACGACTGAGCATGACGATATCTCCTTGTCTAAAGCGGTGCATTCCAAAGGCCTGACGATCTCTGCGCTGCAGTTTGATGATGCGCTGTCCAAACAACCATCCATCGGCCTTAGCAACTAAATTGAACAGTGCAATTCCGTTTGCTGCTAGCCTACCGTCAGGCCACTCTCGAAGCCTAGTCTCTGTCATCGAGAGCTCATCGTCCAGTTCCCATCGGATTAGATTGAGATATGACTCATGATGCTCCTGGCTGCGGTTGAAACGCGCCGGTAAACCCTCCGCCTGCTCGCTCACACACCCTCGTCACAATCACACCACATCACGCTTCCCCAAATTCAGATTCTAGTAGTTGGAGTCACCTTGCAACCATGGCCGCGTGAAGATTATACGGAGACCTTCGTCAAAGTCCAACATTAGGGCGGTGGATGTGGATGTTCGACCGATTCAAATCGTGGCGAAAGCAAGATGAATCGGGCGTAGAATGTCCGCTCTGCCAACAGCGTAATCCGGAGGATGCTGTGAGTTGTTCTAGATGTTCTTACGAACTTGCAAAGGCCTCTCATCAGCAGGACTCTACCATGGACGATGATGCAGCTACAGATCTGTTCGATCAGTTACTAGAGGACTTCGATGAAGATGACGATGAGGATATTGTTGATTGGTCCAACACTGCCTTCAAAATGGACGATGTTACAATCGATGTGAAGCAGTATGGTAAGGATGACCAAGTTGTCACTAAACAGAAGCCGAGTTTCGCATTTTCAGTCGATATGCCAGAGGCTTCCGAAGACGGCGCAGAAGAAGAGGAGTACGAACTCAAGCCTGAGGATGCACCCGACTTCGTAACTAAGTTCGAAGTTCCCGAGACTGAAGAGGAGCCCGAGGAGGAACCGGAGGCCCAACAAATCGAACTTGTCCAGCCCACAGCTGAAGCACCCGAAGAAGTCATTCCGGTTTCTGCCAGTGCAATCCCCGAATCTAACGGATTAGAGATTCCTCCTCCGCCTACTGAACCTGTAATTCTGCAAGAACCAGAACCAGAACCAGAACATCAACCACATTCAACAACAACAACAACA
>DAQX01000026.1:15745-34306 GCA_002503055.1 Euryarchaeota archaeon UBA86 | reverse complement strand
CAGAACCAGAGCCAGAACCAGAATCAGAGCCAGAACCAGAGCCAGAACCAGGCCTCTCAGGTCTCACAGTTGACGAACTGAAGGCGATGGCCAATAAACGAGGCCTGTCCGGTTACTCCAGACTAAAGAAGGCCGAATTGATTCAACTCATTGAGACAGAACCGGAGCAAGTTGAGGCGGAAGAAGAAGCCGAGCCAGAGGCTGAGATTCCCCCTCCTCCCACAGATCTTCCACCACCACTAATCCCGCCTTCTCCGCCAGAACCAGAGCCAGAACCAGAGCCAGAACTCTCCATCCCTCCTCCTCCGGCTATCCCCTCGATTCCCAGTATCTCCGATCCAGTTGAGCCTCCAAACTACTGGCCATGGTCTCAGCAGGATGAATGGGATGACAGAAAGGTTGCTCTACAGGTTAAGTCAGCAATGGAAGCTGCACGTTCGAAAGATATCGCTCAGGCAACTGTATTAATTGACGAAGTTGGTCCACATTTGGGCAACCGCTCTAAGCTAATTTACCCAATAGGAGCACTACTGCAGCGCATTGGACGGGGCAAGGCAGTAGACAAATTACTCGAGGATGCAGCAGGGATTCTACCAGGTGATCAAAATGTCATTACTGCGAAATCCAAACTCAGACCATAGTCCGTAGCCCTGATTGGTGAGAACCCCGCCGCAGAGATGTGCTTAGGAGGGCTACGACGACTATCAGAGTCGATGACACACTCGTATTGAGGCCCGCTTCGGAAGAGCACAACGAAGTCTTGCTAGAGGCTTTCGAAGAGACTTGGCCTGAGGTCAGCAGAGCCATGCCATGGATCAATCCAGACATTCCATTTGACTCACAGATACAGGACTTCCTAACTGAAACAGAGGGAATGGGACGCTCTGGGATGCTACATCATTGGGTCATGGTTAGGCCGTGGGACAAAGCACTTCTTGGACTAATTGGATTCGACCGCGTGACTCGTTCAGGAAAGGCTCATTGGAATCTCGGTTACTGGGTCCGTAGCTCGGAACAGCAGCACGGTTTTGCGCGAAAAGCAATCAATGCAGTATTGCAGTGGATGGGCGAAGTCGAAGAATCATGGATTGAACTCAAGGTAGATCCGAATAATCCTCCCGGGAGAAGTACTGTGATGAGGGCAGTCAGAGATTGGAAAGGTGAGAGATGTATTGACGGCGACTCAGCCATAACTGTAGCCGGAGTCAGAACCAAGCATGAATGTCATCTAATCAGAACAGGTCCTTCTCTGGGGCCGAGATGACATTCTAAGCACCACTCATTGAAAAGACTCCAATCGGTCGCAGACCTGCCCCAAGGGGGCAGGTAGATGCAGTATGCCGCCTAACGACCCTCGCCAAAGACTCCCAGATTCTGACCCTGAGGAGACGATTGAGTGGCTAGAGGCACTACGCTCAGTAGTCGACGCCCACGGAGTCGAGAGAGCGAGAATGCTACTGCACGAAATTATGGCAGAGGCAGAAGGACTTTCGATACCTATTCTTCCACCTTCTCGGACTCCTTATCTAAATTCCATTGCAATAGAGCAACAGCCTCCTTATCCGGGCAATCTGGAGTTAGAGGAGAGAGTACAGAACACCGTTCTATGGAATGCAGCAGTCATGGTTTCCGATGCCAACCGAAGAATCGACGGCATCGGAGGGCACATCTCGACATATGCATCTAGCTCGACACTCTATGAGGTCGGGTTCAACCATGTGTTCAGAGGCAAGGAACACAATGGAATTGGAGATGCAATCTATGTTCAGGGGCACGCCAGCCCCGGAATCTATGCCAGAGCCTTTCTAGAAGGAAGACTCAGTGAGGATGAGTTAGTCAATTTCAGACAGGAGACCTATGGCTCTGGACTATCTTCTTACCCACACCCCCGGCTGATGCCGGATTTCTGGGAGTATCCTACTGTGTCAATGGGTTTGGGGCCACTGGGCGCTGTTATGCATGCTAGATTCTGGAAGTATCTGCACCAGCGAGATCTGGCAGACACATCAGAGAGCAGGGTGTTCGCATTCCTAGGAGATGGAGAGATGGACGAACCCGAATCCATTGCTTCTATCGCCGTTGCAGGCAGAGAAAGACTCGACAATTTGATTGTTGTAGTCAACTGCAACTTGCAGAGACTAGACGGTCCAGTGAGAGGTAATGCGAAGATTGTCCAAGAGCTTGAAGGGCTCTATCGAGGTGCTGGTTGGACCGTCATCAAGGTGCTTTGGGGCTCAGGCTGGGACCGAATACTGAGTATGGATACAAATGGCGATCTACTAGCACGTTTTGAGGAGATTACCGATGGAGATTGGCAGCGACTAAGCACTCTTTCACCTTCCGATTTCCGATCAGAGTTATTCTCCGGAAGTGAGGCGCTCGAGAGCCTTGGAGCATCTATGTCAGACGAGGATATTGCAAATCTCTCACGAGGCGGTCACGACCCACGCAAGGTCTACGCTGCATATCAGGCAGCACTTGCAGCTGAAGGCCCGGCTGTAATCCTAGCCCATACTGTCAAGGGCTGGGGAATCGATTCTTTCGAGGGAAGAAACTCAACCCATCAAAAGAAGAAGATGAATCTAGACGACCTAGTCGCATATCGAGACGCGCTAAATCTCGCTATCGAAAACTCGACTTTAGAGGACAGCCCATTCCATCAGCTAGAGGAAGATTCGGATGAGTTAGAATATATGCTCGAGCGTAGACAGACTCTCGGTGGCCCACTTCCTTCAAGGACGCCAGTTTCAATCGATTACGAATTACCGGATGCAGACACATACTCAGCATTTGATGAAGGCACTCCTCAGGGCCAAGAAGTCTCGACTACTATGGTATTTGTCAGACTGCTTCGCAATATACTGAAGTCGCCGATTGGCGAGAAGGTGGTACCGATTATTCCCGATGAAGGAAGGACATTCGGAATGGATCCACTGTTCAGCGAGTTCAGTATCTTTGCATCACACGGTCAGAAGTATACACCGGTCGATCATTCGATGCTACTGAAGTACAAGGAGTCGGAGTCCGGACAGGTTCTTCAGGAAGGAATCTCGGAAGCCGGAGCAATTGCTTCTTGGATATCCAGTGCCACTTCTTACTCTCACGCTAAGTCACCCACTCTTCCATTCTACACATTCTACTCAATGTTCGGTTTTCAGCGAGTGGGAGATCAGATTTGGAGCGCATCAGACGCACGTGCTCGTGGCTTCTTGATGGGTGCGACCGCAGGGCGAACTACACTCAATGGTGAGGGATTACAGCACCAAGATGGTCACAGCCTGCTGATGGCATCGACGGTTCCACATTGCAGGGCCTGGGATCCAGCTTATGCTTACGAACTTGCAACAATCATTCGACATGGCATTGATGAGATGTGGGGTGAGAATCTCGATGTCTTCCACTATGTGATGTTGTACAATGAGAATCAGCAACAGATTCCTAAGCCAGATGGAGCCGATGAGGGAATAGTCCGTGGTGCCTATTTACTCGACGACGCTAAAGGTAAGGGAACCAAAATTCGACTACTGGGTTCAGGACCCATTCTGCAATATGTTAGAGAAGCAGCCAACATTCTAAGCAATGAGTATGGAGTTAGTCCTGAGGTTTGGTCGGTAACATCCTATGGTGAGATGCGCCGAGAAGGTCTAGCATCAGAGAGGCACACCCGGCTGCACCCACAAGATGCCCAGACTCCCTATGCGAAGCAGTGCTTCGGGGACGATACTCCCACAGTCGCATCATCGGACCACATCGCAGCCATCCCTGAAATGATTCAGCGTTGGGTAGGGGGGCGTTATGTTGTACTAGGGACCGATGGTTTCGGGCGCTCGGACACTCGTGAGGCACTGCGTTCTTTCTTCGAGATCGATACTAACAGCATAGTGCTAGCAGCATTATCGGCATTAGAGCAGGACGGCGTTATGCCTGCCGGTACAGTAGATGACGCTGCAGCCAAGTTAGGGGTCGAGCGTGAAAGATTCGACAAGACGGACTAGAATCCGCCGCCACCGCAGCCACCGCCAGTGTTGGGGCTAGCGTTGGGTATCCCATCTTCAGTAGGAGGGGCCAGAGGACCTTCTGCCATTCAATCAATCCTCTCTAGGCATCGTTATGTGGGCTAGGAAGTAGTTGTGTTGCAAAGCATCTCCTAGGCTAATCCAATCAGGAATCTCTCCTCGGAAATCATCGTACCTATGTCCGGGAATTAATCTCCAGTCATCTGGCAGTTCACTCAGTATCTCCTTGGCTCTGATTAGACTCCTTTGTTGCGCACGAGGGTCGCCACCGGGCAAGTCAACTCTGCCAGCACTTCTGACGAATAGTAGATCTCCAGCGTGGTAGACCCCGTGTCCGTGGAAGGTGACATGACCGGGAGCGTGACCCGGAGAGTGAGTTACAATCAGACTGATTGAGCCGGCGGACCACTCAACACATTCACCCGGTTCACTTTCCCATGTGTTGGTAAAGTCGACCTTTCTGAACACCACATTGCCGAGCAGACTAGGAACTCTAGCTTCCTCATGGCCCCACACCTCCAACTCGGGAAAGCGCTTCATCATCCCCGGATATCCAGCAGCATGATCGCGATGTGTGTGAGTGTACAGTAGATGAGTCGGTTCTAATCCCTCTTTTTCGAGAGCTTCAGTCCACAAATTAGCATTGAATGGGTCGATTATTGCGACTACTCCATTGGCCCTATCGATGAATGCGGTGTTCATATTCATCAGGTTCCCCATCTGGGTTACCCACACCTCCACTCCATCTTCCCAGATTGAGACATGGAACTCGCCGTCACTCAGCATATTCTCTCGCAGCGATAACTCTCGCATAGGTGTGGCGGCGCTACTGTCTCGGGGCAGGCTTCAAAGCGTGGTCTCCGAGTCGGGGTATGTGGCTCGAATGCCCTCCACACATACCCTGCTAGGCGGGCTCGCGCCCGGTCTACTGCTTCGGCTGGGAGTCTGAGGACTCCCTGCGAAGCCCGTTGGGAGAAAGGAAATGGTATACGACGCGGAAGAAGTAGAGACGCGCTGGCAGAAGGCTTGGGCCGATGCTGGAGCGTTTGAGGCCGAGATTGACCACAGCAAGCCGAAGTTCTACTGCCTTGAGATGTTCCCTTATCCCTCTGGCAATATGCACATGGGACATGTTCGCAACTATTCGATTGGCGATGCAATGGCTCGCTTTCATCGCTTGATGGGCAAGAATGTCCTCTATCCAATGGGATACGACTCCTTTGGTATGCCCGCCGAGAATGCAGCCAAGAAGGAAGGAGGGCACCCTCACACAGTTACGCATCGCAATATTGCAAGCATCCGCTCCGATCAGGAGCGGATGGGATATTCGTACGACTGGAGACGCTTCCTAGCTACTTCTGATGTAGACTACTATCACTGGAATCAGGAAATTTTCCTGATGCTCAATAATCGAGGATTGGTAGAACGCAGGCTGGCGCCAGTGAACTGGTGCGTGGATTGTGATACGGTACTTGCCAATGAACAGGTCAAGAACAACCGCTGCTGGCGTTGCGGGCTTGAGGTCGTGCAGCGCGATATGGCACAATGGTTCCTGCGAATGACCGAATACTCGGATGAACTACTAGACGAGATTGAGAACATTTCATTCCCTGAGAATGTCAAGGCGATGCAGCGCAACTGGATCGGGCGCTCGTTCGGCGCTCACATTGACTTCCCAGTAGCTGACTCAGACGCCGTGATTGGAGCCTTCACTACACGCCCGGATACAATATTCGGTGTCACCTTCGTAACGCTCTCTCCAGAACACCCGCTATGTGAGGAGTTGTGCACAGGTACCGAGTGGGAGGCGGACTGGCGTGAGTTACGCGATGAGTGTGCACGCATGTCCGAGTTTGAACGCATCAATATGCTAAAGGAGAAGAAGGGTGTTTTCCTAGGTCGCCATGCAATCAATCCACTGAATGGTGAGAAGGTTCCAATCTATGCGGGCAATTTCGTTGTCGCATCTTATGGAACTGGTGCTGTGATGGCTGTACCCGGCCACGACCAGCGAGATTATGACTTCGCAGAGAGATATGGGATAGAGATTCGTAGAGTACTTGTCGAGAAGGAAGGTGATGATCCGAATGCTGAGTTGAATTATGCATTCGAGGGCTATGGGCCTATGGTAAACTCAGGTGCAGACGACTTCGATGGATTAGCTGGACAGGATGCAAAGGATGCAGTCATCGCCGCACTTGAGTCTGCCGGATCCGGTCACGGAACCGTCGAGTACAGACTCAAAGATTGGTTACTTAGCCGCCAGAGATTCTGGGGTACTCCAATTCCGATGATTCACTGCAAAACTTGCGGAATCGTACCCGTCCCCTCCTCTGAACTCCCTGTAGAATTGCCACTCGATGTCACCTTCAGTGAAGATCAGAGTGGCAACCCACTGGCTTCTCACGATTCATTCGTCAACACATCATGCCCCTCCTGCGGAGGGCTAGCAAAGCGTGAGACAGACACAATGGATACCTTCTACGACTCATCTTGGTACTTCATGAGATTCTGTGACGCCAGTAACGACTCCACTCCTTTCGATCGCGAGGCTGTAGACTACTGGATGGACGGAGGAGTCGACCTCTACATTGGAGGTATTGAACACGCGGTCATGCACCTGCTATATGCACGATTCTTCACCAAGGTCACCCGAGATGCCGGAATGAATACGGTCGGTGAGCCGTTTGGCACTCTGGTCTGCCAGGGAATGTTGAATGCACCTGCTCCCTTCTGCTCTGACTGCAACGCTGAGTTCCATGTCGATTTATTCGGTTGCGACTGCCCAACTTGTGGTGAGAAGCTAGGAACTCGTTCAGTGAAGATGGGCAAGTCGCTGGGCAACACTGTCAGTCCCGGAGAGATGGTAGGAAGATATGGTGCCGACACAGTCCGTCTGTTCATCCTGTTCGGAGCTAATCCAGAGGCTGGGATGGATTGGTCGGACAGCGCCCTCGAGGCCAACCACCGTCAACTTCACTCAATCATAGATGCGATGGAGTCAGCCATGACTCTAGGCGAGACACCCAGTCCACTTGATGACTGGCTACTTGCCAGATTGAGAGTAAATCGGGCCGCTTGGAAAGATTCGATGTCAATTGTCAGCATCCGTGAGGGTGTGATGATTAGCCACTACGAGATGTTATCAGACTGGGCTTGGTACATTAGGAGGGGAGGAAATAATCGAGATACTGCAAGGCAGTTCCTATTGGGATGGATACCAATGCTCGCCCCCACTACTCCTCATATCGCCGAAGAGTTCTGGCATTCAGTAGGCGGCAAGGGAATGCTAGCTACTTATTGCCTCGAAGAGTCAGATGATTCTTCAGAGGAAGATGCTGGAGTCTTGGCCCGTGAGGCCTACCTCAAGGAACTAATCTCTAGCGGTAGAGCATTGCGAGAACTGGCAGAGAGATATGTTGAGGAGGAGATTACCAGTGTGATAATTCAGACCTCTCCTGCATGGAAAGAACAACTCGCCCGAGAAGCAATCCAACTAGATTCGGAAACATTCGACTTCAAGACCGGAGGGATGGATCATCTGAAGTCGATGGATGTATTCTCCGTTGAGCAAATGCGTGGAGAGGTGATGCAGACCTGGATGGAACTGACCATGGGAAGCAAGAAAAAGCGTGGGCGTATTCACACTTGGTCCCAAGGAGAGAAGCAACTGATTATGAGTGCGATTGACGAAGCATCAACCATCAACATGAACTCGGAATTTATCGCCCAAGCTTTAGGAGTCACTTCTGTAGAGGCATACCCTGCAGGCGAGGGAGAGGATGTTGCTGGAAAGGCAAAATTTGCCTTCCCATTAGAGCCAGGAATTGCATTCCTATAGGTGTAAATATGCCCTCAATAGTCCTTTTTGATGATACTTGCGGGACTTGCAGTCGTTGGGCCTCTTTCATCAATCGATACGATAGTGCCGGAAATATCCGCACCCTAGGTCAGGATTCCGACGAGGGAACAGAGTTACTTTCTAACAAACCGGATGATATGCAAGGAGTCGATTCAGTGTTCATCATCACTGAGGACGGAAACTGGTACGCTAAGAGTGGAGCTGTTTGGAGAATCGCATCAAGAATGGGGCTACCATGGTCATTTGGGGCTGCGATGTGGTTAGTGCCATATCCAATCAGAGATTTAGTCTATGACATCTATGCCAAATTCAGGTAAGTTGCACACGGTGGGTTCATGGAGCCCCCTTCTCTCGAAGTACCGTTGAGTGACGAGAAGAGCGGTAAACGACGACGGGGACGTCGTCGACGACGCCGAGACTCAGGGGGCAGGAACGGAGCCCCCAAGAAACAGAGTCTGGCGAGCGATACAGAAGCGGTGGAGCGTGCCATTAACCGCTTCAATCAGAACCCTCCTCCTATGGGGGTGCCCGCAGAGATCGATCCACCTCCTGAGAGAATTGATGTCACTTGGAAAACAAAAGCAGTTTCCAAAGATGTACAGCGTAAGGCAGGAAACATCGCATGTATTCCGGGGGAATTTGGCTTTCTGCCTGAAGATAGAGTACAGGAGATTGCAGACAAGTTAGACCATCTCCCAATCACCTTAGAGCAGGCACTATCACTTCGCAGTGCCTTGAATCAGGAGAAGAGTGTATACTCTCATTCCCGATTAATGAGGAGAGCCAACGAACTCAGTCGTAGATACAATTCAGGAGAGAGTGTTATTGCACTCTCCAAGCGCTTCGATGCACCTCCTGTCAATACTTTCAGAGCAATTCTGACCGGCCGCGGATGGTCGAAGAATCGAATCAAGGAAACTCTGAACAAGCAACCCCACAGACTCAACAAACGCGACCGAGAGCAATTTGAGTTAGCCGAATCTGTCGACAGGGTCAGTTCGGTGGATCAAAGCGATACTCAGAGCGCCGCCGAGGTTTTCGAGGATATCCTATGCGATTACTTTGAGTCTCTTGGAGTCAGGTTCCGCCGGCAGGAGGAATTACTCGCCGAGCAGAAGGACAGTGAAGGCAGGGCAATCATCACTCCCGATTTATTGTTCTTGGATGATGTCAGAATTAATGGCGTGCCTTGCGCTTGGATTGATGCCAAGCATTTCTTTGGAGCCGACCTCAAGTTTCCACGCAAGAAGACCCAGAAGCAAGTAGACCGCTATGTCGCCGAGTATGGACAAGGTGGTATTGTATACAGACATGGGTTTTGTGACGGCCTACGCCTAAAGGGTGCGATTCAACTTGATGCCAGTCCACTGAATCTAACGCCGCTGGATGAATTCCATGAGAAGGCCAGGAAAGCCTCATGAGAGCTCGCCAACTTTGGTCTCTAATCCCTCAAGACCAACTCTGTCCAACTCTGTTATGACGCCCTCAATCCAGCCTCTTCCTTCTGAGGGATTGAGAGGGACTATCGCTACACTCTCTCCGAGCATGCACAACATCACTTCCAATCCTCCGGCCCCAGCACTAGCAACTGCAGCGGTTGCCAGAGTTACCAGTTCATTGCGAGAAGAATCCTCAAACAACCCACTGTCGCGTGAGAATGCACTCGCCGAGTCAATCAGATCCCCCCACCTATCTGCTCTCCAATCACCTTGCGAGAGTGTTTTCATTTGTTTAGAACCCGCTTCGCTAATCGCTTTCTTCCATTCGGCATTGTCGATGTAGATTGAGGTGTGCTTTCCCGAACCCTCCCTCCAAGCTAGAACTACTGGAGTTCCTAGACTCCAACCCTCGGCCCTACCTGGGCCATTTCTAAGATTAGAACCATGGTACGGAGACCCTACCTCTAATCTCCGCTCGACTCCTCCTGCGGCTAGAGCAGTAACATCACCCAAACCAGTAGAGCGCGACCGCTCAACTCTATGAGCAATAGAATATGCTCTGCGCATACTCTCCTCGTAAGGCAGACCAACTGCTCTCTGAAATGCAATAGCGGAAGCAACTGCCCCAGAAGCGGAAACCCCGAAGCCCTGTGCGGGTGGAAGAGAGATTGTTACCGAAATCCCCCAAGAGATATCCAATATCTCTGGAACTTCTTCCGCTATTGCGTTCAGTACCGCTTCGTATAGTTCCGAATCCCCTTCCATTGACTCGAATGTGACTGTCAATCCAAACTCACCATCTTCTCCATATGCGACAACTTCGACTCCATGGTCAACGCAAAGCCCTGCTCCAAGGCTACCTTGACAGACAGGGTCGTCAGACTCGTCACTAACTGTGAATAGAAGGGTTATGTGACCCCCACATCGACCTCTGCCCAAGTACCGATGCATACTCGCTCATGTGCATTCTAGCCAAGAATGCTCGGACTCAGAAGACGGCTACTATGTCTTCCTCAATCTCACCGAATCTTTCGGAGAGTTCAGCAATTGCCTTCTCAAACGCCACTTTAGGTGTCATCGAACCATCGGTCTCGAAACTCAGGATGAATTCACCAGGAACTTCCTCAAGAGTGATGGCGTCCTTGAACTCCCTTGACTCCTCTGTACCAGGGCCAACATGGTTGAGATCATCAGCCAACTGCTCGACCATATCTAAGTCTTCAAGCCTGTCACCATCGAAGTCCTTTGCCTTGATTGTAAGTTTCAGTCCCCACAGAATCTTGGCCTTTGTCTTGTTGTTCAAAACCCCGACTCTCCTTGGTGTAAATGTGGCCCCAGATACTGGAGACCACTTCGCATGCTCACTACCGCGACCCATGATTGCAGTTGCATAAAACTCAATCATCTGACCCTTCGAAAGTTTGGTAATCGGGATACTGCGGTACTTCTCAGGAATATTTAGACGAGCCTCTCCGAGGTAGCTCATGTCTCCAGCAGTAATTATTCTACCACCATCGGAACCGAACTCCTTGCATGTGTAAATCATGGTGCAAAGAGGACATCCTCTATCCTTTTCCACCAAGTCAGCACACTCGGGACACTTATCCTGGAAGTGAAACTCGTCATGAACGGTTGGAATTGGAATCATTGCTAGTCTTTGAGCAATCATCTCATCGGGTAGTGGCCCATTGGTCTCCCAGACTTCTCCGTCTATCTCAACAGTTCCCATTTCAAAGCGTACTTTGTCAATAGCCATCTTTGGAGTATCAGAAATTAGGGTACGTCGAATTGCATTGACAAAGGCTCGGTCAGTGTCTGTGAGTAGGATTCGAATCTTCTCGTCATTCTCTTCGATAATTTTTGTCTTTACCATACAATCACCTCAAACTCGGCGCCCTCGGCGCCCTCCCTTACTCTTCGTCCCATCCGTTGCTATGGGGGTAACGTCCTCGATTCGAGTTATTTGTACTCCGGCGCGTGTCAATGCTCTGATTGCAGATGTTGCACCTGGTGCATTGTGAGAGCGGTTGCCCCCAGCACCTCGATACTTGACGATGACTTGGGTGAATTCCTTCTCAGCCAACATCTCAGCCATTCGTTCGGCGGCTCTAGTCGAGGCAAACTGACCTCCTGAGTCACTGCCGCCCTTAGTCACCATTCCACCCGAGACTTTGCAAATTGTCTCTGCCCCCGTCAAATCGGTGGCGGTCATGAGTACATTGTTGTGAGTCGTGTAGATGTGTAAGATAGCCTTCCTCATCTTACTCGCCTCCCTCACTGTCGGGCACAGTATCCTCAACGGTAGGCGCCTTGACTGAATCTGACTTGATCTGCTCTACGAACTCAGCATCTGCGTCGCGCGCAGGGACATCCTCCTCATCCTCTTCTGAAACCATAGTCAAGCGGTGTTGCTCCAAATCCTTGCGCATCTGGTGCTCTGGATTAGCGTAAGGAGAGTTGGACGAATACTGGATATTATCCTCTTCTTCTCTGAGTACGTGATATCCGGGAACAGTCATTCTCTGGTCACCGATGCTAATGTGGCCATGGACAATTAGATTTCTAGCGGCACGCATTGTTAGGGCTAGTCCTTTGTAATAGACAACAGACTGCAACCTTCGAGATAGCATGTGCTCGACATCTATTTGCAGAACATCGTCGATGTCTGAACCTTCGATTAGTAGTCCCTTACGGTATAGTGAGTCAATCAAATCGCCCTTCTCACGAGCAAAGTGCCCTTCGCTGGAATCGACTCTACCGATGAGTTTCATTGCTTGGTTTCGGTGACGGCGTAGAGCAGACTTCTCGCGCCAAATCTCTCGCATTCCTCCAACCTTCTTCAGGCCGTACTTGCTTTTGAGCTCATGCTCCTCTTCAATCCTAGCCTGCTTCCAAGGGTGTGTAGGAGTGCTAGTCTTAGGTCTTGCAAACTTTGGATCTCCCATCTAATCACCTCACTTCTTGCGCTCGACACCCAGGGTTGCGCCACTCCTACCATTGGAGCGCAGCCTCTGTCCGCGGACCTTGTGTCCACTCCTGTGCCTCATACCGCGGTATGCCTTGACTCCCGCCATCCTTGCAATATCGTCATCACGAGTCATCTTGACTTCTAGAGCGACGATGTGAGCATCTTCATTGGTCTCTAGGTCACGCTGGCGGTTGACCAACCACCATGGTACAGTAGTTGCATAATCGTCTACTGCAGTCCTCAACCGATCTTGCTCACCGTCACTCAAGTGACCACCTAGGGTCTTACCGTCAATTCCAGCCAAGCGACAGATTTGCTCGGAGGTGCGCATACCGATGCCCTTAATCGAAGTCAATCCAATCGAAATTGGTCGCAGACCATCGATGTCGCTGTCCGCCATTCGCAGGATGTAAGAGAAGTCATCTCCTAGTTCGGCTTCTTCAGGCATTGTACGGTTCCCCCGTGTTCACCGGTTTCCCAGTGGCCCATTGGGCATCTGCGCCACCTACCTTCCCTATTTGAACCGATTGGCCGCCCCAAAGGGGCGTCAAAACTTACTCTTTGCACACCACATACAGGCTTTGCGTACCAGAGGATCGTTCTAAGCCAATGTCAACCATGAATCCCTTAGAGCCCTCAATTGGCTTGAGCTCACGATCGAGTCTACGCTGGATAGTCGGATGAACCTCCGGATCGAGTGAGCATCGCAGAGTAATTTTCCCAATACCGTTCTTGGCCACTGAGGACGCGACCTGGTCTATTGTGTGGAGTTCTGGCGGCCTGAGCCTATGTTGTACAATTTCTCCTGTAGCGACAACGAATCCTTCAAGGTCATCATCCTCGATTAGCGGATCGGTGTGGATTAGTATCGGTCTGCGACCTTCTAACCGGAGCCAACTGTAACCAGAATCTTCTCGCATAACTTGCTCGAGCCAAGACTCTTGCAAGCCGCTTTGTACAAGCGCAGGGTCCACTATCGTCAGATGGGCACCGTATGGTGGAGGTTCATTCATCACGACAATTTCCGAATTTACTGGATTCCCTTCAATCTCAGCGATGACATTCTTCCTACCCATTCTGACGCAGCGATGACTTACCTCAGAAGCCAGCGAACCTATCCACAGAGACAGTCGGTCAACACGACCACCGCCCTGACTTAACCACTCCCAAGTAAACTCCGATCCAGGTAGAGCCATCCTGACATTGGCTTCAATCAGTCCTCGCTGATCCTCTCCGAGTCTGGGAGAGAGGTCGAGTAGAACTGCTGGTCCGTTCGGTCCAATCTGTAGTTGATCCACCCATCCTTGCAGGACAGATGCGACTGAAGGCTCCATTTCGCTAATATCATGATTCTGAGCATCTATCGGCCTAGCTGGATCGAGGTGCAGCATCGCAATTGGAGGATGAGCTCGGGTGCCAGCCTCTCTGAGGCTATTCCAGTACTCAGTAATGGCTCCATCTGAGTCAGTACCATCTCCTATTACGACCCTATCCATTGTTCTCTGCAACTCATCATCCTTTGAGTTGATGTGCATGTTGGCAGCGCACAGAACAGCGATATTCCCATCTTTCTCAATTCCCAGTACTGGGCGCTCCAACTCTCTTCCATAGGCTATTAGTTGGACTCCAGAACCAGCGGCGGCGTCTAGTATCACTCCTGCGGGCAAAGAATCACCATCTATTCTCTCTGCGCGTGCGAGGGCAACGAACCAAGGAGTAGAGAGCCGTCGCATATCACCAGTCATGTGAAACGCAGGCTCACCGCGACCAGCAGAACTCGCCTCAACACGCTTGTTTGCCTCCTTGGCAATGCCCTCAGAGGGATTGAGAGCTGTATGTCCACCACTATCTGTCACATCACGCCCTCCTACAACTTAGTCAAGTCTCTTTCGCGCCCCTAGGCTATCGGGCCGCGATTGATGGTCAACTCGAAACGTAGCCAAGAGTGTTCCAATTCGTGACCATCATTGTTTCCGTATGCAATAGTTGGGGGAAGCAATGTAGTGTGCGTAGTGCCCGTAGTGATGCCTGGCAAAAGCCCTCTATCACTATCTATGTCGAGACCAATTGCGGACCACCCAAAACCATCGATGTAACTAGGATCATCCCCGGCTGTGACAACCAAGTCACCCTCATCGAGTTGCTCGCCAGTATCTGCATCCCACACCACATAGTGAACCTCAATCTGATCATTATCATTGATGTGCAACTCTCTCTCCTCGGACCCCTTGAACACAGCCACATCGAGATATACCTCAGCATTGACTACTGACAGATGACTAGCCACTACGGTGAATTCACCCTCTGTCAAGTCCTCAGTGAGTTCAATTTCGCGGAAACCGCTTTCATTTGCTTCTAGACTGATTACATCGCTAATATCGTCCTCAGCGGAGAAAATCACTCCTGAACCGATGATTTCGAGAACCAAATCAACTGATTCATTCCCTCTATTGTGCACAACAACGGTGGCTCTATCACCGTCTCCTTGGTGTTCCCAATCACATCGCAACTCACCCGGGTAAAGGAATACATCATCTTGCCCAGAGAGGTTCTCTGGCCACTGCCAGTCACCTTCTCTGGCCATACAGGTGTCGAACAATAAATCGACCTCCCACGCATATCTACCATCAATTTCGAGAGCCTCTGCTGGAGGACCGAAGGAGGCCTCCAAATCGGTAGTAAAGTTCCAAGCAGCGAGACCAACCCAGATACCTGACAGAAGAAGTACTAGAGCAGTGCCTATGGAGAGCATCAGAGTTGCTCTAGGAACTGCCATTTCGTTGATACCGAGAGGTATCGGAGGATGCTCAACCTCGTCGGGAGTATCCGATATCCAAGACCTCGTCACAGTAACTGTGTGACGACCGTCTGCCATCAAGGTTGGCGTAATTGGCTATCGGATTGTCTAGATTGACATTCAGTCCCTCAGAAGCGCTTCCTCATTGCGCTGGCCCAGCCATGAAACCACACCAAGCTCGGCTGCTACTACCATCAGTGCAATCAACAGCGTAACGGGTTGAGTGATACCTTGAACGAAGATTAAGGCAACTAGCACAGCCAGAATAAGATCAACTAGGCCCCAAATTCTGAGACCTCTACGAAGTTGTAGAATACCAACAATCCAGACTGTAGTTGAAAGCATGATTAGCAAGGCTGGCAATATTATCGAAGTCGCATATCCGAATAATGCAAACATCACAAGCAGCATATGCGAGTTTACTGCCAACATCATAGTCCACTTTTCACCCTTGAGTGGAACAGTCATCGCGCATAGAGCCACTAGTAGTAGTCCAGTAATTAGTGTGAGCAATGGCAGAATTTCAATCGAAGTATCGAACCAAGGTCCAGTAGATAGTAGAGCAATGAGTCCGGATGGAATTGCCATTCCAACTGCAGTCGGTTGGCGATATCTCCAGCCCTGTTCTAAGCAACTGGCTACTGCTAGTATACCAGCCGGTCCGAAAGATAGCATGACAACAAAGAGACCTCGTACTCCTCTTCCCGAGGCCCCCTTCCAGTCATCTCGTTCAAGCTCCACTCTCTTTCTATCGACTAGGATATCTGTCATCACGCAAAGTATCAGAACAGATTCCAGTAGCATCCAAGGCAGTCTCCATTGCATAATGTCTCCCTCGAACGGGTTGACTGTTAGCGGGAATGGAAGTGCTTCAATCATCACCGCCCCTAGCACCCTGCCTCCGAGCAGAGGTAGAACAATCCAATCTAGGGCGATGGGGATCCTATCCAGGAGTCTATCTTTACCGATCAGTGAAATTGCAGACAATGCGAGCAGTAGGGCGATCAGAACAGCCATGTCTAGCAATTGCCTGTTACTGCTGCCTGGGCCCAAGTGAGATATGACATGAATCGCTACTAGACCTACTATTGCCAATGCGATTGGCATCTCCATACCCAAGATATGCGGTAATTCGAGATCTAGTCGTTCACTCCTCGCTCTAGCGATAGCGATTAGTGCAGTCAGGAAGATACCAATGGTCACTAGCAGCAGTGGATTCGGTCCAGTAAGCAGTCCAATGAGAATCCCCGATCCGAGTACCAATACTAGGATTGCCAGAACTACTGTTGGTCTGTGGCTGACATCAGTAGCGTACAGTTCAGCCAAGTCATCAGTTTCTCCCTTGTCCCTACTCTTCTTTCTCTTGGACTCCATCTCGCCAAGAATCGGGTCGTATGACGAAATACTTCCTTCATCGACTTTCATCGCCTCAGTTGCCATCTGGATTCTTGCATCTCTCTTGGCTATGCTCTTGAGCTCGGAACGAATCTCCCCTCTAGCCACTAGCCATATTGAACTCACAGCAAACATCGTGAGAGAAGCGGCTTGCGCCGTTGCATTCTCCTGCGAGTAAGCTAGAGCTGAGGTAATTACTAGCAACCAGAGTGCAGCGAGAGCGGGATTGAGCAATTTCTCGATTGTACCAGAGCGAGGTAGATAGATTGCTAGAACACCAGCAGCCAGAGCGACCGATAGCATTGCCGAATCAAAGACAGGTAGGATGTCAGTTGAGTCCAGTTCCAGTACTGGCTTATGGCCCGAGAGAGCCAGTAGGATTGGCATACTCATCAGTGCTAGCCCACCGGTGTAGAGACTTTCTCGAGAACTACCTCGAACAAACATTAGGATCATTAGACTCAGGCACAGCAAGACAGAGAGTGGAACAAACAAACCATTCCTCCATTGCATCGCTATCAGTGATATAGTCAGAATAGCAGCCATTGACAACGGCTCTCCAACCCTCACACCCACGACCTCACACACTAGATGTAAAGCGACCAACATGGAGACTAGAATCAGCAGCGTAATCGCGTTGAATCCACCAAACTGAGACATCATTAGGATTGTCAGCATTGGCAACCATAGCCCAATTGACCACAGTTGTAGGGCACCCGAGTCTCGAATTGACGCAGAAACTTCACTCAATCCGAGGAACTTGGATGCGAGATTAACTCCCTCTTCACCCATCCTGACATTGACTACTATCATGAGAATGCAGGCGGTGACCAGATACGCTCCTAATGGAAACGGCTCGAGATCAATCATACTTCCAGGATCAATCTTGTCGTTTGCAACCAGTAGCGTTCTAATTGTCTCCTCTGATAGCTCCTCAATTAGGACCCAACTCCAAGGGAGCAGTACAGTGATTCCAGCCAAAGACGGGGACTTCCTGTTGACTGCAAGTACTGCTGTTCCTATGTGCATAGATGCGAGCAGCCCCAGCAGTAAGGCACCACCGTCTCCACCAGCATCCGAGGCTTCAGTAGGCACCAGTATGACTAGCAGAGAAAGTACGACAATAGAACCGATCCATAGTACTCTATCAGTTACTCTATCTTGGTCGCGCAATAGGACGAATCCAGTCACAATGGTCGCTAAGATTGTGAACAGTTCGTACGAATCAATCCATGCAACTAGGTCTCCTGAACCCTCTCCGAGGATTAGTATAGTCACTAGTGGGACTGTTGATATCCCTAGAGGCGCCATCACACGCATCGAGTCTACGCCTCTGACAACAAGATATGAACCACCGAAACAAGCGCCTAGGAAAGATACCATCCCAAGTGCGTATCCCACATCCTCGCGACTGGAAGCAACGGCCATTAGAGCGCCCACCATACCCATTGAGACCGAGACTCCCCAGAGTCCGGGCTGACCAAGCCCGACCGCTTTGAACGCCTGAGAGAACCAATTCTCCTCGCGTGCGAAGAGAGCAGCCATGGTAGCGTTGATGGCTGAGACAATCATCAGCAGGATGAACAGTAGTAACGAGTCTTCTAGAGCTAAAATACGTAATGAGCCAAGCTCGAATCCGTCGGTAATCGCATGCATACCAATCCACAGATTAGACGCCGCCACACCGAGAGCAGCCAGATTTCCAGACTTCCTATGCAAAGCTAGGCCATGGACTAGCATAGTAGCGATCAGTATCATGCCAGCGACACCAATCTCGCCGACTACTGAGCCAACAGTCGACCCGATTGCCAACAGAACAAGAGTAGACTGAGCAGCAATCGCATCGTGATTATGACGATAGGCAACAAATACATTGGCCACTACCAAAGCCAGCAGAAGAACGCCCAATGCTTCGATTCCGATGTAATCCCAACGATTGAGTTCGATTGCTAGCCCATACAGTACCTTCATTGAGATGATTACCCAAGTAACTCCTAGGAGTTTCATTCTTGGATTGGGGACCCACATCTCCCCGAGCGCAAATCCAACCGATGCCAGTACAACAAGAACCACTATGGCCAATA
>DAQX01000026.1:14508-15460 GCA_002503055.1 Euryarchaeota archaeon UBA86 | reverse complement strand
CCAGTACAACAAGAACCACTATCGCCAATAGCGGCGAGAGTGCAAGCCCAGCCTGTACACCTATCGCGCTGTAGACAAGAATCATCGCAATCATCAGACCCCAGTTCACACCTCGCTCACCCTCGACAGCAATCTCGGTCACAATATCGCGTTCAGGAGGGATTGGTACTGTTCCATCTTCCTGGATTGCCCCGGCCTCAGTCCCATCGGGCTTCTTGAACGGATCGAACACTTCTCCAAGTGCCTCATCGACTGCAGTTGCAAGCTCCTCGCGACTCTCCTCAGTCCTTTCTTCAGGGATTTCAATATCCCCTAAATCGATGTCAATTGAGCGCCGAAACTCCTTCTCGCGGATGATTCTATCATCACGCTCTTCGCCATCCATTGACTCGTTACCGAAGCCGCTCCTGCATAATCGCATCCCCGCCGAGAACCCCCCAGAAGCCGGCTTCGCCGAGAGTTTGCAAATTACCGTTCAGCCGCAACGCTTGAAGGGTAAATCTTGGCGTAGGGCGTCATGGAGTCATCCACCATGCCCGGCGACTCCCGCAACTTTGCCACCCCTCTGGCCTCTCATGGCTTGGACCCCGAAGGCTCAGTCCATTGGAATCTAGACTGGGAGTCTCTGCATGAGACAGCTGTAGAGTTGGGAGAAGCAAAACTCACTGACGATGATGTTCTTTTGGCAACAACTGGAGAGCGGACAGGTCGCTCACCAAACGATCGATTCATCGTAGACGAGGCCGGCATGGCCGAGGATGTCCTATGGGGAGAGGTAAACAGGCCAACTGCTCCAGCGGTTTTCGAGAGACTTCTAGCCAAGACTAGAATTCACCTGAACTCAGCCGAGAATCTGTTCGTCAAGGACGCATTCTGCGGGGCCGATCCAGATTACAGAATGCCCGTACGTCTGGTCACAGAGAAGGCTTGGCATGCAGCATTCATGCACAAC
>DAQX01000026.1:0-14227 GCA_002503055.1 Euryarchaeota archaeon UBA86 | reverse complement strand
TGGCATGCAGCATTCATGCACAACATGTTTGTTCGCGCAACCAACGAGGAGCTGGTAGATCATGTCCCTGAGTATACCATCCTACATGCGCCAGATTTACAGTCTAGCATGAGTGATGGAGTAAATTCTGATGTGTTCGTAATAATTGCACTTGACAGGAAATTAGTTATCATTGGAGGAACCCATTACGCGGGTGAGATAAAGAAGGCAATTTTCACCATCATGAATCACATTCTACCATCAAAGGGCCTACTGCCTATGCATTGCTCCGCGAATACGGATGGAGACAATACTGCCCTGTTCTTCGGACTCTCTGGAACCGGCAAGACCACCCTTTCTGCCGACCCCGGAAGAGCACTGGTCGGAGACGATGAGCACGGCTGGTCAGATAACGGCGTGTTCAACTTCGAGGGCGGATGCTATGCCAAGTTGATTAGACTCTCAGAGGAAGACGAGCCGGCGATTTATGCCACAACAAAGATGCCCGGCTCAATTCTCGAAAATGTAGTCCTGAATGCAGACGGAACTCCCGACTTCGACAATGGCTCTCTGACCCAGAATACAAGAGGCTCATATCCAATTGAGTACATTGAGAACCGAACTCCTAACTCGATGGCAGGAAACCCGAAGAATGTCGTTTTCCTGACTTGTGATGCCTTCGGTGTACTACCGCCACTATCCAAGTTGAGCCCAGAGCAGGCCGCATATCACTTCATGTCCGGTTACACTGCTAAGGTCGCCGGTACAGAGATTGGAGTTACCGAGCCACAGGCGACCTTCTCTACCTGCTTCGGAGCCCCGTTTATGCCCCGCCATCCAAGCATCTACGCAGACCTACTCTCAAAGAAGATTCGTGAGAATGAAGCCAAGTGCTGGCTCATCAACACTGGTTGGGTCGCTGGTGGTGCTGATGCTAGCAGCCGAATCAAGATACGCTGGACACGCGCTCTACTCAATGCAGCACTCGACGGCGATCTCGATGATGTTTTATTCGTGGAAGATCCAAGATTTGGATTCCAAGTCCCAACCACTTGCCAAGGAGTCCCGGACAATATCCTCCAGCCTAGAGAGACATGGCACGATAAAGAGAGATATGACAATGTGGCCAACTTGCTAGCTCAGATGTTCATAGAGAACTTCGAGCAGTATGCAGAAGGTTGCAGTGAGGAAGTTCTCGCATCTTCTCCTAAGGTTGTGGTCGCATGAAACCTTCATCGAAAGTGAAGAAGGGGCCAATTGGAATCCTAATCAGTTTAATTTGCGTAGTAGTAGTTCTGAGAGAGTTCAGCCGAATTGGTCTGATTTAGGTTATCGATAGTATCTGCTGTTAACTACAATTAGTACTCATTCCGTTCGCTCGGATTATCGCTGAAGTACTGAATGAACTCATATTCATTACCATCGTGATCGAAGAAGTAGTAGCGGTGTCTGTGAGGGTGGTCTAGGTAGATTGCTCCCTGATTGTAGCCCGCCTCAATCATGCGCTTGGCCAATGCTGCTGAATCATTTACGACGAATCCGATGTGATTCATACCAGGGTGAACATACGGTTTGTGCGGCCCCTTTTCAGTCGCCCCACGGTCCTCAATGCACAGGTAGGAGTCTTCCGTGCCGACATGTACCCAGCGCTGTGCTTTATCGCCCCCTCCTTCGCCTCGAATACTGAATTCTGGCATTGCTGTCAGTAGGAAACGAATGGTTTCATCTACATCTGTGGATGTCATGTTCAGGTGCTCTAGGAAAGGCTTCATGTAATTATGAGGGCCAATCTGACTTATGTTGCCATCGGTAACCAATATACTGTCTTGCAAATAACCGTATATATGCGCGAGCAAATTTGTCAGAGCATGGATTCTGAAGCCATGGAAGCCCTTTGGAATACTCTAGAGTTGCAACTCGAGACTTGGAAGACTGAGTCAGAGACTTAGGATCATAGCCGCTGTCGAGCATGTCTCTGAGCATCAACAGCACATATGGCTGCCATGTGAACAACTTCGCGTACACTGTCGCCTCGTTGTAGAACATGGGCTGGTTTTGACAAGCCCTCGAGAATTGGACCAGTCATTTCGGCACCTGCTATTCTCTGTAGCAGTTTGTATGCGATATTCGCAGAAGCGAGATTCGGACAGATTAGTACATTGGCAGCACCCTCTAAAGTCATGAAAGGATACTCTTCTTGGATGTCAGGAACCAGTGCTGTATCTGCCTGCATAGGGCCGTCGATAATCAGGTCAGGATCCAATTCCCTTGCAATCGTAATCGCCTCCTCAATTCTGTCAGTCCTCAGTTCAGGCGAGGTTCCAAAGTTAGAGAAAGATAGCATAGCCACCTTTGGCTTAACTCCAAATCTCCTTGCAACCTTTGCGGTCTGGACTGCAATCTCGGCTAATGTGCGCGAATCAGGATAGATGTTGATGGTTGCATCGCCGATGAACATCAGCTGACCGTTGACAGTCATCATATACATCCCGACAATTCTGTGTGAATCCGGATCAGGCCCGATGGTGTGTAGACACGGCTTGACGATGTCAGGATAGTGGTGTGAAACCCCTCCAAGATAGCCATCTGCATCCCCCATCTTGACCATCATTGGTGCGAAGTATGTGGCAGACTTCAGTAGGCGGACAGCATCCCCGCGAGTAAGTCCCTTACGACCTCTCAGATTGTGTAACTCATCAGCATAGGTTGTCCTCCTGCGCGGGTCGTATCTGACATCAATGGTATCACACTCAAAGTCGAGACCCATCTCCTCCTTCACTGCCTCAATTCGTTCCAACTGCCCGAGCAGAATCGGCTCGCAGATTCCCTCCGCGATGCACTGTGATGCGGCCTTGATAATAGTCGGATCTTCTCCCTCAGAGAATACGATTTTCTTCCTATCCTTGCGGGCGATATTGATTACACGCCTCATTATTGAGCGTGTTAGTCCAAGTCTAGACTCCAACTCTTCTCTGTACCTCTCTACATCGAACTCATCTGCAGAGATTCTTGCCACTCCTTCATTTACTGCAGACTCAGCTACTGCACTAGCCTCCCAGATGAGAACTCTAGCATCGAATGGCTTTGGAATCAGGTACTCAGGTCCGAACTGTAGCTGCTCGCCTCCATAAGCGGCAGCAACATCGTCAGGAACCGGTTCCTTTGCGAGTTGTGCTATGGCATGGGTAGCGGCCATCTTCATACCCTCAGTGATTTCCTTGGATCTCACATCTAGAGCACCTCGGAAAATGTAGGGGAATCCGAGAACATTGTTAATCTGATTAGGGTAGTCCGAGCGACCGGTCGCTACTATAGCATCCTCGCGCACAGCATAGACCTCTTCTGGAGAAATTTCGGGGTCCGGGTTTGCTAATGCGAAAATCAGCGGCCTATCAGCCATCTTCGAAACCATCTCACTGCTTACTATGCCGCCCTTTGACAGGCCTAGGAAGACATCCGCATCCTCCATTGCTACAGCGAGGCCACCATCGGGGATGTCGAGAGCGAATTGGGCCTTGTATTGGTTTAACTCACCTGCCTCGTCACGTGACTTTGTGATGATTCCAGTTGAGTCGACTAGAACTATGTTGCTAGGCTTTACTCCGAGCCTTATGTAATGGTGAGCGCATGAGATTGCAGAAGCACCTGCTCCTGAGACTACGACCTTGATTGAATCAATATCCTTCTCGACTACTTCTAGACCGTTTAGGAGGGCCGCACCAGAGATAATCGCGGTACCGTGTTGATCGTCGTGCATTACTGGAATATCGAGTTCGGCGACCAATCTCTTTTCGATTTCAAAACACTCTGGAGCTTTGATATCCTCGAGATTGATTCCTCCGAATGTAGGAGCGATTGCCTTTACTGCCTCTACGAACTCATCTACATCTGTCCTGTCAACCTCAATGTCAAACACATCAATATCTGCGAACGCCTTGAACAGCAGACCCTTTCCTTCCATCACAGGCTTGCCTGCCAATGCCCCAATGTCGCCCAGTCCCAGAACTGCAGTTCCATTACTGACTACGGCGACAAGATTGCCCTTTGAGGTATACTTGTAGGCACTGTCTGGATCACTTTCGATTTCCTTGCAAGGGTATGCTACACCGGGCGAATAGGCCAGTGATAATTCGCGTTGAGTACCATGTGGCTTAGTAGGTACTACGGTGATCTTCCCAGCCGGCTTCGATGCGTGGTACTCCAACGCGTCCTCGCGCAGACCATCGTCCTCCATCGGCTTCCCTCCGGGGACAGCCGGCATACCCCTCTGCTATGATGCTATCCTAATGAGGAAATATGCATTATCGGCCTTGTATAGCGCGGTATTGTGTTTTGGGCTTTCAATGGCTGTATCACAAATTCCGCCTACGGCGGGTGAGCATTGTTCAATCACAGACCCACTCCTTTCTTAATCTCCTCAATGACGCGACAATTTGTGTCAATGGTTAGTTTCCGCGACCTACGGTCGCAACAACGTCAGGCTATACTCCTAGCCGCTCTTATGCTGGCTCTACCATGGGCCATGGCACCCCCTGCTGATTTGAATACAGAATTCGAGTCCAACACAAATCCTAGGGCATGGGGTGCTGGAGGTAGTAATGACACAGGTTGGATTACCCTAGATGCAAATGGTGCCGACCCTGCCAATGGCACCTTTGCCTATGCCGACTTGTTCCTCGACTTCGCTCCCGGAGCCCAACTATCCAATCTGACTTTCGAACTCGCAGTTGATGGCAGTGAGGGCTACTGGGCAACTGAGCCGCAAATTACTCTGATGGATACGCAGACTCCTATTCTCGATTGGAGAGACTACGGTGACCTCGGACGACAGGACATGTTCACCGACAGCCCCCCCGAGGTTGAGGATGGAGTTCTCGACACTTGGCTCCAACCGAATTCTGTTAGCGATGCATCGTGGCTCCTTCCCAGCGGAATCACCATCGATGATCTTGTAATCCAGGCTTTAAGACCAGCCGATCCGAGAGTCTCATTCTCAACAACTAGCGTCTTGATCCAGGATAGCGCTGCCAACCCATTGGATGGCAGATTATACATTCTACTTGATAACGACCTGCTTCACTTGGATGACCAAGCCAGCAAGAAGATCATCGAAATCGAGCTGGGTGTCAATGGCAGTAGCCTCGCTATCGACGATTCACAGAATCGACTACTAATTGGAACTCAAGATGGCAGAATACTATCTCGAAGCCTAGTAGACTCATCCGAGCAGGCAGATTTACTCAACTGGAATGAAGACACTCCGATTGATGCCATCAGTGTAGATAATCAGGGAATCATATGGTTTGTATCTGATTGTGAACTGCATTACATCACACCAGGTCAGAGTACATTCACCACTACCAACTTCTGCTCATCGGACCTGTCTGAGAGTCCGACAGATATCGCAGTCATCTCAGACACGGTTTACATCGCTACATCTGAGAGTGGCGTTAGAGTAATCGAATACAGTACTTCATCTGATTCTTCAGGAATCTCAGTTACCATCGGCAGCAATTCTCAGTGGAGCACGGGAAACTCGCTGACTTCAAACATAATTTCTCAGTTGCAGGTATTGGACTCGCTACTATTGATTTCTACAATTGGCGGCGGAGTCAACCGATATGACACATCATCCGACTCCTGGCTTGCTACTTGGTCGACTAACAATTGGCTCTCATCGAATGTTGTTAGAGGTATGGCTCTGACCGATGGTTGGCTACACATTCTTGCAGGCAGTACAGTGCATGCCTACGATACCGCAGCTCTATTGTTCAGATCCCAGAGGCAAATTACAGACATGGGCCTAGTTGGTACTGCCAACTCAATCGTCGCTTGGCCCGCTGTGGAGCCAAGAGGACCTTCTACTAGCATGATGATGGTAGGAGACGGCTCAGGAGTCATGGCCAGACAAACAGGAGAGTCTCTCGACGGTACGATTACTCTAGTCAGTAGCCCGTCGACTTCGCAGATGGAAGCCGTAGCACGCATCGATGACGGAGAGCAAGGCGAAATCTGGATTGGAGGTGGTAGCACAATCGATCGATTCGATGAGAAGACACAAGTCTGGAGAACTCCGATTGACTTGACTGACTATGTCAACAATCCATCTGCGGTGACCTCAATTGTCCAAGACGACCAAGGCATGGTATGGGTGGGAACTCTCAACGCTGGCCTAATCCGCCTGCAAGCGGATAATGGAAACTTCCAGGGAACTGCATCTGGAATCAGTTCAGACCATGTTTCTAGCCTAGCATTCGACCTGAATTCACACACTCTAGTTGTAGGTCACCATGAATCCGGAATTTCACTCATCAACACCTCGACAAACACTCTGATTGAGGTGCTGACAGTAGAGGATGGATTAGACTCTGATACCATTACTCAAGTTGCTACAAGATATGGTATCGCCTACATTGCCACTCCTGATGCAGGTGTTATGAGAATCAATTTGTACGATGTTTCGATTATGGGTTCATGGCAGTCGCTAGGTGCTGACAATCTGGAGGCTACCCCTGTAGCAGTCGATGGTGACACCATCTACCTAGGACTCACCGACTTTGGAATACTAGTGATTGACAGACTGACTGGAGATATAACCGATCATTGGACTCAAGATGGCATTCTTCCTGATGACGATGTTCTTTCGCTCCATATGGACTACTACGGTGGCCTATTGGTAGGAGCAAGGGTCTCGAATACTGGTGCTACAGGAAATGGAGGATTGGCCCGCTGGGACGGAAACGGCTGGCAGATGCTAGAGACATCAATTCCCGGTTGGAACAACGATCCATACGTATTCTACGATGTATCCAGCGATGTCAATGGAATCTACGCTGGTACAAACAGGGGTGCTTGCATGTGGAATTGGAGTTATGATCTGCAAGACTGTGTCTCTAACCAAGATGGAATGCCTTCTCGCCAAGTCTATTCTGTAGCAAAAATTGGAACAGACAGATTGTATGCTGGTACCAATCAAGGAGCTGCTGTAATCAACACGCTGAATGGATCAGTCATAGATGTCTGGAACGCCGGTGATGACACTCAGAGGGCTCGCACTGTGAAAATTGGAGACATCCTATATCTTGGATTTGAGAACACGGGAATCGCTCGTTACGATTTGGTAAATCAAACCTGGCTACAATCTTGGGATGGATCTCAAGGATACATCTCTGACGACGATGTTACTGCTCTAGTCCACGGCAGGGCAGAAGGTACATTGTGGGCCGGTGGAGACTTCGGACTTACTCTCATTGATGTCGTAAACAACACAGTGCTGAAGAGTTGGAATAGAGGAAGCAATACCGACGGACCGACTCTCTCAAACACTCCACCTGCCGACATTGAAATCATCGGTGATGTTTTGCATTATTCGCTCCAAAGGAGCAACTCTTGGTGGGCTTCCAACGATGATATCTATCGAATCCACCTCAACAATAACACCAGTGCAACAATACTGGATGTCGGTGGAAAGATAGGCTCATCCTCAGTAGTGATGGGAATAGGAGAGGTCGGAGAGGAGCTATGGATCGGTGCTCGCCCTACTCAGTATTGGAACAATGGTGACGGCACTATTGTCAGATGGAATACTACATTGGAGGCTTGGGAGGAGAATCTCGATACTATCGGTAATGTATTGAGAGTAAACGCTCGTTTCCTAGGTGACTGTTTCCCGTTGGATCCAGACTCGTGTGAGATGTGGGTTGCATATGGCGACAATATCATGCGGAGATTCCAGGCTGCTAACATGACTCTACTCGATGAGTGGGTCGATATTGACGGACCAATCAGAGGCATGGTTGAATGGAACGGCACATACATGTTCGCAAGCATGAATGGAATTCTGAGATGGGACCCTAACAATGAATCCTGGCTCGACTCTTGGCTGGAAGATGATGGACTACCAGCTGGCTCTACTGAGCAATTCTACACTATGGAAGTCATCGCCAACAACTTGTGGATTGGCGGCTATGAAGGCGGCGGCTGGAATCCGGATTCTGAAGTGCTGATGCTTGACGGAACCACCGACAACTGGACCGTATGGGAGTTAGGAACGGGCGATATTCCGGGAGGATACCCCGCAGATTTAGAGGAGTGTGACGGCATTGTCCATCTCTCGGTTGGCAGGGTGAGCTGGTGGGGCAACCAAGGCGGAATCGCCCGATACGATATGGGAGACTGGGATGGGGACGGCATCACCAATGAGTGGATTGCTCCGATGACCGACAGTGGCCAAGGCCTTTCAGACGATGACCCACGGGCTATGGCCTGCGATGAACAGAATGATGTCCTGTACATTGGTTATGACTCGGAAGGCGTCGGCTTAGATCGCTACAACTACAACACTGACCAGTACCTAAGCACATTGACCTCCCAAGATGGCGTTTCCGAGGACAGAATCTTCCCTGGAGGAATGCTACATCACAACAATGTACTTCTCGCAGCACATCAGTACGACAATACTGGAGGCATATCTAGGATAGTGACTTCAGGAACTTCTACTGCTAACGGTCAAATCCTCGATCCAGGTATGGATGGCTGCTCTATCGAGAGGGCTCCATCCAGCACCACACCTGTATATGCAATTGGACGCTCTGGACAAACCACCGGTCTGAATAGAGTAGACAGACTCGACAGCACCGGTTTGATTGCCAGCGGCTTCGACGAGTTGGCAGGATTGACCAGTGGCCGAGTTGTGGCTTTCGAATCAAATGAGACTCATGTTTGGGTCGCTCTGACAACCGATCCTAATGCGTACTATGCATCTTCAATTCTACAGGGAGAGAGAATAGCGAACGGTTCGGTACGATGGGAATTCGGCTACAATTCAAATCAAGATGTAATCAATTCATTACAACTCGATGGTGAAGAACTCTGGGTCTCAACCGCCGGCCGTGGCCTGTGGTCAATCGACCTGACAAACAGGATCTTCGCACCAACTCCAGCGGCTCTCCACGCTCAGATGGATGGAATGGTCCTCGAGGACGACGGCACGATGTATGTTGGTCTAATGGGCAATGAAGGCTCAGCTGCTGGATTCCAGAGATTTAACACAGCCACTAGGACCTGGGGTCATGGCAGTCTGATTGCAGGTCTTCCCAGTGACATTGTCAGAGACTTCCTAGAATATGGCGACCATATCATGGTCGCGACATACGGCGGCATTGGACTTTGGAACACCACTAAGGATGATTGGGATGATCCAATCACCACAATAGACGGTCTACCAACACCGATTATTGAACACTTATTCTCAATCAGCACACCTATTCAGGGCAACGGCACTGTTCTTGCAGGCGGTGCCGCTGGCTTGACTGTCCTTGATCAGAACAATCTCTCAGTAATCACCACACTTGACTTCGGTGACGGACTGATTGGTAACACCGTATCAGGTATCACATTCGCAGAGGCAACCTCGAGGCTGGTCAACAACCCGGATGGTACCTCTACTGTACTGCACCACGATGCTGCCCTATTCATCTCGCATAATGGTCAAGGCTCGACAAGACCGGGAGCGGCCGCTTGGGATATTGCTACCGATATGGCCAATGGGACATACAACATCGACATGATTCCCAGCAACGATGTCCGAGCGATAGCGACAGATGACTGGGGCGTACATATTGCCACTGACAGTGAGCCATTAGTTCACTGGAACGCCACCATGATGGAGATGGAGTCAGGGATGGGCAGGATGTCCTTGCTCACTTGGCCACCCTTCCAGATGTTATCCGACGGCGACTATGTCGCCGTTCTAAGTCCGAGGGGTGTGGATGTGGTACATTCGGGCGGCAATCATGCCAGAGTCGCTTCCAAACTAATTCCTGGTATGTCAAACGCCTTCCTCGACGACTCTGGCCTGTATGTAATCGCTCAAGACGGCCTTCATCTGTACAACCCTGTTGAGAGCCTCAGAGAGCAAGAGACAGGATACCAGCGCAGAGCAGGCCCATTGTCAGCTCTGTACGCTCAGAACTCATGGGATATCACCAACACCTCTCGACCGGGAATGTCTACTGTGTTGGTCGACGATGAGAACCCAATCATCATTCCTCAGGGCAGCGAGCAGATGATTCCAACCAAACTTCCACTCTACACAGGCGCTCTTACCCTGACTGCGCCGCAAGACGGCGCATGGGTTTGGGCTCAGTCTGTCAGCCTGAACTACTCGGGCTCATGGGATCTTACATCTATGAATCCAAATATCCAAGCATCATTCCAATCTGCTATCTCGAATCTAGCCCCTGGCACAAACTCTGCCCAAGTCCACATTCAGATGCAATCTCCTCAGAATGGCTCACTTCAGGTTAGGATTTCCTATGACTGGGAGAGAATCGAAGTACCAACAGAGATGACCTCTTTCCTCGACAGACCTAATGACGGCGGAGGAGTAATCGAAGCTTCTTGGCTACCAGCAGAGGACGCTGCGTGGTATGCCTACAGGCTGTATGTGTGGGATTCCACAGACGATCCGGAATGGGTTCCCTCACAAGATGAGTTGGATGATTTCTCAACCTATGTTGAGATACCCTATTGGTCACAAACTAGTGCCACAATCACCTCTGCAGACCGAGATGGTAACGAAGTTACATTGTCCGATGACAGAGAATACCGGGCTGCTATTGCCATTGGATATGCAGACGGCTCAGTAGGCCTACCAATATCTTGGGATTACAGCGCAACACCTACTGATGAGGTACCATTCCCGCCCGAGTGGCTCAGTGCCGAGGCCGTCTCTGGAGGGTCTCCAGGAACAATATTACTGGAGTGGGAAGCGTGTACAGAACTAGATCCTGGTCGCACTAGGATATGGGCTGTTCAGTACCCTATCACTAACGCCATTGCACTAACTGACCACATCGATGTCTCCTATGTCGCGGGTAACAATACCGTTCTGCAACTGGAGCAGAGTAAGACATACTGGTTCGCAGCAGTCTGTGTTGATGAAGCAGGGCAGTTCGATGAAGCCAACGCAACCGTGGTTGGACCAGTAGTCACCGCAGGTGGTCTAGATGATGGCATCCCTCCTGCTCCTATTACCGA
This sequence comes from Euryarchaeota archaeon UBA86, assembly GCA_002503055.1. Taxonomy (GTDB): domain Archaea; phylum Thermoplasmatota; class Poseidoniia; order Poseidoniales; family Thalassarchaeaceae; genus Thalassarchaeum. Next base: position 3,208 of record DAQX01000026.1, on the reverse strand, counting down.
CACAACAGCCATAGATGCACCTAATGATGAAGGCGGACGTATTCTAGTTACATGGTCTCCTAATGATGAGGAAGACTGCACATACCACACTGTCTACATTCTACCTGCGTCTGGATTCCAGCCTCCTTCGACTGTGGACGGCTGGCCGGTCTCCACCTATGTCACAGACTGTACCACTGGCGAGATTGTAATCGATTCAATCGGAGAGAGTACTCTACAGAACGGGGTAGTCTACTGGATTGGAGTCGTTGCAGCCGACGACTGGGGCAACGAGAATTTGAACGATGTACTGGTCGTCGAGGCCACTCCAATGTCCAATGTGGCAGGACAGGGGCAACCTCCAGAACGTGTCGAGGGGCTGAGTGCATGGGATCATCCTGAGGATGATGGAACAGCTATCGATATTCTGTGGAATCGCTCTCTAGCACCAGACTTCAGTCACTATGTGATCTGGGTTTCCGACTACCCTCTCGATGATTTGACAGAGATTTGGGATAGGTGTAGTGATGATTTGGCTGGCTGTGGTCTACTAGAAATTGATCAAAGACAGATAGGCGGAGCTCTCCAACTCGAGATTACAGTGACAACAGCATTGTACGGAAGTACCGTAGACACTCTGACACCTCAGACCATCACCCCCCTCACACCCCTGTATGTCACAATCACCACTCATGACATACAAGGGAATGTACACCTAACTGACATGAGCGATCATTTGGTACTCGTCGCACCTCTAGACAATAGAGGAGATATCTCACCACCGAACAGACTCGCTGCTCCGATGCTCGAGGACCGATCTCCTGACGACGGTGATGGCATGTTAGTGACTTTCCCCTCTAGCGATGCCTCCGATTTGGGAGAGTACAGAATCTACGCTGCTGCAGGCTCACCATTCAGCTCACTTGGAAACATGGAGCCGGCTCTGACTCTAGACAGAGATGCCGAGATGCCCGTACTCCTAGAGGCACTTTCCGATGGTCAACCACTCGCACCTTCAGTACCGATTTGGGTAGTTGTTGTAGCCGTCGATTCTTCAGGCAACTATTGGGACACCAACCTGCAACCGACTATGATTAGCCTAGTCGATGAAAATTCATTGGATCCAGGTCTGCACTTACCTGAGATTACTGGAATCAGAGCCAACTGGAATCCGTCCGGAGACCATGTTGAGATTAGATGGGATGATGCCAACGACCCACAGGTAATCCAGTACCGTGTATTCGTCAGCCCTAATCCGTTCGAGGTCACCGGAGATGCAATCCTAGTCGGAGAGATAGATGATCCAACGACCATGATTATTCTCACTGATTTAGAAGGCGAGAAGGTCGACAACGCCGCCAGTCACTGGCTCGCAGTTGTAGCCTTCGATGGAGAAGTACACAGACTCGCAGTCGACCCGCTTGAGATTAGGCCATGGTCAGAGTCCTCATTTGGCTCGTCAGAAGGTGGAGAGGGTGGTGCCAGCGACTCTTGGTATGACCAGTTGATGAACGGAGATCTGAACACACTGGTCGCGCTTGTATCTGCTGTGATGATTTTAATCGGTGCTCTACTATTCGTAAAGCCTCGCCAGCAGACCGCACCAGAGCCTTGGGAGATGGGTGCCCTAGAGGTTGAGTTGGAAGAACAGATGTCCAGAGAGGCAGCCGGTTTGAGTGATGATGACGAAGACGACTTTGTCATCGAAGACGATTCACAATCATTCACCTCATCTCCGAGTCCGGAATTAACTATTGATGAGGAGGAAGATGCCCCTGCTGCCGCTGAAAGTGTAATCGACGAATTGCTAGGAGTCTCTTCCGACGATACTGATCTAGACGATCTTGAGGACATGGCCGATGACCTCGACTTCGACGACTTGGGAGACATGGCTGACGACTTGGATGAAGACGAAGACCTCGATACTTCGTTCCTAGATGATGTTCTTTGACCCTTAGATGCCACAACCGTAGCGTTGAAGGAGCGGACCTATGTGGTCGGACTGATACGATGCCCACATGCAGGATGTGCACCCAGAACTATCCGCTCAATCAGTTCGTAACTGGTAATGGGCCTAGGTACCAAGTCTGTGTCAGATGCGCTGTTGAGAACGGCCTTGCTGATAGAGAGGACACACCCCAGCTTTACTCCGATGATTTAGTCAGAGCACGCTTTTCTCTTTTCACACGACGCTACAGAATTTGGTTCTTCATTCTCTTTGGTTGGACTCTCTACTTCAGCTTCGGCCGGGGCATCGAAGTATGGTCGACAATTCTGTTCTTTGTTCTCCTTCTATGCACCCTTGCTGCCCCGTTACTATACTTCTTGGGTTCGACCCGTTTCAACGCAGAATTGGCTAAATTGACACCATAAGCAGATTCGGGAATCGTTCATATAGAGAATATTCTCCTCTAAAATGCAGAGGGAACAGTGGGTTCCCTATGAAAGCCCGTGAGATTGGATGAATAAGAAAGGAGGAGATGTAACAGCAGATATAGTTTCTAGGACCCGAAGAGTAGCGCGCAGTACAGCGTTTCTTCAGTCTTCAGAACAGTTGTTAATTTCACTCCAAATCAACATCCGAAACTCCCGATTGGATACTTTCGCGCACGGTGAGCGCGAGCATTCACGGAAAGAGAGAACAGCGGGTTCTCTAAACTGAATTTGGAAGTGAAAAGAAAATGCAGAAAACAAAGAATGCGAGTATGATGATAGCTCTACTCCTCGTAATGATGGCAGGATCTGTTGGCGTTAGCGCTGACGGTTCTGACCCTCTAAATCCTGATGACGGCGGTGCCGACTGGGATGGCGATGGTTTGACCAACGCAGAGGAGCAGAATGCAGGGACTGATATGAATAATGCAGATACCGACAACGACGGACTACCAGACGGATGGGAAGTAGCCTATGGCCTCAACCCACTTTGGGCTGGCGATGCGAATGCAGATCCGGATGGCGACGGCCTAACCAATGCCCAGGAATACGCTGCGGGTACTAACCCGAACTCAGCGGACACTGATGGCGATGGTGTGAACGACGCTAACGATGCATTCCCGAATGACCCCAACGACGGGTCAGCTTCGGATTCCGACGGTGACGGTATCCCAGATGCCTACGATCCAGACTTCGAGGGCAACCAAGATGGAGACGGAGAAGGCGGCGCCGAAGGCGGCGGCGGATCCGAACAAGATCAAGGAGGTCAAGGAGAAGGTCAAGGTCAAGGTCAAGG
>DAQX01000024.1 GCA_002503055.1 Euryarchaeota archaeon UBA86 | reverse complement strand
GAACCAGAACCAGAACCAACATACATTCCTCCATGTAACACAACTGCGTCTGAAGGACTGAATCCAACAGGAAATCCTACACAATGGCCCGAACATCAGGGTGGAATGTGGTTAGCAGTTGACGGCCTAACCGATATATCTTATGACACAACCGACTACAATAACGAATCTGAAATCATAGTTGATCAAAGGTTAGATTGGATGTGTGGATACACATATTCAGTTAAGATTCCACCAGCTTACAACTCAAGCCAATCATATCCAATATTCCTATTCCTACACGGCGAGGTGTTTGACTCCGTTTTCTTCAATAATTTCCTTACCAATAATTTCCACATGCCTGAGGACGACAAATACATCATTGTACGCCCCTCAAAGTTAGAATCAGACTGGGACCCAAAGAAGACTCTCGATGTTCTTGAAGATGTCAAATCAAATCTCAATGTCGACGATGACAGAGTCTACCTAACTGGCCTTAGTATGGGAGGAAGAGGCACATTCATTGTGGCCGCGGCATTACCGGACTACTTTGCTGCCATAATGCCCCTCTCACCTCACCACCAACCATACTCCTATCTCCCATTAGCCGAAGAAGTTGCACATCTTCCTATATGGATGGCTCATGGTACTGCAGATAACACCTCGTCCTACGAAATGGCTGCACAGATGGCCGAGAATCTAACTCAATTAGGAGCTAATATTACCTTTGTTTCCATAATCGATGGTGGCCATGGAGGGTGGTTCAGCATATACATTGACCCGACTCCAATGGAATGGATATTATCTCACACCAGGAACCAGTAGTCCCTCCATAACAGCCTTCAACCGAAGCATCCCGCGAGTGGCATGGCTTTCGTTTCGCAGAGGCGTGTTGACTTCCCGATGGTAGATTTGGCCAAGATAGTCTACTACCCACGTTTCTGGGACCTAGCTCATCGATTCTACGAAGAGTCTTGGGAATTCTCCTGCGGTATGCACTACAACACCATACTCTCTGAGCACATGATAGCCTTCCCCCTAGTGCATAGCGATACTCAGTTCCTACACCCGGTCTCTTATGGCGATACTATACAATGCTCCCTTACAGTACCTAAGATTGGTAACACATCAATCAACTGGAGGTACGAGTTTCGTAATCAGGATGGAGTATTGTGCTGGGCTTCAGACCAAGTTACGGTCTGCACAGATATGGGCGAGGTCCAGAGAAAGATCACTGTGCCCGACTGGATACGAGAAGGACTTGCTAAATTATCTCCTGAGTGACTATTCTCTCGGCCATTTTTTTGTTAGTACTTCTCTCAGATCATCATTCATTATTGCATCCCACCAATTTGCATTACGCCATATGGCATAACGACCTCTTATGCCCCGAAGGTCTGCACCATCAAGACGACAACCTTGGAAATTTGAAAGATTCATTTTTGCTTTGATGAAAGAAGCACCTCTCATATCAGCTCCATCAAATGCCGCCTTCATTAGATTGGCTCGCTTAAACGAGGCTTTTCTCAAATCACAGCCAGACAAATCTGCACCCTCTAAGTCTGCTCCATCGAATATGGCACGACGCAAATCACAGCCAGACAAATCGGCATCTCTCAGATTCTTACCCACATGAGAGGTATAGGACAGGTCCTTCATGCAACTCCTCACAGAGACATGTTTTCGAGATAGTCCACTCCATCATCAGTAAGAACAACGAAACGATTCTTGCTCGCCTTCCCTTCTGGATATTCCAACAATGGCGAGGAACCCTCTAGCATCCTATTGATGTATAGCGATAAATTCCACTTCTCTACTTCGTCTTCATCCCACATTCCGCTCTGAGCGATTAGATTTCTTACATCTCTAGGGGGCGTATCACTCTCTCTTTCTACGGATCTGAGGTAATGAATCGCGGCCAGGATTACATCAGATTTCTTATCCACACCACAAGTATCTAGTAGCCTTCTGAAAGCAGAACCTCTCTCAGGAATTCCTGATTTCACCACTACTTCCATGGCCTTGTTAATCGCCTCTTGGCGGGCCATCCTTATTCTGGAAAGCGTGGATTGCCAAGTATCCTGCTTAGTGATGTTCAACCAGTTATCGCTGACTTCTCTAGCAGAACCGGAGAGGTCTATCTCCTCACTACCCGCTTTGATGTAGATGCGTCCAATTCCGCTACTCCCGGTCTCACTCACAGGTTCCGCAACGCTTCATCGGTGTTAATTTGTCGCTGCATTCCTTAACTTGTGCAAGTACGAATCTCGACGATTCGAGAATACTCTAGTCGTGGGTTTCAATAATCCCTGATTGGAGGGCTACCTCATGGAGGAGTACACGAGCGGCGCGTATCCACTAGTTCTGCACGCCGATGCAGACCCGTCAGGACTCGGTGGAACTGCAATCTGTGGATTCTCTACTGTCGGCTCAGTCGGTGTGATTGCCACATCTCACCTCATCAAGACACTCGAATTATCTCCAATGGGTACCGTTATGCACCCCAAATTTCCAGCCATAGCCCTGATTCATGACTCAGTTCCTAAGCACCCAGTCAGAGTATATCAGGGAGATGGACTCGGAGTATTCACCTCGGAAATTCAATTTCCGAACGATAACGATGTATACTTCGGAGAGACCGTAATGGAGTGGTTCACCAAGGGAGGTTTTGATCGACTCATTGTAATCGATGGAGTCGTAAGCAATGACCTCGGAATCAAGGAAGACAGTGATTTGTGGGGCGTTGCATCTACAGCAGCCAGCAGAGACCAACTTGATGACGCCGGAATTCAGCAAATCCAACAGGGAATTGTTGCCGGAATTGCTGGTTATCTAATCGCAGAGGGAGAGCGCAGGGGCCTAGATGTCACTGCCCTTCTGGCCGAGTGCAATCCGATGTATCCGGATGCCAGAGCTGCTCTAATTGCCGTGGAAGGTCTTAGCGAGCTGATGGATAGAGAAATTCCAGTTCAGGGGCTGCTCGATGACGCTCGGAACATTGAGGAGAGAGTCAGAGAGGCGTTTGAGAGGGCTCACTCAATGGCCCTACCTGCACCGGATTCAGATGATGATGAAGACGACATTCCAATGGTCTTCTAATCAGTAGAACGGATTAGTTCCGGCTTCGTGATCTGTTGCATCGATTACTTCTGAGATACCCGGAACATTGTCCTTAATCATGACCTCGACCCCTTGCTTGAGAGTCACATCGACCATGCCGCAGCCCTGACAGCCGCCGCCAAAGGCGATGATTGCCTTACCTTCATCGACACCAATCAAATCGACATGCCCACCGTGTGAAGCGACGACCGGGTTGACTTCACTTGCGATGATTTCGGCGACTGCATTAGACAACTCATCCACCCACATTGGATTCGGATTTTCGAAACTGAATCCGCCACCCATCAGAGTCTCCTTGTAGTCTAGAGTAGTACCTTCGAGATACTGTGCACTTCGAGCTGCAACAAGGACGGGAATTCCCTCAACATCGATTTCAATATCATCTTCCTTTCTATCCTCGCGCCCAACGAACTGCAAGTCGTATTGGAAACCCTTGGGACCCCTGCCGACAATCTCCACTCGGAGAATCAACTCAACTCCCTCGTCAGCAGATTTTGCGAATTGGCCAAGCATCTGTTGAGCCCTGTCCGTGATGGTAAGCATGCCTTTCGGCATCTGTGACCATATCCTATAATTTCAACCTGTCCGACTACAGGCAAGACTCATCACCAACTATCGACACGCAAGTTGGATGGAGTCAAAGCCGGTGGACAAACTGAACCGGCCACTCATAGATTTGAGAATATCAGTCACGGATAAGTGCAATTTCAGATGTACATATTGTATGCCTAGAGAAGTATTTGGGAATGATTTCCCATTCTTGGGCCGCGATGAAATAATGACATTTGAGGAGATAGATCGTCTAGCAGGGATTTTCGTATCCTTGGGCGTCGAGAAGATTCGGCTCACAGGAGGAGAACCACTACTTCGCAGAAACCTACATGATTTGATTTCAATGCTGGCTTTGAGAGATGTCGAGATTGCGATGACAACTAACGGCGTCCTACTACCGAGATATGCCCCAGCACTTTCTGCTGCAGGCCTCAATCGTGTAACGGTGAGCCTTGATGCAATTGATGAAGCTACATTTGCCAAGATTACTGATTCTGGCCATACGGTAGCCTCTGTTATGGCGGGTATTGAGGCGGCCGAATCAGTTGGTTTGGGTCCAATAAAAATCAATACTGTAGTCAAAAGAAACTCAAATGAAGAAGAAATATTAGATTTGATTGAACGTTTTTCTAACAGGGATATCGCTATTCGTTTCATTGAGTACATGGATGTAGGGGCAACAAATGGATGGTCAATGGATGATGTAGTTAGTGCTGAAGAAATCCGCCAATTGATAGGCGAATTGAAACCAATTCCCCCGGTAAAAAAGAGCGATGTGGCCAAGAGATATGAGACGCTACAAGGATCTGAGGTAGGTCTCATTACCAGCGTTACCGAACCATTCTGTGGTAATTGCACTAGGGCCCGAATATCGGCTGATGGTAGATTTTTCACCTGCCTCTTCTCAAGTAGAGGTTTAGATTTACTATCTCCAATTAGGATGGGTAGTTCAGATGAGGAAATTACATCATTAATCAGATCTCATTGGCAAGAAAGAGAAGACAGATATTCTGACATTAGATCCGAGAATACAAAATCATCGGATAGGATTGAGATGTCATACATTGGCGGCTGAAACAATTTCATCCCATGGAGCATCGGTCCTGAAAGCCGGCTTACCATATCTGGAAACAGCGGCTCTGTGACCTTCTTTACGCAACTTTTCGACCATCTTGCTCGGGCTGACTGGAGAGCCCGAGCCAAGCCAACTAGCCAAATCGTCGACGAGAATCAAGTGAGAAGAGTCGATTACCGCCGCTTCCTCAGATAGGTGCCTAACACTACGTATTACACTTCTCTTCTCTCTCTCGAAATCACGCTCGGACCATCCAAGAGGATCATTTTCATGATATTCAGGACTACTCAACTCAACAGCCCGCTCTTCACTCATCGATGCCATCGCATCTGAATCTCCAAGAGGACCAGTCCATAATGGCCCCGAAACTCGCTTATCGGTACGGTCGATTGGATGATTGAGAGGCAAGAAGCAGTGCATAGGGAGCGAATCAGAATCCAGTGGAGTCTGTGGATGCAGAGCAGTAGAAATAGAAACAGCAAGCTCAGACTTTGTTGGTGCAGCAACCCTCCAACCAAGATACTCCTCTACTCGATTGGCACCCTCAACTCCTCTTCTGATTAGGGCTGAGACTCTAAGGTGGTGAGAGTCCCATACCGATAACAACGGAATCACCGACCGCTCATGCCTAGCCGCTGCTCTAGCAAGACTTGCAAGCAGCACTCTGAGGCCCGAATCATGCGCCAAACCGTCAGTATTTACTCTCGCCCCATAGCGCCGTAATAATGCGCTTTTTGAAGAGCCAGAGAGAGCAGCACTATCGGTTGCACTGACCTCAATAACACCCCTCCTTGCCAGCGACTGTACTGCTGTATCAAGGAAAGGAAGAGGCGAACCATATGGGTCGATATCTACCCAATGTCTACCATGTTCGAGTACACTTTTTCGCAAGTCACCCAAATGAGGAAGCAACTCTCCCTTACCATGCTCAGAAGGAAACTCTTCATGACACAGCATAGCCCAATCTAGGGCTGCAGAATCCATATCGCCCATCGTGGCACTGATTCGGTCTGCACTTCCAGAAGGTAATTCATTCAACCATCTACGAGCTCTAATCCCAGTAGCAGAAAGCCCGTCAAGTGCGTAGATTGTACCTTCTCCAAGTAGACCTGCCTCGATACAATGCTGGAGAAGTAGCACACTACGAGTCCTGCTACCTGCCATTGCCGGGTTGTGGAAGACAGACCCCTGTCCTTTGGTCGCCGGCCCGGGCCCCGATTCAGACGGGTCTCTAGGTAGTCTGCACAGAGTGCGTCCCTCCCGATGCAGCACACCGGGCCAACCATCAGGCTCGTTTACACTCATGCTTCCCGGAGAGCGCTATCGCACAAGGTATTGACTACTGTAGAGCGACTCAATAATGATCAAAGAACACATTCGAATCTGCATGAGTAACCTTCCCAGAATCATTGATTGATCCAACTCTACGAGACCCCGGAAGCCTCTCAGAAAGCCACTCAGCGACCTCATCCGAAACAACTTCGGATACCGCCACGACCATTCCCATGCCCATGTTGAATGTTCGATGCATCTCTCTAATATCTACTAAGCCGATTTCTGCAATCCACGAGAACTCAGAATGTACGGGCAGAGGATTTTCTATGTGCCAGCCTAGAGAGTCGTGCAATCGGAGTAGATTAGACAGCCCCCCTCCAGTGATGTGAGCAATGGCTTTGATATCCTCAGAAGAGCAAGGACCAACTCCCTCTCTGCAAGCTAGTACTAGGTCGATTACTGGGTCAACATAAATCATAGTAGGATTCAGTAAAACCTCACCGATGGTCAAATCACCTTCCCTCCATCTTTCTATCCGACCAATCTCAACTTCGAAAGGAGCAGAATCGTCCAGAGATAGACCCGATCTCTCTAGAACTGCCCTGACTAGAGTGTATCCATTGGAGTGGATTCCGCTACTGGGTAGACCAATAATTGCATCACCAACCTGTAATCTTTCACCAGTAATTTCGCCACCTCCCGGGAACCACCCTAGAGCCGTCCCCGATAGGTCCAACTCGGTTACAATTCCAGGCAAGGTTGCAGTCTCTCCTCCAGCTAGAGTTACTCGGGCTTGGCGACACCCTTCTGTTAGTGAATGGCCCAACTCAGCATGCACTTCTGGGTCGGTCTTTGGAACTGCGATGTAGTCGACAAAAGCAATCGGCTCAGCACCCACACAGATAAGGTCATTCACATTCATAGCAATGCAGTCGATACCCACACCTCTTAACCATCCAGTCTGGCTTGCTAACTGTAATTTTGAGCCCACTCCATCAGTAGCTAATACAAGCCGAGAATCACCAAATTCGACAATTCCACCGAAGCCACCAGGCAGTGGAACAGGCGCACCCTTCTGACCTGTCTTCCTTACCGAGCCGCCGAGTGCACTAATCAGACTTGAGATGGCCCTGCCCTCAGCATCGATGTCCACTCCACTTGAGGCGTAATCAATCGGGTCGACGCCCATGTTGCTCCGAAAAGCAACCACTCAATGATTGTCACTATCAAAATAATAGCATATTGAACCCTAAATCTGCGAAAATAGAGAAATTTGGACGGTTTTTATTACCTAAACGGTTTACCTACGGTAAAAATACCGAATCTCTATAACTACTACACATCGTCGTGCCGGCACTGGAGCGTGATTACGCTATGGAAAACAAGAAAATAATTGCAATGATGCTTACCCTGAGTATGCTAGCGGCAGCGTTCGCTGGTTGCCTAGGGGGAGATGATGAGGACCCTGAACCTGCGGCAGTAATGGGTTGTATGGACGCTACGGCGAACAACTACAACGCAGATGCTACCGAAGACGACGGATCGTGTACCTACGACCCAACCTGGTCCATCACATTGGCTGCCGATGTCGGCCCAATGTGGGTGGAGTCTGGATGGGACCCCATTATCCCCAACCTGAATGCCGGCGAGATGTGCGATGCCATTATCTCGGCGATGACGAAGACAGAGGCGCGCGACCAAGTCGTCGACTTCACTAGGGCTTACTACACAAGCAGCCAGGGTGTTATCGGCGGAGACGGTGCAGCAGCAATCTCGGATGTCTCGGACCTGAACGCAGCAGGTACCACAATTGCCGTACAGTCTGGGACTACCTCAGACCTATACGCCAATGAGAACCTAGGTATGGCTACAATCAGTGCTTTCGAGGACTTCCCTTCAGTAATCGCCGCTCTGAACAACGGTGACGCACACTACGCCATGGGAGACGCACCTGTTCTGTCTCTAGAGGGCGACCTAATGGTTACCTTCTCGGATGAGAACTTCGGTCTAGCCGTCCGTGAGGACTCCGGAGAGCTTCTTGCTGCTCTGGATGTCGCAATCAGCGCTGTTGTCGCTTCCGGAGAGTACGACGCCATTTACGGCGCTTGGTTCGACGGAGCTGTCACACTTGCTGATGACACTACGGCTGACACTGCTACAGCTTACCCAACCCCAACCGAGGGAAGCACCCTAACCGGTGTCCTTGAGTCTGGAGACTTGAAGCTGTGCACTGATCCGTTCTACCCGCCGTTTGAGTCATACGACGCTGACATGAATGTGGTCGGTTTCGACGCTGACATGGCTGACGCCATTGTCGACGAAATCGCAGCTCACTACATGGGAACTGAGAACCCAATGTTCCAGGCCCCTGCAGCAACCACAATCAAGCTAGGTTTCCTGAACGATGCTTCTGGTCCTATTTCGCAGTTCGCTGCCCCATTCACCTTTGCTTGGGGAGCAGCTATGGATGACCTGAACGCAATGGATGGAGACTATGTCTTCGAGGTAATCGAGGCCGATTCTGGATGCGACGGTACAATGGCGCAGACTGCAGCTCAGTCCCTGATTGACGCTGGAGTTGTCGCAGTGGCTGGAGCAGCTTGCTCTGGTGCTTCGATGGGTGCCAACGCCCTACTATCTGCAGCAGGAATCCCAATGATCTCCTACGCTAGCACTTCGCCAGCTCTGAGCGACGCAACTGCATATCCTCACTTCTACAGGATTGTGCCAAGCGACGCTCTACAGGGCCAGGCAGCAGCTGACATGATTGCAGCAAGCGGTGTTTCAAACACTGCTGTTGTTCACATGACAAACAGCTACGGTGCAGGTCTAGCAGACGCAGTCGCAGCCAACCTAGGCTCAGACAGTGTCTGTCTACAGGCAGGATACGAAGAGACAACCACCGATTTCCAGGCTGCTGTTCAGTCGGTTATCGATGCAGGTTGTGACTCAGTATTCCTTGGATCATACTCCTCTGATGGAGCCATGATTGTCGAGACAATGGCTGTAATGGGAGCATCAATCCCAATCTTCAGCGCTGATGGAATGGCTGGAGAGGCTGCACTGAATGACTACACCAACCCTGCAGCTGCTAACGGAATCGAGGTTACACGACCTAGGGCCGCAGCAGCTGGTGCTGGTGTTTTCGCAGCCGCTTGTGCAGATGACGATGTCTGCTCGACTGGAATCTTCACCGCTGAGGCATACGACGCGGTAATGATGATCGGTCACGCTGCAATGATGGACGGCGGAGCTGACATGGGAATGCATGTCCCAATGGTCGGTAGCGGCTATGCTGGAGACAGCGGAACCCACACCTTCCTAGACAACGGTGACGTTGGCGGGTCAGGCTACGATGTCTGCACCTTCCACCATGTCCCAACCTATGGCGAGTACTTCAACTGCGACCGAATGTGGGAAGCAGGCGGAGACGGTGTCACTGATGTCGTGTGGATGGGAGCCACTGTCAAGATTGGTTTCCTGAACGACGCATCCGGGCCTATCGCTGTTTACGGACCTGGTTTCGTAGCAGCATCCCAGATTGCCGTCGGTCTAGCCAACACAATCGGATACAGC
>DAQX01000029.1:76311-79340 GCA_002503055.1 Euryarchaeota archaeon UBA86 | reverse complement strand
AAATCTTCCCAGACAAGAATGATGGCGATGCAGTCGCATCCTTGGCTGAGGCTATCTTCTCGATTTCACGGGTTGACAATGATGACCCAATTGCTGCGTGGAAGGAGCATCAGAATACGCTGACTGATCGACAGCATTGGATGAATGAGCAGAACTTCCACTCGCTACATTACACAGCACCTGGAACTGATCTGATGTTAGGACTGGCAGACGGTCATGCTTGGATGGGAGGGGCTAGTACATCTCGAAACGGGATTACCTGTACACCAAATATTCCAACTGAAGAGGTATTCACAACTCCTCACGCTGATCGCGTAAATGGTACAGTCAGAGCTTCCAAGCCATTAGTCCACATGGGCACTCTAATCGATGGGATAGAGGTTCGATTTGAGGAAGGAAAGATTGTCGAAGCCAAGGCAGATGTCGGTGAAGAGGTGTTCCTCAAACTAATCGATACTGATGAGGGAGCGAGGAAGCTCGGAGAGGTTGCTTTGGTTCCTCACTCCTCTCCAATCAGTGCATCTGGTCTACTATTCTACAACACTCTGTATGATGAGAATGCATCTTGCCACATCGCATTGGGGCAGTGCTACTCAAAGTGCTTCAAGGGAGATATTGGCAAAGACCCTGAAGCCGTTGTAGCCGCAGGAGGTAATTCATCGAACATTCATGTTGACTGGATGATTGGTTCTGGTGAGCTCGATATTGATGGGATTACCCATGATGGAGAGAGAGTTCCTGTCATGCGAAGCGGTGAATGGGCCTACGAGTAAGTGGTTGCAAGCGGGACAAATTAATCGGTGAGTCCTCAGGCCACGATGTATGAGAGACGGGACTGTTGCCTCTCTGTTTTCGCTAATGCTGCTAGCAATGGCGATGAGTGGGTGCATCTCTAGTGATGATGATTCCTCAAATGGAGATGTCAATGAAGATCCAGTGGATGAGGACTTTCAGGGACTCGACTATGTTGAATGTATGATTCACGAAGATCTTGAGAGATGCTGGAATGTACTGGTCCCCAGTACTGTGAATTTGTCTCAACAGGTTCCGATGATTATTGATCTGCATGGCAATACACTGACCATGGAAAACCAAAGAGCGCTCTCCGAGTTCGACGAGATTGCTGAAGAGAATGGTGTGATTGCAGTATGGCCTCAGGGATTTGACAACTCTTGGAACTCGGGCTATTGTTGCAGTTCGGCAGGAGAACTACAACTGAACGATACTGGACTGATAGTGGAGATAGTCAACAAGGTCGTGATGAATCACTCTGTGGATGAGAATAGGATTTACCTCACAGGATGGTCAAATGGATGTTCTCTAAGCCAGAAGTTAGCGAATGAGCACAGCGATATTTTCGCTGCCATCGCATGTATGTCGTACTATTTACTCGATGATCCAGTTCCATATTACACCCCGATTCCAATCATGGAAATTCACGGACTATTAGACCAGATTATTCTCTACTCTAATGATGCGATTCATCTGCCAAACTTGGAGGCTCAGGAGCATGGAGCTATTCAGAATCTGCTACAATGGGCAGACATGAATGGATGCTCCGGAAGTGTTCCAGATAGTAACCAACCATCAGTATTCTATTCGGTCCAATCATTCACAGATTGTAACAATGGTTCTGAAGTCGCACTAGTGACATTGTATGGTGCAGATCACAATCCGTACGAGGAAAGCTACGATATCTTCACTGGTAATGGAGGTACAGTAGATACCAATGGTATTGCTTGGGATTTCGTATCCCAATTCTCTAAGGAAGTTCAACCTGAAGAATAGTGGTGCCGGGAGGGGGACTTGAACCCCCGACCTTCGGATGTCTCAGACAATCTTCAGTTAGGCTGTTGCGCTCATCGATGTTTTCCTGCAAGGAGAAAATCCTCGCTGAATGTTACCCTATGAGTCCGACGCGCTACCAACTACGCCACCCCGGCTAAGCGCTTCGACCGATAACGGCCATATGAGCATTCGTGCAGTCGTTTCGGCCCCTTCGGGCCGAAGATAGCACACGCAGGGTTGATTTGCGCGGCACTCCCGCAAGGGCGCGTTAGCATGGTTGATGTCGACAGCGCGATGCGTGCCAGTGCCTATTCGGGCAAGAGAAGAGGGCGTAAGAGCGAGGACGAGAAGAAGGAGGAGAAGCAGAGTCGAGAACTCGAGCCCTTTGACCCAGTTGAGCATGCAAAGAAAGAGAGGGCAGATGCTTACTCGATGTGGATTGTGATAATCTTCGGATTATCTGTAGCAGCGTTCGTTCGATATTGGCTAATGCCGACGATGACTAGTCCCACCAGGGCTCTGTGGCTGCTTCCGATGCTTCTGATGGCCGTTATCCCTTCACTCCACAAACTCATCGTACCTTCTCATTACTACGAGATGTACACTGCAGGTAACTGGTTCAGAGCTTGTTTCTTGTATCTATTCACCTGGCTTGCACTCTCATTCATCGTCGCCAACCCTCCTTTGGCTGATTTGGCTGCTCCGGCTCTAGCTGGAGGCCTAGATATCGAGGAAACCGAGGGCGTCGAGTCAATCAAGTGGAAAGGTGGAGATTTAACGATTGAACTCAATCAAGACAATGCGAATATCGTACTTGGCATGGGAGTTCGAGATAATATCGATGTCGAATCTGCTAGCATGACGCTCATCATTTGGAAAGGCAATAGTCAGGTGGACGAGAATACTCTAATTCACTTTGAATCTGTTGAGGTTGGGAATCTCACAGATGCCATGGCTACCTTTGATGAGGTCAATGGCAGTTGGAGTCGTGGCCAATTGAAGAATACTCTAACCCGTGATTACATTGGGCCAAAGGTGGCACCTCATGCGACCGATTACGGACTAGCATGGGATCTGGGAGAGTTAGGGCCTGGACAATACAATGTCCAAATCACACTCGAAGAGGACGGAGCTCCTTGGAAGGGCGGACTCAACACTTGGTCGGTGACCTACGGGCTTGATATCTCGCAGGTCGGTTAGTTCCCTAGAAGTGTGCAAAGACGTGCAGTCATCGCATCTAG
>DAQX01000029.1:0-75923 GCA_002503055.1 Euryarchaeota archaeon UBA86 | reverse complement strand
CCCAACTTCTGTGCCTCGTCAAGGAAAGTCACCGTACCTAACTCTCGGTGCATCTGGTTGACCATATCAGTACCTGCCAGGCCGAACTTGTCCAGCAGTCCCTTGAGTCTGCGACGGGCCGGCTGGAAACCGTCCTCCTTGCAGGCGAGGATGTAACTGTGCAATTCCTCGGGCGGAGCTGTTGCAGTGGTCTCGTAAACTAGGTCACGAGTAACATTTGGGTTTAGTGATGCAGCGACTTGGAGCGAGGTAATCGCCTTGCGTAAATCACCCAGACTGACATGAGCGATTGCTTCAGCGGCATCCTCGTCGAGGTTGATATCCTCGTTTGCTGCTACTGATTTTACCATCTCAAGGACTTGATCCTCTGCTAGTGGCCTGAATCGGAATACTGCGCAGCGAGACTGAATTGGCTCGATAATCTTGGATGAGTAGTTGCAAGATAGTATGAATCGGCAGGTCTCTGCATTCTGCTCCATGATTCTGCGTAGCGCACCTTGAGCATCTGAAGTGAGAGCATCTGCCTCATCTAGGAAGATGACTTTGAATGTGGTTCCCGGAGATGGAGCGGTTCTTGCAAACTGCTTGACTTTGGTTCGAATGGACTCCAGTTTGCGCTCGTCACTCGCGTTCATCTCTAGCAAATTAATCCGGTATCCCTCACCGAATACATCCTTGGTTAGAGCGAGGGCAGCAGTCGTCTTGCCGGTGCCGGGAGGACCGGCGAACAGTAAGTGCGGGAAGGTGCGACTCTCGGCGTATGCCTTGAGTCGGTCGACTATGGCTTTCTGGCCCTTGATATCGCCCACGGTCTGGGGGCGATGGCGTTCTACCCACAATTCGCTCATGACAGTCCTTCCTAATCCTGATGCGGGCGTCCATGAATGTTGTGAGGGGCTCGTTGGCCCTATGCTCAGTACCTCTCTTCCTCGTTTGGGAAGTCCATGCTGCGAACATCCGAAACATACTGCTTGACTGCGTCCTCAGCCATAGTGCCCAAATCGGCATACCTCCTCAAGAATCTAGGAGAGAAGTCCTTGGTAATTCCAAGCATGTCGTGGAGTACTAGAACTTGGCCGTCACAGTCTGGTCCTGCTCCAATGCCGATTGTAGGAATTGTCAGAGCCTCACTCACTTGCTTGGCCAATTCCGAGGGAATCTTCTCGAAAACAACCGAGAAGCAACCAGCTTCCTCGAGTGCCTTTGCATCCTCCATCAGCTTGGCTGCCTCGGCATCCTCTTTGGCCCGAACAGTGTAGGTTCCGAACTTGTAGATTGACTGAGGTGTGAGTCCGAGGTGCCCCATAACAGGAATACCTGCCTCTACAATTCGCTTGACTGATTCACAAACTTCAGCCCCTCCCTCTAGTTTGACGGCGTGGCCCCCAGACTCCTTCATGATTCGAATCGCTGAGTCAAGAGCAGTCTTAGAATCGCCCTGATACGAGCCGAATGGCATGTCAACTACCACCAAGGCTCTGTCAACACCGTTGACCACGCACTGAGCGTGGTAAATCATGTGCTCGAGAGTGATTGGAACAGTAGTCTCGTTACCCGCCATCACATTCGATGCAGAGTCTCCAACTAGGATGACATCGATTCCTGCGTTGTCCACCAATCGTGCTAGAGAGTAATCATATGCAGTCAGCATAGCAATCTTCTCACCTGACTGCTTCATCTTCACAAGAGTCTGAGTGGTGACCTTCTTTGCGCGACTTGAGATAGCCATATGCTCACTACTCGGGAACTTGCGAGCGTGGTCTTGGACTTCAATCAACCGACTATACAATTCGGCTCAGGGATAGAATTCTAGAGTACGGAATCAATCATTAGACTCATGCTTAGAAACACTTGCGACGAATTCTTCAATGTCGATGATGCCGTTTCCATCAGTATCGGCCTCATTGAAAGCCGCCCTAAATTCGCCCTCCTTATCGGGAGTGTATCCCAAAGCATCCATTGCTGAAATGTACTGATCTACATCCAATTCTCCGTTTCCATCAATATCCGCTGCGTAGAACGCCGTTAGCCTTCGGCGGGTTTCCACCTCATTTGGGTCAGTATAGTGCAAGCCGAATGTTTGCCAGGGAGTGATTTCCGGTTCTGCATGATTCTCTCCGTAGCCCTTCCAGATAATCAGTCCCAAAACAATAGCAGCTAAACCGCCTATCAGGGCCTTTTCTCCCATTAGAAAGAGTAGGACAAAGCCACCGATGATGCCCAACATTTGGAAGAATGGATACATTGGAGATTTCCATTCCGGATTATACCACGAATGCGAGCGTGAGGCTGTGCGTAGTACGATCACACAGGCATTGATGACGATGAAAATCATGATTTTGAATCCAGAAGCTAACTCTGCGACATCATGAACGGGGAGGAATGTAATGGCGGCAGCCATCGAGAGTCCAGTACCAATAATCGCCCAGTAAGGGGTTTGATACTCCTTGTGGACTTCTTCGAAGATTGATGGAATCAAATTATCCTTAGCCATTGCATAAGGGAATCTGGATGATGCCATGATTCCAGCAAGGGCCATCGAAGTCATCGTGAGAACTGAGAGTAAAGCGGCGATGATTCCTATCTCTCTGCCTCCAATCTCGTCGGCGAAGAGGAATACGGGATCCTCTCTTGCATGGCCTACATGGTTTTCATCCATTATCGAAGAGAGATCTAGGGTAGCAGCCATTACGAATGCTACTGTGACATAGAGGAGGGTGCTAAAGAGCAAGGAAAGTAGGATTCCATTGGGGATGTTCTTACCTGGGTCCTTGATTTCTCCAGCGACTGCAGCGATTTTTGTTACGCCGGCGTATGATACGAATACGAAGGCAGCAGTTTTTCCTACTGATTCCCAATCACTTCCAAATGCCTCGCGTGAGATTACATTGTCCCAGTTTATTTCCTGAGTTGCAAGTGCATACACGCACAGTAGTAGCAAATACCCTACAGAAATTAGCACGATTGGGGTCTGGACTTTCTTGATTCGTTTGACTCCGAGTATGTTGATTCCAACGATTAATGCCAACAGAACAAGAGCAGCTATTTCGATATTGATTTTGACGCCAATTATATCCTCAATTACCCAGAGATAAGCCTTGAAACCGATCAGGGCAAATGCTGATTTGAGCATGAAATTCGCCCACAAACCCAGTCCAGAGATTGTTCCAAACATCGGTCCGAATGTCCTCTGAACATAGATGTATGAGCCTCCAGAAGCAGGCATTGCAGTAGCAAGTTCAGATTTTGAAATGGCACCAGGCAGGACAATTACTGCTGCCAATAGGTAAGCCAGCCATACTCCTCCAACAGGTTGAGTGCCCCCGCCCATCTCTAGCATGGCTAGCGCTGGAAGAACGAAAAGTCCCGATCCAAGCATGGCCGAAAGTGAAATGATAACAACGCCACTTAGTCCAAGTCTGCGCTCGAGTGTGCCAAATGGATCATCGTATGGCTTGAGGACGATTCCTGCAAGGCCATCGGGGCCCTCCGGTCGCATGTTTGTTGCGAATCAAGACCGTTGTTGAAGGTTCTCCCGCCGAATCCTTCTTGCTCGGCACTCCCTCTCGGTATCTGAAAATGAGGTCGCTACGAGGAATTACGGTTGTCATGTTGGTGTTGGTACCACTGAGCGGCTGCTTTGGAATCGGTGGCGAAGGTGGCATATTCGCCAATGAGCCGGAAAAAGAGCCATTGCGGCTGAATCATATCCAGATGGAAGGAACTCACAATTCGTATCATGTCGAGCCTATTTTCTCACCCACTCGGGAATATATGTATACTCACGAACCACTTGATGTTCAAGCAGCGCAACTAGGAGTCCGGCAGTTTGAGATCGATGTTTGGTGGGATGTCAGAGATGGATTGAGAGTTTACCATAATCAGTACGATTCTGGAACCACATGCCCGACTTTCCAAGAATGTCTTGAGACTCTTCTAGATTGGTCTCAGGCCAATGACCAGCACCACCCCATGATGATCTGGATTGAGCCCAAAGACTGGCCCGAACAGGCAGCAGACATCACGACAACTGTCGAGCTCTCAGGACTTCTTCAGGAGATTGAGTCCGAAATAGCCGAGTTCTGGCCTAGAAATCTTACCATCGCGCCTGATGATGTCCGTGGAGAATGGCCAACCCTGAATGAGGCGGTTTTGACTGATGGCTGGCCGTTGTTAGAGGAGAGTCGTGGCAAGGTTATCTTCGTTCTACTTGCTAGAGGAGATATGCGTGACCTATACCTCGAAGACTATCCCGGATTGAATGGAGCGTTGATGTTCACACTCTCGGATTTGGGCTCAGGCGAAGCGGCCATCTTCTCGCTGACTGACCCGATTGGTGATGGAGAACAAATCTCACAATTAGTCACTGACGGATACATTGTCAGAACTAGGGCAGACAGTGGAGGAGAGGAACCGGATAACAACGACACCGCGCGCTTTGAGGCCGCTCTAGCCGCGGGCGCACACACCATCTCTACCGACTACCCTGGACCAGTGGAAGGAATGGACTACTGGATTGAGATTCCTAACGGGACTCCGAGCCGCTGCAACCCTCTGGTAGCACCTGAGTGGTGCTCTTCTGAGGCGATTGAAAATCTGATTCTATGAGATAGTAATCTCAAATTCAAGAGTGCTTTGGAATTATTGTGCCGTCCCTGGAGAGTACCTCTTCTTTCTTGTCTTTGTCGAACCATAATAGGTCACACTCTATACAACCGTCCAGATCAATAGTTCTGGACGCGCCAGATGTCCAATTCTGGATATCATCAACGACATCTGGAACGACAATGTTTGACCGATGTAGAACTTCTTCTTCTAATGGAACACTGATATGACTCATTTTCTTTCCACAATCTGGACAATTATACTCGCCTTCCTGCTTTGAAGCAGATAGTGCTTCTCTGACATATTTGGCCTTGTTCAACGCCAAACCTAAAGCATCTCCCTTGAGTTTTTGATCTATCGACTTGGACTCTAGAATGACTCCAGCACAGTTGTTACACCGCAGATCAGTTGTTACCAATGATGAGAGATACACACCGGGAATGAATAGTAACGCACCAATAATGACTCCTGGATTAGTTTCATCGCTTCCTACCTCAATTGAGTTAGCAATTAGGATCAATCCTGCCAAATAAAACACGGTACCGAGTGGATCGAAGGCCCTAATTTTCAGATTTCTAGTTGTCTTGTATTCCATGGAACCGCAACCAGCGGGGCATTGGACTTCTGCACTCATAGAATAATGATAAGTCTGTGAATGCTTCAATATTTGGGCGGCCTCATGAAATCGAAATCTTCCCTCGGCATCATGCCTTAGCGATAATCTTCAGTTCGATTGCTATGTCTGTCGGCAGTGCCTCCACTGAGACAGTGGTTCGAGCAGGTAGGATGTCTGCAAAGTACTCAGCGTAGACCTCATTGTAGCCGGGAAAGTCTCTGTCCATGTCGACTAGGAAGACAAGAACATCCACTACATCATTGAGGCTTGATCCGTGTGCCTCCAAGATGAGTCTTACATTGTTGATAACTGAATGTGTCTGGGCTTTGATGTCGTAGTCCAGCGGGTTGCCGTCATCATCCTTGATTGGGCCTCCTGGAATCTCGTTGGTCCCGGGAGTCCTAGGGCCCATTCCGCTGACAAAAAGCAAATCTCCGACCCTATGCAGATGCGGATATGCCCCAACAGCTGATGGTCCTGCATCGGTGATGAATGGGCCGTCTGACATCACAATGACCCCTTGTCCAAAACATGTCGATCGCCGTGGTAGAATTCTACATCGTCCTCATCGAATTCCTTGTCGCCTATGCTCCCCTTGGCTGGAGTCAGCTGGATAACCGCCCCACCGGCTCCATGCAGAGCCTCGTAAGCTAGCACCTCCCCATGGTAGTTATTGTGCTGCCCCATGGTAGCAGCCATCCACCAAGCTGGCTTGTAGGCCACAACTTTACTGACTCTAATCTGACTTTGAATATCTCTACTCAACTGACTAATATCCTCAAGTCGGCCATCGGCGAAGAATTCCAGAATCTTCTGATTCCACTCATCGTCTTTTGCAGAATGAATCCTGTCCTCAGCAGGGTCGATGTGCTCTGTGAACATCCTGTTAGATAGGCTCGCAACTACCACGACTACAGCTTTCTTGCCCAACTTAGCCATTGCATCACGCGCGGCCTTGCCAAGCACAATTTGCTCGGCGCGGTTAGAGTAGACATTGCTTGAAACAATACATGCGGGAATTCTATTTTCCGGGTTTAGCAATTTCAGAGCAACAATTGAACCTGTGTCGATAGGGAAACCATCGTATGACACAGTTCGAGCTTGGAGTCCTCTTTCCTCACAAGCGTCTTTGAAGCTCTCTGCATACTCTGTGTCCATGCGGAACTCGTAGGGCATTGAACCTAGGAAGTGGAAGTCATCATCCACATGAGTGAAGACTGGTTTTGGATGGGCTTGGATTTGATGTCCGATGATGCTAGGCCATGTTGTCGAGTAGATGAGTATCAAGTCGGCGTCGCTCTCCTCAATTCTCTGGCGGCATGTGTCGTAAGCCTCGCGTAGACGGCCCCATCCTTCATTCTGATCGGGGGCCAGTAGTGGGTGTGGGTGGGGAGGTACATACAGCCCCATAACAATCTCTGGTTCTTCGCTCATCTTAGCGCCTCACATCACAATTGCTCGAGTCTCTGCGTTCGGATCCCATGCAGCGATTGCATTCCCTGTTCCAATTACAGACTGATAGCCGTAGATCTCGGCTGGATAATCTGGCATCCCCATGGCGGCCATCATCCAAGTCAGGCCACCTCCTTCTGCCTCGGCCATGGTCTGCTCAATCATCTCAGGCAGGATATCGATGACTTCCTTCATCTTGCCCTCTCTCATCATCTCGATGACCTTCATGTCCCAGACATACTGGCTATGATTGTAGATGTGTTCGCGACTCATGTCCTCGGGCAATGGAGCCTCGGTCACGAAGTGCCGATGAGATAGAGAGTGGCTGGCAATTAGTACGACTTTCTTTCCGCTGTCCTCGATTGCCTTTCTGACCGCTTCTCCAAGAGCAATTGATTGTTCATTCATTACCTCGTTTGAGTAGTAATGAGTCGAGCGATTGCTGCTGATTGTTACTACGGGCTTATCCCAATCAGGGTTGAGCATATGACAGCTAACGATGGTCCCATAGTCGACTCTGAAGTCAGGATTTCTCATCATCTTGGTAATGATTCCTGACTCTGATGCTGCCTCACACATCTTCTCTGCTAATTCAACATCGACCTTGATGTCGTGGTGGAATCTGAACAGATTTGGGAAGATAGGGTCGACGCTGATGTTCTGGAATCTTTCCAAACCTAGGAAGTGTGTTCCAACATAGGTCTGCCAATGAGGAGTTAGGATCACCATGCAATCATATTCAATTTCCTTGAGTTTTCTCGCCAACATGTTGTAGCCCCACCTAAGAGCCTCCCAGCCTCCTTCCGAGAAAGGCTCGTTCTGCTCGGGGTTCTCAGCATACACGACATGTGGAGGGTGTGGAGCAAGGCAACCCAGCACTATCTCTCCCTTCGCCATGGTTCGTGAGGTCCTGAATTCTAAAGAAAACCTTCCGGCCCAGCTAGTAGCCTTCATTGGGGAGACTTGTGACGCATTGCCATGAAGTGGGACGAGCCTCCGCTCTGGCCTGTCGTCGGCCCTAGTTTGGCTGGATTCACGGCTGCATGCTTGCCTCATATCGTAGACGGGATTCCTCGCCTATTCGACTGGGATTTGACCACTCCGTTCGTAGGACTGATGTTTGTCAGTATACTACTCTACTTCGCACCTGAACCCGCTGGAAAGAATACTGAGTTGATTTTGGGCGCGAATGTAGGCATGCTGCTTGCTTTCTTGCCGCAGCTGTTCTTCTTCGTCTGGTTCGTGCCAGTGATTCTGTTCTGGATCTTCCAGTCAATGTATGTCTGGAAGAACAACTTCCCAGCTTTCCGAGTAGGTACCTGGATTGGATTAGGGGCGGTTTCAGGACTCTTCGTCGGAGGCTTGTTCGCCCATTTCATCCTCTGATTTGACTGCCTGAGCCAGCACTAGTCCTCCAATTAGGAAGGCGGGTATAGAGAGTAGCATAGCGGACCAAATCAATTCGTCAGTGACATATTGCATAGTTATCCTAACTTCTGAAAAATCTCCCCCATCAGCAGTCTTGACTAGGATTAGATGAGTGTCACCAACAGAGGGGGTCGAAACTTCAGTTTGCCAACTTGATCCTGAATCAATGACAATTTCCTGGAATTCATCGACCGTCAGAGGACTGACAATAGACTCCCAATTCACTTCTCCTCTCTCTACATTATCAATTACAAGACTACGATGTAGGATGATTACATGTACGCTATTTTCGCCAACATTTCTGACTTCGACTCCGACAGGATCCCATAGACTGTGCACCTCTATTGTGTCGATTTTCACATCATCTGGCCCTAGCCTCATATTGGCAATTTCATCATCACTTCCCGGCCCGTCAACGGCCACCAAAGCGAGTGCTGATGAGCACACTAATGCAAAGACGGCTGCGATAGCAAGTGATTGCCCTTTAGGAATCACAGATTTCCACCCATTCTCCGAGCGAGCCCTAATTGCGGGTTGCCACTTGTGAATGAATAACGCACAGATTACTGCGAGAATTAATCCTGGTATGATATCAACAATCCAGTGAATTCCGAGATACTGAATAGAGAAGAAGTAGACTACAAGATTGATCATCACAAACAAATCGAATTCTCTATGCCTCCACTCGGAGATAGAAATGCCCTTGTCTTTGCAATGCAATCTGTTTAGCAGTAGCAATCCAACAGGGAGCCCGAAGTGTAAACTCGGAACTCCGTTGTCCATGGGATCATTGTTTGTTACAAATTCGAGATACCATGAGTCATGGTAGAGAAGTGCGTCCATCCCTGGATTGTATGTCGAGGTTACCTCTACATTGAAGAAAAGATACAATGGGACTGAAAGTAGGTAGATTACGAAGTAATTCAGGGCTGCTTTGTCTGCCATAGTATGGTCGCGTACTAGAATGAAATACATCGGTGAGAACCAGATTACAAACAGGTAGACGAACAAATAGTGGAACGACAATACATCAGTCAGTAGGTCATTCCTGAAAGTTTCCTGAACCCACAGTGTCAACTCACCTTCAATTTCGTACAACCAGTGAGTATAGCCTCCAACTCGGGCCTTGATTGGCTCATTGTGTTGGTCAATCATGAATTTGTAGATGTACATCAGTACATACAGGGAGATATGCCAGTAGTAGCCCTTTGCTCGGATTTCTGCTGGCAGCTCAGAGAGTGAGACTCTCTTGTCGGGCTCATCTCTTGTCAACAGATTGCGCAGCGGAATGGTAGAGAGTAAAATGACCGCCATTATCGTGCCATAAGGTCCGATTGGCCAATCCATGGACCGTCCGCGAAGTATTCTGCTGATGAACGTTGCAGGCCTCGTAGATTCTCACTCTTCGGATTCGTGGGAACAAATCAGATCCGCTTCAAGAATCCCAGTATGAACAACTGCGATTAATCCCAGAACCATTCCCCATTCGAAGAGAGCAGCCAGCGACATCTCAGGAATTGTCAAATCGGTGCAGATTTCCACAGTTTCAATATACGACTCAAAATGGCTCAATTCCATCGATGTAGCATCTCCGAAACCAATGAATCGTAAAACATTCAACGCCATCAGGACGCAGCAAATCACTGTCAGAGCGGTTCTGAATCTCCTTGGCTTGAAAACACGCTCAAATCGCATATCATGGACCTGCATCTCGCTAGCCAGCATTGTAGAGAGAATTGCCCATGCAATTGAGCTAACGAAGATGATTCTAGCCTGTAGCAAATGAAGGACCAGATTCTCATCCCATGGAGTGTATGCTATCCAGATGAGGAATATTCCGGAGATAATTCCGAAGATGGCTGAGAAGATGTTGAGCATCCTAGGCCTAGTCCCCATTGAGTTATTTTCAATCCACTCTAATCTGATGCTGTACATCTGCCAAGCAATTACTGCTAGTAATAGGCCTGTGAGGGTGAATCCCAGAGTGAAAAAGGGGCTTGACACAGGATTGGTGTCGGTATCGGAAATGAACGGCATGTAGGGGTCGCATCCATCTAATGCCCATGCTGTATAGGAGGCAACCAGAGTTGTCAATTGGATAATGATGGCTGCTCCAATAGAAGTTCGAATCGAATGTCTCGATACTGACTCACTCATGCATAGGCGAGAGAGAGTGTGGTTTCAAACAATCCCGAAGCATGAAGTCCAAAGGCCCGCAGGAAGGAACATGGACGGTCACGAGTTGTGGCTTTCTCAGTGTGCAGAGATGGATTATTTACCTAGAGCCAAACTCTACGAAGAAGGTACACGAACCTCACAGGATGCTGCTGACCAACTGGGCTGCGATGTCGCTCATATCGCGAAGTCAATTGTCTTCGCGGGTCAAGATGGTGCAGTTGTAGTCATCACATCTGGCGCCAATCATGTCGACCGTAAGCGTAAGCTCAAGCGACTCCTAGGTCACAAACCAAGTATGACCGATGCAGAATATATCATCGAAAACACCGGATACGCTCCTGGAGGAGTTCCTCCATTTGGCCACACCAAAACATGTACTGTGTTCCTCGACGAGGATCTGATGCAATACGAATTAGTATGGGGTGCAGCAGGTACTGCTCAGACTGTATTCCCGATTACTCCAGACGAGTTAGTCTCGCTATCAGGTGCCATCGTGGCAGATGTGAAGCAGTGATACCATGGTCATCGAGGAACTGATTGAGGCGGCGGCTAATCTGAGAGACGATGTAGAGCCTTTGGGTAGAAAACTGGTTGAAGAAGGTCGCATCGATGTCTGCTACAATCCGCTCAACTACGCTTGGGATGTTCACGAAGAGTATCTCAGGAGAATGGGAGGATTAGGTGCCAAAACGGTGGTTCTTGGAATGAATCCGGGCCCTCACGGAATGGGGCAGATGGGAATACCATTCGCGGCCACAAGCGTAGTTCGAGATCTGTTAGACATTTCTGGCATCCCTGTCAATCAACCAAATACGCCCGACAAGAGGAGACCTGTGATTGGACTGGACTATCATAAGGAGGAGGTTTCGGGTACCCGCCTGTGGGGGCTACTGAACGAGCAGTATGGAGATGCAGACTCAATTGCATCCAGAGTATTCCTAGTCAACCACTGCCCTCTAATGCTATTCTCAGGACCTCGTGCCAGCAATATCACTCCAGACAAGATTGGTGGTAGTACTGCTAAGGCATTGCTTGAGCGCTGTGATAGACATCTCTCACAAGTCGTGGACATTCTGGGTGCGGAGCGTGTGATTGGAGTGGGGAAATTTGCTGAATCGAGAGCTCGGGATGTACTCGAAGAGCAATCTGTCGAAGTCGCTGGCTGCTGGCACCCCTCTCCTGCATCTCCTCTTGCAAATCGGAATGGCGGTAGAGACTGGAGAGAGAATGTTTCATCTGTACTACCCTAAATCAATGAAATCAAAGTGCCCAAATGCCAAGTAAAGAGTTAAGTTGGCAAATGACTTGTCCATGGGCATGTCCGCAATGATTACGCCGGAGTACCTACTATCAAACGCCGAGAAATACGCCAACGAACCCGCTCTTTCATGGAAAGACGATTCTGCGAACTGGGTCACTATGACTTGGTCCGAAATCGAGAGGGCCACCATGGAGGTTGCAAGGTCACTAGTCTCCATCGGTTTTGAGGCAGGAGACAAGCTAAGTATCTACTCGTACAACAGATTAGAGTGGTACATGGCATATTCTGCTGCCAACATGGCAGGAGGTGCTGCGGTAGGAGTGTACCATACTTGCTCTCCAGAAGAAGTAGAATGGGTAGTAGGAAACTCCGACTCCAAGGTTGTCTTCGTTGGAACCAATCCAATGGACGGAGGGGACGCTAGCAAAATGTGCAATCATCGCCTCGAGGCTGCAATGGGCAATCTCGGAAAAGTTGAGGCTGTGGTTTCCATGATGGGTATGGACGCCATTGATCATAATACAGCAATGACATGGGTTGATTTCATTTCGAAAGCCGATTCGACTCCTGAAGCCACAGTAATGGACAGGATTGCCGCTGTGAAGCCAGATGATGTCGCCTCGCTAATTTACACATCCGGCACCACTGGAAACCCCAAGGGAGTTGTCCTGACACATGACAATATGGACTTCGAGATTGGAGAGGTTCACAAGCTGGTCACCTTCAATCAGGGTGAAGGATATGTTTCTTGGCTGCCATGCGCCCACGTCTTCGGTCAGCTTGCTGACAACCACATCTGGATTCGCGACGCGATACACATGAGAGTAGTGGACAACCCACTCCACTCGATAGACTACTGCAAGGAAGTCAACCCGCATCTGTTCATCGGAGTTCCTCGAATCTACGAGAAGGTGTACTCCAATCTGGTTGCGGGACTTGGAAGTAAGGTTGGTTGGCTGAAGCTGCCAATACTTGGCAACATTGTCAGGAAGAAGGCAAAGGCGAAGATCGGTTTCTCGAATCTGAAGTTCGCGATTACCGGTGCGGCTCCAATTAACCCTGAAATCCTGCACCTTTTCCACGATCTGGGGATTCCCATATACGAGGGCTATGGAATGACAGAAACCTCGGCTGGGGCCACGCTCGGATATGCCGGTGCAAACAAGATAGGTTCGGTAGGAAAGCCACTATCAGGCACTGAGCTGAGAATTGCCGATCCTGACGATGGTGGCAACGGAGAGATTCAGTTCAGAGGAAGGCATGTAATGGCTGGCTACTACAGGAATCCTGAAGCAACTGCAGAGACTATGACCGAAGATGGTTGGCTCAAGTCGGGTGATCTCGGAAAGATTGACTCGGACGGATTTGTCTATGTTACTGGTCGATTAAAGGAGATTTATGTCAGCTCCGCGGGGAAAAACATCGCACCTCTTGTTATCGAGGAGACCATGAAGTCGATACCAGTTGTTTCACAGTGCATGCTGGTTGGCGACAACAGGAAGTACTGCAGCGCCTTATTCACTCTCGATGTGGGGGCTATCCTCAGAGATGTTCACGGCCTAGATGGAGCAACTGAGGTCCCCAAGGACCCCTTAGAGCAGTTGGCAAAGCTCGCAGAGCTGGGTCACGACCTGTCAGAGTACACCGCTGTTGGTAGTGATACGTACAATCAACTACAGGAGGCGGTTGCGGGGCTTAACAAGAAGTTCAGTAATCCTGAGCAAATCAAGAAGTTCACCGTTCTGCCTCGTGATTTAGGAGTTGACCAAGGCGAGTTAACCCCTACTCTGAAGATTCGTAGGAAGCAGATTCGTGAGAACTGGGCTTCTGAGATCGAAGCAATGTACGCTGACGCATAGTCGGTGGTTCGATGGAGCCCGAGGCATGGGTGGCTTTGGCCACCGTGTTTATGCTCGGTGCGATGAGTCCGGGACCTAGTCTTGCAGTAGTTCTACGTAACACGATGGTTGGAGGGCGCCGTCAAGGCGTAATGACTGGAATTGGGCACGGAATCGGATTTGGAATCTATGCATTTCTAGCAGCCGCTGGAATAGCTACTGCACTCAGTCTGCACGAATCTACTGAATTGATACTGAAGTGGGGAGGGATAGCTCTGTTGATTTGGCTAGGCTACAGTTTCCTGAAGTCCTCTATGGGCCCTCCTTACGAGTCTTCGGATGATGGTCACGGCCCTTCTGATCGGGTGGGGTTCGTCCAGGGCTTCGCCATCGCTCTTCTCAACCCCAAGATACTGGCATGGATGCTCGCTCTTTACGCCCCTTTCATTGAGTCGAATATCAGTACTGAAACTCTGTTCGGAATGGGACTTCTTGGCATGGGAATTGATGGCACTTGGTATGTTACTGTTGCAACGGTGCTGAGTAGTGGAGATGGGGTCTCGAAACTACGCGCCCAGGCACGCAGGATAGATGCTGCGATGGGTGTCCTGATGTTTGTATTCGCGGGCCTACTGTACAGTGGCTATCTGTAATCAAAGAATTACGAATGGAAGATGCATTAGCATCTCCATGACAATCGAGAGGGCTTTCGCCTCTCTGTTGGCATCATACTCAACAATTGGCGGCGAAATTTTCTGCAACTCACCTGCATCGAACCAGAAAGACGAGCAGGATGGGCAGCCATCAATTTCGATTGGATCCATCTCTGTTCCATCGATTCTTGAGAATACAATTTTCCTGACTCTCATGTGTGAATCGCAAAATGGGCAGTCGAGGTTAATCTCGTCGCCCTCGGTTTCAAAGGCGTCGTGCATCTTGTTGAGTTTTTGTTCCGAAATCGTTGATGATGCAGCATCAGCATTGAGTAGCATGCCTGAGCACTCATCGCAGTGATGGATGCCGTGGCGACTAAATGTCGAGCGGTCCGATTCTCTTGGAAGAATCAGAATCGAGCCATCTCTGGGACAGTTCAATCGCATCGTACCTGAACATGAGTATAGGGTCTTGAACTATGACCCTGCGATGTCTTAATTTCGAGTATTACATACTGATTTTTCTGTAGAGAGAGGCTTCTATACTGCATGCGGCTCATTTTTGGGTGCCCCCATTGTCCCAATTAGCATGGGTAGTGAGCGGTCGGAGAGCAGTGTGCCTCTTCGCGTTGTTACCGCAGCGGCCATCTTTGATGGCCATGATGTGGCAATTGGCATCTTCCGTAGAATATTGCAGAGTCAGGGCTGCGAGGTAATTCACCTAGGCCATGACCGCGGTGCGGATGAAGTCGCGAGAGCGGCAATTCAGGAAGACGCTCACGCTGTCGCGATCACTTCGTATCAAGGAGGAGCAGTAGAGATGTTCACCCATACGAGAGAAATTCTCGATGATTCTGGTTTCGGCCATGTTTTCCTATTCGGAGGCGGTGGTGGAACAATACTCCCTCACGAGATAGAGCATCTAGATGAGAAGAATATTGCCCGAATCTACTCGCCTGATGATGGTCGTAATCTAGGGCTTGTCGGAATGGTACAGGATGCCATGGAAAGAGCATCGAATGCGGATTTGCTGGATTCTTCTCGCTTTGATTCTCTGGCTAACCCTGTAACGGCTGATGACCATGGTTCTGTCTCAAAAATACTCACACTAGCAGAGAACGGTGACGAGGATTCTTTCTCGGCTGTTCTACAGCGAGTTCGTTCACGCCCTGAGGAGGAAGTTTGTCCTATAGTAGGGCTGACAGGAACTGGAGGGGCCGGTAAGTCTAGTCTGACTGATGAGATTATGCTTAGAATTCAGAGAGATAATCCTGGAATGAAAATCGCTCTACTTGCAACTGATCCAACGCGAAAGAGGACTGGGGGGGCACTTCTGGGCGATAGGATAAGGATGAATTCTCTCTCTGATGAGAACCTGTTCATGCGCTCATTCGCTAGCAGAGAAAGCGGACGAGAAATCGCTGACTGTGTGGACAGGGCAGTTCAGGTCTGTCAGGCAGTTGGCTTCGATTTGGTATTCGTAGAGACTAGTGGAATCGGGCAAGGTGATGATGCGATTACCGAGGTCGCTGATGTCTCGATGTATGTAACAACTCGCGAATATGGAGCTCCAAGCCAATTAGAGAAGTTGGAGATGCTTGATGCAGCCGATCTCATTGTGCTCAACAAGTTCGATCGGAGAGGTTCCGAAGAGGCCCTCTCTGAGATTCGTAAGCAGTTCAAGCGCAATCGGGAGTTGTGGGATGCAGATGATTCGACTCTGCCTGTGATTCCAACAATTGCTAGTCAGTTCGCAGATGCCGGAGTTGACATGCTATGGGAGAGATTGTCGGGTATCCTTAGTGAAAAACTCGGCGCAGACTTCTATGCGGCTCCAGCTAGAATTGGCAAGGATGGTCTGCCACACCGCTCAAATCCTATTCCTTCAGAAAGGCAGGGTTACCTGGCAGAAGTCGCTTCTTCTGTCCGTAGTTACCATCAGAGAACCGATGAGACTGTTCGTCGAGTTAGACTTGTTCAGCAACTAGAGGCTTCGGCCGAACAAATGCGATCGAGCGGTAAGGATACGGCTGCAGATGATTTGGCTGAGGAGGCCGTAGGCGTCAGAGCAGAAGTTGCAGAGGAGGCTTGGCAGGCTCTCGAGGATTTCGAAGCAAGGGCGGCCGCCTACAGATCCGGAGAAGCGAGTTATACAGTCAGAGGAAAGGAGATTCCCGTTGAAACAACTAGGACCACCCTATCTGGCTTGGATTTGCCTCGGGTTGCACTACCAGATACCGAGGATTGGGGAGACAGGCTTGAATGGATTCGGAGAGAAAATGCGCCCGGATTATTCCCTTACACTGGTGGTGTATTCCCATTCAAGCGAGCAGACGAGCTTCCGGTCAGGATGTTTGCTGGCGAGGGGAGCGCTGAGCGTACTAACAAGCGCTACCACTTCCTTTCCAGAGATCAACCGTTCAACCGACTATCGGTCGCTTTTGATTCGCCCAGTCTTTACGGACATGATCCAGTAGAAAGGCTCGATATCTTCGGTAAGGTGTGTGAATCAGGAGTATCAATCAGTACTGTAGATGAGATGGAGAAGTTGTTCGAAGGTTTCGATTTGTGCGCACCTAATACATCAGTATCTAAGACAATAAATGGCAATTACTGGTGGCACCTTGCTGCATTCTTTACAGTTGCAATCCGCCAGCAAGTAGCCAAGTTCGTAGAAGAGAATGGTAGGGATCCGACTGAAGATGAGTATGCCGAAATCAAGACTAGAACACTAAGCACTGTGCGAGGCACTGTACAAGCGGACCAACTCAAGGAAGCTATGGGCCAAAACACCCTAGTATTCAATCTTGATACTGCTCTGAGAATGATGGGAGATGTGGCTGAATTCTATGTGGATAATGATGTCCGTAACCACTACTTCGTCTCAATCTCTGGCTACCATATTGACGAGGCAGGGGCGAATCCAATCAGCCAGGCTGCTCTCACTCTCTCCAACGGTTTGACCTATGTCGAGTTGTTCAAGGCGCGTGGCCTCAATGCCGACAAATTCCTGCGTAACTTCAGTTGGTTCTTCTCAAACGGCATGGACCCAGAATACGGTGTGATTGGTCGAGTTAGTAGAAGAATCTGGGCCATCGCTATGCGCGATTTGTATGGTGTCGGAGACCGAGGTCAGAAACTCAAGTACCATATTCAGGGAAGTGGGCGAAGCCTGCACTCTCAGGAGTTTACTTGGAATGATTACCGAACAACCTTGCAAGCCCTTTACGCCCTCGCTGACAACGCAAACTCACTACATACAAACAGTCGTGACGAGGCTTTCGGAACACCAACTGAAGATACTGTCAGGGACGCTGTTGCAATCCAACTGATTTTGTCTAAGGAGTATGGTTGGCTTCAGAACGAGAATCCACTACAGGGCTCATTCTTTGCCGAGTGGTTGACCGACAATGTGGAGGAGAGAGTTCTGAGAATCTTCGAGGAGATGCATGCGCGAGGAGGAGTACTAGGCTCATTAGAGGTCAACTACCAGCGTAACCGTATCCAAGATGAGTCGATGGTGTATGAGCAGCGCAAGCACTCAGGGGAGTTGCCTATAGTGGGCGTAAATACCTACATCGACGAAGGTTCTGCGGTAATGTCGTCTGACGACTTCGATGTCGATGTGACTCGTTCAGATGAGTCTGAGCGTCATATGGTAATCGGCCGTAACAAGGAGTTCAAAGAGGCTCATTCGGCTGAGGCCGAGGCTGGTCTTGCTAGACTGAAGCAGGTCGCTCGCGAGGGTGGAAACCTGTTTGAGGTTATGATGGATATAGTGGATTATTGTACGGTTGGACAAGTCACACAGGCCCTGTTTGAGACTGGTGGAAAGTTCCGCCGAAACATGTGATGAGGCTGTTGAATGTCAGTAGCACTTGTCACTGGTGCATCCAGCGGTATTGGACTAGAGATAGCCAAGATTCTAGCAACCAAAGTAGATCGTCTGATAATTACGGGAAGGCGAGAAAATCTGCTAAATTCTCTAGCTGAGGAATTAAGTGATTCCACTAAAGTTGAAGTTATCACGGCAGATCTCTCAATTCCTGCAGAGGTCGATAGGCTAATCCAATTGAATGAGAATGTGGACATACTGGTCAATAATGCTGGATATGGATTATACGGTAAAATGACAGAACAAGATTCTGATGAATTGTTAGGAATTGTAGATGTCAATATCAGGGCATTGACTGCCTTAGGGCACCATTATTCTACCAAGATGAAAAGTCAAGGAAGTGGGAAGATACTGAATGTGGCCTCAATTGCTGCTTTCCAGCCCGGACCTGGCATGGCTGTCTATTGTGCCAGCAAGTCGTATGTTCTCTCCCTGTCACGTGCGATGAGTTCTGAATTGAAGGGGGCCGGAGTTTCGGTTACTGCGCTTTGCCCCGGATATGTTCAGACTGGTTTCCAAGAAGTCTCGGGAATGAAACTCACAGGCGTGGAGCTTTGGAGTGCAATGCGTGTTGAAAGAGTGGCTAAGATTGCTGTGAGAGCGATGATGAATAGACGAAGAGAAGTCATTCCGGGTTTTGTCAATTGGGGAGTCCCTCTATTGGGTAGGATTTTGCCAATTAGACTACAACTAATGATTGTCAAAACGATGCTGATGCTACGCTGATTAGCGCTGACAATTCGGGCAATAGAAGGTCGATCTTCCTGACTGCACGATACGTCTGATAGTTGACTTGCAGTCCTCAACTACACATGCCTCTCCTTCCCTTCCATAGACTTGGAAGGAGTGGCTGAAGTAACCCAAGTCGCCCTCTACATTGACGAAATCACTGATGGTCGAGCCACCGGCATCGATTGCCTCAGTAATGACATCATGAGTTGCTGCAGTAACTCTCTCTACTCGCTTTGTGACTCCTGACTTGCCGGCTACAGAAGATGCGCTTCTCTTTGGCGAGACTCCAGATCTGAATAGAATCTCACAGACATAAATATTCCCAAGACCGGCCACTGTGGATTGATCTAGCAATGCAGACTTCATCGGAGTTTTGCGTCCCCTAAGTGCATCAGCAAGATCCATTGGAGTCAGGTAATCTGGAGTAGGTTCTGGACCGAGTTTGGATAGGAACTTGTTCTGATTCTGTTTGTCGGTTTCGAATGCATCCATGAAACCGAACCTTCGATGATCAGTAAACACTGCCTTACCGCCGTCATCGAGATGCAATACTACCCAGTCATGAGGTCCATCATCTGCCTCGGTGCTATTAGCATCGAGCAATGTCCATCGACCGGTCATTCCTAGATGGCACATCCATGTCACACCTCCACTAAGTCTTGTCAGCAGATACTTTGCCCGTCTGTCGAGATTCTCCACGATTCTACCTGAGAGCATCCTCTCAAATCCTGGTGGAAATGGGAATCTAAGATCTGGCCTTCTGAGTTCTACTCGCTCAATCGTCCGGCCTAGCAGATGTCTCTCCAATCCGCGCCTAACGGTCTCGACCTCGGGCAACTCGGGCATGTTTACCTGAGAAGGTCCGACTCCATGATTCTGACTCTTGGTAGATATTAAATCCGAATGCGAATGTGTACAAACATGGAGGACTCACAAAGCGGCCCGGTATTCGATGGCAGTCCATCAACTGGTGACGATAAGCAGGAGTTCGATCCCTATACGAATGCACCTGCAAATGCCGGAGCATTTGTGAGCCCCATGGTCCCAATCCCTCAGAATAACGATAATGCCACTATCAGCTTAGTATTGGGAATAGCGACTTGGGTATGCCATATCTCGGCCCCGTTCCTTTGCTTTACTGCCTGTCTTGCACCGATAACCATGATTGTCGGAATTGTGTTAGGTCACTTGGGACTCAGGGACGCCAACAACCTAGGTGGACTCAGGCGCAATGAGGCGATTATTGGACTAGTTCTGAACTACCTCTCACTGATTGGATATGGAATATTAATCGTCGGTGGCGGAGCAGCACTTGGTGGATTAGCATTTTTCTAGAGAATGAGTTAGCCCTTGACATGGAAAAGAACATGCTGTTCTTCCAATCCAGTTAGGTCAATTCTCTCAATTAATCTGAGTTCGGAATCTTCTAGAATTTGCTCGGCCATAGCAAATCTGCTGTCATCATCTCCTTGTGACGACCTCTCACTAGCCGCTTTCAAAGATAGTAGACCAGTGCCTCCTGGCCTAAGGA
Organism: Euryarchaeota archaeon UBA86; assembly: GCA_002503055.1. GTDB lineage: Archaea > Thermoplasmatota > Poseidoniia > Poseidoniales > Thalassarchaeaceae > Thalassarchaeum. Next base: position 55,734 of record DAQX01000029.1, on the reverse strand, counting down.
AGGCTTGAGCCATATTTACGAAAGACTGGGCCTGATCTGCAATGCTCAAATCTTGGTGCATCCAATCTGCCTTACCGCGCATGAATGGTACAACCTGACTTGGCACTCGAGCATCAGCAAGAACTGGGACTAATCCTGGCCTGCTGGCAGCGAGCGTAGATAGTTCTCTCATCGCACGCGGAGAAATCTCTACTGCTACAACTTGTCCTCGATGGTGGTTTCCCGAACCACAGACATGGTCGTGAATATGGCTTACAGTTGAGCCGTAAGATGCACCTAGGTACAAGCATGTAGAGCCAGTTTCTGGTAGCAATTCAGAGGGGTTGTTTGAGGTCCTCAATAAAGCAGCAGCTACTTTCGATTTTGATGCTGCCCAGGACCTCCATTCTATTCTCGAATCTGTCTTCCTGCGCTCTCCCCTTAGAGAGACCCCTCTAACTGCATTCCTTGTCCATAGAGAGCGGCCTTCGCGACGCACGCCCCATGCAAGTTTCGCTGGCTTGCGGCTCATTCTTACCTCCTCTTAGGGGGTTTTGGGAACCTGTCCTTGATGTTCTGACATTCTTTGTTTATCTCGTCGATCTGCTCGTCTCCCCAAGGCTCTCCATTGAAGTGGTCTACTCTTACTGCGATTGAGCACTTTCCAGCAAGATAGCGGGCAATCTTGCCACGGACCCATCTAGGCGACTTTGAGACCTGTGGTAGTGAGAAAAGAATTGGAGAGTGCTTTGGTGGTGGTGCTCCTCTCCTGTGTGCAGCCATGGCTCCACTGGCTCCCAGTACCTGTAAACTACCGCTGGGCATACGGGCCAATCTCTCTCGGCCTCTGGCAAGAGTCACCATCTTGGCTGCTCCAAGAGGACCTACGAGTAGACTCAGCGTGGGCACATATTGCTGTGCGAGTGACCGAGTTGCCTGTTCAGCCGAGTTTAATCTCTCAGCCAATTCTATTACTCCTCTAGCATGAGCGCACAAGGCAACCCATTCCTGTTCACCAGGAGAATGTTCTGGAGTTTGCAAACCTAGGGTTGTAGCAGCCGAATCGATCGATTCCGCATCAGCAATAGCTGCTGGAATCTGTTCCCTCTGTGCATCCAAATCAGCATCTGGAAGGAAAAGGCCTGCCCACTCGACGCATCTGGCCTCACTAGTTCCCCATGCAGCTCGGAGTTCGCTAGTCGCACCCGAAAGCATGTCGAGTCTGCGATCTGGGTCAGCAGCAGAGTTTGCAACTCCTCGCTTCGCCAATCTGGCTGAGGCCGCGGAAAGCATAGAATGTTCATCTTCACTCAAGTCGGGCCATTCGGGATCCGAGAGTACGGCCATACTGTCTGGGCGCGCGTCTGGGAATCTTTCTGCGAGAGTTTTGGCCTCTGGACTCAGGTTTCCTGACTGAAGTTCCTCCAGTCTATCAGTTAGTGCTCCGACAGAATGTTTTGAAGTCCATGAAATCTCATCAACGATGTTTGCATCGTCGTCGACCACGCGGGCCATCCTCCAATCGTAATGTAACCTCACATATGCCGGGCAGTGCTGTGAGGCTTGAACGGTGCGGTTCCAATCGCTTCTGTGATGCTTAGGAGGAGTCATTCCACAGAATAGTTGAATAGACGGTTGGTTTGTCCCTGTTCGGTTGGTTGAGCCCCGACTAGGGTTTGAGAGAGATGTTTTGTCCTGAATGTGGAGCGTTGTCGTATCCAGATGCATCTGGATGCATCAAGTGTCCTAACTACAAATGTGGTTACGAGGGCCCTTTGAGCGGCGACGATGGAAAGGGCGGCACATTCACTGATCCAATGACTGGAGAGACCATTGATCTTGCCAACGCTACAGCATCGGGCTCGGAGAAATCTCTGAAGCATCTAACCGAAGTTGTGGAAGAGGAAGAGGGCAAGGGAGTGCTCAGAGTAGGGGATATTCGATGTCCTGAGTGCGATAAGAATGAGATTTTCGTAGTCCTGATGCAAACTAGGAGTTCAGACGAGCCTGAAACAAAAATCTGCACCTGCAAGAACTGTGGGAAGAAGTTCAGAGAGTACCAATAGACCCTTAGAGGCCAACCACGAAGGATGAAAGACCTCCAATACTACAGTGCAATACAGACGAGGTGATATGATGCTAAGAGTCACAGCAAACACACAACTGATGAGAGAGATTGTTGATCTCCTCTCTGTCCTCACTGAAGAGGCAAAGATGAGTTGGGGTGAGAAAGGACTCACTGTCAATGTAGTGGATGGTTCACATGTCGCGCTTCTTTCCGCTACAATTTCTGATGCTTGCTTCGAGACATACGAGTGTGAGCCAGTTGAGATTGGTCTGGAATTAGGAAAGCTCCGAGACTTGTTAACGCTTGCAGGTCCATCGGATTTGGTAGAGATTGACTATGACGATGCAGTGGGGGCCGTAAATGTCAGAGTGGGACAGGTTCACCGTATCCTCAGAGGACTGGATACGAACTCTATGTCCGACCCTAAGTTACCAGTCCTTGACTTCAATTGCAGCGCCACCATAGATGCTGAGAAGTTGAGTAGGTCACTTCGCGCTGCTAAATTCGTCGGAGAACTGGTCGATTTGAGTATCGATAGTAAGGAGTTGCGAGTCAGTGTTACTGTTGAAGCTGGAGAGGGAGTAAATGTGAGCTTTGAATCCGGAGAGCTTAGTGAGTTGACATGCCCTTCGCCAACACAAGGTACCTACAGCCTACAGTTCCTAGATCCACTCACTCGAAAGCTGGCTTCGGGGCTGGCTAGCGATGTCCAGGTTAGATTCCAGGATAAGTTTCCACTGCGACTGGATTGGAATAGCAATGATGGCGGTGCCAGTTGGACTTACTTCCTAGCACCAAGAGTAACTAACGATTGACCTATTACCTCTTGAGGTACTACTATCGCCGCGGGCCATGAGTCGTTCAGTCTGCGTCATTATTCCGAGTGTCGCAAACAGTGACGAATTGGGCATTGCGCTGGATGGTTTACAATCACAGGACTACTTTGGATCATTAGAGGTGGTTGTAGTTGGACCGCCTAATGATTCCGGCCGAAAACAGGCTGAATCTCGAGGAATTCGATTCATCGATGACCAAGGTTGCAGAACACGCGCAGACGCTTGTAATGTAGCGCTCGCGGCGACCGATTCAGAGTTGGTAATGTTCACAGACGACGATGTGATTGTTCCTGAAGAGTGGGTTTCTCGACTGAGTAGGTGGTTCGAGAGGCCTGAAGTCGCTGGAGTCGGTGGCCCTAACTTTGGCCCTCCAGACCATTCGACCTTGCAACAGCAGGTCATCGATGTGAGTTTTTGCAGTCGTATTTTCACTGCTGGAACAAATTACGGTAAGATTGGAGCTTCGGAGCTGGAAGAGGTCGAGCAGTTACCGGGAGTGAACTCTGCATACAGGCGCTCAGTGCTCGAAGAAGTGGGTGGCTTTCCAGAAGGTAGCATTGGTGCAGAGGATGTGCTTCTAGACCGCAGTATCAGAAGTGCGGGGCATCGTTTGTGGACCGATAGAACGGCAATAATGTGGCATCGCAGAAGGAATCTCTCGCGGGTAAGAAAACAGATTTCGAATTACGGATTAGTCAGAACTCTCGCTAGTAACCAGCATTCCGATTTGCGCTCTTGGAGTCATGTGATGGTGGCATTATTCCCTCCGATTGTGATAGCAGCCTTCGCTGCATTCTATTGGGGATCAGAAAACGGTGGGCTAGCCTCGCCGTGGTGGGACTTCTCTCTAAGCACTCTAGAACTCGGAATAGAGAGATTGTTTGTCCTGGCCCTTCCATGGCTGATTTTCATGTACAATCTAATCGCTTGGTATGGCTCTGCTGCAGGTAACTCGCCGAATCGTAATCTGACTACTATATTCCTCTCTCCGATTGTAATATTCACTCTGCACTGGAGCTATGGAATCGGAGTATTACGAGGCTGGTGGAGGATTTTCACCGGTAATCCGGGCTTACAGATTGACGATAGAAATAGAGCCATTTAGGCTTCGGAAGCGCCGAGTTCGCCTGTTTGAATCGACCACTGCGACGCGTATACATTGTCGTTCTCAAGAAGTTCTGAATGAGGTCCTCGCTCGACTATTGCTCCATCTACCATCGCGACAATTTCGTCTGCTTTTCTGATTGTAGCTAGGCGGTGCGCGACGGCGATTGTGATCCTATTTGAGTCGCCGTTGGAACCTCCGAAGAGAGACATCTGGATTCTCTTCTCTGTCTCTGCATCCAGTGCAGCAGATGCTTCGTCTAGAACTAGTAAGTCGGGATCCTTGAGCAATGCTCTAGCGAGTGCTATTCTAGCACGCTGACCTCCGGATAGCATCACCCCTCTATCTCCGACCATGGTATTGATTCCGTCTGATAATTGGGAGACGAATTCCCATGCCCCGGCAATCTCTAGGGACTTCTGAATCTCATCATCCGTAGCCTCTCTAGCATAGGCGACATTAGACCTGATATCTCCGTAGAACATGAATGGATCTTGACTGACGAAGCCTATTCTCTCCCTGACAGTCTTAATCGCGTATTCATTGATGTCAATACCATTGATTTTGACAGTCCCTTGCTGAGGCTCATAGAATCTCTCTACGAGTTTCAGAATGGTACTCTTGCCCGCGCCTGTGTGGCCCATGACTCCAAGGAATTCTCCAGAAGATACTGAGAGATTTATTCCGTTGAGAACATTGTTTTCCGATGTTGGGTAAGCGAAGGATACATCGTCGAATGTGATTGATGTGATTGGTGTCTCCAATGGCATGGCGTCCTCTCTGTCAAATATCGTGGGCTCGAGATCGATAATCGCGAAAACTCTCTTCGATGCAGCCTCGCCTCGCTGTAGTTGATTCAGAAGCATTCCGAGGATGAACATCGGCATCGTCATTCTAGTTGAGATTAGTAAGAATGTGACGAACTGTCCCACAGTAATCTCACCTGACTCCATTAACCATCCGCCGGCAGAAACTAGTAAGGCGAAAGATAAGCCAGCGACAACATAGATCCCAGGAATGAATCTGTTTCTCAAATTGGCTGCATGAATGGCCTGATCCCTATATTCTCCACTCTCGCTTTCGACTCTGGAAAGTTCGAAACTGCCAGCATTGTAAGCCTGAACTGTAACAATTCCAGAAAGCACATTCTCGAGAATAGAGACTATTCCCCCTGTACTTTCTCTCTGCTTGCGGTACCTTCGCTGGACTCTGGTAGAGAACCACACGACCATTGGAATCACCAGGAGAAGTGGAATTCCCAAGATTAGTGCAAGAGTGGGTGACATCCAGATCATTATCGTAAAGGCCGTTGCAAATGTGATTAGGATACGAATCATCGAAGTAGATGCGTCCGAAACAATATCCTCCAGTTGGGCTACATCCGCAGACAGAACAGCCATCAGATTCCCAGTCTGTCTAGTCTCGAAGTAAGATGCTTCCATCGCCATCAAACTGGCAGTAGCATCCATTCTGATGTCGTGTTGGACTTTGTAGGCTGTAGACTGCCAAAGGAATTCACTGATTCCTTGGAAAACAGCTAATCCGATGAATGAAATCAAAATTAATACGCCGAAACCAATCTCAGGAGAGGGTAGATTACCCGAATTAACGAACGACTCGATTAGCGAACTTGTGTAAGTGCCACTCTGATAGTAATCGGCTGCCATGCCGATGGCGATGAATGGAATAAGATCGAAGGCTCTGGCCGCTCCGTTGGACACTAAACCTCCCAAGGCACGCCTCCAGTAACGCTTGACATAAGGGGCAATTCGCCAAATCTTACGGCCTACGACTTGTTTGTCATCGACGGTGTCTGAAGCGTCTCTGCTAATCGCTTTGCTAGCATCGACTTGGTTGCTGTCGGAAGACACGCCCCTCCGTGAGGAGGGGTGCGTTTGAATGCTTCACTTGATAGATTTTCGAACCGAATCGGTTTAGTGGAGGTTTGTGTTCGCAGATGTACCGCGCCTGTAGTGAAGTCTGGTTATCACCTGAGGTTTCCAACCTCATATCCTGGGTTCGAATCCCGGCGGGCGCACCAGATTAGGTATGCGTTCGGTTCATCTATGCGAGTGTAATAGGGATGCTATGCGAGCAAGGCAGAAGTTGGGCGTTGCCCTAATGCTACTATTCATGCCGATTAATGGGCCGTTATGGAGAATGGGTCTTTCTGGCATTGGATATGAAGTCCCACTTGGAGAATTCCAAGGCTTTGCCCTGACTTTGTTCCTGTTTGCTCTTGGCGGGTTGTTGTTCATACTCCCGGATCAGAAGCTGGAGTCAAAGGCCTAAGTTATGGAGTACAGACTCTCTGGCCAGTCTCTGTGAATTGAGTTCATTAGACGGGTTACATCGTCGTCTTCCCAGCCCTCTTGAAGCAATGCCGAACAGAGCTCATTTGTTCGCTTGGGTATTGTCTTCGGACCTAGAACTGCGCCCGGCCTGTCTGAGTCATCTAAGAAGTCAGTTTCCATCCCCCAAGGAGATGAATGCAAACTAGCGGTGCTGGCTAGACCCTCGATGCTGCCTTGACCGACGCTTACAGTTGCAGCCATACCATGGGTGAATTCGACACTAACATCAGGCGGAGCATAATGTCTGATTGCACGCTCGCGAGGTAATCCTGTCTTGTCACACATTCCTGCAAGCTCTCTACAAGTTGCCTCTCCATTACTCTCGACATGGAGTTGAATAGAGCATTTACTAGAAGATGCCATGCTCATTATCTCAAGCAGTAGGTCAGTGGCTGATGCCCAAGTATCATCATCCACCGGATAGTGTGGGCGTCCGACCTCACCTAGGCAGTTGGCTTCTCCTGCTTCTATGTGTTCGAGTGCAAGACCTACGGCTTCGAGATGTAATTCAGTTGATTTTTCATGTCCGAGTGATTCAATCTGACGCTCCCATACTACAGGATGGGGGCCGAGTACAACTCCGACCTCGAGGCCAACAGAACTCCTGACTTCTTCGGCCATCGAAAGCGTATCTGCATAGGCTGAACGATACCCGTCTAAGTCTGTAGGTAAATTTCCGCGAATTGCGGGCTTGTGAACAAGCATCATCCCAGTACCTCCAGCTAGAGAGAATTCCTCAGCTGCGGAAAGAAAATGGCCTGAGCGGTCTAGGTGTATATGCTGGTCTACAATTGGTCCAGTCCACTTGCCGTCAATGATCATCTCAGGCCAGTGCTCCCTCTTCGTCTAGGAGTTTGGTCCAATGGCGCACGGCCATCTCAGCGATCTTCTTCGAGGTCTGGCCTAGGACGACTCCATGGCCATTGTTGAACATTAGAATTTGTGAATTATGCAAGGAGGCATCTATTCTAAGCGCGCCTAGTCTAGAATCCATCTCTATTCCTTCAAATCTATCAGCGGCCAGAGGCATCAACACAGCCCTTCCGATTGAGAATCTAATCAGCATCTCACCGGATTCCATCCCGATGTTGTCATCTGACATTCCCATAGTAAGAAGTAATTCTTGGACTGCAAGTCTAGCTACTTCGGCTCTAGCAATTCCATGCACCAAAACTGAGCCGTTGGGCTCGACAACGAAGGTAGCCCTAGGTTCCTCATGGCTGATTACAACATACGCGCCGCTAGCTGATCCTCCGGCTAATGAAACCGCCTCTTGATGTGAAATTGGAGTGGAGGGAATGAATCTGAAGGTCTGTGTCTCAACACTTACTGAAATTCCGGAAGACTCCATTATCGCACCTCCATACTCACTGGCTCAGGGTCCGGCCAAGCCACGACTGCTGCCTCCAGAGAGGGCAGCCATGCTTGGTGGACCGGTACCAGTAGGGTGCATTCAGATGCTTCCGCATCATCAACCCTGCTGTTGATCAAATCGGCAAGAGAACCTCGTAACCTTGCTGCAAATCGGGTATTTCTCTGCGATAGTAGTTCCTCGGTTAGAGCACCCTGCTCCTCCACCCACCAAGCAGCACAGGATGCTGCAGCTGCCCCCAAATCTGCATCTACAGAATTGTTCCTAGTCACTTTGGAAATAGCGCTAGTCCTGTTCTGCTTCCATCTCCTAGATGTAGTCAAAGTGGATAGGAGATTGGACATACTAGCCTGCTTATCGGCGCTACTCTCCAACCATTCGATCCAATCGGTATCGTCCAAATCAGGTTCGATTGCGTAAATCGGCATACCTCCTCTGGCATTGTCTGCATGTAGGAGAAGTCTGAGTTGCTCCGGGTCGGGAATCTTGGGGCCGTCAACATTGTACTCCTTCAGGTCCTTCATCAGCCTACCGAGAACTGTACCTGAGGCAATTGCAGCATCGATGTGAACACCTGGACTTTCCTTGTCCTGCTTCTCATCTTGCCTCCATTCGCTCAAGTCGCTGAGGCTGAATAACAAAGCGAGTCCTTCCCATCTGCCTCGATACCTCAATGAAGACGGCATTCGAACACATGGCAGGTGTGGCCATAGTACAATTCGGCCGCCCATCGGGTCCTCCAGAACCACGGTTTCCCAACGTAACTCGCCATTGATCATGAGGCCTGCGAGGGGTCGCTTTCGATTGAATACAACGGTCGAAGAACTGTTTCTACGCTGATTGTGCGTATGTAGGGTTGAAGGGGGATGGACTCTCGAGGCATATCGATAGTAATGTCTGAGCCTCACTCTCTCGAGCCAGTTGTACTGCTGAACGAAGTATTCCCAGGAGATACAAACTCGATGGATACTCTGTACGGTGGACGTTTGATGTCGATAATGGATACTGCGGCAGGCATGGTCTCCAGTAAGTTCGCTCACAAGGAGTTTGTAACTGTATCAGTCGATGCCCTCAAGTTTCGCCGACCGGCCTACCAAGGAGATATCATCAGGACTACTTCGAAGGTAGTCTGGACTTCTCCTCGCACTGCGGGAGTGCATGTTATTTCATGCCGGCTATCGCGCTCTGAATGGGAGGGCGAAGAGATCTGTTCTGGCTTCTTTTTCATGGTGGCTGTAGACTCCAATAAGCGTCCAGTCGCTATCCCACAATTCACTCCGACAACTGATGAGGAAAAGGAACTGTGGAATCGAGCCAGTATGGCACGAAAAGCAATGGAATAAGCCCCCTGTTTTCTGATAATATCAGATTCTCAAGCCTGTGGCTGTTCTCACGCGTGCGCGTAAGCGGTTCGGCCAAGCGCTCAATTTCCCGAGCAGTTATAGCCAATCAGAGTCGCTGGTGTGTTCGGGATGTACTCTGTCGGGCTAACGCCCGGCCAGGATGAAGAGAGGTCGGAACTGTTCGGCAATCTGAGTTTGGTCGGGTCTGGAGGGAAGTTTGTCGCTGTTCTAACACGGCGTCAGCTGACTCTAGAACGATACGATGGCCACGGCATCAGACTTTCACTCGGATCGATCTCTAGAATGCGACACATGAAGGTCCCATTATTCCCTTCCGGGTCAGTTCCACTGAGTCTAATGGCAATCTATCTTGGACTCAAAGTTCTGCTTCCTCCTTACGCCCTAGTTGCAACTGCTGCTGGTTCATTGACTCTCTTGGGGTATGTCTTGTCAAGGACCTCCGTCTTGGCAATAGAAACAGAAGCTGGTGACAGGCATATCATCGCTGGCACAGAAGGAGTTCTGCTCAAACTATGCATGATGGTCGACCGAGTCGGCCGCGGCTCTACAATAGAAGAGGCTAGAACTGGTTTGGAGCATATAGATGTGGAATTACCCTCATACCCGGCTCTCCGGGATGCCATGGGTGAAGTCCTAGATCTGAAGGGACTTCTAGAGGCACCTGAAATCCAAGAGATTGGGCCTGTAGAAGAACCATTACTAGCAGTGTCTTCTGAGTCCGAGTCATCGCCATTGGCAGGGTTTCTTTCAGTGGATGAGTCAGAACCGATGCCAACTTTCTCTAACAATCTCTTTGCCAGTCCGCCTCCAACTGAAGAACCATCACCTATGATGATGTTCGATGACCCTGTTTCTGAATCAGGAGGGGATGCTTATTCCAGAGCATGGGGCAGAGAGGAGTCGCCATCATGGTATGAGGAGAAGCCAGCAGGAGAATCTAGAATCGATTCGGCCCTCGATGAGGCTGTCGTAGGAATGGACATGTTCGGAGAGGGTGGAATGTTCGATGTTGATTCAGTATCGTCCTACTCACCTCCAACTACCTCGCCGCCCAGCGAGTCTGTGACTCCAGCCCAAGATTATCCAATCACACAAAATTACATTGGCGCTGTAGACCATAATATCGAAACTAGAGGTCCATCTAGTTCAGAGATGATTAAGCGAGCTCAAGGCCAATTGGGAGAAGTCGGGCCATTCATGGCTCGCTCACTTCCTGCCCCTAACCATAGTGCAGTAAGAGAAGAATGTAAACCCGGAGTGGTTAGACAGGCAAGAGCGAAGCAGGCTTTACTCACTGATGGAAAGAGTAGTGGTCAGGCAATTGATTCGGCCAGTCTGAATGAATTCCCAGGAGTTTCTCGAATCGTCAGTTCAATGGGTAGTGGAAGAGTAAACTCCAGTCGAAGAAGAAGGGCATCTAAACAGAGAATGGGTTGGATTGGTGCTTTGATAGGCCCTGGACACAGAGTTCGGAACCGCTCTGAGACTTATGCTTCCGAATATGGAGACACTGATGCTACGGACGAAGTTTCCGAGGCTCACTTCCAATCATCTCAACATATCAGACTGCGAAGTGATCAAGATCATCAAGCGGATATCATGAACCGGGAAACTAGGGGCAATCAACCGCACTCTGCCAAAGAAGCACTCGATGGTGTGGTTAGGAGGGTTTCCAGCGGCGAAAACAGAGAATCTGTTAATTCCCGAATTAGTGAAGAGAGGGGGTTGAGATTCTCACAACTAAGGAGGACTTCTTCGAAGAGTGATCCTCACCCTTTACCTGGAATCAAGCGGCTTGAGTGATTACAGTCCGACCATGCGGCGATACTTGTCGACTCTGGCGTGGTAGCGTCCTCGTTCGAGATTACTAACGCCTGACACACCTAATCCTTCAACAGAGAATGATGCGGTTACAGTCGCGTGCAGAAGTGCATCGCGCATAGTGTCGCGTTGGTTCAGAGCTCCCTTACGGCCAGCGATATTGGATAATAGGCCTCCAGCAAAACTGTCGCCTGCCCCAGTTGGATCAACCAATTCATCTGTTGGATATGCCGGTAGAGTGATGATGCCGCAATCGAGGTAAGCAACCGAACCGCTTCTGCCCCTCTTGACGATTACTCCTCTAGGCCCAGGGCCTGCTGCTATGCCCCCATACAGGGCCTCTCCTGAGGAAATCTTGGCTGCCGCATTGTGAACTAAATCATCTCCGGCAATGGCACAGACCTCCTCTTCATTGAGGATGGCTAGGTCCACCTTACGAAGTGCCTCGGAGAGAAGTTCGAATTCTGTTTCAATCCATAGCATGAATGAGTCGAGTGCAGTAATTACTGCTCCCGGACACTGGTCAAGTACCGCCACTTGAGAACGAGGGTGTGTGTTTGCGCAGAATAGGACTTCCGGATTCTTCCAGGATGCCGGAATCTCAGGAATATGGTCTTCGAGGACATTTACTTCAGTAGAGATTGTAGTTACATCGTCCATAGAGCCCTCATATCGGCCCGACCATCGAAATGTGCTTCCATCCTTGCGGATGACTCCTGCTAGATTCAGACCTGAGTTCTCTAAAGTTGTCTGTGCATCGGATGGAAAGTCAGTACCTACAGCACTGACCAGTCCTATCTCTGGTGACGATTGGGGAGTCACCGGAAGATGGAACCCTGCAGCGATTCCAGCGTGTGCGGCGGCTCCTCCTAGTAGGTCCGAGCCGCTGTCAACTGGGGTCTCGATATCATCGAGTCCTATACTTCCTAGAATTACGAGTTTCAACATTTACACCCCATCAAGTATACCCGGGTGCTCATCTAGATAAGCAATGGTGATATTTCCGTTACGGAAGTCAGGCTCACTCATTATTGCTCTGTGAAGAGGAATTAGAGTGTCCACTCCAATGATTATTGTCTCTGCTAGAGCGGCATCCATCTTGGCTAACGCTTCATCACGATTAGGTGCCCAAACGATGAGTTTCGCTAGTAAAGAGTCGAATGAAGGTGGCATGTCATAGCCCGTGTGAGAGTGTGTGTCGACTCGGACTCCTGGCCCTCCTGGCCAATGACATTCCCAGATTCTGCCAGGAGATGGTTTGAGTGTGAATGGATCCTCTGCGTTAATTCTAGTCTGAATGGCATGTCCTGAGATTTGAATATCTGATTGTGAGATAGGTAGTGGTTCTCCTGCTGCTACCTTGATTCCTAAGGAAACCAAGTCAACCCCGGCAATCATCTCAGTAACGGTGTGCTCTACTTGCACTCGTGGATTCACCTCAAGGAAGTAGAATTCTCCATTTGAATCTCGAAGAAACTCAAAGGTCGCCAGACCCTTGTATCCTACGGCCTCTGCTCCGGCCACTACTTTGGCTCCAAGCTCTGCGCGAACTTCTTCTGAGAGCCATGGACCTTCCTCGATTATCTTCTGGTGACGTCTCTGAATAGAGCAGAATCTCTCTCCGAAGTGGACTGCTTTGTTTCCATCTCCTAGAACCTGAAATTCGATATGTTGGGCACCTTCAATGAACTTCTCAACGAATACTCTATCGTCCCCGAAAGCAGAGAGGGCTCTACCTTGGCACAATCTTAGAGCAGATTCGAACTCATCTCCTGAGTTCACTACTTGCATTCCAATGCCGCCTCCTCCGGCGGCTGCTTTGATCATCACCGGGTAGCCGATCTCTTTGGCCATACTGAGGGCTTCTGTCTCGTCTGAGATTGGCTGACCCGAACCTTTGGCCACAGGAAGTCCGGCCTTGACCATCGCATGTCTTGCCGAGATTTTGTCACCCAATAATCTGAGAACTCCCGGGCTAGGTCCAATGAATACGATTCCTTCCTCGGCGAGTCTCTCCGCTAAAGTAGCATTCTCGGCTAGGAATCCATATCCAGGGTGTACAGCATCTGCTCCAACCTCTTTGGCAGCGGCAACTACGGCTTCTATATCGAGATAGGATGCCAATGGGTCATCGCGGGGGATGAATGCTCCTTCATCTGCCATCCTGACGGGCAGAGTTAGTCTGTCTTCACGCCCATGGACTACAACTCCCTCTATTCCTAGCGCGCGTAGAGAGCGGAGAATACGAAGTGCGATTTCGCCTCGATTCGCTATCAGCACCCTGCGGAACATATCGTTGCGCTCCGGCAGACGCTGTATGAGCAATGCGGAGAGTCGTCAGTATACATCGCGCAGATATCGCTTCTCGGTCTTCATCAGGCCGGTCTCGACGAACTCCTTTGCATCTTCTTCCGACATTCCGCCGTATTGTGAGCAGATTTCGATGAGTGTGGAGTGTACATCTCTGGCCATGTAGTTCTTGTCGCCGCAGACATAGAAGTATGCTCCATTGTCTATCCAATTCCAGATTTCCTCGCCATTCTTCTTCATCAGGTGCTGGACATATACCTTGTCCGGGCCGGCACGGGACCAAGCGAGATCGTGGCGGTCAATCAGTCCCGACTCTGTCCAAGCCTCCATTTCATCGCGATAGAGATACTCGCCTTCCTCTGTCCAGTCTCCGAAGAACAACCAGTTTCGTCCTGTCGAGCCGTTCACTTGTCTTTGCTGAAGGAACGCTCTAAACGGAGCTATTCCAGTTCCCGGGCCAACCATAATTATGTCAGTCGAGTCGTCCTCTGGTAAAACGAACGAACGAGTCGGTGACATGAATACTCCAATCTCGGAATCATTCACATCGCAGCGGTCGGCCAAGTATCCAGTGCAAAGGCCGGTTCTGTCTCTATCATGGTGGTGGTATCTGACGATGGCCACAGTGAGATGAACGGTACCCGGCTCGAAGTCAGGACTACTCGCGATTGAGTAAAGTCTAGGCTTGAGTCTGTCCATGCCATCGACAAATTGCTGAGGAGTGAATCCGATGTGGCCGAAGTCGGTTAATCCGTCGATATAGTCTCTAGACCAAATGTAGTCCTCCATGGCATCTGCATCCTCCATCATAGAGTTCCAGAGTTCTTCTGCAGGGTCACTTACGGAGCCAATTTCGACATATCCATCAGGCACATCGTCGTCGACTCCCGAGCCGCTCCAATCCATCAGCAGCTCACCATCTTCTGTTGAGGCACGCTTCCTACCAACTATCCTAATCTCAATATTCGGTGTGTCAGAAGCTAGCCTATCTCCAAGATTTGCAATCCACTTCTTTGTTATCCTATGAATTTCGTACCTGTTGGTCAGTGCCTCTCTGATAGTGCATTCACCCAGGTGCGTCTCTACCTCTTCGCCTCCAGAGAAGCCACAAGCGTCCAGTAGTTCTTGGACTAACTCAGGGGGGCACTGAGGAATTACTCCTAGAGCGTCACCTGCCTTGTACTCCAATCCTGATTTTCCTAAATCGAAAACTATGTGCCTAGTCTCCTTTCTGGAGCCTTTGCCATTTAGAATCCGATTGTCATTCAACTTAGAGATGTAGGGGTTCTTAGCACTCCAATCTGACATAATTACTCCCCTGTTGGCGAGCCGACGAGACAAGGTCTGTTTATGAACAAATGCTGAGAGGGGGCTGGAACTAGTAACCGATTCAATGCGATGAGGTCAAGTCAGGGTCCCCTATCGAGGCACATGGCGCGCATAGACTTCCTAGGCACGGGTAACGCATTCATGCCTCCTGGCAGGATGCATGCGCTCGCCCTACTGGATGGATGTGTTCTAGTAGATACACCGCCAACAGTGCTCGCTCAGTTGAGGAGGTGTGGCATCTCTCCAAGTGAACTAAGGCATATTCTCATCACGCACTGGCATGCCGATCACATCTTCGGATTCCCCTTCCTTTTACTCGAAAGGAAGTTCATCTCAGATCCCGACTTCAAGTCTACACTCAATGTCCATCTCAGGCCCGGAGGGAAGGAGTTGCTGAGTAACCTGTGTAACACGGGTTTCCCAGGAAGTCTTGAGGATTCTCTAGACGAGAGAATCTTGTGGTCTGAATCTGAGACAGGGACTCTAGAAGATACTGATTGGTCATTCGAGAGATTTGCTGTAGAGCATGTAGAGCAGACCGATCCACACGGCTACGAATTAATTCATTCAAATGGATTCAGATTCCTGCACTGCGGTGACTCGGGGCCGTGCGAGGAGATTGACAAAAGGGCCTCGAGATGCCAGGTTGTTCTGCTTGAAATGGGAATTCCCGATTTCGTAGAAAGTCCTCACCACCACACCCCATCTGATGTAGTTGCATTCTCTCAGAGACATCCTCACGCGACAGTATTGGTAACTCACAACTACTCCAGTGCTAGGGGCGAGGAGATAGGATTCCCAATGCCAGAACTGCCCGAATCTATAGTTCAGATTGAGGATGGAGATTGCTTGCTGATTGACGAAAAAGGTTCGGCTTCGTTGCAAAGAAATTTATAATTAAATTAACTTTGTTTATACATAGAAAAATTCTGATTATCGATTCGGACTCTAAGTATTTGCAAATTCGTGACTTTTGGAGATCATCTTAGAGTTAATTCGGCGACATTTACATGAAGAAGATATTTGCATATATAGTACCTCGAATGATGCATTTTTTACACCGGAATTATAATCACAAAAACGCTATACTGAGAGGAAAATAGGAGTTACATATGTCAATGCTTTTGCTTACCAATATAATGACTGATAGGAAAGGAAAAACCCGACCAAGTTCCCAACTTGTCGGACAGTCTTATTACCACCAACATCCTCGCTTGACATCCACGTTGGCTGACACATCTTGTTCCCGGACCTAGATGAGACAGTATTCGTGATTTGGCCCGAAGGTGAAAGAAAATGGATGGAAACATTTTCGAGAAAATTCTCGGGCAAGATTGTCTCTTTGTTGATAGGCGTGCATTCGATCACGCGTTCGAGCCTACGAGGCTTCCTCATAGGGGCCATGAGGTCGAGTCTTTGGTTCGCAACTTAGTTGACGCCCTCAACGGACACATACCCTCTAACATGCTGCTCTACGGAGTCCCTGGCTCTGGCAAGACTGTTGTTACTAGATTTGTTCTCGGACAGTTGCTCGACAAGGGCGAGGAGATGGGACAGAGTGTTGAGACCTACGAAATCAACTGTCGAAATGTAGACACAAAGTACAGAGTTGTACAGACTATTGCCAGTAAGTTGGGGAGGCGAGGAGATACTCCAATTCCATTCACGGGTTGGCCCACTGATAGAGTGCTTGAGGAATTGATTTCTAGGATGGATAGAGCAGGAGGAGTTCACATCATCGTGCTAGATGAGATAGACAATCTGGTCTCAAGAGCTGGTGACGGTTTACTGTACAATTTGACCAGTCTCAATACCTCACTCAGGAATTCAAGGTGTTGCATTATTGGTATCAGTAATGACCTCAACTTCACCCAGCAATTAGATCCACGAGTGACCTCAAGATTGAGTCAGGAGGACTTGGTATTCCACCCCTATGGGGCTCCTGAGATCCAGGATATCCTCAGTGAACGAGTCAATACTGGCTTGCGTGAAGATGTGATTGAGGAAGGAGTTTTGGAGCTTTGCTCGGCCTTAGCTGCTCAGGAACATGGTGACGCTCGCAGGGCTCTTGACCTGTTGCGCATCTCTGTTCAGAAGGCCGAGCAGAGGTCTCAGAAGACTGTTGATAGAAGGCATGTACGGTTGGCTCAGAGTCAATTGGAGTACGATCAGGTCACTCCAGTGCTCAAGACTCTGCCTCTGCATCAGAAGTTGCTTGTCCTTGCAATCAAGTTGAATGAGGACAATGGTATGAGAAACATCTCTACTGGAGAAACTTACAGGACATACAGCGACGCGTGTATGAAGATCTCAGTCGAGGCCCTTACACCTAGGCGAATCTCATCGCTACTCAATGAGCTTGACACCTTGGGAATAATTATGGCTAGAAATGTCAGTAAAGGGCGGGGCGGAAGAAGTAAGCAAGTTAACTCTGCAATACCTAAGGGTGTTGATGCAATTTCGATAATGGGCGAGTCTGAGCCACTTATTGCCGAGGCTGCTCTTGGCAGATACAACCTACAGAGTCAACTCTGAGTGGATTTCCCCCTCAGACAACGATTAAACCAAGATGTAAGGTCGCCGCCTCGATGACCATGCAGGGAACTGACTGGGGAGAGTCCTTGAGCAGACCGAGTCAAGTCATGTCTACTTTGACAATGGTGCTAGGAGCATGGGTGCTTCTACTGACCGTTGTCAACATCACAATCGGAGCTTACTCTCCTGGATTCAAGGTGATGTGGATTGGATTCATCTCTGGAGATAGTGCTGCCTCAAATATTCCACACGATGGTTCTGGAGTTGTGATGGATGACATGGTATTCGCATTGCTCGGTGTAGCATTGTTAGTCCTAGGCTCCATGGGTATGAAGAAGTGCTTCGATGGAGGTGTGGCGGAGTGGTTCAGAGGTTTGTCTAGTGGACCGGTAGCATCTAGCCTTCTATCATCCGAGAATGGAATTAGAAGAACTATGGCAAGTTGGATGATTGTCATTGGAGTTATGTTCTACATTGTTTGGAGTTCAATGAACACCACATGGGTCGACCCCGGAGTCTATGCTGTGATGGTGATTCTGGTGAGTTTTGGAGTCGGTATCCACACCCTAGAAGACGCCGCTTGATTACTCACTGGTAGCAAATCCGCTTAGCAATCTGCGGCAGCGTTGCTTAGCGTCTTCTCCACATATTCTGATTACCACTCCTTTACCGGGTTGACCGTACAGAATGACTGAGCCAATGGGTGCAAGAGGATGAAGGAGAAGAGGGGCTAGATCTTCCTCACCTTCCACAATAATCAACGAGGATTTGTCTTCCTCGGTCCAAGAAGTAATTGCTGTTTGGCATGAATTGAGCAAAGAAGGAGTGAGTTGGCCTGCAGGGCTTGTACACTCAAATTCCAAATCATAAAGAGAAGGATCAATTCCGTCGGCACCAACCCAAACTTGTCTCTTTGTACGACCATCAATTAGCCCAATATCGGCCGTTCTACCGATGTCTTGTAAGGTCCGAACGGTAACATCGCCTACTGCGATTAGTGGGCCGTGGGAGTTCTTAGTCAGGTCCAGTACTTCTGACATGGCCACACTGGGATTATCCTCTGGTCCTGGAATCAATTCTCCGAATGGATCCTTCAATTCGGCTTCAACCTCAGAAGTCATGATCATCACGCTTGTCTCGAAAGACTCAGGTATCCAGCGTTTTCCCTCTCGGTCAATTTCTCCATTTCTAATTCTAGAACTAGAAATTGGAAAGTCATCCCAAGATGTGGTGTGTTCGACGCAAATTATCTCGAGTTCGGACAGTCCTGATTCGCCTCTCATTGTATTAATTTCCTCACACTCTGACATGGTCTCTGATGTGCATATAATCGCGCTTGCCTGTTCATGTGTTGGAGCGGGGCCGTGTAGATTGGTCAATTTATGAAACGATAGTCGTTCGGAATATGCATCTAGAGCCTGTTTGATTTCTTCCACTCTTTGTTCCCAGGGATTGATTCTGATGTCTTTCTTTCTAGCGATTGAGTCAACGGTAATCCAGACCTCTATGGCCTGACATTTTGACAATCCGGAAATAAACAAATTGCGATGTCCGATATGGAAACGGTCGAAGGTGCCGCCGATTAGGCCGACCTCGTGTATCTTTCCACCTCCAGTGGTTGTGTGCCCCGGGGCGTAACGGCGGCCTTCACAGCAAAGCTCGGGCGCCTGACCCACCCCGGGACGTTTGTCGGATTGTGGGGTAGTTCCATGATTCATTCCTTACGGTCATCTGGGGACCTTTCACAATCCGGCCACCTGCTTTGCTCCAGTGATCATTCCGTTGCAGACAGTCACACTGGTCTTCGACAAGTGGCGACCCGTGCTTGGTACCTTGGTTCATACTATTCCTCCGGCGTGGGGCTTCGTCACCACGGTGTTGCAGCACGGGCATTCTACGGCCATGGGGGGTAGTCAAGAACCTCACGGTTGTTAGAAATCGTAAATTCTAGCCAGAAATAGTGCCCAGAGAGCCGAATTCGACACGATATCCTGATTTCCTGAGAATAATTCTCTCAGAGATATGAGGGTCCCCCAACAAAGCCGCCTCAGTATCGATAATCGGCCACTCCTCAATAGGTTGGGCTAGCCATCCAGAATAGGAGTGAGTCCTACCGGGTTGAGGGGGTGTGCCACGTGCTGCGGCGTCCAAGGCATCGAGAAGATCTATGATTGAGTCTGCTGAATCAGAGAGTTCGTCATTTTGGCTCCTTCCTCTGAGTCGGCGATATAACATGGATAACAACTCTGGGTTACAACCCGGATGCCGATAGTCATTCAATCCAGGGGCATCACATGATTCTCCTACAGGTCTGAGGATAGCAGCACACCATGGAATTGGATTCGACAGAATCCAGCTCGTGGATTCCTCATTCTCTAGCATTGTCGAAAGGATAGCTGATGAGATTGGCCCCCACCATCCCGGAGGTAATTTCAGTATACTCTTCAATTCCATAGTAGTGAGTTTTGAATTGTCATTAAGTCCCTTAGCGAGACTCGACCAAATCCTCAACTCATGCCCCTCCGGGCACCGGGACCCAACACTCTGAATACCCTCGATAATAGGTCTAAATTCGACTTGGCGTTTCTCGGAGGAGAAGAGCCAAGATACTCCCTCAAGAGCTGTCATGGATTCAATCGGAGGTTGGCACAACCAAGCGTCAAGTGCCCAACTGATTAAATCGGAGTGAAGATTATCTGAGAGCCAAGGCGCATTAGACAGTAGTTGGGCTGCCACCCAGGAGTCTCCTCTGCTAGCATTCTTCGGATCTGAAGCAGGGCGCATTCTCAGTGCCTTTTCAGGGTTAGAGCGTAGGATCTGTTCTAGTTTAACGGAGAAATCTCCCAACACTGAGTCGGGCGCTTCGTCTGCTATCTCAGATAGTCTCTCAAGAGGTAGATCATCTAGGCCCAAAAGAACCAACCAATCCGAATCCAACCTTCCTCTGAGTCTCTGCCAACGAGGCCATCGAGTCCTCGGAGGAGATGCAATCCATGCGGCCAGTGGATATCTCGCCTCCATTTGATTTGCCCATTCTTCATTCCCGCCGGGATGTTGAGAGATTGCAGACATGATGACCGAATCCTCATCCTCAGAGTAGGACAGTAATTCTGCAACAGGACCTAGTGAATCTAACGCCCTTGATTGTAAGTCATCCGATACTGTTGTCGGTTGAGATTGAATTGGATCTAAGAGTCTGATGGATAGGGTGCTTTCCGATTCTGTAGTGAGCTTGAGCCAAGGAAGTGGTCTGATTGGATCGCTCTCCAGTTTGTCGAAGCTTGAGAAGGCTGACCAATCAGAGTCCAGTAGAATAAGTCTGAGATTAGGATGTGTCGCGATTGCAGAGACTAAATCATCAGGAGACTGTGGGCCAATTTCAAGCGTTAGAGGTAGGGCATTGTAGTCCTCTAGTGCCCACTTAATCAATGCTTGAGATGCTGCAGTTCCAAGGCCTCTGATGTCGAGTTGTCTGAGTGAGTCTGTTTCCTCCACAAATTGTGCATTGCCCCAATCTGCTCTGAATCTCCTCCAAGTAGAGTCGTCGGTCCTCCCTCTTCCTTTACTGACTCTTTTTTCTAAAGAGAGCAATCGGCGCTGTCTCTCAGATTCTTCTAATCTAGGATGAGCGCGTTCTATCCAATGGGCCAAAGCGCCCAGAGGATATTCTTCACCTATGATATCAAGGCCACCTAGATCTGCAATTACCAGGGAGTTCAATCGAGCAGTTCGCAGAATCATTGTCCTAGGTAATCGTTCAGATAAAACGGCGGCTATGGGCATCCTAGGTCTAACCTCAGGAGACTTCGGGTGACAGGCACCAAGCGCCCATTCGCCACGATGGTAATTTCTCTCTGGTAGAGGAGGCGAAGGTAGGAATGATGGTTCAGCAAACCATTGTCCGGGAGCAATTGCTATTGGTCTTTCATAGTCCAATAAACGGGCACGAATTAATCCTAGAATATTAGACTGGGAAGAGTATGTGTCGATGTTCTCGGGATTATTGGGCTCGGGGATGTTGATTGCAGGTTCCATTGTACTAAGATCGAACCATCGCGGATCTCTCTCTCTGAACACGGCCCAGGTCCAAGGGACCCCTTCTCTTCCTGTGGAAGAAGAGTGCGTTCCTGACTCTCTCGGAGGTCGAGTTGGAATTGGAATGATTGGTGATTGAATTGGTTGCAAAACCCCGAGCAAGAGATTGGGCCCATCACGAGAAAGCAAACAACACATTTCCGAATTTGGAGGGAGTGGGTTTGCCTCCATAGCTCGAGATAGTTCATCGGAACGGATTGCCTCCCAACCCAACTGCGTCAGGTGCATACTAGCACCACGACTTCCTTCTGACTGGTCACTGGAGACTAGTCCATCGTTTCTCAGCCTCTTCAACTCGGCAGAAGCATGAGGGACTCTAAGGTCAACATCGTTGGCTAGTTCGCTTACGGTCGCCCCTCCTTCTGTCAGTCTACTCAGTAGCCTTCGTCTGTGTTTACTTCGAATTTTGATTAGATCAACCTCCTCACCTCGTTTTCGAGGCTCTAGAGGTTCCTCGGACATGACTTTCGCTCTCCTTGAGTAACGAGTTTAGTGAGTTGTATTTAATTCTATATTTTAGTTACATATAGTTACACCTTTCCAATGGAAAAATAACTAGTTCCAATTCCACACTTGGTTCAATGATGGAAATAGGTCATTTTTCTGCAACATTATGTAACAAAATTACATTATTTCGTGCAGAACGGTTATATCAGCGCCCGCCATCCTAAGCGCATCGGGCCTCTCCGGGGTCCGAATAAAGACGGAGGAAGGAAATTGAGTAAAGATCAATTGAGGTCGATTATCCGCAAGTATCTAGCTGAAAGGCCAAGAAATACTGCGGAAATCTCGGCTTGGGTGAATTCTCAGAACAACCCTTCGAACAGCTCAGAAATTACTGCCGCTATGGAATCTGATGCGACATTAGTTCGTATCGGAACTGTTCACAAGAGTGGGATGACTGGGAATTCGCCGCCATTGTCGGAATGGGCTACCGACGAGTGGGTAAGGCACCACGAGCGAGACAGTCCCAAAGAAAGGAGAGAGTGATATGAGAACAACCAGACTAAGACAGAAGATCAAGAAGTTCCTCGATGACAGAGGAGAAGCGAACACCACCGAAATACTAGAGCATGTAAACTCAACTATGCGTCACGGAACGACTCCTCAGCAGTTGGGCAATGTCCTCTCAAAGGATAAGGACATCATGAAGGTCTCAACCACAAAGAGAGGTGGTGCTCTATCGGGACGCTACGAGATTTGTGTCTGGCAACTCCGCCCCGGGGCTCTCGAAGAGAATTGAATAAACTAGACCTCTAGGTCCGGACTCCAATCGCCACTCCTGGCTAGGCTGTTCATCTTCGCCCTGTGAGCAAACATCTCTTGGCTCTCGGCCGCTGACTCGGGGCCTCCTTGAGCCCAGGTCTTGAGTGCGTGGGCTTGCAGGGCTCTTCCATAGGAGTAGGATAATTGCCAAGGATGATTGACGCTCATCTTATTCATCAGATTGAGATGTGCGGTTGCGTCCTCATCAGACTGTCCACCTGAGAGGAATACAATACCAGGAAGGTCGTGAGGGACATGATTGGTCAAACAGTCCACAGTTAACTTAGCCACCTCTTCCCGTGTTGCTTGATTCGAACAGCCCGAGCCCGCCATCACCATGTTCGGCTTGAGTAGTGCTCCGGGAATGTGAACTCCTTGCTCTGTGCAAGCAGCAAATGTAGCGTCTAGAATCTCCGCAGTTACATCGTAGCATCTCTGAGCATCGTGATCTCCGTCCATCAATACCTCTGGTTCGATTATAGGGACCAATCCCTGCTCTTGACAAATTGCTGAGTATCGCGCTAAGGCGTGAGCATTTGTTGAGATACAGGCCTTACTTGGCATTCCGTCCCCGATTTTAATTACGGCGCGCCACTTAGCGAATCTTGCACCCATTGCGAAGTATCCAGAGCATCTTTCCCTAAGTCCGTCTAGTCCCTCAGTAATCTTCTCACCCGGGTGATTAGCCAGTTCCTTCGCTCCTGTATCGACTTTAATTCCGGGATGAATTCCTATGGCATTTAGGGCATCTACGATTGATGAACCGTCATCCATGTCCTGCCGAATTGTCTCATCAAACAGAATCACTCCAGACACAGCGGACTGGTAATCATCGGTGGATAGTAAGTTAGCACGGTAGGAGCGTCTTGTCTCAGCAGAAGGCTCAACGCCTACTACGGCCAATCTCTTGGACATCGTACCATTACTCTCATCTGCTGCTAGAATCCCCTTTCCGGGAGCTACTAACTGATTCGCTGTTTGCTCGAGTAATCCTTCATCCATACTATTGCCTCGTAGATTCGTATAGGTCGCAAGAGATGAAGTCATCGCACGGAGGATAAATAGTAATGCTCGCCAGAACTGACATCTATCACTTCTGAGTGAACCGAGTGGCGTCCATCTTCAGTCTCCTCGACCCCTCTGGTTCGTCCAGCACAGACTCCTGTTCCGATGAAAATTGAATCATCAGAGGAGCAGAGTTCATCTCTGCTCCAAAGTCTGTCGACATCGCCGTCAATCATCTTCTCTGCCCTGTCTCGGTGACCGTCATTCTTGAAAATCAAACGACCTTCGAATGGTGCCTTCAAACCGCGCAGAGCGGTAGCGGTGATTACGCCCTCAGGGGCTGCTCCTATTCCCATCAACATATCAATATCTGAATTTGGATCAGCGGCGTTTAGTGCGGCCGCAATATCGCCGTCTCCAATTAGTACTACATCTACATCGTATTGATTCAAATCACGAATCAGGTCTTCGTGTCTAGGCCTATCCATAACCACAACCTTGAGCAGTGAACTGTGTTTGTCGAGAACACTGCATGCAGCCTCGACATTGTATGATACATCGGCCTCGAGGCTGATGTGCCCGGCCATCTCCGCGGGTCCCGTAATTTTGTCCATATAACAATCAGGAGCATGTAGCAAAGCCCCTCTAGGAGCAGCAGCTAGAACCGCCATTGCGTTTGGCTTGTCCAAGGCAACATGATTAGTACACTCGAGAGGATCTACTGCGATATCTATGCTAGGAGATCCCGGCTTACCTTGCATCGATCCGAGGGGTTCTCCGATCCACAACATAGGGGCGTCGTCTCGTTCACCTTCTCCTATCGCAACCCTGCCGTCGAATGGGATATTGTCGAATACAGTGCGCATGGCTTCGACCGCTGCTCCATCTGCAGCCTTTCCATCTCCGAGGCCTATCCACTTCGAAGCTGCTACGGCTGCGGCCTCGGTGGCTTGTACAAAGTGGTCCGCTAAGTCCCTTGTAGCCATAGATACCGGAGTGGGTCTAGGCATTCAATTATGCGGGTCTGACTTACTCTTTCTGAGCACACGGATTCCTTCAATCCGAGAGTTGGGATATTGCCCATTAGAGTCCTTCTCGAGTGGTTTCAGCATGTCCCATGCACATAGTAGCGCAGCGCTGACTCCGCAAAGTGCCTCCATCTCAACTCCTGTAGTCCAATGTGTTCTGACAGTGACAGTACAACGAAGTCCGCCACCCTCAATCTTCCAATCAACATCGCAGCCTTCGATCGGTATGGGATGACAATGGGGCAGTGTTCGGGGAGTCTCCTTAACCGCCTGAATGGCTGCTATGGTCGAGGCTTCTCTGACATCGCCCTTGGGGGAGCGTCCATTTGCGACGACATCGATAGCGGTCTCTGAGAGTATCAATACTCCAGTTGCTACTGCCTCACGGGCAACTACCGGCTTGGAACCTATGTCGACCATTCCTGTCCAGCCCTCGTCGTCCATCTTTCCACATACGGGGGGTCTTCACTTATAATTCAGCGAGAAGTTAACGAAAATATCCGAATATGGATAACATCTGAAATAGTACTCCACGATGTGAAGTTATGGTAGGGACCTTTCGGGAGAGGGCTACGCCCGGTGCGGTACCGGTATTGATTTCTGGAATTAGCCATGACCGCCCTATCACAGATGCGATGCGTCTCGGGGTTATGGATGATCTATGCGTAGGATGCTCATATTGCCTAATGGCTTGTAAGGACGATGCACTAGTTGTGGAGGGATTATGTGAGGTTATTCTAGAAAATTGCACTGACTGTTTGAGGTGCTTACTGTGGTGTCCAACAGGAGCATTGGTCTACACCTGAGGTGCATCAATGGCTGACAAACCGAAAACAGTCGTGATTGGAGCGGGTGTGGGTGGCCTGATGTCTGCTGCGCTGATTGCGCAGACCGGTAGATCAGATGTCAGTGTATATGAGAGAATGTCTTTCGCAGGAGGTAGGTTCACTCAGCACGATCACGATGGATATCAGATTCCTACCGGTGCTGTCCATATGATACCACATGGGAAAAAGGGGCCATTTGCCAATATGATCCTAGGCAAGCGCAGAAGGGGTGGGCTCGAATTAGGGCGGCATGGAGTTGAGTTTCTTCCAACAACAAAGTTCGCCTGTCAAATCAGAGATGGTAAGTTGAGTAGAGCCGGTTCGGCTTTTGGTATTCTTCCATGGTTCTCTGCTAAGGACGCAATCAATCTACCAGGTCTCCTAATG
This sequence comes from Euryarchaeota archaeon UBA86, assembly GCA_002503055.1. Lineage (GTDB taxonomy): Archaea > Thermoplasmatota > Poseidoniia > Poseidoniales > Thalassarchaeaceae > Thalassarchaeum. The sequence continues at coordinate 30,053 of DAQX01000029.1, read as the reverse complement.
AAAAGAGCGAAGGATCCCTGGGAGGACGAGACTGAAGATGGTAGAACTTGGTTGTCAAGGCGATTTTCTGATGATTTCATAGATTTTCTAGATGCATTCTCAAACTTCGCAATTAGCCTAAGATTCGATCAAATGCCAGCCTCAACTGTTGTCAGAATGTTGCAGAATTCTTTCTGGAGTGACAGGCCACATGTTCCGAAAGGCGGCTGCAAAGGTGTGATAGATGGTTTGAGGAAGGATCTGCGTGAGAATGGTACGCGAGTCAAGCTATCTCACGAGATAACAGAAATCCTTCCCGGTGATGAAGAGGAGTCGACTAAGAATCACAGGTTTTGCATTGGTGTACGACGACGAGGGCGTGACGAAGCGAAGTGGGTTGGTGCAGATTCAATTATTCACAACGGTGGTCATCCTAACCTGCTAAATTCACTTTCTGAAGACTTCGAGGTTACAGAAGGCGTCAGAGAGCAAGTGCGTGATACTCAGGCAGTAGGGGGAATTGGTTTTGCGTTTGCTCTCGATGATGATATCCCTCATCGAGGTAGCGGTGTTACCATGCTTCCAGGACTAGAACGAGTTGGTGGATATGTCATCCCTACCTTCTCAGATTCTAGTCTGGCTCCCGAAGGTAAGCATCTGATGATTACTCACCAGTTTGTTCCTGACCCGACTGTTAAGTCGGAGATTAGCAAGGGCAGAGATGATCTGTACGAAGCGATTCCGTGGTTATCTGACCACGCTGAGGAAATATGTGTTCACTCTTACCATAGGAACTGGCCGTGTAATCGAGCCCCGCAGGGTGCAGAGTTGCCTTCTGATATTGGCGTAGATGGAATTCGACTGGTTGGAGACGGCATCAAAGGGCACGGTTGGATGATGGTCGAAGGGATCGCTTCGAATGTACCGAATGCGATCAGTGGTGTAGGCGCGATCTAATCAGCCCAGGCCAGCCTTCCAGATTTCCCCATCGGCCCTGACTTCTTTCTTCCACAAAGGAGCTTGTCGCTTGAGTTCGTCAATTAGCCAACTACAGGCCTCGAAGCCCTCGGCCCTGTGAGGAGAGGCGGTGTGGATGCAGACTATTGGCTCGCTAGGGCCTACTGAGCCAGTGCGATGTGCCATTACCACTGATTTAACACCGAATTGAATTATCGCCTGCTCGGCTAAATTATTCAGTACATCGGGAAGTTTTTCTTCCCATGCATCGAACTCCAGCCTCTCTACAGCGATTCCATCGTCCTCTCCACGAGTCAAGCCAACAAAACTGACTACACTTCCGCAGCCCTCTGTCTCAAGTTCTTGGCGGAGTGAATCGGGTTCGAGTTGTTCGGGTTCAACTAGCACCCGCACGCTTGGCATGACTGGCCATGCGGGTGTCGCGCTTGAACGCCACGCAAGACCCAACCGTTCAAGCAGGGGTGAATGTTCGCGGTAGCATGAGTGAGGAGCCAGTCCACATTCTCGGCGCTGGACTTTCTGGACTGGCCGCAGCGACCTATCTGGCTAAGGCAGGCAGGGAGGTCCATGTGCATGAAATTAGAAATGACAGTGGTGCTCGTTTCGATGGGGATTTCCAAGGTATCGAAAATTGGACCAGTAGTGAGTCGGACTTCTTCGATGAAATGCGTGATTGGGGTTTAGATCCTGAAGAGTTCAAGTCTAACGACTTCGATATCATTGACCTGATTCATCCCGATGATGAAATTACCAACCCTATTACTGACGGTGTTGCCTTCAGAGTGGTCGAACGTGGTACTGACTCGCACTGCATTGACCAGGGATTCAAGCGAATGGCAACGGCTGCGGGTGCCACCATACACTATGGTACTCGGAGGCCTCCTGAAGACTGTCATATTGTCGCAGCCGGGCCCAAGGAATCGAGTGCGGTTGCCTTCGGTGAAATCTTTCACACTGACCATCCTAACCATGTTTCATTCCAACTCAATGACAAGCTCGCCCCTGGTGCCTACTCTTACCTGATTATTATCGATGGCATTGGACTAATCTGCACCTGCCTTTGGCGTAAACAGAAGCGTACATCGCGCTATCTGAACGAGACGATTGCGTGGTATGAGCAGCACTACGAACTCAATCGTAGACCCATCAAGAGAGTTGGTGGTAAAGGCGACTTTTCACTACCTGACAGGTATGTCCACGAGGGGCGATACTATGTTGGTGAAGCAGGTGGGCTACAGGACTTCATGTGGGGATTCGGGATGCGCTATGCAATCACTAGCGGAGTCTTTGCAGCTAAGGCAATACTTGGAGAATCTGATTACGAGGCTGAAGTCCGAAAGCGCTTGGTCCCTCTGGTTCGAGCCAGTGCCATCAATCGCTTCTTGATGAACAGAGTCGGAGACAGGGGATTCAAACTGGTCGCTAATCACTGGATGAGAAACCAGCGCAGAAAAGGCGACGGTTTAGTCTTCATGCGCTGGTTGTATGCTCCTGGGCCACTTCGACTAATGCTCTGGCCCATTGTTAGGGCAGGCATGCTGCGGCGTAAGCAACTGAAAGATGGTAGGATGGTTCGAAGGATGCCGTTCAGGAGTTCTCTGTCTCGCGACTCGTGGGAACCGAGTCCGCGAGCCGAGGAGATTGGTTCACAGTGGGAGGCAATTCGCAAAGGCGGAGGATCAATCTCTTTCGGAGATGGCGACGCCTGAAAGGCGTCATTCGTCTCCGTTTGTTTGATATGGCGTCCCTGAGTGGCCCGGGTATGACATCTTGGCCGGAAATGCAGCCAATGCAGAACAACCTTGTGAACTACGGAGTGACTGACAACGGAATCGCAGTAATCGAACTGTGCTCTGATTCCGCTGGCGAGCCGCTAACTGAGGGTAAGACTCCGGTGAACACCTATACTCACGCAATGATGAGAGATATCGATGAGGCTGTGCTTAAGGCTCGCTTCGACGATGATGTAACCGTAATCCTCCTAACTGGATACGGAGAGAAGTTCTTCTCGGCAGGAGCCAGCATCAGCATGCTGGATTCAGTTAGTCCCGGATTCAAGTATTTCTTCTGTCTTCACGCCAATGAAACTCTGAGCAGATTAGAGCAGACTCCCAAGCTTGTTATCGCTGCACTGAACGGTCACGCTGTCGGCGGTGGACTTGAGATTGCAATGTCCGCCGACATTCGTATCGGCCGCAAGGACTCGGGTCAAGTCGGACTACCGGAAGTCTCTCTAGGAGTGCTTGCAGGAACCGGAGGTACTGCTAGACTTGCCCGCTTAGTAGGCAAGGCAAAGGCGATGGAAATTATGGTTACAGGACGTAAGTTCTCATACGAGGAAGCCAAGGAAATGGATCTAGTTCACGATGTTTGGGCTGGAAGTTTGGATGAGTTCCAACAAGATGTGCTTGACTATGCTGGCCAGTTCACTCTACCCTACGCTGCGAGTAAGGCCATTGGAAACATAAAGCGAAGTGTGCAGAGTGGGATGGAGATTCCACTAGAGTACCATTTGGCCCTAGAAAGAGAGTTGCAGTCGGATTTGTTCCAGAGTGAGGATGCCAAGAAGGGTATTGCGGCATATGTGAACAGAGAAGTTCCAGAATTCGATGGTAACTGAGACCGCACTCTGTAGAGTGCGCTTTCATATACAGCGTTTGATATACCTGTTATCTCTGCCAATTAACGATGGCAGACGCAGAGATAGTAGCAGACTACACGCAGAACTTCGAAGTGTGGATTGAAGAGTTTAATGAGTGGCAGACTAGAATAGGGTTTGACCCTTCTTGGCTAGGTGACTACAGGTTCGATATCAAGTTCGACTGGGATACCGCTGGAGACACTATCGAGTTCGGAGATTTCGAAGGCAGACCAAAGTGGCAGAGGAGGATGCAGATTCCTCAGCAGACCATCAGAGATGCAATCATCAATATGGTAAGTGTTCAGGGAGATACGGAGTTCGCATCTGTCGAACAACAGAACCACCTATTGGCTTCTGCACCGACGGAATATGATCGCAAGTCCGCTCTCAGAATCATGTGTGAAGAGCAGCGCCACGGCTGGCAGATGGCTTACCTACTTTGCACCTTCTTTGGTGAGCAGGGAGTTCGTGAAGCAGCTAAGTTGTTGGAGAGAAATGCTCAGGATGGGACTCGAATCCTTGGTTCTTTCAACGAACCAATTGATCATTGGCTTGACTTCTTCATGTTCACTCACTTCATCGACCGTGATGGTAAGTACCAGCTGAAGATGCTCAGTACTTCTTCATTCAAGCCGCTCGCTGCCTCAATGGGCCCTATGCTCAAGGAGGAGTCATTCCACCTAGGAACAGGTGCAAATGGTCTTCGAAGAATCGTAAAGCAAGGAGTCATTCCATGTGCTCTGATTCAGAAGTATGTCAACAAGTGGGTAAGCACTGGACTCGACCTATTCGGAACAGATGACTCGTCTAGTGCTCAGTGGGCATATGTGTACGGAGTTAAGGGCAGATATGATGAGAGGGAGTCTTCGGAATCAGCAGACAGAGAGCATTTGAACGAAGCAAGCAGAGATCTATACTTCCAAGAGTTGCGTGAAGAGATGCGCAGAATTAGCAAGGCTAGAAAGGAAGGTGAGCCTGAACTCTACATCCCTTCTGACAAGTTCAAGCGCGGCATCGGCAAGTATGCTGGTAAGCGCTATACTGTTCATGGAGAGATTTTCGATGGTGATGATGATGCTTGGGAAAACTATCTCTCGTCGGTACTTCCTACTGATGAAGACGAGGATAGGCTGGTCAATGAGTACATGAAAGAAGAGTGGATTCAGTATCGCGAGTGGAAGGGTAACTGATTCTGAGGGATTTACATGCAGCATGTCGCTTTGACCATGTTCGATAAGGAGCGTTGCGCTCCATTCTTCGACAAGTTGACCGAGTACTTCCACGAGCACCACCATTCTGACGAGCAGGACGCTGATGGTTACGAGGAGTTACTCTACAGAATTCGCAGACCATACAATCAGGAAATGCTTGACATGATTGACTCATGGATGGGTTTGCCAAAGCGCGATTGGCGCGAGGAGACTCAGAGGGAAGTTTTGCTGGCCCTCTATGCTATCAGGTACCCTGACACCCTCCTAATCGAGAGTTTTACTGAGAAGGCTAGGTCAGATATGCGCCGGCTTTCCGCCTACTTACATTTCACAAGTCACACATATGCTATCTGGGACGAGGATACACTCAGAGGATTGAGCAAGTTGGGAATAGATATCCCTAGCACAGAAACCGCTGACCCGTATGTATACGGAGCATATGTTTCTGCAATTGAGTTGCTCAAGGATGTCGCTCCGTTCACCTGCTTCCTAGAGCATGATGTGCCTCGTCAGCGACTGTTTCAAGCAGCGCTAGCAGCATACGGCCGGGAGTGAGTCAATGAGTATCCGAACCGTCGCCGTCATCGGCGCCGGGACGATGGGTTCCGGAATTGCTCAGGTTTGTGCTCAGACTGGTTGGCAAACCCGGCTCTACGATGCATTTCCTGAGGGGCTTCAGAAGGGCATGGATTCGATTAGTTCCTTCTGGAACAAAGGGATCGTTCGCGGTAAGACCACAGAGCAGCAGAAATCAGAGTGGTTGGCTAATCTTAGTTCGCACGATGATATGTCCACGGCAGTATCTGGTGCTGATCTCGTAATCGAGGCCGTGCCCGAGATAATGGAACTGAAGCAAAGTATCTTTCGTCAGCTCGAAGAGATGGCGCCTTCTCACGCAATTATTGCAACCAATACCTCCGGCCTACGAATTGGAGACATTGCGAGTGTTACTGGGTGTCCGGAGAGGATTATCGGGATGCATTTCTTCAATCCGGTTCCGTTGATGAGTCTAATAGAGTTAGTTCGTCATGAATCGTGTTCGGATGACACTGTCAAAGTCGCGCAATCAATCGGTTCTGCAATGGGAAAGGAAACTATTCTTGTTCGCGATGTGCCGGGTTTCGCTACCAGTAGATTGGGCGTGGTTCTGGGCAATGAGGCGATTAGGATGCTTGCAGATGGGGTCGCCTCAGCTAGCGACATTGACACTGCTATGCGACTTGGCTACAAGCATCCAATGGGACCTCTTGAGTTAAGCGACTTAGTTGGTTTAGATGTTCGTCGCGATATTTTGAACAATCTGGCCGAGGCTTTCGATGATGATCGATACTTGCCACATCCTATGCTCGATCGTTTGGTCGAAACTGGAAATCTAGGAAAGAAAGTCGGCAAGGGAATCTATGAGTGGTCATCAGATGGTAAATCGGACCGAGATGATCTTTGAGGTTAGCATGCAGACCTTTCTGATTGAATCGATTGGAATCATTGCTGGAACATTAGGCGTAATGGCTTGGCTTCCTCAGTTGAGAGAGGTGTGGATAGAAGGACTTCATGAGGGCATCTCACTTCCCACTTTCTGGTTGGTTTCTACGGCTCTCGTATTATGGCTAATCTACGGAATCCTAATCGGATCAATTTCGATAATTGCCGCAAATGTGGCGGCTTTGGTTTGTATTCTATCTCTAATTGTAGGAGTGACTAGACTAAGAAGAGAAAATCAGATTGATTAGATCATTTAGAGATACGCATCTGCCAATTCATGGTACGAGTGCCGGGATTTGAACCCGGGTTCAGGCGTTGGCAACGCCCGGTGATAACCACTACACTACACTCGTGTGAAATCGGGGAAACAAGAATCGCTTTTCTAAGCGTCGGTACACTAGGCAAGAGCTTCGATACGGCTCAGTATGTCATTCAGAGTCGAACGGTAGATTTCCTCCCCTCTGCCTACCGGGTCATCTAACCCCCAATCCTCATCAATAGGAAGCACGGGGCACTCTACTCCACAACCCATGCTGATAATTCGGTCATACCCAGTTGTTTCTATTTCGTCAACAGACTTTGGGTACTGGCCTTCCATTCCTATTCCCAAATCGGATGTGACCTTGATTGCATTAGCTGCAATAGCTCCACCTGGATGAGTTCCAGCAGACTCTGCCTCGTGCCCCATGTGTCTGGCAGCAGCTTGTGCCATCTGACTGCGGCAAGTATTCCCGACACACACGAATAGTATCCGCATCGAGAATGCCTAGGCTAGGTGACTAATGAACCAATCCACAATATTCAACATATATTCAGTAAGATTCGCTGAACAGAATTGAAGTAGCCCTCTCATGCCGTAGTGCCATGGCGGATTCACCTATTAGCCACCATTCCGGTGAGCAAGTGGATGTGCCGGCCGATCCGAATGCTTCTCCCGAGCAGCGTGCACAGATGGAGCAGGCATATCAGCAGATGCAGAGAAAACTGCGAATAACCAAGATGGATGAAGATATCAAGCACAAGATCATGGTTCTATCTGGCAAGGGCGGAGTCGGTAAGTCAACGGTGGCTACAGGCCTTGCACTCTCGCTCGCTCGGAAAGGGATGAGTGTTGGGCTGATGGACATCGACATCACCGGACCAAATATCCCTAAGATGCTTGGAATAGAGGAGTCTGACCTGAATGTGGAGGAGGGACAGATTTTCCCTGCAATCGGACCACACGGAGTCAAGGTCATCTCGATGGCTTTCCTGCTTGAGGACCCTGACAAGCCGGTCATCTGGCGCGGTCCAATAAAACTCGGAGCAATTCAGCAGTTTATCGGCGATGTTGCATGGGGTGAGTTGGATGCTCTAATCATCGACTTTCCCCCTGGAACTAGCGATGAGCCTCTAACTGTCAGTCAAAATCTTCCAGGAATAGATGGCGTGGTAATTGTGACCACTCCTCAAGAGGTCGCTCTGCTAGATAGTCGCAAATCAATCAGTTTTGCCAAGACTCTATCTGTGCCTGTTCTAGGAGTAGTTGAAAACATGAGTGGATACAAAATAAGAGGTACAGCAAGCCCGGGGGACGAGGTCACAGTGATAGGACCCGGGGGTGTTCCAATCTCTGCTAGTACCGATGACGATGGTACTTGGTCGATGACTCTAGATGTATTCAAGTCTGGAGGAGGTGCCCATGCTGCGGAGGATCTAGGGGTGCCATTCCTCGGCTCACTTCCATTCGACCCGGGGATCGTGCGAGGCGGTGATGATGGAGTACACAGAATCGTAGCTGAACCTGAAGGAGATACGGCATTGGCCTTCGATGGAATAGTAGAGAATGTTTTGGAAACTCTAGGAGAGGGTTCCGGTTCATCTGTGAGGATTACTTGACTCTCAACCTCCATAGAAGGGTCGAATTGATGGCGCATTTGCCGCTCGAGAGGTATTGAGAATGGCTGCGGGAACTGGTATCTACATCACTTGGATAACAGGTGCGATTGTACTCAGCATAGCCATGATGCCGTTGTTCAAACCTAGCTATGCTAGGCTAAGTGCTGACGGTTTCATCGATATGTTCAGGCGTTACTGGGCGCATATGATTGTGGTTTTCTCTGTCTATCTTTGGAAGGACATTCTAGACGGGATGGATCGTGCTCTGATGGCAAATACTCAACTGGACATGACTCCCTATGTATACGCAATCGAGGGTGATATCGTACTTTGGGTACAAGAAGCATTGAGAAGCCCTCTACTGGATGAAGTTCTGACTCACTTCTATGTAATGGGATTCATGACTGCTACTTTCGCATCGTTCCTGTATCCGATTTACTTCGATGACAGGCATATGGCAGACAGAATCTCTCTGTCGATGTTCTGGGTATATGTGCTAGCGATTCCATTCTATCTATTCTTTAATGTCGGCGTAACTGGGAATCATATCCCACAGATGCAGACGATTGCCTACGATCTGACTCCTGAAATCAACAACTGGTTCACAAGAATTGATCCATTCACCAATGGGATGCCTAGTCTACACATCGGTTTGCCATTTGCAATCTGGCTGACTATGCAACGCTGGGATGGAGACGGACGATGGCATAGGTATCGTAACTTTCTGATGGGATTCATCCTCTTGACTGCGCTCAGTATAGTGTATCTAGGAATACATTGGGTAGTGGACATAATCGGAGGAATGGTAGTCGCTATTATCGCCGTAGAAATCACTTCAAGAACAAGTGACTCGATTTGGAGGGTTGCTGATGAACGGCTCTTTGGCCGTAGGCTAGCTAGGGCTATTTCCGATCCTCAAAAATGGATTAAGCAAGTCTCCGCTAGTGCAAGAGAATATCTCAGGCCACTAAGGGAGCCCAGTAGAAAGCAAACCAGTATCATGATTGCAGCAGTTGTGATGTCAACAGGAGGAGTACTGTTGTGGGATGCTACTCATCAGGACTTTCCTCTGGAAGGAGTCGAGTGGCCAACCGCTGCTGCCGGCTCGGAAGGATGGTTAGTATCTGTCGAGGAAGATCCGATAACTTCGGAAATCAAAATCACTCAATGGAATGTGACTTCTCAGGAAGAAATAGAGATTGTCAGCAGCGAGTGGGCATCTTCTCCATCGGTAATCGTCTCGGGCCAATACATGGTGTTGTATGATTCGCAGAATCTAGAGTTCTACGACTTGGACAATCGAATTGAATCGTCAGCCCTTCTAAATCTGGAAAATACTGGTATAATCTCAGATGTTGCAATCATAGAGGATGCTGGAATGGTTGTATTGGCCGTTATGAACGAGTCTTCTATACAGTTCGTGGATGTTGGAAATAACAACACTCTACTGGGGCAACAAAATGGTACCTATTCCATAGTAGAGGCATCTGGTTCACTAGTGGCTTGGGTAAGTGCATCACAAACTGCACCCGCAGTTAATCTCACATCCATTTCTGGAGGAATTGAGATTGGAATTGAGTTGAATGCTACTGCTACTGTGGCCGAGGATGAGTATCTAGAGCAGATATCAGGAATCCCTGTGAATTACTCCAATGCTACTGTGATTGACATCGATATGTCATCATCATGGCTTGTTGCGGTAGTCGATGTTGGTCCCGTAAATCGAACTGTTCTGGTCAATGTTCTTACAGGGGAACAGAGGATGTTGTCTGATCCCCTATGGCAATCATCTTCCCCAAGTATTGGTGACAATAGGGTTGCTTTCCTGCAAATAGCATTCTGGGACCCAACAGACAATATTGTCGGCACAAATGATGTATACCTGCATGAGATAGAAAGTAATTCGACAATAGCGATTACTCGTGATGATGATGTCAACCAGATGGAGCCTCAAGTTCTACTTGAAGAAGTGGCTTGGATTGAGGTCGAAAGTGATGGTGGGGCTGTCCTGAAAGTATACTCGGGCGAGACTTTCGAGCCATATTCCTCTGTCATACTACAGTCAGCTATTGTAATGTTGATTCCATTGCTATTTCTGTGGGCTTATCAGGCCGCATCGGAAAGATAATTATTCTGCGAGTCGGAACATCTCGTCCAGACATTTGCTGGCTTTCTCAATGACTGATGTTTCCAATTCGATGATTTGGTTGGGTCTAGGATTACGAAGTGCCTGTAGAATATCCTCGAGTTGTGTCGTCTTCATATGCCGGCACATCACACAGGCCCCGACCAAATTAAGATCCTCATTTGACTCGGCAAGAATTCTATCAGTAGTGCCGCATTCGGTAATTAGCATCATATCCTTCTTCCCGACTGAAGCGAGTCTTAGAGCTTCTTCCATCAGAACCTCACTGCTGCCTACAAAGTCACTTTCATCCAATACATCTGTATCGCATTCCGGGTGACTGAGGACCTGTAGTTCCATGCCTGCATCGCTCGCTCGCTTTCTCCAATTTCGTATCTTTTCTCCAGTAAATGCAGCATGAACCTCGCACTCTCCGTCGAAGATGATTACTTCCTTCTTGCCAGCTAGATGGTTCTGCAGATGCTTGCCCATGAATCTATCAGGTACGAAAATTAGGCCATCTCCAGGTAACCTCTCACAAATTCTCAGATAGTTGCTGCTGGTAACGCAGGCGTCGCACTCGGCCTTAACTTCCGCACTGGTATTGATGTAGCAAACCACTGGTAATCCTGGATACTTTGCTCTAATGTCTCTGACATCTTGAGCAGTAATTGAGTCACTTAGTGAGCATCCTGCTTCCGGCGAAGGGTGTAGTACGGTCTTGTGAGGGCTGACTATTTTGGCCGTCTCGGCCATGAATCTTACACTGGAGAAAAGGATTGTATTCTGAGAGGCATCTCTAGCCTCTTTAGAGAGGGCATAGCTGTCAGAAACAGCGTCGGCCACTCCATAAGTGATGTCTGGAGTTTGATATGAGTGTGCAATTAGGATGACATCTTTCTCCTTTTTTAGTTGGTTGATTTCAAGCGTTAGTGGTGCTATTAATCTGCAGGTCTCTAAACTCCACCTGAATGGTTGTTTGATGGTGGTGCTAAGTCTCTCTGCCTCCTTTTCTATTTCTAATTTGGAATATGATGAATGATTCACGATACCTCGCTGGAGAGGTGGTGGAGGCAATTCTATTGCCATACAGTTACTTCGTCATGTGCAACCGCTTTGAAGTCATCTAATGTCGCAACTGCATGGCGGGAGCCGCGATACGCATGTGGGAGCCTCTCGAACTTCTGCATGAGGGTGCGGAAGCGACTGTCACAGCGGGAAAATGGATGGGGAAGCCAGCGGTCCTCAAGATGAGGAGGCCGAGGAGTTACAGGCATCCAGACTTGGATCGTAGATTGACGCGCAGTCGGCTATCAGTAGAAGTCAGAGTCTTGGGTAGATTGCAGCAGTCTGGATTCTCCTCTCCATCATTATACGACTGCGATATTGAGGAGTCTTGGATTCTAATCTCAAGAATCGATGGGAGGCCTTTGTATGAGGCGATCTCAGACGGTTCTGCCGGCATTGATGTGATGGAGAATATTGGAGCATTAATTCGCAGATTGCACGAGGAAGATATTTCTCATGGAGATTTGACTACCCATAATATCCTAATCGACGAAATGGGTAACCTTTCGCTAATCGATTTTGGTTTGGCGAGGGTCTCTCCTGAGTTAGAGCACATGGGACTAGATCTACAGGTGCTCAACGAGTGTTTGACGGCTAGCCATTCCGAACTAGGGGGAGCAGTCGATGCGATGTTGAGAGGATACATGGATGCGGGTAATGACGAAGCTGCAAATGTTGTATCAAGATTTGAGACGATAAGGGGAAGAGTGAGATATCACGGATAGGGTCAGCATGAGGATACTGTTCGTTACAAGCAATCAGGGCAAAGTCTCCGAGACCAGAAAATTACTAGCCGACTCGGGACACACTGTTGAGCAGTTGTTAGTTAGAGGAGTCGCACCTGAGTTTGATGAGCCCAAAGAATTGGGGATTGAGGCTGTAGCGAATTCAAAGATGGTTCAAGCACTAATCCTGTTGGAACAAGAAGGAATTGAGGGAGTTGCTGTAATGGTGGAGGATTCGGGTGTCTTCCTCGATGCCTTTGATGAGTGGCCAGGGGCCAAGTCGGCAGAAGTAGAGAGGCAAATTGGCCTCGAAGGCATACTATCCATGCTCAGAGAGGGCATGCCTAGAGGGGCAGAGTTCAGAGCAGTAGCTAAGGTCTCTGACGGTGTTTCAACTTGGAGCGCAGAGGGAGTTTGCAGAGGAAAAATTGCTGATTCCATTAGAGGAAGTGGTGGATTTGGATACGATCCAATATTCATCCCAAATGAGGGAGATGGGCGCACCTTCGGAGAATGGGAAGAGGGTAAATACTCCGGAATCACACACCGAGCAAAGGCAATGAATAGTCTAGCAGAGCTTCTCAGGTCCCCGTCAAGGTGAAGGCAGAAGGCTCTTCGTACGGGTCGGGAACATGGTATCGCTCACTCGGTTGATTCTTTGGATAGCGGTTATTCTCGGGAGTCTGTTGTTCCTCATATTGTCGGGCGATATGAGTCCGTTAACTCAAATTGCAGGAGGAATTGTCCTTCTAGCATTGGTTTCTCTTCTGATGTTCTCAGGGCGCTCTCCTGTTCCTCAACCTCCAAAGATAGTCATAGAGCCTGAAGTGAAGAAAGAGCCGAAGGTAGAAATCGATCTACCAGAGCCTGTACTTGAAGTTGAAACCGCCAGCCAGCGCAAGGAAGAGAAAATCAAGCGAAGCAGAGGTAAGTCTCCACAGCCAGAGATGCCTCTACCTACTCTGCCACCCATGCCCATGCCCACTCCTGTAGCAGCCGAAGGCGATTTACCGCCGCCTGCACCAATGCCTGTCATTATTGATGATGATAACAATCTAGCAGCTCGATATGTGGCCGAATCTAATCCTCAAGGAGATTTTGAAGCCGAGGTTGAGGAGTTTGTAGGTCAAAGAAGGGCCAAGAGGGCCGAGATTAGATCACGTATCGAAAGAAAGCGCAGGATGCAGATGGCTGAGAGAAGGGCTGCTAAGGCTAGAATATGGTCTGCAGTTGAGGATGGAGAAGATCTGGCAGAGTTACTCAAGCAGCCCGACCATGGAATGACCGTTCTCGACGAACCGGAATCTCCTGACTCAACCAAGCCACAGGGAGTGTCGTATGTTAGAATAGACGAGGAGAGGATTCTTCGAATCAGAATCCCTCTTGAAGTAAAACCCAGAGAAGACATTCGCAAGAAGGATCAGGAAGAGATGGTAGACGAGATTTCTCCTATGCCCCCTCCTCCGGGAATGCCCCCTATGCCCCTCCCTCCGGGAATGCCCCCTATGCCCCCTCCAGTGAAACCTGACGAAGGTTGAGTAGCCTGAATGTTCAAGCCAATAGGCTCTGTGGAGGCAACATGACAGAGAGAGTTCTGCTGGTAGAAGATATCCCGGTCGAAGGTAGTAGTCCATCGGGCGGTGTGATTAGTATCTGGACATTGAATCGCCCTGATAAGCTCAACGCGCTGAATCAAGAATCGCACGCGTCTATCAAAGAGCAATGTGCGAGAGTGGAGGCGGAAGACTCGATTAGAGCCGTTATGATAAGAGGGGCTGCGCCGCATCCGGTAGAAGATGGGGGTAGAGCAAAGCCCGCGGCCTTTGCCGCCGGAGCAGACATCTCTGAATTCGCTGGTAAGTCATCTGACGATGTTCGTGATTTCTTTGCGAACAATGCTTGGGAAGCAGTCTGGAATCTATCAAAACCAACCATAGCAATGGTTGACGGTTTTGCTTTAGGCGGAGGTACTGAGTTAGCACTTGCGTGTGATATCAGAGTGGCATCAAGTCGTGCCAAATTTGGTCAGCCCGAAATTAATCTCGGACTAATTCCGGGCGGTGGAGGAACTCAAAGGCTGTGTAGATTGTTAGGTTACGGCAAGGCGATGGAGATGACCCTAACAGGGGAGATGGTAGGAGCCGAAGATGCCCTGCGTCTTGGCTTGGTGAACAAAGTCGTCGAACCAGAGGACTTGGAATCAGAGGCCATGCAGATGGCTGAAGTTATCGCGAGAAAGTCACCCTATACTGTCAAGGTTGCCAAGAGAGCAGTCCGAGCATCTCTAGATCTACCATTCACGGAGGGCGTACTAGCAGAGCGTTCGGAATTCGTTGCTCTTTTCGATACCGAAGACAAGGAGATTGGTGTCCAGGCATTCCTTGAACGCAGTGAGGCAGAATGGGTCGGGCGTTAGTCCCTATAATTTGTGAGATTTTTTTTTCCCATTAGTCGAACGAGTTTTCAATCAAACTAATTGGGTTCTCTTCGATACTAGTATCGATGCTTAACCAGTCGGAGTTCTCTGCATCAATAATCATTCGATTCTGAATCTCTCGTATTCGATCGAAATTGCCGAGATAGTGTGCCACTCCTCTACTATTGTGCTTCTCTCTGAATCTGATGAATTTTTGATGTGTCTCCTCGTCATCAACCCGAAGAACTACGCCACAGGATACTCCGCCGGAACTTCTCCATTCAGAAATTATTTCTTCGCTGGGAATAATGTGTACTCCCTCAAGCAAAAGGTCAGATGATTTAGTGGCGGCTCGCTTTACAACTGCTCCGATAGCTTCCGATAGTACTGCTACGGTCTGATGCCAGTCTTCTATGGCTCCCGAACCGGCCGGCTCAAATGAGGACCTATGCAGGGCTGGAATTTCATCTCGATCGAATTTGGTTCTCAGGGTTTCTCTTATCGTATCAGTGGAGACGATTTTAGAGAAATCAAGATTTGATGCAACTCTAGTTGAAAGAGTTGACTTGCCAACCCCGCTGGTACCTGTGATAATCAGCAGGCGATGGGGGCTCATGTTACCTCAGCGCTGAATAGCCTTGACTTCAAGGAACTCTTCGAGGCCGTGAACTCCTAACTCTCTACCATTTCCTGAGAGTTTGTAGCCTCCAAAAGGAGCGGAGATGTTGAATGGTCCGCCGTTGATACTGACTTGTCCGGTACGCATTTGTCTGGCCACGCGCAGGGCTCTTTCTTCATCACCTGACCAAATTCCGCCAGACAATCCATACTCTGAATCATTGGCTAACTCGACGGCTTCCTCCTCTGTAGAGTATGTAGTAATCGAGAGTACTGGTCCGAAAATTTCCTCACGGAAAATGGTCATCTCCGGAGTTACATCTGAGAACACAGTTGGTCGAACGAAATATCCCTTGTCCAGTCCATCAGGCATCCCCAATCCTCCAACCAGCAAAGTGGCTCCCTCTTCGATTCCAGCAGCAATGAATGAGGAAACGCTCTCCTGCTGTCTGCCGGACACCATCGGTCCGCAGCGCTTTGATTCGTCCATAGGATTACCAACAGAATACTTCTCCATCTTCGCAGTTATCACTTCCACTATTTCTTGCTTTTTCGACTCGGGAACTAATAATCTAGTCAGTGCAGAGCATTCCTGACCGGAGTTTCCAAAACATGCGTGAATCGATGCTGATGCTGCCTTTGCAATGTCTGCATCATCGAGAATAATGTTGGCACTCTTGCCGCCGAGCTCCAATGTTACTCTCTTTACACTTGGAGCAGCCAACTCGCTGACTCTGACTCCAGCTCCTGTGGAGCCGGTGAAACTTACCATATCCACATCGGGATGATTACTCAATACCTCACCAATTTCTCTGCCGTGTCCTGAAACTAGATTGAATACGCCTGCAGGCAGACCAATCTCGTGAATGATATCTGCGAGTACGAATGAGTTCAGGGGCGCTTCCTTGGATGGCTTGACGACCATAGTACAGCCAGCCGCAATAGCCGGAGCGACCTTGCCAATGATCTGGTGTAGAGGATAGTTCCAAGGAGTAATCATAGCAACTACGCCAATGGGCTCCTTGACAATTAGTGAGTTTCTCACCTCTTCTTCCCATTCGTAGTTCTCTAGAATCTTAGCGTACGAACGAGTAACCACTCTGGGAGTGCCAACCATTGCGCCTCGGCAGTAATTGATTGGAGTTCCAACCTCTGAAGTAATCAGTTCTGTGAGCTCTTCGGTATGTTCCTTGATGGCCTGTGAGAGCAAGTTAAGGAAGACAACTCTGTCTTCCACCGAGGTATTAGACCACTCGGAGAAGGCCGCTTTGGCCGCTGCAACAGCCACCTCGACATCTGCGGCCGAACCTACCGGGACTGAGCCGATGATTTCCTCATTAGCAGGATTGATGACTTCGATTGACCCCTCGCCTGTAGGTTCAACCCAACTGCCATCTATGTACAGGTGCTCGCGTGTGTGCATGTGTAACCCACCGCGCGGCGTCTTATGAGATTCATGCAATTCAAGAAGTAGTGTGACATGTGCAAGTCATGAGAAACAGGTTGGTAGTGATGCGCCATGCCGAGAGTAGTTTGGACTATCCTGATCTTACTGACCATGATAGGCCACTGAGTGAAATAGGTCAGTACGATGCACCACGGATGGGGCAGATTCTGGCTAACCGAGGTTGGTTGCCTCAACTAGTCCTAGTGAGCAGCTCTAGAAGAACGATTGAGACATTGGAAGGGATGTCTGCTGTGATTGGTGATGCATCCATTGAAATTCGTCCAGAAATCTACCATGCCGGACTCAGTAGCCTTTCCGAACAGTTAGAAGATCTGCTTGAAGGAGGGACAACATTGATTCTCGGACATAATCCGGGCTCAGAAGTTCTGATTAACCATCTAACTGGAGAGTGGGAGGTGATGCCCGCGGGGGCTGCTGCTTTGATAGAAAATGACGGTCGGAAGTGGAGTCTGATTGAGGTACTCAGGCCCAAGGAGCTGGATTGATTACCACTCGGTCTCAGAATTCCGTATCGAAATTACGATAGCAGTAGCTCCGATTAGAAGCAGAAGAACTAGGCCGACTGCGACCAGTAACATCGAGTTGTCAGCAATCCAGTTTCCTCCACTTCCTCCAGAAATCATCTTCTCAAGTTCTAGAGTCTGCTGCTGATCGTTGTACGGAGTTGTGGAGAGGTAAGTGTCTGTGGCTCTGACTTCTATTGTCATGTTGCCCTCTGGCAAGGTCGTTCGAACATCGAAAGAGAGTGTGTAGATTCCATCGCCTGCAACCCTGTCTCCGCCTGTTCCATCGTCCACCATCAGAAGCCAAGCATCGGAGCTACCAATTGGTGCTAGTCTGCCAATCTTTGCTTGTGCAGAAGAGACTCCATCTGGATCATCAATAGCAACTTCAAGGAAGTGTGTAATCGGGTCACCACTAGAGGGAACATGTACTGTGTCAACTGTTTCTCCTTCTCTGATAATGATAATGTCTCCAATAATCGGAGCTTCATTCACAATTGTCAACTTTGGTGCATCAATTGGAAATCCTCCTGCGTGAGTATGCTCTGAAATCACTGTCTCGCCGTCGCCGTCGGTTATTCGGATTGGAATTGTTCGCTCCCCTGGGGACATGCCGGTCGGTACAGTAAATTGGCCAATCCATTCACCATTAGTTTCGATTAGTTGGCTTAGCTCACCTCCGACTCCAAGCAAGTCAACAGCTGCAGATTCGACTCCGTGGCCATCCACTGCGGTGACTATGACATCGACTAAATCTCCGCGAAACACGGAGTCAGGGGAGAATTGTAGAGAAAGCATTCTGGGGGCTGCATTGGTTATCTCAATACTAGATTCCTCAACAATTGAGAGCCAGAAATCATCGATTGTAACTGAGGTTGGGATTATGCCGTGCTCTAGGCCTTCATAATTCACCAGTGCCGTCCAGATGTCATCATGGATGGTGTGGTCACCCAGAAGACCAGAATCCGAGAGTTCGACTATTCCTAGGCCAATATCAGTCAGATCCACGGATACAGCTGTGACATCTGTATCGAAGTCATAGACTAGGACTTCTAAATGAGCAGAGTCTCCCTCAGTCAGAAGCCTACCTTCTCTGAAACCTACAGAAATTAGAGCAGGAGGGGTATTTTCTTCCTCCGAGATTACCGAAGGAGAGAGGACTCTATCGACAGACTGATGCTCTACAAAGGCTAGATTTTCGGAGCTCCCGTTCTCGCTGAATGAAATGTCGATCCAGCGATAGACCTCATTCAACAAACCGGCAAGTGGACCTTCATTGACGACACTGCCTGATGCATATGTGTTACCGCCATAGTCACCAATCCACTCTGCTAGAGTGACATTGTGTCCGTCCATTTCGCCATCTACAATAGACATCACATCGACTGACAGTATGAGTGCGTCATTGCCTACAAGAGCAAAACTATCTCCAGGCACGAGAATCTCTGGAGCAGATCCGGTCTCTCTGGAAATATGATTCTCAAAGATACGGTTTGCTTCAGGCTGCTGCGCCTGTACGATGATTGGCGATGTCTCGGGATATTCATTATTCACAGTTCCATTGTCCTCGATATACTGGTACCTGATGGTACGATTCCACCAGTCGACTTGTGGAACTGTGTACTCGTAGGTCAAATTGTGCTCGGCCTGCCAATCCTCAGTAATTGGGCCAATTGGAGTTGCAGAGACATTGAACCAAAACTCATTCTCGATTTTATCTACCTCAAACATCACACCAGTTGCATTCTCTTGAGTACCTGTATCAACGATTCTTCTAATCAATCCGAAACTACCCTCTGCATCACCGTCGTAGGTTCCATCGAGTCTGATTGTATCTGCAACTGTCTCTCCCCCAATAGTCTCGAAATGGATGAGTGGGATGGTTCCGTTTACTTCGACTTCGAAGAATTCGTCGTCAATTAAGAACCCGAAATCTCCGCCGCCAAGAATCAGTGAGTGTTGTTCCTCTCTGATTCCGTCTTCCCAGCGCTCTAGGATTCTGAACTCATCGAGATCGAATGAGAAATACTCGTTTGCGCCACTGTCGAGTCGCAGAGTTGCATTCGCTTCCAGTTGTAGATGCTGTAATCTCCTTCTGTCATCTTCGTCCCATGTCTCCCAATAGAAGGATGAAAGTTGTCCAAATCCTCCTTCAGAGCTATTATTATCTCCTCCGTTGAAAGACAACCAACCTGTTCCGTCGATCAGGAAGCGTTCAGTAGAGCTGTCTTCCTGCCATGAACGCAGAACTAGTACTTCATGAACATCAACATCGACGGAGAATCCGCTGTTTCCTTCATCTCCTTCCTCGGTGGTGTTCAGGAAGAGTGAGCCGTTTCCTCGCATCTCAAAGTCCTGATTCAAAAGTTCGACTCCATCATAAGTCTCGTTGAGCCAGATTGTCTCAAGGTTGAGTGCTAGCATGAGGCCTTGTGTACCATCCATCGAGTCTAGCAACAGAGTCCCATTACCGAGTTCGTTAGACTCTAGGATATCTCCTGTTCTCTTCTGCCATCCTCTTCCTTCAAAGTCGATGCTGTTGTCTTGTTCTGCACCATCCATGTTCCAAGTTGTCTCTCTAGTAATCTCGTGATCAGCCATAGGTTGATTCCAGCGAGTAATGGAGAGTTCTCTAGAGCAGGTGGCCTCGGAAGTTATTACAGAAATCTGAACGATGTCTCCAAACTCAGGTTCGGTGTCGAGTACAATGTCAATCTCGCCGCCGGCATTGATGTACGAGGCGTTCGAGTTGTCAGCAATTTGGATTTCATCTCTGTGCTGCTCTACTGAAACTGTGACTGAAGTTGGAGTATCACCTGCGGTGAATGGGGGGTCGAATATCACAAGATACCTATGTAGGACATCGAATGTAACATTCCAGCCCCCATCCCAATGCTCCTCGACATCCCAATCGACAAGTACGGCACAGGTGGTCTGCGTCTCTTCCTCGGCGAGAACCAACGATGCTTGGGTCGATAGTAAGAGAGTTACGAGGATTATGAGTGCTTGTCTCGCGTGAGGCACAGCATGTGCCTAGAATCATGAGATATGAACCGATTCCCGCCCTGTACTAGAACAGAGGCTCTTCGTAATCGTCATCCTCGCCCGAGCGTTCTCTCCATAGTGAGGCAGGAACATCGTCATAGACGCCCGCATAGGGGTCGTCGTCACCCTTGTTGGTCTTTCCTTCAGCGGCAAGTCTAGCAAGCTCCTCGGCATTAGACTTGAATTTCCAGTAGTGAATCCTCCACTCACGACCATCCCAAAGTGTGGTTTCTTCTGATTCAGTTGTCAACAGGTCATAGTCCTGCAACTGATAGAACAGGTTGCGATCGGTTGGCTCGAGAGCATTGTCGATAATGCGATTGGAGAAACCAAAGAATCCGAGTGCATGCTCGGCGATAGTCTCAGCAACCGAGGTCTCCATATCGGCATCGACCTTATGCCGAATAGCGTCGGTCAATTGTGCTAGTGTCAATCCCATCTAATCCCTCCGCGGCGAGTATAGATGAGAGGCCGCGCTATTTCAACAGTCCTTCCCTGTGCCCTGAAAAAGGTCAATTTCTCTCCGAAGCGGTTAATCTTCCTGCTACTTTCGCGACCTCGTGGAAGAGCAGCAGAGAGTTACTTTCCTCGGCCTCAAAGAGTCCGAAGATGGGCCATGGGACATTGTGATTCTGCCAATTCCATTCGAGATGACAACAAGTTGGGGAGAGGGAACGGAAGATGGTCCTGCGGCTTGTATCTCTGCTAGTTCTCAAGTAGAATTGTACGACACTTTGCTTCCTGAGGAACTACCTTGCGGAATGAGAATGCATACTGCAGAAGCATGGTCGTCAAATGCAGGAACTCTGATGGAGCAATTGGATTCGATTAGAGACTATGCAGTAAAGTGGATGGATGGTGAGCAATTTCCGTTATTCCTAGGTGGTGAACACGGCATTCTTCCCCCCTTGATGCAGGCTGCTGCAGGACATCCTTCATTGGACGGAGATTTGAGTCGCCTGACGCTGATTCAAGTCGATGCCCATGCCGACCTTAGGGATCAACTCGGAGGAGAAAGATTCTCTCATGGAACCGCAGTCAGAAGATCTCTCGATGCAGGGGTTGGTCGTGTAGTGCAAATTGGTACACGAGTGCTATCCAGAGAGGAGGCAGAATTCTCTGACAATGATGAGCGAGTGGAAACCTGGTATGCTAGGGATTTCATGGGCGTGTGTGACGGGCAAGCAGGATGGGTTGCGCTCAAGGAAAGAATTGCGCAGATAGAGGGGCCTGTTTGGTTGACCTTCGATGTCGACGGTCTGGACGGCTCGCTTGTTCCAGACACCGGTACTCCAGTTCCTGGAGGTTTGAGTCATTGGGCAGCCGTAGAGATTATCGAAGATTTATTCGCAAGTTCTGCCGAGGTCATTGGGGTCGATGTCAACGAAATCGTCCCCGGTGAGGACCGTCTGACCCAGTTCAACGCAGCACTCATCGCTACCAAGATGCTGGTCGCTCACATTGCTAGTCGTAACTAGTGGAAAAATTGACATTTAGTGCCAACGATTGTAGATGAAGACCCCCTCAGCGGCGCTATGCGCCGCTGGGCAGCGATTATCCTCACATCCCTGATGCTGACTGTGCCTGTTGCACCGATAGCATCGGCACAGATAGGTCAGCCGGACATAATTCAGGAGCACTGGTATCATTCCTATGCAACACTGACATTGGATGTCAATGCATGGGCGGATGATTACCCAGAAATCGTGAATTTGTTGGTCGTAGGTCAAACAGAATTGGGAAGGAACCTATGGATGTTACAAATTTCAGATTGGAGTCAGGAGACCAAGCCCGATGGATCAGCCAAAGAAGTGGTTTACATTGACGGAGGGCATCATGGGAACGAACATTTAGGAACGGAGCTTGCGTTTCTGGTGGCTGAATATTATATCGAAGGCTGGGGCGATGGTGAACAAGAGGTACTCGATGTATTGGCGACCACTGAATTACATATTCTCATCATGCTAAATGCAGATGGAAATGACTTCGATACCAGGTGGAATGTCAATCAGGTAGACCTGAATAGAAATTATGACCATTACTGGAACACATGCCCCACAACTCAGCCTGGAAGTTCGGCATTCAGTGAATCAGAGACTCTTGCAAATTCGATTTACATGAACGAGGTAGTTCCTCATGCCGACCTATACATTACAATGCATACTGGAGTTTGGATTATGCTCTACCCTTGGGGTAAATGGCCAGAACAGCCTTCTGACTGGGAAATGTATCACCACATTAGAGATGAAGTGAATTCAAACATTTCAGACATACCTATTCGTAACGCTAACCAAGGTCTATACCCGAATTGTGGAACTAGTCGTGATTATGGCTACGGTGTTATGGGGTACCCAACTTTCACCTTTGAGACCGATGATGAGCAATTCCTTCTAGGATCCATAGAGGCAGTCTCGGACAGATTGGGAGAAGAACTCGATGTGATGAATTATCTAATCGAGAATGTGTGGTACTGGAGGGCTAGATTGGTTGTTGATTCATTGGCCATAGATGGATCTCGAGTTGAGTTATCAGTTTCTAACCTAGGTAGAGCTTCTACGGCAAATGCCACGCTAGTCTACATCGATGAAGATGGTACTGAGTTTGTCCCTAGTATTTCTCTGGAAAAGGAACCATGTACTATAGAATCACAGTTTAATTACTCGCTTGTAGGATGTGGATTCCAAGTCAATGCCACAAATAGTACGCAGATTATCCTCGACTTCGAAGGCGTGAAAATATCTGAGAGTGGGCAATTCGCTCTACACTATCAGAAGCGAGTGGTCGATGCTTCGATGTGGGCGATTGAGGAAGTCAACAATAGCGTTGTTGGAATTAAGTCTGTAGAGTCCGGTCTGCTTCCTGCTCCTTCGGTAATCCTAGTTTTATTCTCCATCGCTCTAGCGGCGATTAATGGAAGAAATAGTAGAATTGAACCGTAATTTGCATTATTCATTATAGTAATTTTCACTCTAAAGTATTGATTTTCAAAGCAATTCTTTGTATATTGCTACCAAATCGCAATCTTCGGTGATAAGATGAATTGGGCCAATAATGAATTCGATGAAGCCTGTGAACAACTGCTGATACCTCTCTTTGAAGGAGTAGGCCGAGCCCCTAACAATGCTCTCTCAGGTCTTGGTCGGAGTCAGCGTAACCTAGTCAAGGAAGCAATTTCATCTGATGAATTTGAAGGAAAGAAGGGGCAGAGAATGGTCATTTGGACTCCTGAATGTAGAGTCATGCTCATCGGCATGGGCAAGAAGGATGGTCTCAGCCACGGAATGGCCCGTAACACCGGAGCTCGAGTGATGGCTTCTCTATCCAAGAAGAAGGGGCTCTCAGTATGCGTGAGATTCACCTCAGGGTGGACAGGTGAGCGAATGATTGACTTTGCAGAAGGAATGATGCTGAGAGATTACGAGTTTCTAGAGCATCAAGAGATCGATGATAATCATATCATGGAACCATGGTCGGTTCAGTTCCAAGCTAGCCAGAGATATCAAGAGTCATTGGCTGAAGGACTTTCTAGAATTAACTCAATAGTTGGAGGTGTCCATCTAGCGCGTGATTTAGGAAATGAGCCGGCCAATGTTCTGTACCCTATGGAGTACGCTCGTAGGGCAGAAGAATGGGCTGCTGACAAGGATAATGTGTCTGTGGAAGTTTACGACTGGGGCAAATTACAGGAGCTCGGAATGGGGGGGCTGATTAATGTTGGAAAAGGAAGTGACAGGAAGCCTTGTATGGTTCTGTTTACGCTAAATCCAGACGCGGATGAGGAGGTGCAAAGACCCTGTATAGTCGGTAAAGGAATAACATTCGACACAGGTGGAATATCAATCAAGCCTACTGGTGGAATGTGGGACATGAAGTACGATATGTGCGGTGCTGCAACAGTATTCGGATTGATGGAGGCTTTACACTCGACTGGTTATGAACGCAGGGTGAATGGGGTCGCATGTTTGGCTGAGAACATGCCCGGCTCAGGTGCTTACAGGCCTGGAGATGTATTCAAGACATACTCTGGCAAGACCATTGAGGTATTCAGCACCGATGCTGAAGGACGAAATGTTCTGGCTGATGGGTTGTGGAAAGCCGGAGAGCTTGATCCTGAGTACATTGTTGACCTAGCCACTTTGACAGGAGCAATCGTAGTAGCTCTAGGCAACCAGATTACCGGAATGTGGGCCAACGATGATGATATCAGCAGGAGATTGAAGAAGGCTGCCAATCGCTCTGGAGAAGCCGTATGGAGGATGCCTCTGAATGCCCAGTTCAGGAAGTACATGACAGACTCTGCATTCGCGGACATCCGAAACGGATCGATTGGAGGTAGGGCCGGTTCTTCGAACGCAGCAGCCTCGTTCCTCGAGTTCTTCGTACCTCATCGCGACTTTGACGAAGATGCGGACAAGATTCCTTGGGTCCACCTCGACATTGCAGGTACTGCCTGGGGGCCTGGTTCAAAGGCTCGCTCAGAGGGCGCAAACCCTCTCTTCCAATTCGGAGTTTCTGGAGTCCATGTAAGGACTCTTCACAGGTTGATTACGGAAGATTAGTCGTCTAGTTCCTCTTCGGAGTCAACGACTTCGAAGTCTGCCTCTACAACATCCTCGTCGTCTTCCTCAGCGGCTTGCTGCTCAGCCATCTCGGCTGCAGCGGCCTCGTACATCTTGGTGGAAATCTCATGCATTTCGTCCTCGACCTCTTTCATCTTGGCCTGAATTGCAGCCTCGTCGATGTCATCAACCTCGATTGGAGTCTCTCCATCTTCCTTGGTTATCAGTTCCTTGAGATCATCCAATTTTGCATGGATTGCATCGGAGTCTAGATCTTGTATCTTCTCAGCCGCATCTTCTAGCATTCTCTTGGTCTGGTAGACAATGCTGTCAGCTGTGTTCAACAATTCGACACCAGCACGGCGTAGTTTGTCCTCGTTAGCAAACTTCTCTGCATCAGCTACCTTCTGTGCAATCTCTTCTTCAGATAGTGAGGTCTGACTCTCGATCTTAATCGACTGTTCGGTACCTGTTCCCAAGTCCTTAGCGGACACATTGACAATACCGTTTGCATCGATGTCGAAGGTTACCTCGATTTGGGGTATTCCCCTAGGTGCAGGAGGTATTCCCATCAGATGGAATCGGCCAAGAGTGATGTTATCCTTTGCGAATTCCCTCTCGCCCTGTAGAACATGAACTTCGACCGCTGGCTGATTGTCAGCTGCAGTTGAGAAGTTCTCAGAGCGTCGAGTAGGGATTGTTGTGTTCCTCTCAATCATGGTAGTCATGACCCCTCCCAGAGTCTCGATTCCTAGGGTAAGAGGTGTTACATCGAGAAGTAGTACATCGGTAACTCCCTCATCTCCTACTATGATGCCTGCTTGTAGAGCAGCACCTACTGCCACAGCCTCGTCGGGGTTGATTCCTTTGAATGGCGACTTTCCGGCCTCTTTCTCGATTGCTTCTTGGACTGCTGGAATTCTTGTGCTGCCGCCGACTAAGAGAATCTTGTCGATATTTCCCGCCTTGACTCCAGCATCCTTCATGGCGCTGCGAGTAGGTTTCATCGTCCTCTTGATGAGATCAGCAGTCAGGTCCTCGAATTTAGCGCGGGACAGACTCATGTCTAGGTGTTCGGGTTGACCATCCTTCATGGTGATGAAAGGAAGATTGATTTGGGTTGAGTTGGTTCCTGATAGCTCAATCTTAGCCTTCTCAGCAGCCTCCCTTAGACGACTCATTGCTTGAAGGTCATTTGATAGGTCAATTCCAGATGTTTTCTTGTACTCAGATACGAGCCATTCAACGATCTTGTCATCGAAGTCGTCACCCCCCAGTCTGTTGTCTCCGCTGGTTGCCTTGACCTCAATTTGAGGCTGGCCATCGACTTGGTAGATATCTAGAATCGAGACGTCGAATGTACCGCCGCCCAAGTCAAAAACTAGGATTGTCTGATCATCTTCCTTATCGACGCCGTAAGCAAGAGCAGCGGCGGTGGGTTCGTTGATTATTCTCAGAACCTCAAGTCCTGCGATTCTACCGGCATCCTGAGTTGCCTTTCGCTGTGCATCGCTGAAATATGCAGGGCATGTGATGACTGCTTGATTGACTTCTTTTCCAAGGTATTCTTCGGCGTCGGCCTTGAGTTTCTGCAGAACGAAAGCAGAGATTTCCTGAGGAGTATATTCCTCATCGTCAATCTGCTTGCTCCAATCTGTTCCCATTTCTCTCTTAACCGACATTACAGTTCGATCGGAGTTGGTTACGGCTTGACGCTTGGCGGTAATGCCAACCAGTCTTTCCCCTTCCTTCGAGAAAGCGACCACACTAGGGGTTGTTCTCGATCCTTCAGAGTTAGGTATGACTGTGGGCTGACCGCCCTCCAATGTCGCCACGCAGCTGTTCGTTGTTCCTAGGTCAATTCCTATCACAGGTCCACTCATTTTTGTCTCTCCTTGGTTCGCTTGGCTCATGCCAGGTCGAATGTAATATCCAGAATGCCGTTGTTCAACTCCCAGTTGAGAATATCCTCAACTGCCTCTGGAAGAATGAATCTCTTGAATGGACGCGGCTGAGTTCTTCTGAGAAGTTGTAGTACCTCTCCGCCGCTGCTCAACAAGAGTTCAAGATCCTCACTCCTAATGTCTAGGAATCTCGATATATCGATTGTGACTGACATTTGACCATCTGAAACATATGCATCCTCTTCAGGCAAATCAGAAATCTCGGAGTCCTCCGACTTCTCGACTTCTGCAGACGCCTCGTCTTGTGGTTGTTCATTGCTCTTTACTTCTACATTTACGCCCATGCGCTTGAAGAAGTCTTGGAAACCGCCTTGGCTGTCGAACATTGATTCCATAGCTCGACGGAAATCATCGGGGTTGCCAGCGGACTCGAACTTGAACTCGGAGTGTGAAATTTTAGTTGGGTCGATACCCATCTCTTCGAACTGATCCATTACTCTCTTCATCATCTGTTCAAGGGCCTTGATGTCGATTGGCATACCCATCTGCTCGAGCATTTTTGCCATCTCTTCGAACATGTCTTCAGGCCAATCATCAGAGTCTATTCCAGTCATCAAATATCACTACTCAACCTGAGGTTGTATAGTGCGAAAGAACGCCCGTATATGAATCGTACGGTTCAGACAGTTCGGAACTGAGGTATGGAGAGCCTAACGGTCGGGTTCAAAGCAAGAGCGCTTTTCGCTGCTCAACATGGTCGAGGCGGATCACGAAGTGGCCCTTGAGGACACCGATCGCATTCACGGTCGCTCGGCCTTCGTTAACAATGTCAAGGCCGCTGTTGCTCTATCTGGAGCTGTACGCTCTACTCTAGGTCCAAAGGGACTGGACAAGATGTTGGTTGATGAGGACGGAGATTCTACAGTAACAAATGACGGAGTAACTGTTCTGGAGACTGCAAAGGTAGAGCACCCTACTGCCAGGTTGCTTGTTTCTACTTCCTCAGCTCAAGATCGCGCGGCAAGAGACGGTACGACAACAGCAGTAATCCTAACCTCTGAGTTACTACAGAATTCTCTCGAGTTAGTTCGCGCAGGCGTACACCCGTCAGTGATTCTCAACGGATACCAAATTGCCCTCTCAGAAGCACAGGATGAGCTTGAGAGAATTTCAATGGGAGAAATTAGCGATGAGCATATGCGCTCTGCTGTGGCCACTTCGCTTTCCGGCAAGGTTGACTCTGCTGTAGGAGAGCGTCTTACAGGATTGGCTCTAGAGGCGCTTAATGCAATCTCAACCGATGAAGGTGGCGATGATCTAGAGAGATTGAGAGTTAAGCGTCTACGCGTCAAGGATGGAGGGGCATTGGATTCTGAAGTAGTGAATGGTTTGGTTCTAGCCAAATCGAGAATGGATGTCGCTTCTCCGTCCTCCTCTGGAGCTGGTCGGATTGTGATTATTGATGGAGGCATGGAGTCACCTAGTCTTGAATTAGAGGCTTCGATTGAGGTCACAGATATTGGGGCTCTGCAGGAGTTCCGCGATAGGGCACAGAACCGAATGAGAGAACAGGTCGAACTGTTGGCTTCGATGAACGTAGACTTACTCGTGGTACGAGACGGAATCGATGAGTCGGCTTCTACGATGTTGACTGATGCTGGAATCACCGCCTATCGACGCTTTGAGCGCGAGGACCTGGAGATGCTTTCACGAATGACCGGTGCCGGCATGGTTCGTGACTCTTCAAGAGTCAAGGCAGAAGATGTTGGATCGTATGCTTCCCGTAGTGAGCAATCCTACTCCTCCATCAAGCACACACGTATTGACGGTTCCCAGGGAGGTGCTGTAACGATAGTAATCCGGGGCTCTTCGCCTTCTGTAAGAGAAGAAGTTGAGTGTTCTTTCGACGATGCAATGGGTGTCGCCCTAAGATTGAGTAAGGAGCCTAAACTACTTCCTGGTGGAGGAGGTACGCAGACTCATCTCGCTCGACACTTGCGTGCTTTTGCTTCTACTCAATCGGGCCGTGAGCAGATGGCAATCGAGGCCTATGCTGCGGCTCTTGAGATTGTTCCCCGAACTCTCGCAGAGAATTCCGGACTAGACCCGATTGATGCCGTCCTAGAACTCTCGGCAGCACAGGCTTCCAAGGATGGTGGACCTTGGGTGGGCCTAGACATCAACTCAGGTCAGAATTCAAAGATGGATGAGGTTGGTGTGTTTGATCCTCTGTTCGTTGCAAGACATGCACTTGACTGTTCTACTGAGGCTGCCTGTAGCGTACTGAGAATAGATGATGTCCTGTGGGCTAAGCAGGATGCACAGACTCCAGATTGGCAAAGCGAGATGGAAGATGAGGACTAGTTCGAGAGTCTGTCCAACATCTCATCGACCATTCTAGTCAAATCGTACTCTGCTTTCCAACCCCAGTCATCTTTGGCAACAGAGTCATCTACAGCGTCAGGCCATGAGTCAGCATATTCCTGTCTGTGATCAGGCTTGAATTCGCAAGTGAATCCATCAACTCTCTCTGAAATTGCATCGGCTAGTTCTTTTGCTGTGAATGAAATGCCTGAGACATTGTAGCCTCCTCTAGCATCGCCAATTGATTCGGTAGGTGCGTCCATCAACTCTAGAGTGGCTCTAATTGCATCATCCATGTACATCATTGGGAGTCTGGTCTCAGGCCCCACGAAGCAATCGTAGTGCCCCTTATTGAGAGCGGCGTGGAAAATCTCGACAGCATAGTCTGTTGTCCCTCCTCCGGCAGGAGACTTCCAAGAGACCAAGCCTGGATAGCGGATTCCACGCGTATCGACTCCGTACTGCTTCCAGTAATTCATTACCATCACCTCGCCAGTGACCTTGGTCTTGCCATAGGTTGTAGTGGGATTGAGTGGTGTAATCTGAGGAGCTGTAGCTGGAGCATCTGGCCCAAACACGGCAATTGAGGAGGGAGAGTATACTCTCAGGTCGTGCCTGCGGGCGGCCTCAAGAACAGTAATTGTCCCCCCTACATTGACTCTCTCACACAAATCTGGGTTCTGCTCTCCTGTTGCAGAAAGAATTGCGGCGAGATGATAGATAGTTCCAACATCCTCGTCTTCAATTACCGAGTCCATGGCATCTCCATCGAGTACACTTAGGCGAACAAATCGGCCCTCCTCGACAAACGGATGATTCTCAACTTCACGAACATCCGAAGCGATTACCGAATCTTGTCCGTGTTTGTCTCTTAGTGCCTCGACTAGATCCCTTCCGATTTGTCCGAGCGCACCGGTAACCAGAATTGAGTCACCGGGAGTACCGGACATGCGGCCACATTAAACAGACGATACTTGAACATGGAGTAGGACAGAACAGGAGATACTTGGCCAATGTTGATATGCGAGGCTCAACGGCTTCAGACCCCGTTGATTGCATGAAGTATGTCGTGGTCACGGGTGGCGTCCT
>DAQX01000020.1 GCA_002503055.1 Euryarchaeota archaeon UBA86 | reverse complement strand
TCCACCAACTAAGCTATGTCGGCCTGACTCGCGGCAGGCTCCACCCTTCATCAAAGAATCGGATTACTCCCATTCAATTGTGCCTGGTGGTTTGTGTGTAATATCGTACACCACACGATTTACTTGCCCCTTCAATGAATTAGTAATCTCGGTACTGATTTTTGCTAGAATTTCGTGAGGTATCTCAGAGTATCTTGCGCTCATCCCATCTAGGCTAGTCACTGCCCTGACCACTACGGTCTCCCCATGGACCCTTACATCTCCGTGGACACCGACACTACGTACCGGAAGTAGTGCTGCGAAATACTGCCACGGTAGATCGCATTCTCCTCTCTCGGCTGCGTCCTCAAGGTGAGTCTCGACGATATGACAGGCCTGTCGGCAAGACTCTACTCTTTCAGGTGTTAACTCGCCCAGAACCCTGACCGCCAAGCCCGGCCCTGGGAACGGCTGTCGCTCGCTAGAGGGTATGTTGAGTTCTCTTGCAATAGCTCTGACTTCATCCTTGTAGAATTCTCTTAGAGGTTCGACAATTTCCAAATCGATATCTTCGGGTAGACCCCCTACATTGTGATGCGACTTGATGACATCTCTTTCGCCACCTCCTGACTCTATCCAGTCAGGAGCAATAGTTCCCTGAACGAGGAATTTTGCTCCGCAACCATCTTGCTCTTCTTCGAAGACTCGGATGAATTGCTCTCCGATGACCTTGCGCTTCTCCTCCGGATCAGTTACGCCCGAGAGGTGACTGAAGAATCTCTCAGAAGCATCTACGACCTTGAGCTTGATTCCCAAATCTGCGAACATTTCCGTGACTTCCTCTGATTCATTCAACCGCATCAATCCTGTATCGACATAGACGCAATGCAGCATGCTGCCAACTGCACGGTGAGCTAGAACTGCTGCAACCGTGCTGTCTATTCCGCCAGAGCAGGCGATTATCGCAGTATCATCAATCTGAGACTGCAGAGCGTCGACCGCCTCGTCGACGAGGAACTGAGTCTGCACGGATTCACTCCCTTAGTGACTCATCATCGGCGATTACCTGATTGGTTCGTGCAACGCGCCAATCCGAATATGCAGAAGCTAAGTCTGAGTCAGAAAGAGAGAGAATCTGTACTGCTAGGACTGCAGCATTGTCGCCCCTATCTACGCCAACAGTAGCTACCGGCATTCCAGGAGGCATCTGGACAATCGATAGTAGGCTGTCGTACTGGACCTTTCCTCCAACTGGTACCCCGATTACTGGTAAAGTGGTCATGGCAGCGACCACTCCAGGAAGAGCGGCGGCCATTCCTGCCATGCAGATGAAGGCTTGGCATCCATCCTCGATGGCTGCTGAAACTACTCCCTCTAGGTACTTAGGAGCCCTGTGAGCAGAAGCAACTCTGACCTCATGAGATACGCCGAATTCCGTAAGCACGGCTGTACACTTGTTGGCTATTGGCAGGTCGGACTTGGAACCCAGAAGAATGCAGATGTCCATGACTCAGCGGGCGGTAGTCGGTACAAATGCCTGCCGTCCTGATTTTCTTACGCAGGTAGTAGCCTAGAAGGCCAATCAAGACCCGGGGACATCACTTGTGGTTCGGACAATTTAGCTCGTGATGAAGGGTCTGCAAAGGGATCGTGTACAAAGCCCGAAGCCCCAATGAGAGAAATAGAGATGAATCGATCATTTCCTCTGCTGACTCCTGTAAGTGTGATTTGTCCCGAATCGATATTGAGTACTGCTATCGGGCCACTAGTCCAGAATTCAGATTTGATATGCCAACCTTCACGAATGTGTTCTGAGGATTTCCAATCGGATGAATCGACAGGGAGTAGCCACCTACCGGCAGGACTGGTTACTACATCCCTAATCATTGTATAAGAGCGGAACCAAGCAAGCCAGAAGAGTGCATAAGAAAGCCACCCAAAGGCTGGATGAATCGACAAATGTAGGCCGAATACAGTGCTAGCAAGTGCGAAAGTTATCCAGTCAAAAGGAAGAGTGTGTATAGATACAACATCGGTAGGTTGAGAGTATCGAATCAAGTATAGTGGAATTAAGATCAGTAGCCAAGAAATTGCGAAGAAACTAGCAGCAGCAATCTGGTCATCAATAGGAGTCCTATTCGGGAGAGCTAATGGCACAGCGGTAATCAGGAGAAAGAATGGGGACCATGCCAATGGAAACAGAATTTTTATCCCGACTGGCCTGAGTGTCTGTCTTAACCATCCTGTAGACGACTTTTCCGAGGGAGTGTGCCAGGACTCAGGAAGGCCAGAAGTGCCTTCCGAAGATTGCTTTGCTCTCCCTTTCCATTCTGCCTTCCCAGAAAGCCAGAGGTGGTCTTGACTCGCTTGCATGACCTGCGGGAGGGCTTTGTGGTCTTGTTTCTTCGCTACTCGGAGCCAGGGTGTCTTAGAATGAGGTTGCGTGCTGCCCAGACCTCATCCACTCTTCTGACATCAGTACTGTGAGGGGCAGTAGAAACCAATTCAGGATCTTCTGCGAGTATGGCTAGGAAGTCATCCGCGAACTTGTCTAGTACCTCGCGGCTCTCGGTTTCTGTTGGCTCTATCATCAGACATTCCGGGACAATCATCGGGAAGTAGAGGGTTGGTGACATGTACCCGTAATCAAGCAGTCTCTTTGCTACATCTTTTCCGGTTACTCCGGTGCTTTCCTTGAGAGGTTGCATAGAGAGTGTGAACTCGTGCTTCACAACATCCGTAGGCGCCCCGTCCACTGGCATCACTTCGATGCCGGCCAGAGTTTCAGAGTCTGGATTCATGATTTGATGGCGCAGATAATTAGCATTCAGAACCGCATGTTCGCTCATCAACTCCAACTCGCGGCCATAGCGACGGTAGAATGCCCATGCGCGGACGACTGCTCCAGCGTTACCATGCCACTGCTGGACTTTACCTATGGTATTCTCAGGAGTTTTCCAGAAATACCTGTAGCCATCACCGGTAGCCCCTCCATCTTCGACTTCTTGGCGGTCTACCAACGGGGAAGGTAAGAATTCGGCTAGATGTGATTTAACCCCAATTGGGCCGCTTCCGGGGCCTCCTCCTCCGTGTGGCTGGCTGAATGTCTTGTGTAGATTGTAATGAACAGCATCGAATCCCATCCTTCCTGGATCGGTCTTGCCCAGAATCGCATTGAAGTTTGCTCCGTCATAGTACATCTGGCCTCCAGCCGTATGAACAATTTCTGCGGCCTCAGCAATTTCGGGCTCGAAGATACCAAGGGTGCTAGGATTGGTAATCATCATCGCAGCAGTATCTTCACCAACTGCTGCCCTGAGAGCATCTAGGTCTATGCGGCCGTCTTCTGCGCTTGGAATCTCAATGATATCGTAGCCGCACATCGCAGCAGAAGCCGGATTGGTGCCATGGGCCGAATCTGGAACTATGACTTTGTCTCGATGATTTTCTCCATTGCTACGATGATACTCCTGAATGCAACGAATCGCTGTGAATTCACCTTGGGCGCCCGCTACTGGTTGTAGAGTAACTTGATCCATTCCAGCACAGATCTCAAGCATTTCCTGCATCTCATAGAAGATAGCCAGCAGGCCCTGTATCTGATGTTCAGGCTGCAGAGGGTGAATTCTATCGATTCCAGGGAGTTGGACTATTCTCTCATTGATTCTAGGATTGTGCTTCATCGTGCATGAACCCAAGGGATAGAATCCAGTATCAATTCCGAAATTCCTCTGCGAGAGCCAAGTATAGTGTCTGACCAATTCTGGCTCACTAGCTCTTGGCCACCCCGGGAGGCTTGATCGTCTCAAAGATGGAGGTACTGTATCTGCTGCTTCTTCCATCATGGGCTCTGGCTGAGACCACCCTGAGCCGGCGGCCCCATTAAATTCGAAGATATCACTCAAGGACTCATCTCCTCAATCCAAGATGATAATGCCGAAGTCAGAGCATCGATGTCAGATTGGCTTGTTCTCTCGTCGCAGCCAATCAGTAGACATTTTGACATCGAATCCCACCATTCTCCAAGGTCAAGGCCGCCTAGTACTCCCTCCTCATCCATGTGAGCAATAGCTTCGCCCGCGTCTCTGGGTAGTTTGACTGTGAACTCTCTGAAGTTCGGAGTATCGGGATTGACCAATTCTACTCCCGGAATTGCACAGACTGCTTGTTTTGTTGTTTCAGTTGCAGCAGCGACACGGAGCGCTAGCCTCTCCAACCCTTCTGGACCTAGTAGAGACATGTGCATAGCACCCATGAGTGCAATCAGAGTCTCATTGGAACAGATGTTTGAGGTTGCACGGTGACGGCGGATGTGTTGCTCGCGAGTAGAAAGTGTCAGAGTGAAAGCATCCTTGCCATCCTCATCGATTGTCTTTCCAACAATTCTCCCGGGCATCAATCTCAGGTAATCTTTCTGGCACGCAAATAGGCCATAGATTGGACCTCCGGCGGTAGGGCCTATCCCGAATGGTTGTCCTTCGCCGACGACAATATCAGCGCCGTAATTCCCGGGCGCCTCAACAATGCCCAGCGATACAGCATCTACGCCGACAATCAGCGCTGTGTTCTCTCCGATGATTTCTTTGAGTTTCATTACGCCCTCATCCAGATTACCGAATGCGTTTGGCTGCTCCACATAGACAGCGCACGCTCCGGCCGCGGCGGCTGCTGCTTCGAGGTTGATTCTGCCATCTTCTCCGTGCTCCAAAGTTCGTAGTTCGATACTTCCGCCCTGTGAGTAATTCTCTATGACAGAGAGCCTGTGAGGAGGTACAAACTGAGACACATAAACTACTCCTTTCTGAGTAGCCTTGCGTCCCTTCACTCTAACAGCGCATGTAATGGCCTCTGCTGCCGCAGTACTAGCATCATACATCGAGACATTTGACACGGGTAAGCCCACCAGTTCCGAGACCATTGTCTGGAACTCCCACATCGCTTGCAGCATTCCTTGACTGACTTCAGGCTGATATGGAGTGTAGGATGTGAGGAACTCCCCCCGGGTTGCTAGCATTGGGACCATGGTGGGGACGAAGTTTCGTGCTAATCCAGCGGCAAGGAAAGATGGGCGGGAATCTAAGTCCACATTGGCTCCGAGTAAGTGCTGAGCATCGGCCCAGATCTCCTCTTCGGACTGTGGACCTCGTAGTGGTAAAGGGTCGGTTCTGCGTACCTCTTCGGGTATGTCAGAAAACAAATCATCCATGGATTGTAGGCCCATTGACTCGAGCATCTCTTGCTCGCGGCCCAAATTCGGTAGTTGGTCCAAGTCCTCACACCCCGCCTCTTGACGGCCCAAGCAGAATTGCGACGCCCTTGAATGTTCGTTGCATGAGTTTTCACAGAGAGCAACATACACTTATTTGCTCGTTTGAACTGGTAAGTGTAGCATGAAGGTCGCAATCACCTCCGCAGATACGTTCGTCGCACCATATCTGATGGAGATGTTAGGGGACTCTGGGGTCGTTATTCCGGAGGAAGCTCTTGGCGACCCGATGTCCCTTGATGCTCTATTGACTCCATGTAGCGCCCTCATTCACATCAACTCCAGGCCTGTTGATGCTAGCGTGGATAGAACTGACAGGGATGCTTACATCTCGATGCGTGAGTCATCTAGGCCAATACTGGATGCAGTGGATAGGCATGGCAGTCTGCATCTGGTGATTGTCGGGACTCTCAGAGTACATCCCCAGTGGGAACCCGGTGAAGCATACTATGGCGATGATTCGACTCTTGCTCCTCGCGATACTGCTGCTGAAGGTCAATTGTGGATGGAAGAAAATGCTCTCGAGCGAGCTGAGGCGGAGCGTCCGGTTAGCATTGTCAGAGCGTCCAATGTCCAAGGTGTGCCATTAGATGGCCCCCCGGGTAACGGACTGCTGCATAAGTGGGCAGAAGAGTGTCAAATTGGTTGGATAAACATCCCAGGAGGTGGATCTGACATCAAGGACTTCGTTCATGTCCAAGATTTAGTCAGAGTGGTCGATGCTGTACTTGCTAACCCGCCCCCCACTAGAGATAGCATCGCTGTGGGCTCTGGCAAGGGAATTAGTATGGAAGAATTGGCTGGGATTTACAACTCCCGGACCGGTTGCGATACAGAGTTCGGGCAAAGTGATGCAGGGGAGGTATTTGGAATGGTAGACGGATGGGGCCTACAGGAAAGATTTGGATTCAAGCCTGAAATCAGCCTTGAAGAGATGATAGAAGAGGCTTTCGAGGCCGCGGGTCACTGAGCGTTTACAATCAATCTCTTGCGAATTCCGTTCCAACCTGAGATGCTAGCACTAATTGTAGTACTTCGCCCCTTAGACATTGAACTGCTATCTGCTCCCGACGCAAATCTGACTTCGACTTCGCCTACCTCGGTGACTTCGCCGATTACTGTCATTCCTCCACGGTATGCATCTTCTATTCCTATGCCGAATGTACGCTCTGGGTCTGAATTAGGTTTGAACTCAAACTGGAATGTCTTGCCCTCGAGAGAGTCAGCGAGATTTCTCTGATCGGTGAGCATCCTAGCTTCGGAGAAAGCAGCAGCTACAGAAGACATGCTGGAAAGTTCTGAGGATGATTCGGTGACTTCCTGAGAGGTTGGTTGTGGAGTGGCTACGGATTCTCTGCTGACTGGAGGTGTAGCAACTGACGAGCGGCGTCTAGATCCTCCAACAGTGACTCGTTCTGGAACCGATACTCTAGATTCGACATCGACCTTAGTACTCTCATACCACTCATCGGGATCTTCATACTCTGGAATCTCTACCTCCGTATTGACCTCCACTCTATCCGGTACCTTGACACTATACTCCTCATGCCAATCATCATGACTGGAATATTCATTCCCCCTGGCTTCGGGGTCGGGAGTTTCTTGCATTCTGGACGCAGCGGCGGCACCGGCAACAGTTCCTACTACCGCAGCTCCGGCTGCGGCAGCAGCAGTTCTCTCGGCCAATCTAGCGGTCACTTCGATCTGCATTTTGTCAGCATTAGCCTTCCATAGTTTCTCAGCGGGAGTTCTTAGGAAGAATGGAAGATTTTCTATCTGAGTTTTTGCCTCTGCATCAGCGATTGCCCTAGCCTCTTCGACTGTGATTCTACCCTCCATTACTTCCTTCTCGAATGCGGCAACCTTGGAGAGCATACTCTCAGAGAAATTGTCGAATTCGTTCGAACCGCCATCTTCAATCTCGAAATCCTCACTGTGGTGAAAGGTGAATCCTCCATCGGAGAAGATGCGGATGCCCCATCGACCTGCTGATTGCGCAGGGAATGATGCGTTGTTCACATCAATATCGCGTAGCCAGTGCCATCTCTGATGTTGATCTCCATGATCATTGTCGGCCGCACCTGCTGGATAGATGCCAACCCAAGCATCGATGCTACTTGGAGGATTGTTGATTCTGAAACGTACGGGTTTGCCCGGTACTGCTTCCAAAATCTCAATGGATCCAGATGGAGTTGTTGTAGACATCTCGTAGACTGCAGCTCCCCGCCAACCATCGCCGGCATCGTTCCACGTTCCAGGGGCCTGATAGCCGAGATGTACTCTATTTTCGCCACCTCCGGAGTTGTTAGGCTCGCCAGGATGCCAGTTAGTGTAAGTCCAGGGCCGACCGTCAGACCAGTGCCAGTGGTCCGCGCCAGGACCGTTTCCACTACCTGTCCTGATTCCACCTATCCATACGGCATTCCCGCCGGCGATTCTAGTGACCTGTTCGTTGTCCTCCGCACTAGTGATGGAAGCTAGATTGCCTCCGCTCGACCTAGCATATTCGTGGTGCTCAGTCCATGTCAGTTTCTCTGGTGCAAACACAAAATTACGATCACTATCTGAAGAATACCCATCCAAGGTTGTTATTTCTGGGTCCGAGTCAATTGCTTGGAGGGCTGATGGAGTAATCGTAATCTTGCCTACGCCTACCCACCTTCGCGTACCAGTGGGTAGAGAATTGTCCGATTTAGGGCGGACCCAGCCACCTCTGTACCAGTCGTTGCTTCCATTCTGCTCTCTATCGTCCAGGCTCCAAGATGGTGCTCCTCCACTATTTGCGTTGTAGAAGTATAGCCTTGCACCGGAAGAATTCTCGTACCAAGTCTGGCCGTTTATCTTGGTATCTTGGGCCTGATAAATCCCGTTGTACTGTCTATTCGGATGATCTCTAATCTCAACTGATGAACCTTCTGAAACAGCCTCTGCCGGACTTCCATCGAAAAGCACCAGAATCTCTTCTAAATCCAGGTTGCCATCAGCATTAGCGTCCACTGCAGAAAATATTGCAGATAAGATAGCATCCGGAGCCTGTTGGCCGGTTATAGACTCTAAAGCAGACCTGAATTCGTAAGAATCAATGGAGCCGTCACCATCAATATCGTACTTAGTGAACAATGACTCCGCTGTGATTCCTCTCTTGCGTAGAAGCTCTTTGAGATTCTTGATTGCTACTGCCTCTAAGGCACCGCGTGTACGCGACTGCATGGGCTTTGAGAATGGACAAAGGCAATGAGTATTTTCCCGGCTAACTCAGAATTCAGGGGCCACTAAATGAATGGGGGGCGCATCACTAATGCCCTTACCCTCCTTCTAGGACTTGCTTGTATCCAGACTTCATCTCCCGGACTTACTCCTCTGAGATATGCCATGGCGATTCCCGTTCTCTGCTTGCTAGGAGATGGAGCTCCACTCGTCACCCTTCCAACAACTTCTGCATCAACATCTGAAGATAGGACAACATGACCAGGGCGGGGCGCAGGCCCTCTCTCAAGGCACTCCAGACCATGCCACCTGTCGCCAGAGTCAATTGAACCCAATACTCGGCTCTTGCCGATGAAATCATGTTCTAAATCGAGTCCGAAAGGTACTGCGGTCTCAGCAGTGTCTCTAGTAAGGAAATCCTCAGGCAAAGGCTCTTCTGCACAATCCCCTAATCCGGGCCACAGAAAGTCTTGGCCAGAAAGTAGGTAGCCCTTCTCTAGACGCAGGGTATCACGCGCGCCCAGACCTACTGGGACTATTCCATGGCCGTTTCCGGCCTCCAGTAGTGCGTTCCACAGAATAGGGGCCTGTTGATCATTGACGAATATCTCGTAGCCCCTCTCGCCTGTGTAGCCAGTTCCTTGTATCCAGCCCGAGATGGCTAGATCATTATCGGCTATCTCCTGGCATGCGAATCTACCAACGGAATTGCCCTCGCCAATGACCTCTGCGAGAATGTCTGGTGAGGCGGGGCCTTGCAAGGCAAGGATGCTTGTGCTATCTGAGAGATTGTCAATGGTAATCGAGCCATCCTCGGGAAGCAGGGATGTAAACCAATCCAGCATCACTGGGACCATAGACGCATTTGGGACTCCGAGGACTTCAGTGTCTGATTTCACAGCGAAAATCATGTCATCGATTATGTGGCCGTTTTGATCGAGAAAATGAGTATAGCCACACCTTCCATTTGAGAAGTTCATAAACTCCTGAGTCGCAATACTACTCAGCCATGAACGAACACCTTCGCCGCAGAATCGGAAGAAGCCCATGTGAGAGACATCAAACAGACCAGCGGATTCACGGGTTGCGAGATGCTCTTCCTGAATTGAAGAATACCATATTGGCAACTCAAAGCCATGGAAGTCGACCATCTTCGCTTCGCCTTCGATATGGCATTGGTACAGCGCCGTCCTGCTCGGCTCTCCGTGCATGGCCTATGCATCATGATTGGGTGCAAGAAGTTACGGGAAGAGAATACAGAGTTTTGGGCACTCAGGAGTAATGATTTGGTATGAGCAAAGGGAGCAAAGTTTTAAATAATATTGACACTACTATACAACTACAGGTTGAGAAGATGGAACGAGACACTGCTAAGCAGGCCAGCAAGTCTGAGAGTAATTCGAAGAAGCGAACCGGTTCTTCACAATTCAGTCCTGCAATGAGGCCTTCTAGAGGTCGAGGTACTGATTCCGTAGCTGGCCCGTGCAAGATTTGTGGATCACGCTCATGGGACACCGATGATGTACGTGGAGAGACGACCTGCTCGGATTGTGGTTATGTAGCAGCCGAGAATATGATTGATCCTGGTGCAGAGTGGATCAACCACTCAGATGGAGACGATAGGAGCCGTGTTGGAGCACCTTCTACTCTGACTCTATCGGACAAGGGCCTATCCTCTGAGATTCAGAGGCGTGACTTGACTGCCGGCGCTGCCAAGCGTCATGGAATGAGCGGTAAGGGCCTCAGAGAATGGAGGAGGAGACAGCGCATAGACCAGCGTAGCAAAACTCGAGATAGTCGCAGTAGAAACCTTGCCAAGGCTATGCAGTTCATCCGCGATCGTGGTGACCTGCCCCCTCAGATTGAGCAGGAGGCTGCTTCCCTTTACCGGCACGCTGTGCAGCGTGGACTGGTCACCGGTAGAAGCATCAGAGGAGTTTCGGCTGCTTGCGTTTACATCGCGGCTCGCGAAGCCAAGATACCTCGCCGAATCGAAGACATTGCCGAGGCTTTCGACATGACGAAGGTTGTCGAAGAGAAGGAGCTCAAGAGGACTATTAGGCTAGTTGCCAGAACTTTGGGCACTCACCACATCACTGGACCTGAGGAATACTTTGAGAAGTTTCACTCTGACCTAGGACTACCGCCTCATGTCCTAGGAGAGGTTCGCGAACTTTGGGACTCGGTCAAGAACAACTTGGCATGGCAAGGCAAGAAGCCATCGGGCATTGCTGGCGTAATCATCTACAAGGCATCTCAAGAGAGTTCGTCGCCTAGAACCCAGAGCGAGGTCTGCAAGGTTTCTGGAATAAGTGAGGTCACACTTAGAGGCCTTCTGAAAATCTTAGCCCAACTACTTCCTGAATAGGCATCCTTGAAAACTCGGTCTTGACTGTACAATCATGCCTAATCCACTGATTGCTGATGAGCTCGTGGCTGGCCTGGCGGATGAGGTCGATCGCCATCTGGAAAACAAACCTTGGTGGAAATCTGTCAAGGTGATTTTATTCTACGGTCCTGCTGTATTAATTGCAATCTACCTAACAGGATTCTTTCTTGGCATATTCTAGAGAAACGATAGATAATCGCCACCTCTCCCTATCCCTCTCATGGCTTCGGCATGGCTAGCCGTAGGGACTTACTGCGTTCTCATGATATTGTTCGCAATTTGGGCTAGAAGAGACATTGGGCGGGATGATGAGTCCTACTACCTAGCGGGACGCAGCCTAGCCGGTCCAATTCTTCTAGTTACAATGGCAGCGACGAACTTCAGTGCGTTCACAGTATATGGAGCGAGCGGGGCTGCCTACAGAATTGGTCTGTCATTCTTGCCGATTATGGCATTTGGAACCGGTTTCATGGCTGTCTCAATGTATGCACTGGGTAAGCGTGCGAGGGCACTTTCTGTTAAGCACGGCGCGATGACTGCTCCCGAGATGGTGTTAGGCCAAACCGGTTCCAGGCAGGCTCAGAAGACAATGGCTATAGTTCTGGTAATCGCTACCATTCCCTATCTAGCCCTACAACCTAGGGCAGCAGGAATTGTCGTTTCTGCCTTATTTGGAGGCCCAGAGTGGGTTGGAGCAGTCTTGGTTACAATTCTCGTAATTGCATACACACTGACTGGCGGATTGAAGGCCGTAGTAAGGACAGATTTGGCTCAAGGCCTGATTGCGCTGATTCTGCTATGGGTTGGATTGATTTTGGTTGTCAACGATTCAGGAGGATTACAGACCGCGATGGATAGTCTGTCTGCGTCACAGCCTGCTCTTCTAGGGCGAGAAGGGTTCTACACCTTGTTGATTTGGTCATGCACCTTATTGCTCTGGTTCTTCGCAGATCCTATGTTTCCTCAATTGTATCAGAGACTATGCGCAGCTGAGAATGATGCGGATATTGAATTCATGGCTAAGGCGTATCCGGCTATTGCTTGGTTAGCATTCCTACCGCCAATTCTAATTGGGGCTCTT
Source organism: Euryarchaeota archaeon UBA86 (assembly GCA_002503055.1). Taxonomy (GTDB): domain Archaea; phylum Thermoplasmatota; class Poseidoniia; order Poseidoniales; family Thalassarchaeaceae; genus Thalassarchaeum. The sequence continues at coordinate 3,997 of DAQX01000020.1, read as the reverse complement.
GGCCACTTAGACTTCTCCGATTTAGACCGTGCTGGCTCTGACAACATTCTACCAATGCAGATTGTAGAGTCAGGAGGGGCTTGGTTTGGGGGGCTAATCTTGGTGGCCGGGTTAGCCGCATTGATGTCAACTATGGATTCACAGCTTCTGGCTACTGGCTCTCTTGTGACTAGGGACTTACTCGATACAGATGATTCCGGGCAAAACCGAAGGGATATGGTAATCGTCGCTTTGGCAGTCTTGGGTCTTGTTCTTTCATTGTGGTCGAATCTCTCCATTCTTGACCTTGGGCTTCTAGCCTTCTCAATGTACGCTGTACTGTTCCCCTCGGTTTACTTGGCGGCCTATTTCGAGGGATTAGATGGGAGGGCAGTAATCGCTTCTATTCTTTCTGGTGAAGTGATGGTACTTCTGGCCATAGAGTATCCTGTATTCTACTCTGGTTGGTGGGTAGAGCCAGTTGGCCCAGCAATGCCCACAGTAGTAGTTCCTTCATTGGTAGTCGCAATTGTAGTACTTGTTGTAGTAAATCATGTTCTCTCAAATCGCTCACTATACGAAGTAGTATCTTCAGTATTACCTGACAAAAGTAGAACTATTCCCACGCTTGGTCTGCTGACAGTATTCCTTCTTGCCCATGACTATTGGTGGTGGGAAGAGAATGCAACATGGCTGCTCGGGATGCCAATATGGATTTGGTGGGCTGCTGTATTGTCTGTGATGCAGACTGTAATCATGATTGGTTATCACACTGACTAAATCAATGAAATTATGGCGCGATTATTGTCTGAGATCCATCTCTACTAATTATTGGAGTTTGGAATGTTGACAAAGAAGGTAATACATGCAGTGTGCACAAATTACCACATGCAGGGGCGAGGTAGTCTTCACCTTGGTCGCTCAATACAAATCTAAGGCCGTGTCCTGCAGGCAGGAGCGCATCAATTGCTTGGAATTCCATCATCATAATTACTTCTGATCCTGGAATTACAGTTTGTGGTTCCGACCCCCCTGCATGATATCTGACATCCATTGTTGCATGGCCTAATCTTAGTCCTGTAACGGCATCCTGCATTTCTACAAACACCTGACCCCCATCAAATGTAGGAACTGCAGAAAGATGAAGTGTTGGTAATCCAGAAATATGTAAGTCCCTAAGTTCGTCCAGTGGCGGGCATTCTACAGTAATTGTTTGGCCACCTCCAACTACAGGAGCGCCTCCTCCTACGAAGACGCCATCATAATTACATGAGCCTAATTCTAGTGTAAATAAATCCGCGTCCTCTGGTGGCCATGTCTGTTCAATTCTCCATTCTCCATCATTTCTCTGAATCTGTGTCATAAGCTTTGGTTTAGGGCCTCTTTCTTGGAGATAATACTCAAACCATTCAAAAAGATCCTGTGCCCAATCCCATCTTGTCATATTTTCAAATGCCTCATAACCATAACCCGAATCTACACCGTCATGGCTGTTGACCTGATCGGGATAATGATGCCCCCACTGCCCCAACATTCCACGGATCTCGAAACCAGCATCAATGAAGGATTGGTACCAATTAGTACCAGGGGGGCCTCCGAATACCTGATGAGGATCTACATTCCAATCTTGCATACCCTGTACCCAATAGATACTTCCATTCCAATTTGAGTAGGCCCTATCTATGTGACTTCTTTCATCGTAGTAATTTCCCATATATGGGTCGAATTCACCGGCCCCATAAGTCACGGGCCCAGCGAAAAATCCCTCCACAATATCAGGACATACATTATCAAAATCGTCCTCATCATAATCTACTGTGCTTGAAAAATAATTCATATGCATTATTTGTGATCGGGCTTCTGCACTGCCATTCTTGTACAGAAGTGGATGGAGTGCAGTAGTTCCGGAAATTGGAACTATGGTCTTCAGATATTCGCTTCCGAGGGCTGCCGCTTCCCATTGTGTCGCACCTTCGTAGGACTTCCCATAAAGTCCGACATTACCATTACTCCATTCCTGACTTCCGAGCCATTCTACTGCAGAATGAATTCCTAGGCCTTCGCCGTCTCCTCTGTAGTCAAAACATCCACTACTTTCCTCAGTCCCAAAAACTGCCACCTGAGCAAAAGCATATCCGTGTGGCACAAAATTTTCAAAAATAAATTCGCCTCTTCCTGAACTTACTACATTTGTTGGTGATGATTCAGAACCCGGTTGGCCGTATGAGAAATACGGACTAATTATTGCGATAACCGGAACCTTCTCGCCTTCTAGAGTATTGCTGGGTAACCAAAACGAGAGATGAACTTCGGAGGTAGAGGGGCCAGTTTCCCAAACCGAAGAGGTATCAACAGAGAATGTTGCTTCTTGAACTTCCAACGCCGTGTGAGGGCCGGACTCTAGGAGGATGCTGTGAGAGCCGGTTTTGTCCCAATCCAACAGATGTCTGTCTTTGACGGAAACATATTCTTCTTCAATAGGAAGAGGGTCTTCTTCGGGATTCTGTAAACAGCCAGATAATGTTGCAATAAATAGAATCACGGCTATTGTAAATGATAGATTGGGCTGCTTCACTGATTGCTGGAAACAAACTTAATTCAAAATCTTATCAGTTCAATATTTTAGGGTCGCCTAAAAATTTTGAAATATCAGTCCTTGCCCGCAGAAAATGAATATGTCTGGCAGTGTGAGAGAATGCTCTATTGCCCTTTCAGATATGAGTTCGGGGATAGTTCTATTTTCGATATTTATGCTGTCAATAATTGTACCTCTGAATATGGCCTCTGCAGACAATCATGAGGCTGAAACTTACACGCTTTCTGGCCATATCTATACAGCAGAAGGGCAGCTCGCAAATAGCACTTCGATTAAAGTCGATTCGATGGCTTCGGGATGGTCTCAGAACGGTTACTATGAATACTCAGGCATTACTCCCGGAGAACATACAGTTCGAGCCTATTTCATGAATGATGGACATACCGTGGCATATCGCACTATGTTCTTCTCTGATGACATTGAATTGGACTGGTATGTTGGGCATAATTGGATTACGGCAGAAGTATTCGATAACAATGGAGAATTGGCACAAAGTTCGCCGATGACGACGGTCAAATTAGTGCAAACAGATGAGACACATTCCTTAGATTACGGTCGAGTTGAATTTGGTCCTTACATCACGGGCGAATATTACTCAATGCGTGCTTACTATGGCGACATTGATCACTCAACTCAATATGTGCATTTCAAATTGGAAAGAGGATCTAATTCGGGAGACCAATACCCACACTTGAATGATTTTGATTTTTATCATGGAATGAACAGTCGATATGGTTTCATTACCAACAGTATGGGCGCCCCAATGGAAGGGATAACGGTAAGTAATGGAGAAAAAATTACCCTAACTAATTCAGATGGTTTTTACCTACTTCAGAACTTAGAAGTTGGAAGTCAACAGATATTGACATTTCACCAATCTGGGAATCAAGTTTCTGATCCGGTTGAAGAAATGATTTCTACAGGCCATGGCTGGTTGAATAAATCTATTGAAATTGAGGTTAATCTACCAGGAAATGTTAGTTTTTCTACTCCTATGCAGACTATGCCTCTATCTCCCTTGGAATTGAGATGGGAAGGTTCTCAGTATACTGATTATTTTTCTGTTTATGCGGGGGAAATTATTGAAGAGAATCTAATTTACAGGGGCTACTCGGAATCACTTACTTTCGAACCAGAGGATGCAGGAATGATCGATTTCAATGTGGTCGCCAATAATTCAAATGGATCTACTGGAAATCTTAATTCGCTAAGAATAATTTTCCTTCCCTCACAATCGAATGATGACAAATGGAATGTAGGTATGGCTTGGGATTATCGAGTATCTTATGCCCCAAGTGGAACCATCAGAAATGTAACAATGACGATGATTGGGACTGAATCAATTGTAGACGCTTTTGGAGTAGATAGAGACTCTTTCTTGCTCAGACTTAGTGGAGATTACCAGCTCCCAGAAGAAAGGTC
>DAQX01000027.1 GCA_002503055.1 Euryarchaeota archaeon UBA86 | reverse complement strand
AACTAGAGCCCCGACCAACGAATGCCTCTTACGACGACCGCCCCTAGCATCATCATGTCTGATAGTTGGCGAGACATGGATATGGCAAATCCCACTGAGGAGCACTCGATGCTCAGGGAGATGGTTCGAAACTTTGTCAGAGATAGGGTGGAGCCACAGGCCCTCGAGAACGACAGAGAGGAGAGATTCAACATAGGGCTCTTCAGAGAGATGGGGTCGATGGGGCTACTCGGGCTAACTGTCCCTCACGAGTACGGTGGCGCAGGGATGGATGCAACATCTGTGGCGATAGTTAACGAAGAATTGTCCTACTCAGACCCCGGACTGTGCCTCGCATTCCTAGCCCACGACCAACTCTTCGTGAACAACTTGGTCCACAGCGGAACCGATGCTCAGAAGGACCGTATCCTTCCCAAGGTCTGCAGCGGCGAGTGGGTGGGCTGTCTGGGTATGAGCGAACCAGACTATGGTACAGATGTATTGGGAATGCAGACAAACGCCAAAATCAGGGATGACGGATCATGGGTGATTAACGGTAGGAAAATGTGGATCACAAACGGAATTATCGACGAGGATGGTACTCCTGCGGATGTCGTTTGGCTATACGCAAGGACCGGTACAGACGACAGGGGGAGGGCAGAGATCACGACATTCCTAGTTGAGAGGGGGATGGACGGATTCTCTGCTGGTCAGAAGATTTCTGACAAGCTAGGCATGAGGGCTAGTACGACTGCTGAGCTGGTTTTCGAGGACTGTGTAGTCCCAGCGGAGAACGTGGTGGGGAAGCCAGGAGAATCGATGATTCATCTGATGAGAAATCTGGAGCACGAGAGGGTCGGACTTGCTGCAATGAGTCTTGGAATAGCGAGGAGGTGCCTCCACGACATGAACTCATACGCAACCGAAAGGGAGGCCTTCGGGAAGCAGATCAGGGACTTCGGACAAATCCAGCGTCATATTGGAGAGTCATGGGCAGAGTACAGGGCAATGAGAGCCTACGTCTACGATACGGCTAGGCAGATCGAACTCTCCGAAGCAGGACACAGGCTGGACTCCGACGGCGTCAAGCTCTATGCCACTACGGCTGCTAAGAACATAGCAGACAGGGCAATACAGGTTATGGGTGGCTATGGTTACGTCGGAGAGTACGTAGTCGAGAGGATGTGGAGGGACGCAAAGCTTCTCGAGATAGGAGGCGGAACTCTGGAGAGTCACCAGAAGAATATAACTAAAGATTTGAAACGAGATCCCGATGCAATAGGGAAATAACTCAGTCAACGTCCTCAATGAGAACCATCTTCAGCATCCCATTAGATGCGCTGTACTCTACTGATTTGAAAGCCACCTTGACATCCTTTTCATCAAACGGGTCGATGATGTGCGGCTGCCCTCCTCTGAAGAGCTCCATTAGGGACTTGTATTCAGAAACGGAAGCAGATGAGACGACGTCGTAGATAGCCGATTCCGAACCCTCATCGAGAAGGTCATCACCCTCTCCCCCCCTAATTACTGTTCTCTGAATCCTCCTCTCAATGTGGATAGTGATCTCAACACATGGGAGTACAATCTCTACTATTTCCTGCTTTTTTGGGGATAGTAGTGTTTGTTCCATTGTTTTTCCAGGGCCTTTCAGTGTAAGGCTCAGGGGTCTAACCAACCTGTCTTCGCTCATGTACTCCAACCTCCCTGTCGATTAATCAAATTTACACAAGTTTTTCGATTTAACAATAATTTTTTCCATTGCCTTGACTTGGAATATCACAACTAGTACACTCACAGTAATTTCATCATCAACATTTCAGCAATCCGGGTTAAATTAGAATCCGAACCCAGACTATTCAACCATCTCGGCGCTCGTCGTGAAGGAATGAACCTCGACCAGTACCGTAATCTCTTCATCATCGTCTTGAGCAAATGGTCCGATTTGATCTACTGAATTAACATCCAACTCAATCTGGATTTCCAGCACCCCATCTCCCCATCCCGTCTGTTTCCAAGGAATCAGTGCTTGGAATTCGTTAACGGCTAGCGAGTTATGGTCGATACCATCGTATTCCGGATAAATCCTAAGATGCAATTCAATTGTCTCGCAACTACTGTCTTGTCCTGAAAGATTATTGCCTTCGTAGCTCCATTGTGCCGTAAGATCGTTTACTATAATGTCGCCAGATATAGCATCGCATTGGGACACTGGATCTGTAACAGCAAACTCCGGGTCTTCCGGAAAAATCGTAATATCTATCATCCCCACAAGATTTCCCTCAGGAATCTGGAAATCTTCATCCATGTAAAACTCTACTGTACGCACCTCTTCGTGTTGCCAGGTTTCTGTTATTGTCTTACTAGAGGTGGTAGTATTGAATTCTATCCACCATGCATCATCAGTTGCTGCATCTACAGCCTCTGAGTATTCTACCTGAGTCCATTGGAATAGATTTATCGATCCGCATATGAGAATCACAACAAGGGATATCGATCCTACAATATTTGCTTCTCTGATTGAGAATATCTCACTAACTGCTTCAGTAAACGGATTTTCATCGCCCTCCATTCAACCACTCCTACAAATGCATACCCATCGAGTCAAAAAGAATGGCTATCAATAAACCATATCCGATCACTGCCGCCATTGAAATCGAGAAAAACCTGAATTCAGCCTCCTCAACCCTCAGTTTCTTCATATCGACCAGTCCTTTCAATGATTCAGAGGCACTAGATTTCTTAGTGATTATTTGATCCATGATTCTCTCTTCCCAACCAATGAATAGAACGACACCCCCCGCGAAAAGTGCCGACGTAATCATCTCGGGGATTGGAAGTATAATCTGAATCATCTCGATGAGGCTCGATGTCGCAACTAGGAGCAACAAAAGTACCATTATCCTAGTAATATTCTTGCTCCCCTTTGCTTCTGTGTCAATCATATTGTAATTCAGAAGAATGAACATGAAGATTAGTGGGACGAAGAGGAACTTTGAAACTTGGAATGTAAAGACATACCAATCTATAAAATTCTCATCCCATGCTTGGCAAGTGGTCAAGATACACGATTCCGCTGTTTCGTAGTTAACCAGTGTCAGCAAGTACCAAATTACGCCCACCACAAAAACCAGAGAGAGTACTACATTCATCGCACTAAATCCTTTCTTGAATGCCCTCCAAGTCTCTCCAAGGAAGAGCACTAAGAAGGACGTGCCCACTATTGCAACCGCCACCATATCTAGCGAACTACTCAGAAGAGACTGACTAACGAAGTCCTCAACCCTCCATCTACTAAGATATACGCTAGTAATTCCAGTTAGGTGCATTAGCCAGAATACCCAACTCTGAACATAAACTCCTAGTAATAGCAATACTGTGACGCTAGAAACATCTCTCGCCCCCTCCTCATCATAAAGCATCTCTCCAAACAGGAACCTGAGGTATATTGGAATCCATACAAAGAATCCAATCCACCTCAACAACGCCAATGCCCCATTGTGGGAAAACTCCGAGAAAATATCAAAAGGAATTAGAACCATAGAGATGAAGATAACAATAAATGCACAAATCTTGAGGGTACTTTCCTTCTGGATTAACGGGAAAGGGAATATCAGCGGCAGAATTACTACCATTGAGAGTAAAACTGACGACATCGCACTTTCTCCATAAGTCATCCATGAGTAGAATATCGATTCATAGGTGGCGAAAACCGCAACTTGCTCTCCTGCAACTAGCTGATCAATCCTGTAATCTATTAGTGTGGAGAAAACGTATTCAATCCCCAGCATTACCATCATCCAAGAAATTATCAAGCCGGCAAAACGTTCGTTCCATTCCCTTTCTCTGGATCTGTGCATGAGGACCAATGCCATGGCTCCAAGTGCGATATGGACAACCGAAGCCACGGGGAGTAACTCGTTTAGTGACTCGTATTGTACCATATCGTGATAGGAGAACGAGTCTTTTATTGAATTATTGTAAATCTAAGTGCTTTGAGAAACAACTGGTACCAGGATTAATTTTTTGGTAGTCCCGCCCGGATTCGAACCAGGGTCCCCGGGACCAAAACCCGAGATGATGGACCACTACACTACGGGACTCCGACCGGTCCTCAATGCCGTGGCTCTTGTATTTGACGGGAC
>DAQX01000030.1 GCA_002503055.1 Euryarchaeota archaeon UBA86 | reverse complement strand
GCCATCAAGATTGGTATGCAGAAGCATGACGAGTTGAACCCTGTAATGTGGGGACTCTTTGCCTTCATGGCAATGTTCTACCTAGGACCTGGCGACATGAACACCATCGACTGGCTGTTCGACCAGATGGGTCTTCTCTGAACATAAAATTACGTAACGGGACTCCCTTGCCCTTCGGGGCTGGGACCCTCCCCTACGCGGAGCGTTGAGCATGTCTGACGAGTTACTCCAAAACCTGAGGAACGCAATACGTACGGTACCGGACTTCCCGATTGAAGGGATCATGTTCCGGGACATCACCCCCGTACTGAGCGACCCAGGTCTAATGTCAGGCATCATAGATCGTTTTGCAGAGGATTTGGAGGAGCGGGGCTGGCGGCCGGATGCGGTCGTCGGTCCCGAGGCCCGGGGTTTCATTTTCGGCCCTCTGTTGGCCGCACATCTCGGAATCAGTTTTGTTCCAATCCGCAAGCCCGGTAAGTTGCCTTACGAGGCCCACTCAGTAAAGTACGACTTGGAATATGGGTCGAATACCTTGGAAATGCATGTCGACGCTCTCCAGGAAGGCCAGAATGTCATTATCATCGACGATTTACTAGCGACAGGCGGCACAGTATCTGCCTGTGTTGAATTATGCCGAAGAGGGGGGGCCAAAACCATTGGATCACTATTCGTAATCGAGCTCGAGGGCTTGGGCGCCAGAGAATTATTGGATCCTATTCCAGTACACTCACTAATTGAATTCCCAGCGTGAGGAAACCATCACTCTCCCGATTTCTTCAAAGGGGCCAGTTGTTTGCATGGGGTGTTAGGTATGGCGAAGAAACCACCACCACCACCACCGCCCCCCCCACCAAAGGGCAAGAAAGCACCCCCTCCGCCGCCAAAGAAAGCACCACCCCCGCCTCCAGCTAAAAAGAAGAAGGCACCACCTCCACCCAAGAAAAAGGCCCCACCAAAGAAGGCACCTCCAGCGAAGAAACCATCCAAATCACCCCCACCAAAGAAGCGACGACGACGCCCAAGTAAGGAGGCTAAGAAAAAGACACCTCCAAACAAGCCAGCCAAGAAGAGCCGTAGGATTAGAATCAAACTCGGCCTGAGACAGAACCGCATCCGTGACGAGACTGAAGAAGTGGTCCCCGAGGATATTGGCTGGACAATGTCACAAGAGGACTTCGATGTTTTCGAAGAACCAGAATCCAATGAACCAGAAATTATCTCACACCAATGCTCGATGTGCGGCTCTGTCATGCAGATCCCAGCCCCCAAGCGAGATCGGTACGAAGTCCACTGCGCATATCCAGAGTGCGGCCATGTAGACAAATTCGGTATCTGAGGAATCAGATACCTAATATTCCCATTACTCTCTTACTGGCGGCTATGAGCAATACCACGACCAGCAACCTCCTTATTCCGGCCTGACCGGAAATCTCCGAGCCATATTTTGATCCGATTAGACCCCCGATTAGAACGGCCCCTGCAAATGGGACAAACAACTCCAAATCTAAACCAATACCTCCCGATAATGACGAACCAACCAATCCAGACAGGGAATTTAACCAGATGAACAGGGCCGCCATTGCAGCAGCTTCCTTCGCATTGGCCCAACCACGAAGTATTAGCAATGGGGAGAGGAAGATGCCGCCCCCAATACCAATCATTCCACTAGCAAAACCAATCCCCCCTCCCGAAGCAACAGCAAGGTAGCTCCCTGGTCTAACCACTTCTTTTTCTTCGTTAGAACTCCATAGTAGCCGCCAAGCTGCGAAGACAAGAACAAGAGATAGCAAAACATCGTATGCAGACCCCTCTACTTGCAGATAACCTCCGATGGCTGCCATTGGTATACTACCAATCAGAAAAGGCACAACCAAACCCCGGTTCAGAAAACCTCCAGTTCGGTAGTGCCAGAAAGCAAGCCCTGCAACAATCAAATTTAGTGACCAAGCATACTGCTTGAGCCACATGGAGTCAGAGACCGCAATTGTAGTCAAGGAGAGTACAGCAAGATATCCCGAACCCCCTCCATGACCTACTGAAGAGTAGAGCGCAGCAATTAGTGCGAGTGAAACAAGAACCACACCCAACTCAGGCCAAAGCACAGGACGCCCACATAGGAAGAACACTTCAACTCAACCGCAATCGAAGGGCCGTGGAGACCAGCGTCACTCTCGAGCGTGCACTGGCCTTGGCCAGCACACTAACCATCCCTCGACACACAGAAACCACCCCTCTCTCATTACTCAGTGGCAGGATACTTGCCTCCCCACTCTCTTCCAAGGTAGACGATCCTGCTTTTGACAATTCAGCAATGGATGGCTGGGCAGTACGAGCACAAGATTGCACTTCAGACGGCACCACTCTCGAGATAGTCGGCACCAGCCGCGCCGGCGGTGAGCAGTTGCCGCAGGTTTCTACAGGCCAGGCTAGTAGAATAATGACAGGTGCACCAATCCCTCCCGGCGCGGATGCAATTGTAATGGTCGAAGACTCTGCTGAGGAAGGAAACCATGTCAAGATTCTCGGCCCAGCGCGCCCGGGATTTATCCGTAAACAAGGAGAGAACCTCCAGAAGGACCAGGAAATCCTGCGTGCCGGCACACTAATTGGTCCCGCCGAAATCTCACTCGTTGCGACAATGGGGCACCATGAGGTCGAAACACTCTGCAAACCCACAGTCGCGGTGATTAGCACAGGCGACGAATTAGTCCAACCCGGCACAAATCTCTCTCCTGGCCAAATATACGAATCAAACTCCTACGGCCTCACCTCACTCATCGAAAAGATGGGTGCTACGGCGAAGAGATACGATGTAGTTCACGACAATATAGAGGGTCTGAGAACAACTCTCAACGATGCTGCAGAATCGTGTGATGCAATCCTAACCAGTGGAGGAGTTAGTATGGGCGAGTGGGATCTTGTACGCCGCCTGATGGAGGATGAAGGCCAACCACTATTCTGGAAAGTCCGGATACGCCCGGGCGGCCCGCCGCTTTGCGGTTCTTGGAAGAACAAACCTCTATTCGGCCTACCAGGAAATCCCGTAAGCAGCCATGTAGTATTCATTTCAATCGTCGCGCCATGGCTTGCTGAATGCATGGGTGCTGACCATGAGCTTGGCCCCCGACTGGCAGACAGGATCAGAGTCAAACTATCTGAAGACATCAAAGGAGCCCCCAAGAAACTCTGTATGAGGAGAATAAGGATTGAGATCGGAGAAGACGGGTTTGTTGCTACTACACATACTCACCAAGGGAGTGGAAATATCCACAGCATGGTGGCACACAACGGACTCACCTTACTTCCACCAGATATCGATGCTAAGGCAGGAGAAATAATCGACGCCCTATGGCTACGGTAACCGTTTAATTGCCCAGTACATGTATTCAAAGACAATCTCGCTCACGCATCCCCACGCGCACGGTGAAAAATATGGCTAGGGGAGCAAAGAACGGCGCCGCTAAGGATGGATGGATCGAAGTTAAAGGAGCGCGTACCCACAACCTCCAGAACATCGATGTCAAGATTCCACGCGGCAAATTCGTTGTACTCTCGGGTGTTTCTGGATCTGGCAAATCAAGCCTAGCGTTCGACACATTGTATGCGGAAGGACAACGCCGCTACATCGAGAGCCTCAGTTCGTACGCAAGACAGTTCCTCGGTCAGATGAAGAAACCAGATTGCGACAGCATCGAGGGCCTGTCTCCTGCTATCAGTATTGACCAGAAGCAAGGCAGCCACAATCCAAGATCAACCGTGGCAACCGTCACAGAGATCATGGATTATCTGAGACTTCTTTGGGCCAGAGTCGGACTCCCCCATTGTCCAGACTGCGGCAAGGAGGTGGCCCGACGCACCGTTCAAGAGATAGTTGACGATGTTCTTTGGAGATTCGAGGGCCACGGAATTGCAATTTGGTCTCCAGCAGTCAGAAACCGTAAGGGAACCCATGCAGATTTGTTCAGGGGCTTAGTAGAGCAAGGTTACCTACAGGGCAAAGTCAACGGTCGTGAGGAGGATTTCGAAAATCCACCAGAACTCGAGAAAAACCTACGACATGACATTGATGTCAGAATAGATCGAATGCGATTGGATCGAGCGAATAGGCAGCGTCTGACCGAGGCGATAGAAGCAGGACTTCGACTCGGCGCCGGCGCAGTTGCTATTGAGAGCCTAAAGGCGCCGAAACCAAGAAAATCGAATATTTCGGAAGAGATGAGATTCCAAACCGAGGAAGGAGAAACCATCGCCTATTCTGAGGAGTTCGCATGCCCCGAGCACGGCGCTTTCCTACCTGAGATGAGCCCACGAGTATTCTCCTTCAACAACCCCCTCGGTGCGTGCCCGTCTTGTCAAGGACTCGGTGTTCAGAGAAACTTCTCTCCGGATCTAGTAATCGATAGATTAGCCTCGGTAGAAGAAGGATGTATCCACCCATTCCGCCGCTCGATGATGTCAGGCTGGTACCGCAGTCAGATGACTCAAACCTGCGAGCACTATGGAATCGCAATTGATGTTCCATTTGGAGAACTCGATGAGGATGCCCAAGACATACTATTACATGGTTCAGGAAGCACAGAAATCAACTTCAACTTCGTTTCACAAAAAGGCTCTTCCTACCGAATGGTAAGGCCATGGGAAGGGGTATTCGCCCGCCTGAGAAGGACCTATACAGACACCACTTCGAATCGCACTAGGTCGCGCATGACCTCCTACATGACCGACGAGCCCTGCACTGATTGTGGTGGAAGGAAGCTGAACAGAGCAGTCAGTATGGTAACAGTCGGAGGAATCTCACTACCTGAACTCTCCTTCTGTAGCGTTCTAGAGGCCCTAGCCGCAGTTCAACACTGGCGCTTGGGTGCTTTGGATGATACATGGGATAGACTGGACAGGAATGAGCCAGATAGTGAAACAGTCACCAAAGCACACGAGTTAGACGAGAGATCCCTCTACATCTCTCGAGAGATAATCAAGGAAATCGAATCTAGACTCCGATTCCTAGCACTCGTCGGCCTCGATTATCTCACACTTGACCGCCGCGCCAACACCCTCTCTGGCGGCGAGTCACAGAGAATACGCCTCGCAACTCAAATTGGTACCCGATTGACAGGAGTAATGTATGTTCTAGACGAGCCCAGTATCGGCCTCCATCCAAGAGACAACGGTCGACTACTTGAGACACTCAGAGAGTTAACCTCTCTCGGCAACACTCTACTTGTTGTGGAACACGATGAAGCAACCCTACGACAAGCAGACTGGCTCGTAGACATAGGGCCTGGTGCCGGGAAAGAAGGAGGGAGAATAGTCGTAAACGGCAGTATTGACAAACTCCTGTCTAGCAAACAGAGTGTTACTGGAGCCTACCTTTCTGGCAGAAAAGAGATTACAATTCCCGAAGATAGGGCGGAACCAGATCCGGAGCGTTGGCTCAAAATCAAGGGCGCCCGACAAAACAATCTGCAAGACATAGATGTCAGAATACCCTTGGGTTGTATGGTTGCCGTAACGGGAGTTTCTGGCTCTGGCAAATCGTCCCTAGTCACCTCCACAATTGCACCATCCTTACTCAGAGAGCTACACGGAGCAGATACTACTCCAGGGCGTCACGACAAGATAGAGGGAGTAGAGCACATCGACAAAACCATCGTTATTGACCAATCTCCAATTGGAAGAACTCCTCGATCCAATCCTGCCACATACACAGGGGCATTTACCCCAATCAGGGAATTATTCGCAAGCACCTCACTTTCCAAAGAGAGAGGTTACGAGAGCGGCCAATTCTCCTTCAATGTAAGGGGAGGTAGATGTGAGGCATGCAAAGGAGCAGGCTCAACCAAGTTGGAGATGAATTTCCTCCCCGATGTATGGGTCGTATGCGATGTCTGCAAGGGCAAACGATACACTCGCGAAACACTCGAAGTCGAATGGCGCGGCAAAACCATCCACGACATCCTTGAAATGAACATAGACGAAGCATGCGAATTCTTTGCGAACCAACGCTCAATCTACCGCATACTTTCCACGATACAAGATGTCGGTCTGGGCTACATCAGATTGGGCCAACCCGCGACAACTCTCTCAGGGGGCGAGGCCCAGAGAGTGAAACTGGCCACCGAGTTACACAAACCAGCAAGAAAACACACCATGTACATCCTTGACGAACCGACCACAGGACTCTCAATGGCAGATGTAGACCAACTCATCGAGGTTCTACTGAGGTTACGCAGGAACGGCCACACAGTAGTAGTCATTGAACACCATCTTGATGTCATCAAATGTGCGGACTGGGTCCTCGATCTAGGCCCCGAGGGAGGCGAGAGAGGAGGATTGGTCGTAGCAGAAGGACCCCCCTCATCGGTTGCAGAGAACCCATCAAGTTACACTGGACAACATCTAAAGGAACTAATCTAAACTTCCATCAATGATTCAAGCGCAAACGAGACATGAAGCGCCGTACCTAGGGGCAAAGCATCCTCATCCACCTTAAATTTAGGATGATGAACACTGTAAATACAACCTTTTTCGGGATTACCAACGCCTATTACAACAAAGCAACCATTTGTTTTTTGAGTATAGTAGGCAAAATCTTCCCCTCCCATCACAGGCGCTAACTCGTTAACGTTCTCTTCCCCAATCATACTTTCAGCCACTCCCTTTGCGAACTCCCAAGTTTCAGGATCGTTGAAGGTTGGAGGGTAATCATTACCTGGGTAAACGACAGTAACCTCACACCCATTTGCCCGACCAACAAGGTCGCAAATCTCATTCACCCTCTTTTGTAAATTAGCCAAACCATCCATAGTTAACGATCGCAAAGTTCCCTTTATTGCAACAGATTCGGGAATGACATTGTGCGCATTACCCCCATTTACAGCAGTAATGCTGACCACCGCAGACTCCAAAGGATCAGTTTCTCGCGAAACAATGCTCTGTAACGAATCAATAATCCGAGAAGAAGCCAACACCGGATCAACGCAAGTATGCGGCGCTGCCGCATGCCCACCAGTCCCTACCACTTCAATATCCATGAAACTGGTAGCAGCCAAAAACGCTCCAGCACGCGAACCGATCTGTCCTGTTGGTATAAAAGGCCAGACATGCAATCCAAAAATCCTCTCAACAGCAGGGTTTTCCAACGCCCCTTCTTGAGTCATTTTTTCACCTCCTGCCCCTCCTTCTTCGGCCGGCTGAAATAGAAACTTAACAGTACCATTAATCTCTCTTTGACTCAATATTTTGGCAGCACCTAAAAGCATAGCAGTGTGACAGTCATGCCCACAAGCGTGCATCTTTCCATCAACCTCACTTTTGAAATCAACATCTGCCATTTCTTGAATAGGCAGAGCATCCATGTCCGCCCTTAACGCTACACAAGGACCATCCCCATCCCCTATCTTAGCTAGGACACCAGTTTCAGCAATAGGGAATTCATATTCAATTCCCAATTCATCCAACTTCTCTCTAACCAACGCGTTAGTACGATGCTCTTCGTACATTAACTCTGGAAAGCGATGCAATTCCCTTCTAATGTCGACAATCCAGTCTTTGATGTTCTCCGACTCCTTCATTACTATATCCAAGTCCATATTACAGGGCCAAGGGATTACGATAAAAATACTCCACAATCAAACTCAGGGAAATTCCGTGCCAAGCCTTGAGTAGGGCCACCTTCTCAGTGATGCAGATGTACCGTTCAGGAAACCCCGCGCTAAGCGACTCTACCTTTGAGAAGAGCAACTACTCAGATACCAGTTGGTGGGAGGATAAAGAGAGCAATCTAATGTCTATAGAAGGAGTAGCCGAGAAAACCGGTTTACTACTGTTGATTACCGCTACAACTGCAGTACTGACAGCTTTCTCGATGCCCCAAGCTGCCCCACTAATCTTTGTTGGAGCAATCGGGGGGTTCGTCGTTGCCATGATAATTATCTTCTCGAAATCGATGAATCCAGTCTTAATCGGAACATATGCCGCACTCGAAGGTCTGTGCTTGGGAGGCCTCACATGGATGTTCGAAGTCTACCTACAATTACCAGGTATTGGTATTCTAGCCGCACTACTTACCTTCATGATTCTCGGGGCTATGATAATGATATACAGGGCCGGATTGATTGCTTGGGATGAGAATACACGAATTGCCGTAACATCGGCCCTAGTCGCAATAATTCTGATCTACATCGTTTCTATTATCGGTTCAATTTCTGGCTGGTACGCAGTTCCCTATATTCACGGCTCAGGACCAATCGGGATTTTGTTCTCGCTATTCGTAATAGGAATAGGGGCCCTTTGCCTAGTTGCTGATTTTGACTTCATAGAGAGAGGAGTACAAAGAGGCGCCCCTAAACAACTTGAGTGGAGGGCCGCATTCGGTCTGATGGTAACACTCATCTGGCTTTACTTGGAGATACTCAAACTTCTGGCCAAGTTAGCCGCGAGGCGCTAAGCGATGGACACCGAATTGATTGCGCAACTCGCAGGAGCCGGCGTGGCCCTAGGTATCATCGAGGGAATCAAACCCGGCCCACTACTGACTATGGTAATCAGAGAATCACTTTCCAAAGGCCTGAAGGCGGGAATGTGGACAGCAGCAGCCCCCATCTTCACCGACGGTCCATTGATCATCGTTAGCCTATTTTTTGCTGGTTGGGTGGCCACTGAACCTAGCGTTCTCTTGGCAATTTCAGCCCTTGGTGCAGCATTTTTGACTAAGATGGGCCTCGAGTGCTTCACACTAGAACTACCCAATCCAGACATGGAGGAGGACGCGACAGGATCCTTCAAACGCGGCATTCTGACAAACTTACTCAATCCCAATGTGTATGTATTCTGGTTTTTGATTGGTGGTCCATTGATGGCCTCTGCAGCAGAGCAGGAGCCAGTAGCACCAGTACTCTATGCAATCGCATTCCTAGTTACAATCATTCTAGTCAAAGCCGCAATAGCATGGATTTTCGTAGGAGGCGGCGCTTGGCTTTCCCCTCGCAGATATCGCATCGCAATGGTAATTTGTGGAATAGCAATGCTTGCATTCGCAGTAAGCTTCGCAATCCAAGCCCACGACCTGTATCCAGAAGTATTCTAGAGAGTGCCGGGGCCACCCACAGGCAACTCGGGAAGCGTTCCGTTGCCCCGCAGACTCGGTCCAACCGCCATTGTACCGAAGATACCGATCTCTCCACCGACATTATGCGCCAAACCGAACCACGCTCGCCCATACTGATCGATGACGATATCATTGAAATCCCCAAATCCACCACACCTATTGTATCCACAATCGGCACTAGTGTCAAGAGGATCGCCCCATGCATTTACCTGAACCGTTGTCATCAGAGGCATTGGGTTGAAAGCATCAGAAATCACAGTAAGGTACCCATTCCATGTGTCTCCACCAGAATCACCGAGATAACCAAGCGCGACCTGCCCACCACCTCCCGCTGTAATCACCGGGAAACCAGTACCGTTGAGACCAATTGGTGGAGCCACCATCAAAGGGACACTCCAAGTATCCCCCTCGTCTCTCGAGTAGGAGTAATAGGGCATGTTATCAGAACCCATCCACATCGCGTGGACATTGTTCTCCGAATCAGGGTAAACCTGAGCTTCTTCGAAGTTCCAGGTCTCCGCAGTTCCGGTTGTTTCCGTCGGTAATGGGTGCTCCGTCCAAGTTAAACCTCCATTGGTACTTCGGTAAATCGAATACCCCTCTCCATCGTTACAACCTCTATTTCCGCGGTAGAAATTACCGTTATCGGACCCCATAATATGTCCAGTCAAACCCCCACTATTGCAGCTGGTAGGCGCTCCAGGAACTTCTGGCCCCCAAGTTAAACCACCATCGTTACTCGAGGAGCAAACAGGGTAAGGATAATTGCCGTTGACGCAGAATACCCATGTGGTAGGATGGAACAGAGCCGGATAAGGCGAGGAAGCAATCGTCTGATGGTCTTGAACCGACCAACCAGTAGCCACAGAAGGACCAGTCCAACTTCCTCCCTCATTGTCCGACCATTCTACAGTCATCCCCAGCAACGCATGCATGTCGAATTTCATTATTCGATCCGTCCAAGGATCCACATACACATACGGATCGTTACTATTAGCAACTGGAGTGAAAACACTGTAGACATCTTCGCAGACATATTCACTTACATTCGTCATTCCAATTAACCCTGAACATCGAACAATCGCCGTCGACCCAGCATCCCCATTGCCCCAACTTGTCATGTACAGATTATCTGAGGATGTCACACCAATTGTCGGCTCGAATGTGGTCAAGCCAATCCCATAGTAAGTACCAATTGCGCAGGCGGGCGCATTGTTTCCAACTAGAACTGAGGTGCCGTTGAACACATCAGAAGACTTAGTCGCATCAGTCGCATTGGAGTAATGGTACCATGTGTTATTCGCTATTCCTTGAGGGCATATCTCATCGAAGACATTTTTCTCTTCGATTACAACTTCTTCCTCTCCAAAGCATCCTCCTAGTGGTGCTGAAACCATCAGCAGGACGAGCATCGTGGCCACTACGCGCACGAACCGCGGTTAGGACCCGCATACATCAGGTCAACGGTTCTGTTATCCAACACAGGGTTTTGTTGAAATCCAATCGCTATGACGGCCACATGTGCGATTTACCGCGTTGCTGTTAGTAACTCTAGTTGCTTCAATGTCAGGTTCGCTTGCATACACCAATCACAATTCATCAGTTGATGTATCGAAGATGAGTAGCGAATTGGTTTCAAAACTTGATTCACAAGACCAAATTGAAGTCATTGTACAGCTAACTAACAAACCCACTGATGCAGATTGGAATAGACTCGAATCAACAGGAATCAAATTGATTTCGGAGATGTCAGTTCTACATGGTGGTTTGATTGCAGGAACTCCTTCCGAGATGACGCGTCTTTCCACTTTCTCAATTGTCAAGCATATGGAACTCAATGTCCCAATCGAACACTTCTACCTCCCGGGCGATCAAGATGACAAAGAATCAATGATGCACGAAACCGTGAGGTGGGTAAATGCCAGCCTTGCTTGGCACCGAGCAATTATTGGAACAGATGGGATTCTCAAAACAGAACCAGACCTTTCTTTGTCAGAATTTGACGGTAAGGGCGCCACTGCTGTAGATTTGGATACAGGAATCGATGGCGAACACCCAGACTTTGATTGTGGAGAGCCATGGACTGGTGAGAAGTTGATTTGGTCAGCAAAATGGACTGGCATTGCCTGGGTGGACGCACCGAATTGCAACTCTGATACATCAAGCGGACATGGAACTCATGTTGGGGGCACAATCGCAGGTAACGGGGATGCCTCTGGTGGTCGACGACTTGGTACAGCAAAGGGAGCAACAATCGTTGCATTGGGGACTGGTGATGGCGCCTCAATTTTCGCAGCGGTTGAGGGTTTGGAATGGACCTACCAACACAGCAGACCAGGGTTGAATGATTACAACATCAGAGTCGTATCAAATTCTTGGGGCACAAACGGAGACTACAACCCCTCAAACGCAGTCACAATACTAACTGACATGCTAACTTTTGAGAATGATGTTGCCGTAATTTTCGCAGCATCAAACAGCGGTGGAAATGGAGACGAGTCAGAGAGCGATCTACGCACGAACATCTACGCAAACACTCCCTCTGCAATATCCGTAGCAGCACTTACTCATGATGGAAATGCAGTGACATCCTTCTCCAGCAGAGGGTGGAAAACTCAACAACACACATGGCCAGACATCGGAGCACCGGGACGAAATATCTGGGCAACTGCTCCAAGAGCCACAGCAATCGATGCCTCCACTAGAACTCAAGGAGATTTGTACTACATGGCAATCTCTGGTACTAGCATGGCCACACCCCACATCGGTGGTATCGCAACTCTACTTCTCGCCGCCGCCCCTTCCTTAGGAGCAGCTAACTACCAATACGAAGATCACGACGAAGGCGAGAGCCTGTACTTCAATGAGACAGCAAAGGGAATTCAATTCGAAGATTGGAACACGAGAAACGAATCAAGGGTTCATGAAGTTGAATTGATACTAGAACTGACTTCACATTATGAAATTCTGAAAAATTCATGCGAGGAAGGAAATGACGACGATTCTTGCGACAACATCCCAGAAGAGTGCCACATATCCGCCACCACCAACCGGTGTCACGACTGGAGAGTAGGTCATGGATTGGTGGATACCGACAGAGCCCTCGCCCTCGCGCGAACATTACAGGTCATGCGCGATCCCGATGGGGACGGATTCCTAGATCACCCCGAAGCTACGGTTTGGGATGCATACGAACACTACGAAGGCATCATGGATATGAGAGGTCTGAGCCTGAAAACCGACCAACTAAGACATGCATGGAAAGGAGAATGGAGCCATTTCAACAACGGGCCAACCAGCACATTCGGTACCTATGCCACTGATGATAGACACTATGTCTGGGTTCCAAACGGCACC
Organism: Euryarchaeota archaeon UBA86; assembly: GCA_002503055.1. Lineage (GTDB taxonomy): Archaea > Thermoplasmatota > Poseidoniia > Poseidoniales > Thalassarchaeaceae > Thalassarchaeum. Next base: position 11,902 of record DAQX01000030.1, on the reverse strand, counting down.
TATGAGATGCAAATAGCATTCAGCTCTCTAGACTGGGACACGGATACTGCCCAGGTGGCACAAATTAGACCAAATGTCGATCTGGGGTCTGATGGAAATGATGACGCACAGGGACAAGGAACATTGGTCGGCGATACCATTTACATCGTGCTAGAAGTTACACCAGAACATTGGGGTGAATGGACAGAGTTCGATGTATCAGGGACCGCAATCTCTCTTCCGATTACAGGAATTTTGACAGGATCCGAATTCATGGAGCCAAGAGTTCCCTACACATTCGATGTCCTACTTACATTGGATGTAAGTGTAGAGAGAGTATTCGAAGTTCCTCTAAGATTCGATGGGTACTCTGACCTTGACCCGGCGCATCCGTCCGACTTCTACGATGCGGATACTGCATTCGATCTGGTAATGGTTCGTCCAGTATACGATGAAACACTAATTCCTGCCTATAATGCTGACAATGCTGCGATTCTTGAGAAAGCATCGTCCTCATTTTTCATCATAGGATTGTTGGTATTTGTCATCCTAGCAACCGGGGCTACTATATTCTGGCTAAGGAATCGATTAGAAGACACAATGATAGCAGATATCGAGGACTAAACCTTTCCCAACTCAATCATTTTCGGAACGGACTCAACCACCGAAACTCTAGCGGATTTCCACGACATTTCCAACTCTCGCTCTGCGGGTGTAGCATCCCAGTACAGGTTCCTCTTCAGATGCTGCTTCGCCCAAGAATATGTTATCCGCTTATCGAATAAGGGACCAAAAAACAACGCTATCAGATATGGAACGGAGAACCTAGGGGTCTTGAGTTCCGGATATTCTTCTCGTAGGGTCTTCGAAATTTCGGAGAACTGCATATCTCCACTAACAGTCAGATATCTACCCGCATTCTGACCCATTGTCAAGGCCCTGACATGTGCTTCAGCAACATCTCTAACATCGACGATATTGATTTGCATTGGGATTAATAACGGAATTTTTCTCTGCACCAATGCATTGAGGAAAGAAAGAGAACCCCGCAAGTGGATCTTACTCATTGGGGGCCCAAAAACCACACTGGGATGAATCGTAACCATCCTAGGTTTACCATTTCCATCCGAATGCCAATCTCGAACAATTCTCTCCGCACTCACCTTAGCCAAACCATACGGGTTATTTTCCAAGGTCGCATCATCAGCCCAGGTTTCTGTAGTCAATGTCTGTCCATTCTTCCAATTAATTGGCCTTATTGCCGCTGTGGATGAGGTGTGGACAAATCTCTCAACAGTTCCGGCAGCGTCAATCGCCGCGACCACATTTTGAGTACCAATTACACTTGGATCAACAATCTGTCTTTGTGGCTCCTTGGCACTGATCCTGACAGCAGCTGCAGTATGGATGAGGTCGGTACATCCTGCTATAGCAGAATTAACAGAATCTGCATCAAACAAGTCCATTGCGACTATCTCAAGACTCCCTCCTTCAGCAATTTCAAGCTCCTTTAGATGGTCGACCCTAACAGAATCATCCACATCTCTCACAGTAGCCCTGACATTCCTGCCTCTAGCAAGTAAATTGGCAACAACATAACTACCGATGTAACCGCTTGCTCCGGTGACGGTAACAAGATCCTCAGCCATGACCTAATTTCCTCGACATAATTCAGCGACCGAATTGACAATGATCGATGGATTCTGAGGGGCCGATTCAAGATCCTGCATTGTGGCCTCACCACTCAATACTAACACTCCATGAACACCCGCTCTCTCAGCCATTTCAATATCAGTGTACAACCTGTCTCCAACCATGGCGCATTGGTCTGGTCGCAACCCCAACTCCTCGACCTTATGCAATATCATTCCAGCATTCGGCTTACCACAGACATGCTCTGGTCGTACACCTGTAGTGGCCTCGAAGAGGTCCATATATGCTCCAGTATCGGGCAATCCCCCATCTGGAGAAGGACAAACAACATCGGGGTGGCTTGCTACCATAGGGACCCCTCTGTGCAAATGAATTGAGGCAGTACTGAGTTTCTCGTAAGTAATCTCGGTGTCGTAACCGAGGATGACATACTGAGGCTCATCCGAATCAGTACTAACTCCAACAGATTCCAACATCTCCCTCATACCATCTGTTCCAACCAAGTAAGCCTGATTAATTCCATTCTCAGCAAGCCACGAGATTAGATCGTGTGTAGAAAGCAAAATCTCATCTGCAGTAGCAGGTATGCCTAGTGCCTGCAACTTCTCGAGATACTGACTAACCGATTTGCTGGAATTGTTTGAGAGAAAGAACCTCATGATTCCTCTTTCCTCCAATCTTTCAAGGAAAGATTCCGCCCCTTCGATTAAATCAGAGCCAAGGTAGATTGTACCGTCAAGATCTAGGAACACGGCTTTGATTCCATCCAATGAAGTTGAAGATTCTGACATTCTACACCTCAGGGCAGTACTAACGTCTTGAACAGGAACCAAGGACTCCACAAAGCCTTCTGAGTCTCTTTACTGGCAATCATCTCTGACATCATCTCACCAATCTCGGGCTTCTTCGCAGCCTTCTTGACAAACCAATTAGTCAACCGCTTCATCTTCATCATACGCTGCAGTTTAGTCGAATTACTCAACTCTCCACCCAATTCATTCCACATATCTTCCATGTATGCTGTGGCAGCACTGAGTGGGAAACCATCAGAATGAATTTCCTTATCGAAGTGAGAACTGGTCAATTTACCTGTAAGCAAAGCATTTCCAATCCCTTCTCCACTAAACGGATCCACCAAACTGGCCGCATCACCCACAGCCATTGCTCCCGCCATTGCACTACGCCGGGGCTGGAAGGACGGGGCATCCTTCCTCGGTGAACCAAAAGGAAGTTGCCAACCCTTCTCTGAACCGGCGACCAAAGTCGCCTCCCCAAAACGCTCCTTGAACCGAGGATGGCTCTCTATGACCCACTTCTGTATCTGCTTAAGCGATTTCTTCATCCCTTTCTGCTTTCGTTGTTCAGAGATTAACATCCCAATTCCAACATTTACAACTCCATCTCTGACCGGGAAGAGCCAGAAATAGCCAGGAAGAACTTCGTCAATGAAGTGTATCTCAATAGGCCCCACTTGTCCCTCTAACCCTTTGACATTCTCCCAATATTCACGGTATCCTCCGCAAAAATGGTCATTGTCTTTGTGAGGCTCATCATGCAACTCCACAATCTTCCTTGATACTGGACAGTTGTATCCTGCGGCGCCAACGGTGACTGAAGCGGTGAAGGACAACTCAGGCCCATCGGAGCGCTTGCTACCAATCTTCCCAGAAACCCCCGTAATTCGATGCTCCCCTTCGTATTCCTCAGACATTACTTCGTTGACCGAGAATCCCTGAATCACTGAACCTCCGTTCTCTCGAACAATCTCACAAGCCCGCTTGAACATCATGTAATCGAATTGCACTCTAGGAAGGGCGAAGCCGGACATCAAACCCTTCGCTTCGTAACTCTTCTCAGGAAGCATTACCTTGACTTCCGAACCATTCGCACTACCAAATACAATAGAATCCACTTGATAATACGGAGTTGCTTGAATCATTGGCAGGACTCCAAGCTCCTTGACATGAGATAGAGACTTACCACCAACAGCATCGCCACATATCTTGTCTCTGGGCCAGACTTCCTTCTCAACTAACAGAACCTTGTTCCCATTCAGAGCATTGTATGCCGCAGCAGCAGACCCTCCAGGCCCCCCTCCGACCACGATGACATCGAAACGAAAACCATCTTCCGGCACCTCGCCCGTTTCAATGGGTTGTTCCCAAGCCTCCACAGCCTCACCTTGGTGAGGCTAAGGGTCTACCACCATTCAAACTATGCATCGGTTTGATTTCCTCCCAGTATTTCGCACGACCATGGGTCTGTTGGAAGTGCTTCGTCCCGCAAAGGAGGTTCCTACCACTATTTGGAGTGCAGAAGACCCTCTGACTCTCAGACCACGAATGAAAACTCTTGTGATTCTCATAATCGGTTTGTGGGTGTTCGGAACAGGCGATGCGATCCTCATCGCGGCTGGCATCGGTAACACACCCTGGACAGTCTTAGCCGAGGGCATTGCCATCAGTATAGATTGGACTGTAGGACAAACCACTTTCTTGGTCAGTGTCCTCGTCCTAATGCTATGGATTCCATTGAAGGAAAAACCAGGCATAGGGACCATACTCAATGCAATAATTATCGCCGCAGCAATCGAAGTGATGGTGCCACGCCTCCCCGCTCCTGAGGACCAATATCTCGCAATAGCCCAGGCCCTACTCGGGATTATCCTAGTTGGCATTGGTAGCGGCATTTATCTCACCGCAAATTTAGGACCGGGCCCCAGAGATGGATGGATGACCGGCTTACAAAGAGCCACAAACATCCCAATTGCTAGAGTCAGAGGAGCTATTGAAATCACGGTACTAGCAATAGGGTGGTTAGTTTTGGGCGGAACATTCGGATTTGGTACAATCATGTTTGCAATACTTATTGGCCCCATTGTCGCAATCTGCCTCAACCTAGCAGGTCGCTTTGGCGCCTCGGGTGAGGTTCATGGCTGAAACACATCAGGACACAACATGACAGGACACGGCGTGATTAGGCGATATCGCGACTTTCTACCCGTGACCGAAGACACCCACATTATTTCACTAAACGAGGGCGGAACGCCACTAATCGATGCAAGACAAATTGTTACTGAGATGGGCGCCGATTTCAACCTACTAATCAAACACGAAGGACTCAATCCAACAGCCTCTTTCAAAGATCGAGGCATGACTCTTGCAGTCACTAAAGCAGTTGAGCGAGGAGCCCAATTCCTAGTCTGCGCTAGTACCGGGAATACCAGCGCCTCGGCAGCTGCCTATGCCGCCGCCTCTGGCCTGACCTGCCTTGTCCTATTGCCGGAAGGCAAGATAGCCTCTGGCAAGATGGCTCAAGCATTGATTCACGGCGCCCAGACAATCGAAGTCCGAGGGAATTTCGATGAAGCCCTTGAGATTGTCAGAGAATTAGGGAAAAGAGACGATATCGAAGTTGTCAACAGCATTAACCCATATCGAATAGAAGGCCAGAAAACAGGAGCTTTCGAGGTCTGCGACGCTCTTGGAACGCCCCCAGATATGCATTTCCTACCAGTAGGAAATGCAGGCAATATCACCGCTTACTGGAAGGGCTACAAAGAGTACTTCGAAGTAGGTCAAATTACGAAAACTCCCAAGATGATGGGTTGGCAGGCAGAGGGGGCGGCCCCAATAGTTAGAGGCACACAAGTGAAATCTCCCGAGACAGTTGCTACTGCCATACGAATAGGTAACCCGGCCAGCTGGGATAGGGCCAACGAAGCGGTTGAACAATCCGGCGGCGTAATTGGAATGGTTAGTGATGAAGAAATTCTTGACGCTCATAGGCTACTAGCAAGAATCGCGGGAATCTTTGTGGAGCCAGCCTCAGCGGCCGGGATAGCAGGGCTACTAAAGTACCACAACGAATCTGGAGTGCCGGATGGCAGTACCGTTGTAGTAACCGTGACTGGACACGGCCTAAAAGACCCCGAAATCGCGGTCGAAAACTCACAAGCAAAGTCAATTCTAGTAGATGCAAACCTTGAGTCAGTACTATCTTCCATAGGACTCGAATAACCAGTTTGTACCGGCGCATCATTGATGGTAAGATGTCGTCCCGCCTTACTCATGAACGAGAAGCACTCCGACAAGAAGTTCGAAACTCGAGCCGTATGGTCGGGCACTCAGAACATCGAAGGCTCAGCTGTAACTCCGATTTTCTCAACGGCTACATATCAACTGACTGACGAGCGGTATGCCGGTTGGGCCGCCGGAGCTCAACACACCGCTCTTTATTCACGCTTATCCAGTATAAACTCGGAAGGAGTTGCAATGAAGTTAGCCCAGTTAGAAGGCGCCGAAGATGGTGAAGCATTTGCTAGCGGTATGGCCGCCATTTCAACGACACTAATGTCACTTCTTTCGAAAGGTGACCACATGATTGCGAGTGCCGATTGCTATGGAGGCGCCTACGGCCTGATGGTAGAGGACCTCCCCCGATTTGGAATTGAGGTCACAATGGCCGATATGCGGGACCCCGCTTCTTACGAGGCAGCCATACAGGAGAACACCAAGATACTCTATGTCGAGACAATCACTAACCCTGTAATCAAAGTCTGTGACCTAGAGGCAATGGCCGCATTGGCTAAGAAGCACGATCTAATTGCTATAGTAGACAATACCTTCGCCACTCCGTGGGGATGTAATCCCGTCGATTTTGGTTTTGATTTGATAATCCACTCCGGTACCAAGTATCTTGGAGGACACTCAGACCTAATCGCCGGCCTGGTCGTTGGCCGCAAGGATCTAGTTGCCGAAATCTTCCCGAAGAAAGTCCACTTTGGAGGCGCCGCCGATCCACACATGTGCTACATGCTTGAAAGAGGTATGAGGACACTACATGCACGCATGCCTATCCACACTGCTAACGCTGCAGAAATCGCAAAACGCCTAGAGGCCCATGACATGATTGAGCATGTGAATCACCCAAGCCTTGCCTCCAGCCCAGATTTCGAGGTCGCCCAGAGAATTGCTCCCCGGGGAACCGGAATGATATCGTTCGTAGTGAAGGGAGGGGATGAGACCGCACTGAAGTTCATGCGCAAGCTCGACATTATCTTCGAAGCCACCAGTCTTGGTGGAGTCGAGAGTTTGGTCGAATGCCCATTCAATTCTAGCCACATGTTTGTGCCCGAAGATATCAGAATTGAGGCGGGAATAGTGCCCGGGTTTGTTCGAATGAGCATCGGAATAGAAAATGTCGAAGATCTTTGGAATGATATTGACAAGGCATTAACAGCCGCTAAGACCGATTGACTCCGGACTTGATGGCATGGATAACGAACTACTCCTGGCCACCATCACCTTCCAAATCGCGATGTGTTTTTCCCCCGGTCCCAACAATGTGTTGTGCGCCGCGCATGGCTCCCAACACGGTCTGAAGGGAACGATACCTCTGATTATGGGGATGGCGGTTGGCTGGTCTGCACTTGGTCTGTTTATCGCAGCAGCCACTGTTTTCATTGAAGAGAATCAGAACCTGTTCCAACTCCTTACATACATCGGCGCTGCATACATCGCCTATCTGTCATTCAAGGTCGCAACATCATCTCCCATCGACAGCAAACATCAGCAAGCAGACCGATTGGGTTTCAGAACCGGAATGATTCTTCAAGTTGTCAACGGAAAGGCATGGATCCACTTTCTTGTGCTCTTGACGGCATTCGGTGGCCTATTCGGAACAGGCTTCGCCTCCAAGGCACTTTTGATTCTTCTAAACCTGTCATTCGGTCTGCCCGCAGTCATCACTTGGGCAGCCTTCGGAACCCTACTCAGGAAAATATTCAGTACCGAACAATCCGCTAAGAATCTCAACATGGCAATGGGTGTAGCACTATTCGCTGTTGCAATTTGGATCGTTATTCCTCACTAGTTGCTTTACGATTTTATTGGACCCGAACCAGAAACTTCAGCCAACCAATTCATCGACGATTCGTAGTCTTTGACAGCATCGAGATTGTCATTCAGCAGGAGTTCCGAGGCTGCATCCCACAGGGCCCTCAGAGCAGGAACCCAATCCCCACCCTTGTCTCGACTATCTTCGTCAAATCTCCAAGCATCTGACTCAGTTCTATCATGCACCGTCAACCAGGCCCAACCCATTGCCATGTCCAAGCCCCTGCCCTTGCGAGCCTTCGATACTGTGGATGCAATTCCACGATTAACGGCTTGCCTGACCAACTCATCCGCGAAAGAGAGGGGCGGTGGAAGGACATCACTTTCCCAAGGCAATCGCTTGAGTTTCATAGCCACGCTACGACTTGCCCCCAACTCACGTAGGAATGCACCGAAGCCCTGTTTACGCTTAGCTTGCTTTTCCAATACAGCCACTGCTTCATCATCTTCGATACCATAAATTTCCTCCAAGACAATCAACCCATAATCGGGCCACAGGGCAACTAAATTTGGATGACAAGAACTCTCCTCAAGCCTAACCACATCCTCCTCGAGATCAAGCACGCTACCGTCAGTTCTGACATGGATGCCGTGATCGAGAGAATCTAGAATACAAGCGATAGCCGCCCTTTCTTCATCAGTTCCATTCATGTGCTCCAAGAAATCCTCTCTGGAATCTTCCGGGAACCAATGAGTTCCCACCACAAAACCATCTTCGATTGAATTCAGTATACTGCTCCTACAAGCTCTGGCTAGTGAAGAATCATCCAGCGCAAGCCCCATCCAGGTGCTCAACACTTCCCCTAGTCTTTCCATTCCAGCAGCTGGCAAATCCCTATCCTTTGGCCAACCGGCTGGCCTCCAGACCCACTCGGCTTGAGCAATATCACTCAGGCGAGGGGGCATCATACCCATAGCAACACTCTGTCCAAACTGCTCCTCTGTGTTAGCAAGGGCGGAGCGCGACAGACCGACTAAGGTACCATCTGTAAATTCAAGCCTAAGCCACCCCGAATCAGTCAACTCACCGTTTTCAACAGTCTCACACTCTAATCCAGAACTCCATCGTAAATCTCCTTCACCGGAGAGATCTATCGAAGCACCATTCAAACTCCAATCAAGCCATTCAGAGGGCGGCTCTGGGGAGGTCCCGGTGAACACGAAACCACCGTCCCACGAGAAGAACCATTGCCCGGACTTTGCATGTTCATCCCAAACCAATAACCTGAGTTTGGGATGATTGTGATTCTGAATCCCTGCTAGGTGGCTTTGCTTACCATTTCCTCTACGAATGTAACTAGCCACACCGAATAATGGATTCTTGAACACGGCAACTGTGGATCTATCTTCCTCAGACGCAGCGAGTAAACTTCCGGCAAGAGCCCTACAAACAATATCTCCACCCTTCTTTGTCATACGCTTGCGTAACCACTTCGTATCGAAACGCTTGGCCGAGACTGCTGAGATTTCTTTGAGAGTCCTTGCCATCATATCTTTCGAGAAGAACGACTGATCAATCTCTCCCTTGATTTCAGGTAGGAATACTTCCGGATCTTCCACTAATTCCTCGAGATTCCTATCAAGTCGATTTTGAATCTCCTTGGAGGCCTGCTTTATTCCCCTCATCCGAATCTTCTTCCGACGGTTCCTGTCTCCCGGAAACCGGACTTCAGCAGGGGGCTTCGCCATTGTTTTCGCCCCCTCCACCGGTTTCTCGTCTTTCATTCCGTCGTATCTTCGGACACCCTGCGTCGCTCGAACGCCTCGGATTCCATTCCACTGAACTCCGCGGCTATGATTAGAGCGTGAATATGTCCTCCTTCGATTTGTGAGAGAGTATGCATACTACCAGAAACCACCCTCTCTTCTTCGGTCCCGAGATCGCTGAGAAGAAGCCCATTCCACTCCTCAACAGACTCATTGAATACTTCACTCCGTTCATTCATCCGAACTAGATGGTCAATCGCCTCGCCAGGCGTCATCGGCCGGGGCTGTTCTAACCCCATCCCGGTTGGGTCAAGATCTAGCAATGCGAGTGTGTGCATACCCGCTTCCATATTTCTACAAATCATCTCAAACGGAGAAGTCGGTAAGTAATTTCCATCAGAGAATGGAATGGTAACCTGTCTTCCAAATCTGTATGATTGCAAGCCGGATAGAGATACAGCAAGCGCAGTTGCTGTAAGGCCCGGGATTACATGAAAACCGATACCCTCCTCGGCACAACGCTCCTCCAAATCGATGTGAGTTGTTGCCTGCATTGGATCTCCCACAACCAGTAGAGCGACGGCATCGACACGGGCCTCTTCGAGCATACTCTCAGGAGACTCAACTCCGTCACGCATCAAACGCTCCCAAGCACCAACAACAGACTCAAGCCGCCCCTCCTCAGCAGGCGGCAGGACAGCGGTATAACCCTCCAAGTAACGCTTCGAACACCCAATAGCCACTCTTCGAGCTCGCTCCGTGATATGGTCCAAATCACCCGGTCCGAGGCCTATCAACCACAGTCCAGGAGCCACTCCGTCATCCGTCATCGTGAAGCGGGCTGCCCCGCTGCCCATGATGAAAGTGATGCGACATCTCTCAGTACCAAACCAACATGTCGAGCATGTTCTCGACCTTATGCGTGAGCAAAACCTACTTGCTCCGGGCATGAGAGTCTTCGCAGCCGAGAATGGCAATTCAAGACTAATTCCGATTGACTCCGGGGCTGCACTAAATCTTCCCTCCGAACTTTCTGATTATCCAATTACTGAGCACGAAGGCCGCACTGATGAGAGGATAGATACTGACTGGTGGACCCACCTCACGAATCTCTTGGGTGACGAAATTGTCGAGGCGGGAGGCGAGGCATGGCCCTCTTCGCACGAGTTCTTTGCAGACATGATGATCGTGAGGCTGGAAGAAGAAGTGGCCCAGTACTCGAGTGAAATTGCAACTGCGAAATTACTCTCACACCCACACATCCGACTAGTCTTGTCTGATGCGGGCGTACTTGGCGAACTTAGAATCCGAAACCTTTCACCGATTGGAGCACGCATCGATGACCAGATTGTAGTGGAGCACATTCCACAAAATGTGACCAGTACTAGAGTACTTGTCAAGGAGTCTGGACGCAGTATTCTGTGCGACCCAACCCGCGCTTACTTCTCGACTAAGTTACAGTCTGAGAGACTAGAGACCCTAGGACTCGCCAAGGAACTACGCTCCTTGCTTGGCCGCCCACTACGCGTTTGCGACCCGTTCTGTGGAGTGGGACCGGCTCTGGCTACACTATTGGGAGAATCTGATTTGGTGGGGGGATTACTTGCAACAGATCTCAACCCCGACGCTGTAGAACTACTCTTCGACAATCTTCGTCGCTGGGACCGCAAGGAGTACCCAGTAGAACCAATCCCTGTCACAAATCTCCATCATGACAGGATTGCCGGCCTAGCCGATGCCACTGAATTGCAAAACAATCCAGAGCTCGTTGGTCGCTGGGACTTGCTTCTGGTTAACTTACCACATCGCACCATAGAATTCCTACCTTCTCTAATTCCTCTACTTGACAGAACCGAGACCTCAATGATCAGAGGCAGAGTAATTGTTGCTGAATCAGAAATCGAAGACGCGAACGAAGCGATACGAAAAGCCCTCCCTCCTAGGCTACAGGACACTCCTGAGCCAACACTCAAAATCAAGCGAGATTACAGTTCGACACTCCGATTATGCTCCTTTGGGGCTTGGATAGCACCAGCGCCGTAGACAGACTTATCGCTCCAATATCTGTCAAAAATACATGCCAGCCCCGCTTATCGAACTCCTCTGCTGTTTTCTTGACTTGGGGTTCGCCGTCGCAGGTGGGGGCGCCGCACTGTCTGCATCTAATCCATTAACCGATTTATCCGAATTATCTGCCTCCGAGAACCGCAGACTGAACAGTAGATCCCCCAGGAACCAAACCAAGCAACTCTTCAATTGTGCAGTTGATGGATGCAACACACTTACATTCAGATCTACTGATTACTGCTGGAAACACCAGGACGAACCCCCATTAGACCCAGAACCAGATCCGGAACAGGAATCCAACTGGTGGGAAGAAAAAACATAGAAAGCGACGACATCGAAGATGATTGGGGCGTTTGAGTGGCGCCCCGACCGGGATTTGAACCCGGGTCGCAGCCTCGACAGGGCTGCATGATAGGCCACTACACCATCGGGGCAGTAGCACCTTCGACATCGGTCTTCTTTTTCAATCTTTGACAGGGCATTATTCATCATCCGGCCGCACTGCGGTTTGACATGGACGAATCTCCCCTAGTCATCGATGTCATTGACAACGGTGGACAGTGGACACATCGAGAATGGCGAATGCTGCGATATCTGGG
>DAQX01000012.1 GCA_002503055.1 Euryarchaeota archaeon UBA86 | reverse complement strand
TTCCTGAACGACGCATCCGGACCTATCGCTGTTTACGGACCTGGTTTCGTAGCAGCATCCCAGATTGCCGTCGGTCTAGCCAACACAATCGGATACAGCAACGGTGTTCAGTTCGAGATAGTTTACGCTGACTCGGGCTGTGACGGTACCATGGCAGCAACCGCGGCTCAAGCGCTAATTGACGCTGGAGTCTGGGGAGCAGTCGGAGCAGCATGCTCTGGTGCATCCATGGGTGCCAACGCCCTACTATCTGCAGCAGGAATCCCACAGGTTTCCTACGCCAGTACAAGCCCAGCATTGTCTGATGCTTCAGCATACCCCGGATTCTTCCGAGTTGTGCCAAGCGACGCTTTCCAGGGCTCTGTAGTGGCTGAAGTAATGACTGCAGATGGAATGGACAATGTTGCAGTAGTCCACATGACTAACGCATATGGATCTGGTCTAGCAGACGCTTTCGTTGCTAACATGGACTCCTCATCTATCTGTTCTCAGATTGGATATGAAGAGACCACAACTGACTTCACTTCGATAGTCAGTTCAGTGATGAATGATGGTTGCACATCAGTGATGATGGTGTCGTACGCATCTGATGGTGCTGCGCTCATTGAAGAGATGGCTTCTCAGGGTTACACTGGAGCCATTTACGGCGCTGATGGAATTGCTGAGGAAGGACTAGCAGCAGACATGTCTGACAAGTCTCTGGTTGACGGCGTTATCGCCACAAAGCCAGCAGCTGCAGGCGGCATGTCAACTGTAGGTTATGTCTTCGCAAGCCTTTGTGCACAGTCCCCAGACTGCGCTGGCGGTATCTACACCGCTGAGGCCTTCGACGCTGTAACAATCGTCGCGTTCGCTGCCTTCACCGCACTTGCGAACCCTGGACTTGACGCCAACATGGCCGTCATGGGCACAGGTCAGCAGTGGAATGGAGCCAGCGGAACAATCAGTTTCGCTGACAATGGTGACGTACCGGCTGCCGGTTTCTGCATTGGTGAGTTCTCTCACGATGCTACTACCGACACCGTTTCGTACGATTGTACCAGAAACTGGGATCCAGTCAACGGCATAACAACTGCCTGATTGGTTAACGTAAAGCAGCGCGGCGGGCATGTCCCGCCGCGCTGCCCCAACAATTAATTCGCATGATGTATGGGTTTGTGTAGTAGCATGCTGCATGAAGCCCGGGAACGATTCTCGCAGTTGCCAAGAGGCACTCGAAGACTAATCATCGCATCACTACTGTTCTTCGATGCTAACTTCCTAGGAACCCTCAACTCAATCGGTTCACTAAATATACTCGACAAGGCATTAGCAGGGGGCCTGCCAAATGACATGGTTTGGCTTCTGCAACTAGTTGAGTCAATCGCGGCCGGATTCGTGGTAGTCAAGGTACTCTTCGACGATGCTCCGAGTGGAATCCCTCGAACAATAGCAATCCTTCTTTCTCCATTCTTCATGGTAGCCGTCACTTTCTTTTCATTGGATATTCTGCTACAAGGACTCGGCGAGGACGCCTCTTTCACACTTGATTTGATTTCTATCACTACAGGAACTCTTACTTGGTCATCGACCTATCTTGCTATAGCAATTGGTCTAACTCTGACATACAAGGTTCAGAGATACGGAAATTTCGCTCAATCTGAGTTATTCATGATTGGGATGTACCTGTCAATGATCATGATTTGGAGCAACTACTTCTTTCCAATGGCAAACCTCTCTACAACTAAGGATGGCGTTCTCACATGGTCCGTTTTTCTATTCACATTAGTGGCGGCCTTCGTACTTACTGGGATTGCTGGTATAATTATCGATAGACTCGTCTACAGAGGATTTCGGAAGACCAAAGCATCTCCTCAGGTGATGATGATCGCTTCTTTGGGTGTAGCGTTAATTCTCAGAGCTCTGACATACCTCAGATTTGGGGCCGGAAGAAGAATGTTTGAGCCGGAAGGAGACTGGAGGATGCCTAATCTGAGATGGGAACTTCCAACCACGAAGCTGCGCTTTAATCTAGGAGAAAGAAATCTCGAAGAGGGTAGGACCTACACGCATTGGACTTGTGAAGAAACGGTTGATGCAACGACAGGAGAATCAGTACTAACTAGAATAGTAAGTGATACTTCAAAGCCGGCTATGGAGATTTACGATACAACGGCGGATTGCATAACACAAGCAACCACTAATTATGCCTACTACAAAGGAGCAGTTCCTGTAGTAATTTTCTCTGCAGTACTTCTTCTACTTCTCCTACTCAACAAGACTAGATTGGGAAGGAGAATGAGGGCTGTAGCCGACAACCCCGAGCTGGCTGCTAGCAGTGGTATCAATGTAGAGAGAGTTCACCTCACAAGCGCATTCTTATCTGCAGGACTCTCAGGTATGGGAGGGGCTATTTTCGCACTTACTCTAAGATTCAATCCTGAGACCGCCTTCACTTTGCTATTACCGTCTTTCGCGATTATCGTCCTAGGAACCATCGGCTCTCTTTCAGGGGCAATTATCGGCTCACTAATAGTTGGATTTGTACGCGCCCTTTCTTCTCCTGTTCTTATTGGTATTGGATTCCCTCTCGGAAGATCAAATTACTCTGCTTTAGATGGAGTAATGCCTTACATTTTCCTAATTGCAATCCTGATGATTATGCCTGAGGGCATTGGCGATGCATATGAGAAATGGAAAATTGAGAGACTGAGAAAACGAAAGACAGAGAACTCAGAAAAATCACCTACAATAGAAGCAGCTCTTGCAATAATGCCAACTGGAATCCTTGGACTCCATCACTGGTACAGGCATCGAACACATTTGATGCAAAGTTTCTCAGCGATTGCGATTGCCTCCTATGCCTTCCACAAGTTTAGCGACTTTGTGGAAAGGAACTCTTTCGCAGACGGCTCCTGTTCCGACTCATGCTCCTCTAGCGAAGTGTATGAAACCAATCTTGCAGTTCTGACTGGGAGAAATGATGGAACTCTCCTCTTAGAAGACTCTCCTTTAACAGAAGCCGACATACTTGGTCAGATGAGCGCACCAAGTGAATTGTCCACCATTGAGGCAGAACAGTGGGTATCAGAAGAACTTCAGAGAATGCACGAATCATGGCTGAATATGATGAACTTCGAGATAGAACTGGTCAACTTCATAGTATATCTTGGAGATATTATCTGGCCAACTGCAATAATTGTACTTTGGCTCTATTCAATATATGAGGGAATAGGAATTCTATCGAATAAAGATACACAGTCAGGGCCAATTGATGTTTCAATCAGACATCTCCAAAAATTACGTTCTTCGATATCAGAATTGATTAAATTTGCTAGACTGAGTGTTGTAACTAAGTGGTCAGATTTCAATAGGAAGCATACTCAAATTGTGGACAACATCTCTCAACGAATGCAAAGTGCATTAGATAACACAAAAGAAAAGTTTTCTTCCCATACTTCTAGAATCTCATCTAGCGCACTCGGCGTTGTTTCTAGGGGGTCCAATGATCAGCGCAGAAAGTTAGAGTTGTATGGCAGAGAGAGCTCTTTGGGTTCTTGGATTGCATTTTCGATATTCATGACAATTCTCCTCCTCTTCCTAATCTGGTTACCTATAGCCGAGTCTGACGACTTTAGATGGAAGAAGGTATTACAGGTCTCAAATGTACTAATC
Organism: Euryarchaeota archaeon UBA86; assembly: GCA_002503055.1. Lineage (GTDB taxonomy): Archaea > Thermoplasmatota > Poseidoniia > Poseidoniales > Thalassarchaeaceae > Thalassarchaeum. The sequence continues at coordinate 69,807 of DAQX01000012.1, read as the reverse complement.
ACACTCTCCATTTTCATTTTGATGTCGTTTTCCCTCAACCTACATACTGGATATACGGGAATGGTCAATTTCGGAGTCATCTTCTTTGTTGCAATCGGGACAATTACCGTAGGCATACTAACAGCACCCAAGGAGCTACATGGATATGGATGGGGAATCTTACCCGCCACACTAATTGCAATAGCTCTAGGAGCATTATTTGGATGGGGCCTGGCCTATCCTACAGCCAGACTCAGAACCGACTACTTCGCCATCGTAACCATTTCACTTGGAGAGATTGTTAGAGTACTTCTTGCCGGAGAACCCCTATTGAGGGTTGGAGCAGTAGGTTCTGCAATTGGAATCTCATCCTACCCCTTACCTCTTGAGAATTGGTGGTTCTGCGGGTCTGAAAAATCGGGTCCAGATACTCTCTGGGCTAGCCCCGATGAATGCAGGGACGATATCTTGCTGGTTGACACCCCCTCAAACCATGTAGCCGATCTTCTCAATCTTGGAGAGCCCGCTCCTTACATCTTCCTGTTGATGATTATCTCGTTACTTTGCGTTGCAGTAGTTTGGAAACTTCTCTCAACTTTCATCTCATCTCCCTGGGGAAGGGTACTCAAGTCAATCAGAGAAGACGAAGAAGTTGCTCAGCATCACGGACATGATATCCTTACTCATAAGGCAGCTAGCCTAGCATTGGGCGCAGCAATAGCAGCATTAGCGGGAGCAATTTGGGCGTGGAAACTTACCGGCTTTGAACCCTCATTCATGGCCCCTGCTCGCTCCACTTTCCTAGTATGGGCGGCCTTCATTATTGGAGGAACATCGAATAACAAGGGGATGGTTGTAGGGGCTTTCATTATCGTACTGATGGAGTTTGTTTTCAATGTCCTTGTGGCCGGACAAGGTTCTCCGGATTTACCATTATACACAACCGCAACTAGAATTGATAGCTTGTTTGAGTGGATGTTCACTAGCCAATGGGAGGCCGCAAAAATATTCCTAATAATCACGATTATTGGATTCGTGATTCGCTCAGAAAGGCTCTTCGATATCGGTTCTTCCGGAGCTGCAATTTTCATCTTTAGCGCCATTGCACTCGGAGAGAGATCAATCGAAGAATCATTCTTTGGAGGGATTGTAACGGCCGATATGTTGTACTTCAAACTCCTTCTAATCGGCTGTCTAATGCTCTTCTCTCTGAAATTTAACGCTAAGGGACTTCTTCCCGAGGTACCGGTCAGACCGGAGAACCCATCAGGAGGTGCAACTAGTGAGTGAACCGGTGTTAAAGGTGGATGGATTGAGAAAGGAGTTTGGCGGTCTGATCGCCGTCAATGATGTCTCCTTTGAGATTGGAGAAGGAGAGTTCGTTGGCCTAATCGGACCAAATGGATGCGGTAAGTCGACTACCTTCAACTGCATAAGTGGCTTACTCGATCAGACTAGAGGATACGTCGAAATGTTCGGGAAGGATGTATCAGAACTACGTCCAGATCAGATTCAGAATCTAGGAATGACAAGAACCTTCCAGCATACCAGACTCTGGCGTCAGATGACTGTTATTGAGAACCTACTGGTGCCTCCAAGAGGACAGTTTGGCTCAAGTTTCACAGATCGAATTAGGGCACTCCTAGCTCCTAACTCAAATCCCGAAGAAGAGAAGAGGCTGGAGAAAGCATACGCGGTTTTGGACCAGTTGGAGGTGCCACATATGGCTCACAACCTCACCAGTGAATTATCTGGCGGACAGAGCAAGTTGGTAGACATTGGACGCTCGATGATGGGCGATCCAAAACTCCTACTACTTGACGAACCAGTCGCAGGTGTTGCCGGCCCATTGGCAATGAAGATCTTCAACAACTTGAGGAATATCGTCGATGAGACTGGTATTTCTGTTCTAATCATCGAGCATAACATGGACTTCATACTCAGGCAGGGAGTTGACAGAATTATTGTGATGAACGAGGGCGAGGTCCTAATGCAAGGCACACCCGATGAGGTTAGGGGCAATAGAGAAGTCATCGAAGCCTACCTTGGGGCGTCCGGAGAGCCAATGGAGGAAGAAGAATGAGCAGGGTATTGGAAATCACTAATCTCGAAGGAGGTTATGGCTCAGTCCAGATTCTACATGGGATTGACATGTATGTCGATGAAGGCGAATTCGTCACCATTATTGGACCAAATGGCTGTGGTAAATCTACACTCATCAAGACTATTTTTGGAATAGCTACCTACTATTCTGGGGGTGTCCAATATCGCGGCACTGAGGTGTCAGGTTGGAGAACAGATCAGCTCGTAAACCACGGAATTGCCTATGTCCCCCAAGTCGACAATGTGTTTCCCTCACTTTCTGTCTTGGAGAACCTGCAGATGGGAGGAAACTCTCTCGACACAGCAACTCTGAATAAGAGAATAGAAAGATCTCTGGAGATGTTTCCCGACCTACGTGACAGAGTCCACGATGTAGCAGCTTCTCTGTCTGGAGGGGAGCGCCAAATGTTGGCGATTTCGCGAGCCTTAATTTCCAACCCTTCATTCCTCCTACTGGACGAGCCTACTGCTGCTCTTTCACCACTCTACCAGCAGCAGATTATCGAAAGAATTGACTCTCTGCGTGAACAGGGAATTACGGTACTCATTGTTGAGCAGAATGCACGCCTTTCACTTTCTCGCTCTGACCGAGGATACATTGTAGCCAACGGTAAGATTGTCCATTCGGGAGATGCTCAGCACATACTGACCGATCCTGAAATCGGCGAGTATTTCCTAGGCTCTCACTGAGCGTCAAATTCTAGACCCAATAATTCAAACTCAGCCAGAGGACATCGTGTCATAGAAGCATGATCCATAACTCTGATATGAATTTCAGCAACAACATGAACGGTCGCTTGAAACAAATGACCAGCATGGACATTGTTGTCGTCGTCAGACCAGCAGCAGTGGATGTGAGTGAAAGCATCTCCTTTCTCGGTGCGAGCAATATTTCCTGAGAGACTCACTAGTTCAGATGCTGGATCCAAGGAACGTCTTTGGTAAACTCCCTCTTCATTCATGTAGCCATATGAATTGTCACGAGTTCTACCGATTCCGCTTGTGATAGCAGCCGCATCGAAACCAATATCATCTGCTAACTCTTTGAGTGCAGTATGAATTTCTTCTCCCGGGTCAAGCCTCACGAGGATATCACTCCCTGAGCGCGTGTGTTCCATGTATGGGCGATTGTGCAACGGTGCTTGAATAAATCCCAAGACTGATTTCTAATGTGTTGGCGAAACTTGCTCGATAGTGCAGTGGAAGCAACCAGTACTTCATTCAAGCACTGGTAGCAGACATCTTAGTGCACTGGAAGCACAGGGGTCGGATTTAGCATCCGCACTATTCATAGACCTCGAGAAGGAGGGCGTATGCCCGACGGTGCTAACTATGACAATGGCCGCACATGACTCCTCTGCTAGATGGAGAACCTTCCTCACCGAGGCCAAGGAAGATGATATCCTCCTCATCCTTTCGAAGCAGTCTGAACCCTACCTCGACATTCCATTCCATGAGTTACAGGCATTCGATCCCGAGTTCGCCGATGATATACTTCAACATCCTAGTCAGATTCTCGACAGAGGTTCTCAGACTCTAGTTGAGATTTGTAGAGAGAGAGGCGAAGATATCGATGCGATACTCCGAGTCGGTGAGTTGCCTAGAGATAGTAGGAGAAACCTTCGTGATATCGGTAATTTGGATGTTGACCGTCTACGCTCAGTAGAGGTAATTATCACCAAAATCTCCGATATCAAGCCAAGGATCCACATTGCAATTTTCAATTGCGAGGCTTGTGGAAATACAATTGAAATCAAACAGAAGAACGAGAGGGAATTAGTAGAGCCACTTCGTTGTCCAACAGATTCAGGATGCGGAGGGACTCGTAATTCAAAGGACAACCCAACGCGATTCAACCTTGTCATCAATGCAACTAGAATGGTCAACAACCAGTGGATTGAGATTCAAGAGCTGCCAGAGAATGTTCCCAGCGGGGCGCAGCCAACGCGAGGGACAGTTCTGGTTGAGGGTGACCAGGTAAACAAGCATCTGCCCGGGGAGAGAATTGTCGCCAATGTGATGCCTGTTGTACGTAGCGAAGTCAAGAGAAATCGTAAGACCCCTATGTTCGATATCATCCACAACCTAGTCAGTTCTGAGCATGAGAGCACTCCATTCAATGAAATCAAAATCACCGACGATGATAAGGAGAAAATTCTTGAAATTTCTAGAAGAGAAGATTTGCTTGGACTGATGCAAAACTCAATCGCACCCTCAATCTTCTCAACCGGGGTGATGCATTATGTCAAACGGTCACTATCTCTGCAATTGTTTGGTGGAGTTTCACGAATTAATCAGGACAAAACCAGAACCCGAGGTGATATCCACATTCTCCTGATGGGTGACCCGGGTGTCGCTAAGTCACAAGTCTTGAACTACATGTCCAAGATTTCTCCTAGAGGCAAACTCGCATCTGGTGGAGGAGTATCTGGTGCAGGGCTTACTGCGGCTGCTGTTAGAGACGCTTTTGGAGATGGTAGATTTGCCTTGGAGGCTGGAGTACTACCGTTATCTGACAGAGGTTTGGCAGCCATTGACGAATTTGACAAGATTAGCGAAGAAGATCGTAAAGTCATGCACCCGGCAATGGAACAGCAAGAGATTTATGTTGCCAAGGGAGGGATTACTGCAACACTACCCTCACGCTGTTCCATTCTAGCAGCGGCCAACCCGAAAGATGGCAGATTCTCGAAACGAGGTCCAAATCAGAGTGTTATGCGCTCATACAGCGAGACGGGACTACCTGCTCCCCTAGCTTCGAGATTCGATATTATTTGGATGATGAGGGATGAAGTAAAGGTCGAAGATGATGAGAGGATAGCTAGGTACATCCTAGACACTAAGACCCAAGGCGTCAGTGAGACCGAGATTGAGGAAGCCATTAGTCTGGATCCATCTGAGGCGGTAAAGGACGAGGTCTATGCATACACTGTAGATGGAACTGAACATCTCTCGTTGGAATTCCTACGCAAGTACATTGCCTATGCTAAGCGCAACCATAATCCCAATCTGAACGCCGATGCAAGAGCGAAGATACTCGACTACTATACCAACGAACGCCAGTCTTTTGGTAGAGAAGACCAGATGGGTGACTCAGAAGTCATTCCGATTACCGCCCGTGCACTCGAAGCCCTGATTCGCCTTACTGAGGCTCATGCTAGGATGCATCTCAGAGATACTGCTACGGGTGAGGATGCAAAAGTTGCATTAGCAGTGTTTAGGCATTGGAGAGAAGAATCGAATATAGAGGATGACTCGGAACTATACTCGGGCGTCTCCACTTCTGTGCGTTCGAATAATACGGCAATTCGGAACATAGTGAGGGAAATCTGTAGCTCCGGAGACGGTACTGCAAAACTCACAGAAATCTACAACGCTGCCTCAACTAGAAAGATTACTGAGACCGCTGTGGATGATGTACTCCAACGCATGCTCGTCAGCGGCGAGTTGTTCAGTCCTCGCAACGATATCTATCAGTTTGCCCGCTGAGTCTATTGAACAGCGCCCCTTCGCGCTAGTATGGAACCACGAGGTGACATCACCAAGCCTGGAGAACTCGACCCGGTTGCTTTGGGTTTCATGTGTGGATTGGAGATTCATCAGCAGTTGGATACTGGTAAACTTCATTCAAGGATGCCCAGTGAGTTATTCGACTACAGTATCGATGAAATCCCAGCAGATTGGGCCCGTTCAAGCCGGAGATTGAGGGCCTCTCAGGGAGAATCGGGACAGGTAGATGTTGCTGCCCGATTCGAGCAGAGAAGAAACCGTTCTTTCGTATACATTCAACCACCAAATGCTGGACTCATTGAGTTAGACGAGGCACCACCTCTCGAGCACGACGACGAAGCCATCGACATCGTTCTGACAATGTCTGGAATGATGCGTGCTAAGCCTGTTTCCGCTCTACAGGCGATGAGGAAGACTGTGGTAGACGGCTCCAACACTAGTGGATTCCAAAGAACCACATTAGTGGCAACCGATGGGGTAGTTCAGACCGATAAGGGAAATGTCGGCGTCGATGTGATATGCCTCGAGGAGGACTCAGCGAGAAAACTTGACACCAAACCATCATCTTCGGGTGAAGTGGTCTACTACACTCTAGACAGACTAGGCATGCCTCTAGTCGAGATTGCCACAGCACCCGACATCAAGTCGCCCGAGCATGCGCGCGAAACCGCTCTTGCATTAGGGACACTTCTGAGGGATACACGCAAAGTCAGGAGAGGACTAGGATCTATTCGACAGGATCTCAATGTTAGCATCGCGTGTGGCGACCGTGTAGAAATAAAGGGCTGTCAAGATTTGGATTGGATTCCACGAATCATTAGTCTTGAGATGTCCAGACAACTTCACATGTATCGTTTGGCAAGTGAACTACGAAGCGAGGCAGGATTACCTCCTCTACCCTCTGATAGATCAAATGACGAGTTACCGGTGGAGAACAGAGTTGCTGCAGCCGCATCTGCAAGACTCCCTTTGCATACAAATGACTTGACTGAGATATTCGCAGACTGCGAATCAGAGATGGTTCGTAAGTCACTAAATTCTGGCTCTAAGGTATTAGCAGTATCACTCTCAAGTTTCGCCGGAAGACTAGGCGCAAAACAGACTGATAGCGAAGGTGCGCAACTACCTCGTCTAGGCAGAGAATTAGCCAGTGCCGCGAAGATGGCCGGCGTGGCTGGCATCTTCCACTCTGACGAACTTCCATCATACGGGATTTCTTCATCTGAAGTCGAAGCTGTGAGAGGGTCACTTTCCTTAACTGAAGAAGATGCATTCGTTCTATGTGTAGCGCCGGAATGGCAAGCAGAATTGGCCCTAGAGTCTGTAGTCCTGCGCGCCAGACTAGCCTATCACCGAATTCCACGCGAAGTTCGTAATGTTGTCATCAGGAAAGGGCAGCCGGAAGATGGTACCACTACCGCGATGAGGCCGCTACCAGGGGGGGCTAGGATGTACCCTGAGACCGACATCCCCGTGATTGAAATCACTGAGAATCACTGGGAAATCATCAATGGAGAATTACCGCTGACCTCTGAGGAGAGGAGAGATAGGCTTCAGGGCACAGGCGTATCTGACAATCAAATAGATGCAATTCTAGGATCTGAGATGGATGACATCTTGATGATGGGCATCGAAGGAGATGATTCAGGTTGTCCACCTTTACCTGCGAAGGCATGGGCCTCAGCAATTCTAGACAATCTCCGCTCTGAGGTTGCAGATGGAAGTGGTAGAAGCGAGATGGAGGTACCATGGCAGGTGTTGACACTAGCAATTCACGCCCGTGAGACCGGAGTAGTGACCAGAGAAGGAGTCGTCCCTACGGCCCGAATAATCTGGCTCGAGGGCCCACCAGTTGATTCTGACTTCGATTATAGACTGGAATGGTACTCAGACAAGGCCAATGAGAACGGATTTTCCCCTGCAGAAACGGGAGCAGTCGAGGCAGCCGTTGACGAAGTTCTAGCCGAGAATTTAGATATGATTCTTGAGAGAGGCATGGGTGCGATGGGGCCGTTGATGGGGGCTGTGATGGGTAAGTTAGGAGGGGCAGCCGATGGTAAGATTGTAAGCGAAATTTTGAAACAAAAAATCAGCAATATTGCCGATGAATAATATTACACTTCTATTTCACTATCAACTAACTTATTAGACCCAATCGAATGACACAAAACTCCATGTCAAATGAACTTAAACCCATATCAGTAATTGCAGTAATCGTATTGATTCTACTAGCCCCCACAATACGCGACGCTCTGAGGGAAGAGGCAGCGACATATGTCAGCGATAGCGAATCTTCTCATGATGGCCTGCCTGAGTCTTGGAATAACTCACAAGTAATGTGTGTACTGTTCCCTACTGACTCACCTCACTCTAATTTCAACAGTGGAGTGACCATGATAGAGGCCGACGGATCGACCTACGGAGTAAATACTGAGTTCAATGGAACGGGCGCATGTGTGGGCGGCTTCACCGGATATACTGAGGGAATGCCTTTCCTACTCGATGCTACCAATGCAACCAGTGGTGACCTGGATGTAGGTTATGATGTCGGCGATTGGGGCCCCTATGTCCATACAATTGGTGGATTAAATGCAAATAACCTGACCGGCAATTTCAGCGGAGCCTATTGGGAACTACTCCATAATGGCGAATACTCAATGGTTGGAATTGGCGATTTAATAATGTCCGAAGCTGATGTTATTCTTTGGCGAATCGGCACATGGTGAGAATGTATCAGCAACCCTCAAGTGCGGCTAAACATCCAGAGTATCAGGGTTGAGTATGTACGACTTCCACAACATCGCTTTGACACCAACTCAGAGCCTATTGTTGAATGTAGCCATACTTTCTGTAATCGTCTTTGCAGTACTTCGAAGTGAGCGAAGACTGGATGGATCAAATCCATTACTAATGCTGGCTATTTTGGCTATTTTCGGTATTTCAGGCCGTATTCTACTAGAACCACTACCTAACTTCCAACCCGTCACTGTAATTGTGATTATGGCCGGAGTTTACTATGGGGCCCCTCGAGCAGTCGCCCTTGCCGGGATAATCGCCCTAACTACTAACTTCGCTGTAATGGGCCACGGACCCTGGACTTTGTTCCAAGTGTTAGGTTGGGGCTTGGTCGGCGTTTCAGGCGCCTATTTCTCCGATTATATCCTCAAAGAGGGCCAATTAATGCTAAACAGATTGGCCGCTCTAGCAATAATCTCTGGTTTCGTTTTCAATTGGATAGTCTCATTGAGTATTCTTCTCAAAACCGATGTCTCAATGCTGGCACCCTATCTCATCAACGGGTTACTATTCGATTTGTACCATGCAGCTGGGAATCTAATCTTCGTCGCTTGGCTGGCAACTCCTCTGAGTGAAATCATGACCAAGCACCTCGATTCTTCTTCTCCTAAGGCGGTGAGCGAACCTGTCTCGAGCACCCTCTGAATTGACAATGGTCCTAGTGACTAGGGCCGACCTCAATTTGTCTAGAGGCAAGTTGGCCGCTCAATGCGGACATGCCGTGGCTGAATGCATCCTCAAGGCCAAGCGTGACGATTCTAGGATGCTGAAGAGATACACTGGGGCAGGGGCTAGAAAGATTGTCTGTGAGGCACCCGACCTAGATTCACTCAAACGACTCTATGGGGATGCAAGGATGTGCGGACTAGTATGTTACATGGTCACAGATGCAGGTCATACAGAGATCCCTGCAGGAACAACTACGGTTCTTGGGATAGGTCCCGGACCTCGTTCCGAAATCGACCCACTGACAAGCGATTTACCGCTAGTGAAGTGAATAAATGAAGAAAACCCACCGTGAGCGAATGCTCTAGGTGGGTGGTTTTAACGGCTGGACTGGGAGGCATTTGCCCCCCAGTCCGCCTTACGTAAATCTGTCAATCTAGTTTCCTAGAATGATTAAGCCATCTCGGCGATCTTAACCGAAGCCATAGCTCCGATACCAACCATCACACCGTCAAGAATCCAGTGGCTAGCCATAGCAGCTATGTCTCCACCATCTCCCATTAGGTTAGATGCCATGCCCATCGAGTTTCCGACCATGGTACCCATAGCCATCACCACGAAAGCAGTAACCCATGCATCACAGCGTGAGTACACTGTCCAAAGCAGTGCACCACCAGCTATCATGCCAAGAGCAGGCCACATGTCAAACGCCCACATGTCTGGGGCGGCAACTGCGGACGACTCGCCCTCAGTGATCATAACCACTGCGAGCACTGCTCCGATAACCTGAGCTACCAGGCGGCTTCCATTGTCCATCCAACTGTCCTGATCACTTAGGTCACCAGTCATTATGTGACCCCAGGTAATCGCGGGCAGTATGTGGGCTCCACCAATTGCCATCCAAGCTGCAGCTAGGACTAGAGCTCCCTCAAGAGAACCTACTCCACCTGCAAGCCAGCATACCATGAAGGCGCCGCCCATTTCATTCATCATTGTGTCTGTATCAACCATTGTTGTTTCCTCCTCACTATAGTGAGTGAATCGCGGGCTTTCACTGCATCTTATAATAGAATCCTACGAAATCCGGAAAAGAACCCCCTAAATTGCGCATTTTTCCGTAAGCCGGTGTGTGGTAGAACACCTGATATCTACTAGCACATTTTGATTTCCTAACATTCTCGGTGCTACGCACCGAATCCTAACATAATACTCGATTTTGCGATCTAAGCCTAAACCGTCATGAGGCTGACCCTGTCTCGAAGTGCATGGTCACGCAGGTAGCCATCGATTCTGAGGTCCGCGACAATCTCCTTTCAGAATGTCCAGGCCTGAAAGGCCTGGTAAGTTGGCTAGACTCCATTGATCGTAGACCAGGTCTAGCGGAGCTAGACAATCACCTCAGCAATCTCGAGGTGAATCTAGATGCACTCAAAGGATGCATCGGCTACGCCGATGATGGCTACCAGAGAAATGTAATCAAGAAATCGGAGCACTACGAGCTGGTTGCAATTTGCTGGACACCCGGGCAGGATACTCCAATCCACGATCATGTTGGTAGTGACTGTGCCTTTCTAATCGTCGATGGAGTGTCTACTGAGACAATTTACGAGACCAATGAACAAGGACTCGCACGCCCGATAAACACAAGACATTATCAGCCCGGAGAGGTATGTGCTGCAGAAGAACCTGATATTCACAGAGTTTCAAATGATACAGACTCGGAATTGGTCAATCTACACATATACACTCCACCTTTGCATGCCTACAAGATCTATGCTCCAGCTGAGTAACTAGTAAAGCAGTCAACATTTATCTGATAATATATCGTTATCAGACCTGATACATCCGCCTTTACTCCACTTTTGCACTCCTAAGGGATTAATCCTCTAGACCAATTAAGCAGACTTCATTTGTCTGATAATCAAGAATTATCGGCTCTCAACACATCCTGCTGGTATTTTTCGAACACTTCTCTGAATAATTGAATGTCCGATTCAAATGTCTCGGGTAGCAGCGGTCCAAAAGAGAAGCGGAAAAACCGAGAGTATGGCGTTTTGTAACTCGGATCCTTGGAATGGGGTCGGGCCATATCACAATCAGAAGCGCACAGGATTGCTGCACCTCGCTCGAACAATCGCTTGTTCAACTCATCACTGGTCAGCCCTTCCGGTAACTCCAGCCAATGGTAGAATCCGCCATCTCCGGTGTAGACTCCTAGTCCCATCTCCTCGAACGCCTTGCCATAACGCTCGCGCTGCCACTTGTAATGCCCCTCGACCGCTTTTCTTGCCCTCTTGACTCGATCAGGCTGAAGCAGCATGACGGCATAGTGCTGTGAGGGGTGACTCACACCTCCCATACCGAAGCTGGAGTAGTTGGCCATCGTCTCAATATTGGTTTTACTTGCGATAATCCACCCGATACGGATTCCAGGGGACTGCAATCCCTTCGTACAGGCTCCGGCGAGGAAGACATTGCTATTGTCAAGATCTTTCACAAACTCAATACCGCTAACTGAGGGCGAGTGAAACATCTCGTAGGCTTCGTCTAACAATATCCCATTACCTGACTGCTCAGCCATCTCAATGAGTTCCTTGAGCTCCTCTCCGTGACGAGTCTGCCCCGATGGGTTCTGGGGATTAGAGATAACTGGCATCAGACCAGTTCCCTCATTGACCCCAGTCCGGTCGAAGTATTCCGAATTGAGAGGGTGGAAACCATTCTCCTTGGTGAAGGGCACAATTTCGTACTCAGTATTTGTCTGGGTCATAATATCCAGATAGGCAGGCCACTCAATGTTTCCAATTCTGACCTTGATATGCTCCTTGAGGAAAGCCATCACAGTGTAGATTCCCGGCCTGCCTCCAGCAAACACCATCACATTCTCTGGAGTGATGCTGGAACCGTAGCGTGAGTTGTAGAAGTCAACTATTGCCCCACGCAACTCAGGATGTCCCCATGCCTTGGGATAGAATCGATCCTCCCAAGTAACATCCACACTATCTGGGAGCGGAGGTCCACCGAACTTCTCCAATGGAGTAGTTAGAGGAAATCCCTGCGACCAAGGATGCGTTCCTTTGGTTCCCATAAAACTGCCAAAGGTGTCTCTGAAAGCGTACAGAGTCTCGTAAATTCCCATAGGAGGGCAGTTATCGGACAGGAATGACTCCACTTGCTCTGGCATACCGCTTCCGTCTGACATAGGCTCCCGTGGGGCTGGTTACAAATTAGTTTGACCGTACTGCTTTCTGATTGACAGCAGTATACGGAATAACCGTTAATAGATTCTATTGGTGTCAGGACACCATGAGCCCCTCCAAAGTTAGACGAGTTTGCGCCTCAGTAACCTTAGTGATTCTACTTCTTGGAATGTCTGCGTCCGTCTCGATGGACTCAGATGAAAGAAAGGAACTACCTGCAGAAGAAGTCGTAATTGAGACACATTCGAATTCGAATATCAGTATCCCTGGATTCCAAGACGGATCAATTTACTCTGTAACTTCTCTGACTAGCTCCTACCAACACACCTGCGCTATCTTGTCGGATTCTACCATGAAGTGCTGGGGAGACGCTGGTCAGGGATTCCTAGGGAATGACTACGTCTGGACCGAATTCTGGACCCCTCAAAATGTCAATCTTCAAGCCGAGGGCGGAGCCCATTTAGCAATAGAAACCGCCTCATTTGGTCACCATTCTTGCACCATAATGACAGATTACACAGTCAAATGCTGGGGTGAAGCAGGCCACGGACAACTCGGCCATGGGGCTCACTGGGGTTGGCATACCAACCCATTCTTTGCAGTAATGGGTAATGTTACCCCAATTGAGATGGCTGCTGGATACCACCATACATGTTCAATATATGATGATCTAAATCTATACTGCTGGGGAGATAATCTCAATGGCCAAGTAGGCAACAATGCTTCCATCGGAGATGAACATGTAGATGCCGGCTATCCTACACTAATCCCACTGCCACAGAATCAAACTGCTGTTGCTGTAAATCTTGGCGGCGACTCCAGTTGTGCGATTCTAGAAAACGGAAGTGGAATGTGCTGGGGATACAACGAAAATGGACAACTAGGTGATGGTACAGATACCCACAGAAATGTACCGACTCCATTAACCGTAATCCCTCAGAACAGGACACTCGCCGCACTTGCTGTAGGTACCAATTCAACATGCGCAATTCTTGATAATGGTAGTGTTGCTTGTTGGGGCTTGAATGATATGGGGCAATTTGGCGATGGAACTTACACTTCTTCGAATTCGACTGCAGCCTACACTGCTCTGCCGGCTGGGAGAACCGCAATATCTCTTGACTCCGGACAATACCATGCCTGTGCAGTTTTGGATGACAACAGCGCGGTTTGCTGGGGCAATAACTCATATGGTCAACTGGGAGATAATACAACAAACAATTCCAATGTGCCTATACAGGTAGCAGGCAACCACTCTTTCGCTGCAATTTCTACCGGGTACAACCACACCTGCGGTATGCTAACCAATGGTTCCGTTTACTGTTGGGGTAGTCACTATGGAGGAAGACTAGGAATCGGAATTGAGACTGACTCAGACATACCTGCTTGGGTGAATCTAACTAGCAGTAGTCAGACTAGTGGTGGTCTGCATGGATTTCTCGGAGAGAGAGATCACGATGACGATGGGATACTTTCTATCTTCGATTCAACTCCTTACCCTCCACCGGTTTGTACTGTTGGAAACTACCTCGTAGGATACGAATGCGTAGATGCATCTCCCGGACATTATGTGCCCAATAACGGCTCTACAGAACAGACCCCCTGTGCTAATGGAACTTACCAACCATTCTCCGGACAGGGGTCGTGCTATCTGACCGATTCAGGATACTATACCGATCAATTGGGCTCTGAACAACAGACAGCATGTTCTCCAGGAACCTACCAACCAGATATAGGACAAACATCGTGTATAGAAGCCACACCCGGTAATTACTCAGCCCAATCCGGAGGAATTTCTCAGAATCCATGCGCTCCGGGTACCTATCAGCCGAATTATAGCGGATCATCCTGCTTAGATGCCGACCCGGGACACTTTGTTTTGGTCCAGATGCAGTCCAATCAGATTCCTTGTGCCCCTGGATTCTACCAGCCAATAGGCGGCCAAACAAGTTGCTTCTCGGCATCCGAGGGCCACTATGCTCCGGGCGAAGGCTCTACCCAACAACTTGAGTGCGAGCCCGGAACTTATGCAGATAGGAGAGGATTCGATGCTTGCGATGAGGCCGATGCTGGTTATTATGTTCCAAATACAGCGGGAACTGAACAAATTCCCTGCTCACCTGGATTTAATCAGCCTTCTATGGGCATGACAGACTGTCTGATTAACGAACCAGGGTATTACACATCACAATCCGGATCTGCCGACCCTGTGGCTTGCCCGGGAGGTACTTATCAGCCTGATTCTGGTGCGACTGGATGCATAGATTCTGACCCCGGTCATTATGCCACAGGTCCTGCCAGTACCTCTCAATCTCCGTGCTCTGCAGGAACATATGCGCCTAGTGAAGGCACAGCGGAGTGCGAAGTCGCTGATCCCGGTTATTCTGTTTCTGAAGAGGGTGCGACAAGCCAAGAGGCATGCCTTCCCGGAACTCACCAGTCAGAAGCGGGAGCCTCTGATTGTACTGCCAATTCTCCTGGATATTACACGGATTGGTCGGCAGAAACCGAGCAGACGCCATGTGCTCTGGGCACCTACCAGAATGCGACTTCCTCAACTTCTTGCATTGAGGTGGATTCTGGCCACTATGCTTCTGAACTTGCTACTATAGAACAAATTCCCTGCGAAGTGGGATCCTACCAACCATCAACCGGCAAGGATTCTTGCTTTCCAGCTGAAAAGGGTAGGTATGTGGACAATCAAGGGGCCATCGCTTCCACTGCCTGTGATGAAGGAACATATCAACCAGAAGAGGCCCAATCCACATGCTTGGATACCGATCAAGGACACTATGCTTCTGCCCAAGGCTCCGTATCTCAAACCCCCTGTGAAGTGGGAACCTACCAACCATCAGCAGGTCAAAGCGAGTGCATGAAGGCTGATCCCGGTTATTTCGTTGCAACCGGCGGAGCTACCTCACAGACGGCTTGTAACCCAGGTTCGTATCAACCAATCTCTGGAAGAATGGGTTGCACCGATGCGGCCATAGATCACTATGTTGAGGACTCAGCTGCAATTAGTCAGACAGCTTGTCCCGATGGATTCAGCCAGCCAGATATAGGAATGACCAGTTGCATTGAAGACGATGCAGAATTCCCCATGATTGCCATTATTGGAGGAGTTGTGGTGCTAGCAGTAGCTGCTATAATTATGCAATCTCAGAAGAAGCCAAAACCCCAGAAGAGAGGTAAGAGAAAACCACCAAAGGGCAAGAGAAGGAGATCTCCACAGGGTAAAAAGAAGAGGCCCAGACCTGTGAAGGAAACCAGCACAGAACCCTCGCAAGAGGAAGAGTGAATACCTAGCGTAGTTGAAATGTGATAGGTTCTCCGCGATAATCCATGCGGGACTACCCTAGTGACAGAGTCGACCTGCGTAGCGACACTGTGACACAGCCCACTCAGGCTATGCGAGATGCCATGGTCATAGCAGATGTTGGGGACGATGTCCTTGGAGATGACCCGACAGTAATCGAACTCCAGAACCGAATCGCCGAGTTGCTCGGTAAGGAGGCGGCACTGTTTGTACCATCAGGAACAATGTCGAATGCTGTTGCAATCAAGACTCATACTCAACCGGGCGATGAAATCGTCACTCATCGAAAGAGCCACATCTACATGTATGAAGCTGGAGGTTATGCCGTACTCGCTGGATGCTCGATTTCTCTTGTTGAAGGAAATATGGGACAGATGTCCCCTGAGAATGTACAGAAAGCGATTAGAAAAGTCGCAGGGAGCGACTCTCACTATCCTGAGTGTACACTGATTTGCGTTGAGAACACCGCCAATGTTGGCGGAGGATCTGTCTATGACCAAGAGACTCTGGATGCGATTTGTGAAGTCGCGCACAAAAACGACTGCAGAGCCCACCTAGATGGTGCTAGAATGTTCAACGCTGTCGTTTCCAGCGGAACCGATCCGGCGAGAATGGTCAAAAATTTCGATACAATCTCTATCTGCTTGTCAAAGGGTCTGGGGGCGCCTGTGGGGTCGGTATTGGTTGGAGACGAGGAAACTATCTCCGAGGCCCATAGATGGCGCAAGATGTTTGGAGGAGGAATGAGACAAGCAGGTATGCTTGCTGCCGCTGGATTGTATGCTCTTGAGAACAATATCGACAGATTAGCTAACGATCACTCCAGGGCCCGCCGGCTCGCAGAGGCGGTGAATGCAATGGATGCTTACTCTGTAGACCTCGAAGCAGTTCAATCGAACATGGTGTATGTCGATTGCAGCGAAGGTGGAGCCAAGGCGTTGGTTGAGAACTTAGGCTCAATGGGCGTCGATGTACTCGATCTCGAAGAATCGACAATCAGAGCGGTCGTGCATCTACACATTACCGACGAGGACATAGACCGAGCCATTGCAGCATTCGAAGCCGCTCAATGACCCGTAAGCATTCAATATCCCTTAGCGCAGCGAGGCCCATGCGAATTACCACAGCAATCGTCACGGCTTTGCTATTGTCGTCACTCACTACTGCGGTTTCAAGCAGTGAGGGCAGTTCAATTTGGGACGATGCCAGATCGGGTGTGAATGGAGGAACCGTCGGAGCGATTGCCATTTCCATAGGCAATGGTACAAACATCTCAGATACTACTGTAATCGAAGATAACTTCGCACCAGTCGTCGAGGTATATACAGCTACATGGTGCACTAATTGCGTCTATACAGAAAACACACTCAATGAGGCAATTGGAGATACTGAGGTATTCTTGATTCACTATCATAGACACAAGTACGAGGCCTTAGATCCATTTGGAAGCAACTCAACCGAACATCGATGGGAGTCCACATATGGTGACGCATCTTATGCTGTATCGGAGCCAAGCAATACCCGGGTCCCCCCTTCGAACATCTTCTTTGGAGAGAGAATGCACATCGGCATGAGATCCAACTCAAACAGTCTACTCAATGATTTTTCAACTTCACTTGCAACTCAACTATCTTCTCATTTCTCAGGAACTGTTTCCTTCTCAACTTCGCAAACTCAGGAAGGTTCTCTGCAGGTCTCATGGAATCTTAGTGAATTGGAATATCAGTGCATGGATGGAGGAGGTAGTTGCCCTACTGTAACGCTCTCTCCATGGGTAATGTTCATCGAAGATAGCGCCTACTATCCAGATGGAACAAACGGCTTAGATTACTATCACCATGTCCTCCACGAAGCATATGAATTCGACGGACTGGTCGGAACATCGACATTGAATATACCAATGGTCTGGGACGGAGACGATCTTTCTGTGACCCTCCTGATTGATTGGTCGTACCCTGAGGAACCCGATTCACCCCTACCTGCTCCAGGGGCACTAGTGGCCATTGCATGCATGATGGCAGCCGCTGCTTCACGCAGACGAGTATGATTATCTAACTGAGCAGAATGCCTCAGTTGGGTTGAATAACCCCGCCCCTCCATCGCGTATGCTCGGTGATGCCCTTGACCAACGAATCTGATGTTCAGGTTACCTGCGAAGAGGTTCCCAGAGGTAGGATTCCTGATTGGTTAACCGCTCACCTAACTGCCCAATCTATAGGGCCAGTAGATGAATCTGAGTCGCTCAGTAGAATACTGATTATCTATCCTACTGAATCATCCAGAAGGCAGGTGCTTTCCGAGATTCTCGCAAGCCACGCAGTTGACAAGACTCTTCACCAAACCATAGACTCACTCCGTTCCTCCCTTCTCGCAGACCTCAGAGTCCCTAGAGTCCTCACCACTGAGGCTCCATTCGAGATTATTCTGCATGAGGAATGCAGTAAAGCAGCATCCGACTTGGCATTCCCACTCATTAATCCACTACCAGAAATGAACTGGGGTAGAGGTAAGACAGCTGCTCTCACAGAACTCCATGCCTATCTGAGTGAACAATCATCTATAGGTAAATGGGATGGGCCCGGAATTGCTTCTTTCAGAAGAGTTATTCAAGATCTCGAGAAGAGATTGGGAGGGACCCACCCAGACATGGCAACCCAACGAGTAATCGAGGGACTTAGAACACCTGATACTCCATTCACTCTATTGGATGTAGATGGCATCGTGATGCTCGACCACCCTCCTGGTCTGCCTAGAAGGGACATCGACTTGTTGTTGGCGATTTCTACCCACAAACCCATCCACCAACTAACTCACCCAGGTAATTACAGATTAGGCCACCATGGATTGACGCTGCTGGTTGATCAATATCCACTTACAGATTCATCTCAACTCCCCGATTGGGTCCCTCCTCACCAACCCGAGAACATCGCTACGAGTAACTCAGTTACCAGACTACTTCTACAGAGGGAAGAACACTCCTTCGATGCTGCAATCACTTTAACTCGCGAATTTCTAGAGGCTAGTCAAGATTCAAAAATAGCAATCATCGATCCGGCACTGAGTACCAATCTGCATAAATGGAGTCAGCGACTGAAGTCAATCGGAATTAATATTCCAAGATCCAAGGAGCCATGTTCATCTCATCCAGTTGGCCACTGGATAAGAGCTCTAGCAAACCTGCCACATGGTGCCAATGCATTCTGCCTCCAAGATTTGAGATCTCTATCTCTACAATCAGCTATAGTGCCGTTTGTTTTCACTTCTGAGCATCCTAATAATCCTCGAATTACTCCAGTAGCCGACCCCGAAGTACTGACTAGAATGGCAAGAGATGACCATGTTCTAGGTGGGCCCGGAACCCTCGGAAATTGGCTTCGAACCTTGTCGCGTCCTACAGTATCACAGTATGATCAAATTTCGAAGGAGTCGACCCAATGGTGGCTCCTGTGCTTAGCCGAGTCTCTTCGACCTCTTCTGAATAAAGAGGACTTACAAGCTCTCTCAGAAGAAGGCATCACGATAGGATGCGAGTCAGGAGAAGTACTACCTCTACCTAACCCAACTGTCAACGGAGATGACTGGCTCAACCAACTTCTACGCTCGCTAGAAATACAATCACTGATGGAGTTCAGCGATGGCGAAGGAATCACACCCGCTGCAGTGGTTCAAACTATCATCAGAGACCACCAAGATCTTCGTTCGTACCAAGCCAGTTTAGGAATCAAATCTGCTGAAACTGGTCCCGATTGGGTCGATGAGTTTGACTATCTGCTAACTCGTTCAGCTATTGAGGCCGGTCCCAGCACATCTCAAAGAGTATCTTTGCTGTCTCTCACTGATTCACTGGGATGTACTGCGGATTCCATAATCATGGCAAACTTATCTAGTTCCTCATGGGATTTGAGTGTACCAAGATTAGCCTTCCTCGGAGAGGAAGAGCGCCACTCTGAAGATTTACTCAGACCAGATGGTCCAATCAGAGATGCTAGGCACTATTTTGAGAGCCTCCTCTCATCTGCCAATGAAGTAATTCTCCTTGATCCATCTCTTGATGACACCTCGCCTCCGGCGGCACCCCTGAGGGAATGGGTAGTCGAAAACGACCCAAAGAGGGAAGCAAAACTGTTCACATTTGATCCTAAATCCCCCCTCGAACCAAGAGGTGAGAGACAACTCGAGGGAGCCATGATGAGTGAGATGAAACCTGCCCCCAGAGCACCACTCAATCCAAACTCAATCACTATCCCTCTTGACGCTGCTCTCCAGCGAGACAGAGAACGCAGACAACCCAAGCATACAGATGATGACGGCTACCTACCCTCTTCAGCCAAACCACATTTGATGTCAGCCGAAGTTTCGGACTTCGCGCGCACAACTCCAAGAAATCTAGAGCCACCACGCTCTAACCAGAGATGGCCTGTTATCGGTGGCTTCGTTGATGGGGGAAAGAAGACAGCATCGATA
Source organism: Euryarchaeota archaeon UBA86 (assembly GCA_002503055.1). Lineage (GTDB taxonomy): Archaea > Thermoplasmatota > Poseidoniia > Poseidoniales > Thalassarchaeaceae > Thalassarchaeum. Next base: position 49,773 of record DAQX01000012.1, on the reverse strand, counting down.
GATTACAGACCTCTCTTACCGCATAAGACAGGGGCCACAGTCAGCGATGCCAGACACGGTCACCTGCAAGGGACGGAACAGAGCATCGAGATATGGTCTCCGAGTAGATTACACGATTGGCTCCGATGCCCTAGAATGGGTTGGCTTTCCAAGAGTCTCCGAGCCGACCAAGACGAGCGACAATCCGAAGACATCGACCCTAGAACCCACGGAGAACTACTTCATCTAGTCCATCACGATATGATTTGCAACGCACTAGATATGGAGATTGGAATTGAGAGACAGATTGATGAAAACTCGACTCCGCTAACTGTAGCCTCTTCCGGATTCAGCGAAGAACAGTTGATGCGTGAAGCGATGGAATCGTTAGATTCGAGAGCCCCTTGGTTAGATAGGACGGATGCGGTGTCAAACCATCGCCTGAGAATACTCACTGGCCTGGAGAGAAATGATTGGAATGATTGGCTAGCGGACCCATCAGATGCGGCGACATCTGGTAGAATCGGGACCATAGTCAGAGCCGAGGGAGAACTCTCGGATGCTGCCCCTCTATGCATAGAGTGGGATATGTCCGACTTTGATATGAAAGGCATCGAAATTTCCGTTCCGTCCGAACTTGCGGGAGAAAAACTCCCACCAATACTAATTCGAGGGCTCATTGACCGAGTAGATATCCTACCTTCAGGCCCAGAGTCAGAAATGTGGGTAAATCAAGACGGTGACGAAACCATCGCTCCCCTCAGACTCCATGGAACTGGGTGGAAACCACGCAGAATAATTGCTATTAGGGATTTGAAAACCTCTGAGAGTAAGTCGGCAGAAGAGCGTCATTCAGACGGCTTACTGCAGGAGTTACAACTGGCTCTTTACACTAGGGCGTGGGAAATTGCACATCCAGGTGACCTAGTTGTAGCCGCTGGAATCTCATTGTTCAGCCATGACACAGAGCATATGGTAGAAGTTTCAACAAGCAATCTGAGCGAACGAGCCAGAATAGGCACTCGTACAGAGATTACATCTCCTCTTTTCCGTTTCATGGATGAAAATCCATCCCCTAGCAGTGACCATTTCAGAGCTTGGCTAACTCATCGTCTGACCGTAGCCCTACGTGCCGCTAGAGGAGCCGCTGAAGGCAGAGTTCACCCCACTCCTTCAGAAGGAATCTGCTCATATTGCTCGGTGAGAGACATCTGTGATGTCAGAATGGAGGGAAGATTCTGATGCGTCTAAACACAGCCCAAAGATTAGCCCTAAACATTGACTCACACATTGTGATTGATGCCGGGGCTGGAACTGGAAAAACCAGCACAATAGTCCACAGGGTAATCGAACACTATCTGACAGAAGATCAGAGAGCGACTAGGATTCTTCCGACCCCGGAGCGACCTGCAAAACTCTCCGGTGGCATGATAACTTCTCCTTCTTCTGAGAGAACAGATCTCAGTGAATGGGGGGGCCTACTTCCCGGCGAGGTCGTATTACTGACTTTCACCAACCGGGCCGCCGATGAGATGAGAGATAGGCTAAGGAAAGATATCGCAGGATTGAAGCCCGGCCCAACTGGCTCAAACGATAGCGGGAGAAGTGATCCAAGGATTAGAGACGAGGGATTCGGTGAACAACTTCTGACTCTTATTGAGGATGCCCCAATTGGAACGATAGACTCATTTCTGAACAGATTGGTCTCACCTTATCACGGCCATTTGGGTGATGCCCTCAGCCGTGAGAATTTATCCGATGCAGGGCGTGCTATGCTCGTAGAATCTGCTCTCAATACGCTATGGAGACTCCCCAGCTCTATGTCGAATATCGGTCAAGCAGTGGATGCAGGATTACCAGCTAACATGGCATCAGAAATTCTAGCTGCTCGAGATCGAATTGCAAGTCATTACTCCGGAAGATGGACGGCCGCTAAGGTGCTAAGAAGCCTAGTAGACAAGTCCGTGTTCATAGAAGAGGCATCCAGAAGCCTGATGGAAGACGGACATTTCTCTCCCGAACTCTTGCATCAGCAAATCATGTCTTCAATCAATCCAGCAGAAATTCGACAACACACAGAGTTAGTCCATTCAATCTTCAACAGATTCTGCAATATAGTCAAGGAAAACTCAGCGGTTTTGGCCCTAGATGGTTGGCCTGCACAATCGAGAATGGCATGTATTGACCAACTCTCAGCAAACATTCCCGATGATCCATGGGAGCAGTTGGTTTGGTTAGGCCACTCACTTGAGTGCACTCTAAATCATGGAGGCTATCTGAAGAAGACCATGTCTTTCCTGCCTTACAACAACCTTCCTTCTGACGACTGGATTTCAGGTATAGGCAAAGTTTCCAGCATCAAAGATGCAACCAGCAAGGCACATGTGAAGTCAGGAATCAAGGCTGTTTCAGATGAGCTGAAAGCCACTTGGTCGTCTGATTCTGGACAACTTATTCTTCACTTCACCAAACTATCAATGTTCCTTGATGGCACCAGGCCTCCTGCTTCTCCAGAAACATGGAAACCATCGGTTACTCAGTTACCGGATCCATTGCCAGAGCGGATAGACTCTAGGCCAGAGAGCTACGGATTCAGCCTTGAAGCCGAGGTCAGAAATCTGGAGGATATGTACCTCGTTCATCACGGATTCAAGGGAATACTACAGAAGTTGAAGGAGAGGGATGAGGTACACGACTTCGACGACATACAGAGGCTGGCCGGAGACCTTCTACTAGCGAACTGCCCTTCCACATGTAGGGCGTTCTACCCGATGTCCTTACAGAAAGCACTTGACTCAATTTCGGACAGTCCGTGGACAGACGACCATATCTACGCGGCCTTAGATGAACTCAGACGACTAGAAGAAAATCCTCCACTCGCCGGCGAGGCAGCTTCTGATTTGGGCACTATCCGAAATGACCTACAGTTCAGATTCGATTTACTCAAGTCAATTAGAAGAAGGTACAGGGCATTCATTATTGATGAGGCTCAGGACAACTCTCCACTTCAGTGGAGATTACTATCTAGGCTATGGGGGGAGAGAAGATTTGAGGAAGGCGAAGTCGAAACTCCAGACACTCCTTGGCAACCTACTGTTTGCTATGTCGGAGATGTCAAACAGAGTATTTACGCATTCAGACAAGCGGAAGTGACAGGCTTCCTAGATTATGCCCGCCAGTTGATGCTGGTAAATGACCACGAATTCTCCAGCGTTCCCGCACTGGTTCGCAAACCGTCTCTTCGCAGAGATTCGCACGGCCGTGATCCAAGGAATGCACATGCATTGACTATCGCCAAGGCTAGTGAGCACATGGAGAAAGGAGGAAGAGATTTAGTTGCCTGGATTCCATTCAATGCTACAGATAGAAATCTCCCTGCACCGGATGAGATGGAAGTTAACCGTCGTAGACGAGGAATGATATCTCTACAAGTCAATTACCGTACAAGTGGAGGTTTGCTTAGAGCGATGAATGAATGGTGGGAAGATATCTTAGATCCTCGACATAGACTCTTCCCAGCAGCTGACTTCTACGCAACCCACCAAACTCTGTTCGCAAATCCCGACAAGCAGGATGACTCTGGTACTCTCGAATGGTTATGCCCACTTTCCTCAGGTGGAGAGATGGATCCGCCTACCAATCTGACAGATCCACTAGATCCATTCGGCCCCGGACCCCCCGATTCTCTTGAGCGTCAGGCCGAAATGGTTGCTCTAAGGGTTCGCAGCCTGATTCATGGCGACTCCGTTAGAGTTAGAGACTCGGATGGTGCTTGGCACTTGATCGACTCTGATGGGCGAGTTGAGCCAAGCGATATCATGATTCTACTTCCGACTAGACCCAACATCAGGGACATCGTCATCAGACATCTTCGTGACCAAGGCATTCCTGCTCAAGCAGATCGTGAAGGAGGGTTGCTAGATAGGCCCGCTGTACACGCTTTGGAGGGGCTATTACAATTTATTGCCCACCCTTCTTCACGACACAGCGCAGCATGGGTTGCCCGCTCTCCAACCATAGGTATGGATGACTCACAACTGCAATCATACCTCGGTAATTCAAGCAGAGGAGAGAATCTGCTACACAGACTCTTAGAACACTGTACAAATGAAAGGTTAAGGGCACTTGTAAAAAGATGGATTGAACTCTCATCTTGTGGACGAATTATCGACTTACTAGAAGAGACAATTGACCATTCCGATCTTCTTGTTGGATATCACGATCCAGTCTCAATCCAAGATGTAGAGAATTTCGTAGAGGTGGTCAGAGATCTCTCTCTTGAAGTCGGCGGTGATCCTATCGTTCTCGCCGACCGAATCCGCAGTTTGAGAGAAGATAACCCCGGTGCTATTGAGGCAGTAAACACTCCTCCGAGCGATGCGGTTAGAGTTATGACCATACATAGCGCAAAGGGACTAGAGGCAAAGGTCGTCTTCCTTGTCGATCTATTCTCAAACAGGCAAACTAACATGACAAATGAGAACATGAATCGTTTGATTGTTAGCCCTGAAATGTTCTCTGGAAATCCAAAACCTTGGCCGGGCAAAGGATCTCCTCAATCTGCGGTTTGGAATCATGTCAGCTGGTTACATCGTGCCCGTAAGAGTGCCGAGGCTAGACGCCTTCTCTATGTTGGAGCCACTAGGGCCGAGGAGAGACTAGTGATTGTCGGGTCTCCAAAAAAGACCGCATGGGAAGATGGTAATGGACTGATTGTGCCATGTACATACGACAAGTCATTGCCGCAATTAGGTCAGATGTGGATGGAGTCACTAAGACAAGGCTCTCTAAGGAGGGCCGAGACAGGCTCTCCTTGGATAGATGAAAATGATGTACACGACCCGCAACCACTGAGAACTAGAGGAGTTAGGATCTTCAATCCGGCAAGAATGGTTTCCAATGGCTCGATTGGAGGTCCACAGGCTCTAGATGGGATACTTATTCTGGATAATCCCGACTGCTTCGATTCCGAAGAATCAGTAATGACTCCGTTGCAGCGAATTGAGAGAATGGATGCTGCTGCAAAATCGTCAGATAAACAATCGACTCAAGAACTCTTGCCCCGAATCGACTTCTTGCCCCGAATCACACTTTCTCCGAGCAGACTTCCAGTATTCGATGAGTGCCCTAGGAGACAGTGGTATGAGACTAGAGGAGGACTCATTCCGGGCCCTATTATGCAATCCAATAAACCAGTTCAATCAACAGGGATGCCAAACAGAGTCGACCCTGCAACATTCGGGACCATATTTCACAGAGTTCTTGAGATAGGTCTAGGGAATCCAGGAATTGATGGCCAACCAAGTGCACCTCTTCTTCCTTCATGGACAATCCAACAAGACGACAGAATAAACGACTCTGAAACCCATCACATAGTTTTCAATGAACTACTTCCTCCTGATGCCGATGAGGCTAGGACTACCGAATTGGTAGTCAAGATGGCAGAACGTGTCAGTTCAGGACCAATCGGCGCCATGATTCGTAAGGAAGAAGTTCGAGGTCACAGTTTGGAGGCACTTAGGACCGAGATGCCATTTCATATCTCAATCAAAGTAGATACCAATGAGATAACTAGGTACAGATGGAGCCCCGATGGCAATGTGCCCATAACTCGATACCATAGTGCAATAGTAGAGATGAACGGAATAATTGACCTTGTCATCTGTACTGTCTCTTCAGATGGCGAAGCCGCCATTCGTGCAGTGGATCTCAAGACTGAGGATGCAGGCTCGATAGATGATGATTCGGCGACCGGCCTAATAGAGACTCTCGACTCCGAAAAAATTGGTCCAGCCAACGACGCAGAATCAGAAATGCTCACCAAGCACGGTCTACAATTAGCCCTATACTATCGCGCACTGAAGAGTATCGAGGATGCTAAGAAAACTCAAGGAATCCCCTCACGTAAGGTACTTCCCCCAGCTATTCTTGTAGGCGTAACTGGCAGGCTAGTTGAGTACTCACAAGAGATGTTGGAAGAAGCCTTGAAGAAACTTGATGCACTGCTTGAAAGAAGCGCTGTGATGACACTTTCTTCTTCGGTTCCCTTATCCATCTTCGAAAGACCATCCTCTGAGCACATCGAAATATGTGACATATGCTCTTCACATAGTGGAAAAATCCCTATTTGCGGGCCACAGGATAATTAACGCAGAGTAGAAGAAACCATTTGCCCAACAGCATACACAGAGTCATGGAAATCGACTTGGAAACTCTAGCAAAGAGAAGCGATGAAATCTGGGAGGAGTCAATCTTACCCAGCCTAATGGAGTTCATCAGCATCCCTGCACTCTCTCCACTCTTCGAACCTAAATGGGCTGAGTTGGAAGAACTTGATGCTACAATTGACCTATTCTGCGCATGGCTAGACGATCAGGAAATCGCTGGATTGAGCCATGAAGTACACCGTATCAATGACAAGTCTCCGGTCCTTTTGGTTACCATCGAAGGTACTGGTCCGGGAGAGGTTATTTTCTACTCACATCTGGATAAACAACCTTCGAAACCAGAACTATGGTCAGAGGGTTTGCACCCACTGAAGGCAGTACGCAGAGATCCTTGGCTATTCGGAAGAGGCTCTGTTGATGATGGATATGGAGGGTATCTTTGTGTCACTTCAATTCGTCTTCTACAGGAAGCCGGAATCCCGCATCCCCGATGCTCCTTCCTTATCGAGACATGTGAGGAGTCCGGATCATTCGATCTTCCTCCTTACTTGGATGCATTGACCGAGCAGTTAGGCAATCCAGACATGATTGTAGTATTGGACAGTGGAGGTCCGGACTATGATCACATTTGGATGACCGAAGCATTGAGAGGACTTGTATCGGGGACCTTGTCTGTTCGAGTCTCCCACGAGGGGATACACTCGGGTACATCTGGCGGAACGATTCCGTCTTCTTTCAGAGTTCAGAGAATGCTACTAGACAGGGTTGAAGACTCCTCTACAGGAGAGGTTCTCATTCCTGAGATGCATATCGAGATTGGAGAAGACATTCGGGAGAAGGCAGCAGCTCTTGCAGCAGTGGTCGGAGATTCCATGTGGGAACAATTCCCTACGGTCGACACACTTGTCCCAGTAGCAAACTCCACTGAGGACATGATAATCGCGATGAATTGGCAACCAACACTTTCCATTATAGGTGCAGATGGCATGCCTTCTGTACAAGTAGCAGGCAATGTACTGAGAACCAATACGGACCTAAAACTCAGTTTCAGAATCCCTCCAGGAGTAGATTCTGAGTCTGTAATCTTGAACGCGAAGCAGATTCTCGAGTCCAATCCTCCATACGGGGCCGAAGTCACATTCTCTCCCGATTCCTGTGCAGATGGATTCCATGCTCCTCCACTCGGTGGCAAGGTGAACGAAGCAATCAATGAGGCAGCGATGACGCTGACCGGATTACCTCCTCTAGCGTCATGGACAGGCGGCACTATCCCGTTCATGGCCATGATGCAGAGTAAGTACCCCGCTGCCATGTTTCTGTGTACTGGCTCTTCAGGTCCCGGAAACAATGCACACGGGCCCGATGAAAAATTGCATATACCATCCTCAAAACGACTCACTGCGGTACTATCTGCAACTATTGCGGCAGTTAGTGAATGAGGCTGAATAATACGGCCCACTAGTTCCAATCAACCCGCCGGGGTTATATCGGATGCGTTTGTCGAGCCCCTTAGGGGGGCTCGTATGTCTGAGGAAGAAGGCACAATCACACCTGATGTCAGAATTCGCCAGTTAGAGGAGAGATTGACGGAGGAGACCGACCGTCTAGAGAAGCTGTATGTGGCGTACAAGAAAATAGAGGACGAACTTTCTGAGAGGAACGCAGAGTTTGAAGTTCTAGAGAAACAACTCATCGACTCTGCTGTCGAATATGAGGCACTTGAGGACCTTCTTTCAGATAAGGAAGCCAAGATTCACGAACTCGAAATGGATGGCGCAAAGTCATCCAAGAAGATTGAGCACCTAGAGCCAGAACTCGATAAGATGCAGGAGATGTACACTCGAGAATCAGCTAGGCTTGGCAGAGTCTTCGAACTCGCTGAGGAACTCGATGAGGCAAACCGTGTTGCCAATGCCGAATTGGGAGCCAGAGATGACTGGTATGTCCAGCACATGCAACTATTCGAACAACTGAATGAGGCAATCAAGGAACGATATGAGATGATTGACAGGGCTGTTGAGTCGGCAAAGGAGATGCTCTCAACCCAAGAGACATTCAAGGAAAGAATGGAAGAGACATTAGATGCTGTGAAAGATGCAGCAGAGAATGCTCCCGAAGTCTTCGAGGAATCAGACGACTCAGATGAGTCTGAAGACGATGAGTCCTGATCACTTCGGTTGATGCATATAGCAGTACTCAGTACTCCTGTAAGTCACTCTTCTGCACTTCTTGCCGCTTTTCTCATCAACATGCAGACAATTAGTATTGGTAGCCCTGCCGCTAGGCATGAGCTTGAGTCGCTCCGACTCCTTCTTTACAATCTGTGGGGCTTGCGACAAAGCCCTTGCTCCCCTAATGCCCTGAGCCGATTTTACAATACTCAATTCATCTCCATCAAACCAGAATATTCCACAATCCTTGCATCCATCAATGGCCATCACAGAACCGTCGACATCATCACCAATTTCTTTTCCACCAGACTTCTTTTTCGAGTCATTCATAGCCGCAGAAACTACTGCTATAACTAGGACTACAACAATTATCGCAACTATTGCACCTCCTCCTCCGCCGCCACCAATGTTAGGGATACCTCCCCCTCCTCCTTCTGGAGCAACATAGACGATCTTGAATTCATACATGGCCCCTTCACAACTGGGGCATTTCAGTGAGCATTCCTCACCCTCTTTCTCAAGGAGCCGGTTGAGAATAGATGCATCAGAAGCAAGCTTTACTTCCAAGCGCTTGGCATCCAACATCGCTCCTCTACACTTTGTACAGTAATAGTATCCGCTTTGATTCCAAAGTCGATATGTCAGAAGGCCACATCCTCTTGGACATTGCAACTTCTCTATATCTCCCTTCTGACTAATGTGTTGTCTGCAGAATAACTCGCCAGCAACGGCTCTTCTAGAGCAGTCCTTCCCACTCGCATATTTCCCCATGCAGAAGTGTATTGAAAGATCCTGAGATTGATGTTTTTTGCAGAAATCTGACTTGTACATCGTGGGCTTCCCACAAATCGCACCGTTTTCTTCCACACCCTTGCAGCCCATCACTCGACACCCGGTTTTGAACCGTCAGCCAGCCTTATGCACTTAGCAGGTACCCCGGCCCAGACCTCACCAGCGGGTATTTTCGTCCATTTTGGAACTACAGCCCGCGATGCTACCACAGCGCCCGCACCAATCTCACACCCTGGTTGAACTATGCTTCCAGTACCTAGCAATGCACCATCACCAACTTTGACAGGAGATAGAACAAGTTCTGCTTTTTCCGTGAGATGTGCATTGATTGTAGCATGACCCCCCATCACCACTCCATCCCCAAGTGTCACCATTCCAGCATCGTTGATGTTGTCTGTGTTTAGCTGTGCACCCTTGCCAACTTTTGCTCCCATCAGGCGATAGTAGGTATTACCGAGGAAGGATGGCACTATGACCCAAAGGAATAGCAGTGCCGAGCGGTGAAAAATCATTGACCAAGCCCACTGGATTGTAGTGAAGGACTGTAGTGGTACACGACCTTCTTCTAAACGAGGTCTTAGCAAACCACCCAAGAGGCCACAAATCATCACCATACAGATACCCCAGATTAGATACCCAATTCCCAACCCAATTCCAGTACCAATGGCCTCTATCAAGATCCCTTCGTCCACGACTCTCTCTCTGATTTGTATCACGAGGATGTATCCCGGTGCTGCGGACACGCCCCAGATTACAGCAATGAATAGCATCACTACCATGGATAGGACATTCTGAATTAGATGGAAGCCGCGCATTCAGACCCTCCTTACGACTAAGTCACCTAGACTAGGCCCTATAGCATCGCCTACGGCATCCTCAAGTCATCTACGGGAACGGCAGAGCCATGGCACAGGCGTCAGGGATGCTGGGGGATGGTTCGAAAGCTGTCAAGGTCCACCATCTCATCAAGGCTCCAGAGAATACGCCTGAGTCGGTGATGAGAAGAGAATCTTGGGATGCCACCAAGCCGGCAACAGTCTACAAGACGCCCGAGATAATGCCAGATGGAACACACTGCACAGCTGCAACGGTTATTTTCCGTACACGCGGGTGCGTTTGGTGGTGGAATTCTGGATGCACCTTCTGCGGCTACTTCAATGATGTTAGGGATGATGTGTCAGCAGACGATTTGTTCGCCCAGTGGGAAGAAGCCAAGCGCAGACTCGATGACTTCGAAGGATGTAGTATGATCAAAGTGTACACTTCTGGAACATTCTTTGAGGATCGTGAGAATCCTCCTGAATGGCAGGAAGCTATCCTCAGGGAGACGCACGAAAGGGGACTACACCTAGTAGTCGAGGCGCAGGCTCAGATGTGCACTCCTGAGAAGATTGCATGGGTCGCTGAGAGACACCCCGGGTGCACAGTAGCAATCGGCCTCGAAGCATACGATGACACGGTGCTTAGATTCCATGTCAACAAGGGATTCTCGACTAAGCAATGGCACCGCTCTGTGGAGATGCTGAAGGACAACAATTTGAGAGTCAAAACCTACCTCATTTTCAAACCTCCATTCATGTCTGAGGGAGACGCTCTAAGACTGACCACAAAATGGGTTAGCGAAGTCGCTCCTTACTCGGAAGATATTTCAGTCAATCCGATGAATATCCAGCGTCGTACCGTAGTAGACCGGCTCTATCGCAATCGAGAGTATCGTCCGCCGTGGCTTTGGTCTCTAGTGGATATGCTAGAGAAAACCCATGCAGATACGGCTGGAGAGGGAGTCCGAATGATTGTACATCCCACTGCTGGGGGGAAACTCCGGGGCGCTCACAATTGCGGCAAGTGCGACGAAGATGTGGTTTCGGCAATAGAGAGATATTCGGTCTCAGCAGACATTCGAGAATTCGAAGTTCTGAGTTGTGATTGCAAGGCAGTTTGGGAAGCCGAGATATGCAACGATTTGTCGCTACCAGTTCCACTCGGAACGGGCAGCGACAGACGAGGCTCCCCTACAGATCTTCTCAGAGCGCCCTGACGAGGGACATAGTCCCTCGCCCAATGCTTAAGGGGCAAACTTCTGTGGTCGTGGTATCTCGTTTGGCGAGAATAGGTGATGAGATGTCATCAAATTCTGCAGATTCAGTCGGAGAATTCATTCAGGGAGATAGCGAACCATCGTCCTCATGGGTGTTTCTGGCAATGGGCATTGTTCTCTCCCTAGCCACTTTGATTCTACACGGAATGCTGTTTCCAGGACACGATCTACCGGTTATCTCAGACATATTGCCTGTGTTTGAAGGAGTCTTTGATTCAGGTATCTGGTTCTTTATTCTGGGTATAATGATGGGAGTCTTTGCAATCATCGCCACTATGATGACGGAAGCAACTAGCGAGTGAGGTTGAGATATGGGCGATGTAGTTACTGCGATGGCATATTTCTGGGGCTTGATGCTCCTATCCTACTTTCTGATGCAGAATGGGTTGTGGATTCTGAATGATGTTGTCAAGTCGATGTGTCGTTTCGCTCTAGGAAAGGCGATAGGGCCTCCAATCGACTTCGTCGAGGGCCGTCAAGGATCCGCTTCGAGAACTTGGATGATGCAAGGAATGTTTTGGCTAGTACTAGCTTCTCTATTCACTTTCGAGGGTCTTTGGCTGGAATACGATCCACACGCTCTCCACAGCCTATCTTCATGGGGTTACAATCCAACCTCAGAATCTCTTCTGTATGCAGCTGGCTTCGCCGCTCTTTACGGTGGAGTTGGGATGTTAATAATCGGTAGCAGTTTCCACATTATTCCCAAGCTGGCTGATACAGAACTCGCGAGCGAGAAGAATGGAACTCTAGTTTCTGCACTTTGGACTCTAGCAGTTTTGCTACTAGTCATCGCAGCACATGATTCAGAGATACTAGGAATCAACATCTTCCTGATTGGTACGACTCTACATGGACTGGCATATCTTGCTGTTCTGATTAACCTCCTACTTACTGCATCAGAGAGGAAGTCAGCCTTACCACTCCCCGGCTGGCTCATCATGCTCGGAATGTTGGCAGACCCGGTTTCTGTAGTGGCAGCAATTCTCGCAGGCGTTGGTTCGGGGGCCGTACAATGGCTACTTACACACATGGTTAGTGGCACCTTCTTCTTCACCACTCTAGCTGGAATTTCACTATATGTATCATCCAGTGCTACTGGTAATCCACTCTGGTCAAGATCTCTTGCAGCAGTTACCACAGTCGGTGCGATGACCACAATCACACCCATGGGGTATACTCACGGAAAGATGGCCGCAGACATGCTGCTAGCCAGTTTCGAAGAAGTATCAATGCAATCTACTGACGGAATCGCAGTAGCATTCCTCATGGCACTTGCAGTGATTCCAGTAATGGCACTTGTAGCGAATGTGATGATGACTCTACGCGGAGGAGATGCATTCGTTGAGAACCCCGATTCCGCAGGTGTTCCTGAGATCAACCTCGGTATCTCAATGCTACTGCCTTTGGTTGTCGCTTCACTATTCGTCCAGTCCGATGCTCTATCCAATAACCCAGAATTGTCAGGTATCTCTTCCACATTGGTATTGATGGTAATCTGGCTAATCTTGGTCCCTCTTGCATTGGGTTCAGCTCAGCACCTATTCCCAGCAGTAACAGGCAGGAATCTACTATCTGCAAATAGATCCCGCTGGGCTTTCTGGTTGATGGGCTGGGGAGCCTTCTTCGGTCTTGCAATTACTATGATGGCCGACATCGCTCAGATCGAGGCCGCTACGGATTCAACCGGAATCATGTCAGGCGAAGTCAGAGTAGTTGGAGCAATTCTATTCTACGGTACTGCTATCGGGGCAATTCTACACACACTAAATGCTCTGAGCGGAATGTATCGCGGAACACCTGTCTCGGAGGGCCGGGCGACTATGACCTCGGTTACTCGTGATGACTACTCTCTGACCACTCCAACCTCAGTTAGGAAGATACTCGCAGGAGGGGCACACCTCGATACGACAATAGTGCCAGTCGGAGAGAGTGACGAATCTGGTGCTCCAACCGAACTTCACTGAAACCGTCACCTTGAGGGAAGAGTCCCCGTTTCATCACTAGAGGAGTAGCATGCGGATAGGACTAGTCGGCAAGCCAAATGTCGGAAAATCGACGACATTCTCTGCTATGACGCAGACGCCAGTAGATATCGCAAACTATCCATTCACAACAATAGAGCCCAATGTTGGTGTGGCCTGGCTACCACTTCCTTCAGTGTGTGCATGTTCTGAGCTAAGGCAGCGCAGAGAGGAGGCAGGAAGACTCGAGCCAACTATCAAGAATGATCCGAGAGAAGGCAGTATCTGTGAACCTAATTCCGGCTCTTGCGTAGGGTATCGTAGACTCGTACCGGTCACTCTTGTGGATGTTGCAGGATTAGTCCCCGGAGCCCACGAGGGCAAGGGCAGAGGCAATCAATTCCTGTCTGACCTTGCTCGTTGTGATGCTCTGATTCAGGTAGTCGATGTATCTGGATCTACTGATTTGGACGGAAATCCAGTTGGCGCCGGTGGCTCTGAGCCAATGGAGGAGCATCGTTTCCTTGTAGAGGAAATAGAGGCTTGGATTGCCGGTATTCTTCGCGGAGGATGGGACCGGGCTGCAAGGAGAGTTCAAGCAGAAGGTGAGAAGGCCCTGCTAGAATATGTACTCGTACAACTCACAGGAATAGGAGCCACAGAGACACATATCAACACAGGTCTTACCGCCGTCCGCACTCAGCACCCAGACTCAGAATCAGCCTCGCAATGGGGCGATTCTGAGTTGATGACAATATCTTCAGAGATTCGTAAGGCATTGTTCCCTATCTCGATTGCAGCAAATAAGGCCGACTTGACTTCCAGTGAAGCTTGGGCCGACTTGACACAGGCGATTAGTCAGGAAGGAGGCATATTGGTTCCAACTAGTGCAGAGGCCGAACTCGCCCTGAGTAGAGCTAGTGTTGCTGGTATGATTGAGCGTCGACCAGGAGATTCGAGATTTGAGATTACTCCAAAGGGCGAGGAGAGTTTGAATGAGCAGCAGAGAAACGCACTACAATCCATCTCTGAGTCTCTAACCTGGGAAGGAGGTGGTCTGTTTGGTCTACTCTCAGAAGTGGTATTTGGCACACTTTCTCGCAAGGTAGCATATCCAGTTCAGGACGAGAATCACTGGGTCGATGGAGATGGCAACATCCTGCCCGATGCAATTCTAGTTCCCGAAGAGACCACGGCCAGAGGATTGGCCTATGCGGTTCATTCGGATTTAGGAGATGGATTCATTCGAGCCATTGATGGACGAACTGGTCGTGTGATTGGAGCAGATCATGAACTCAACGACAACGATGTCATCAAAATCGTCGCAAAGACGTAATCAACTGATGCCGACTTCTACAATGGGAGCCACTGAGACTTCAACCCCAACAACCCTCCATGAGACAGTGATTTCTTCACCATCCTCATTGTTACTAGTCGGTCCAGGACTTGGACCTGGGCCTGGATTATCTCCGGTCCGAGTCTCTAGTGTAATTTGGCAACGATACTCGCCCCTGCCATTTCCATTATCAACCCACATATTCTGTATTGCACCTTTGGAACCAGTTGTTTGGTAAGAATCTCCAGTATAATTCTCAATCAGAATGATGACCATTGTGTACGATGCAGGGCAGTTGTTAGGAGAACCCGAATCACCTGTTGTTGTAGAATCAGATCTTACGAATTCGTTGACCTGTCCCATTCGCATTTCCCCTACAGCATTGTCGCACTGATCTTGCGCAAGGGGATTTGTTCCACTCTCATCTGTTTCATCATGAGAAACAGTAATCTCGACATATGCAAGATTCGGACTTTGATCAGAAAATGTAAATTCAAAGATGAATTCTTCTCCATCCATCAGAAATTCTGTTGATTCAGAGGTAGCAATGTCTGATTCTGCGAAGGTCACTTCCCAATCTCCGGATGGGCCCGATCCTCCTGCAATCAATTCGTTATCCAAAATAGTCGGAACGAGAGCGAAGTACATTGGGAAGGCGAGCATGAAGGCTAGGCTAACTCCAGCAATCCTCATCTTCCTCGGGGTGTTGAACAGGTCTTCGAAATCCATTCTGCTCACGCTTCGCTCACTACTCTCCCTATCAAACGCTCCGCCCTTGCGAACAATTGAGGCGGATTAGTGACTAGATGTCATGTCCGACATGCTCGGTACTCTCGCCCCAACAATCTGCTTCCAAATCCTCTTCGGGACCATCTTCATGCAAACAAGGGTGGTGATTGGTAAATACATCATCATAGGTCAACCAGGGCCTAACAATCCAAGCGTGTACCATCCAATACTCCTCTAGATTTACATTCACTCCATCACGATTTTCACATGTCTCATCATTTAGATCCGCGCCCCTCATGAAGAAATCACTAGGTCGGAAGCAAAGAGATTCATGACGATGCCACCAGTCATTTTCTCCTGTGAAACCTTCTGGAGGAGAATCAACCGGGGCACGAACAAGCCATGCGAAACCGACCAATTGAGAGTCTCTATCTTCCCCTCCATACATCAGAAACTCGGGTTTCTCATGCTCGAAAACATCGTCAATTCTCGTCCCCGGGAAATCGGGATCTTCAGCATTGAAATCAGGACTGGTCATTGAGAAATTATTGAGCATCACATGGTGAGTTCCCATGCCCTCGATGTATTCTACCGCCATCGTGTATCCGGCATCCTCGGCATCACCTAGAGTCGGCCATTGAGCCGACCATTCAATTGCATCCTTCAGTTCGTAGGTGAGAATCTCACACAACTCCGAGCTAAGCTCTCCCTTCGTCATCCCTTCGTAAGAAGAATCAACATGGTGTCCACCAATCCCTGTTGAGTTACACCACCATGGATTGGTATCAGGTATGTACCCACTAAGAGGGCAATCGGGCTCCCCATCACCGTCGAAATCACCACAGTAATCAGGTCCCTCAGGATCGATTAACTCACTCTCATCGACAATATATTTTCCTTCGTCAACCACATCATCGTCTACCATACATCCAGATAGTGAGGCCGACAACAGTAGCAGAATCAATAGCGATGCAGACGACCTCATATCAT
Organism: Euryarchaeota archaeon UBA86; assembly: GCA_002503055.1. Classification (GTDB taxonomy): domain Archaea; phylum Thermoplasmatota; class Poseidoniia; order Poseidoniales; family Thalassarchaeaceae; genus Thalassarchaeum. The sequence goes on along the minus strand of DAQX01000012.1, from coordinate 33,547 downwards.
CTTGCAATAAAATCAAAGGAATAAATCCATCACTCTCCTGAATCAAGCGCTTGCCAATCTGAGATATCTACACCTTCGCTACTAAACAATGCTCTCGAGCGACTGAATTCAGGCAGGAAGTAACCAATCATCGATCTCTCCGAGAAACTCCACTTCCAAGGGCAGCGCGGCAGATGCAAAGCCCACTCTCGCAGTAACTCCTTCCATTTCTCCCCCTCAAACCCCCGAGGAACTTCGAAGGCGACCATGGTTAACCTCCCAGCTGAGCCAGGTACAAATGACCACGATCGGATGGATAACCCATTCGCCACCCCGTCTTCAACAACTAGACCTAACACTCTCGCTTGTCTAGAGATTGGAACAATAATCGCCCAACGATGTACCATACGAGTCTCTTGAACCCGCCTCATTGTCCATCCTCGCTCTTCGCCAATCCGTCGGAGCGCACGAATACCATCAGTTGGTGTGATACTGACTGGAATCTCAATCAGACGTGTTACCGCCATGGACGAGCCTGAAGGCTACCGCCCATAGCGGCTTCGCGTCAATTTTCAAAGGTTGCAATCAGCCAAAGAGCGAGCCGAGACCCTCGAAGCCAGCGGCATCGTCCTCAGCCTCTTCCTCTGCCTCAGCCTCTTCGGCCGCAGCAGCCCCGTCACCACCGCCGCCAGAAGCAGCAGGTGCAGCGGAGGCAGCCACAGGAGCAGCCACGGCAGTAGCCATGGCCTCACCGATATCGACTGATCCCAGAGATGCGACCAGAGCCTTTACGCGGGCACCATCAACATCCACGCCAGCCGCGGTCAAGACCGCGTTGACGCCATCCTCATCAATATCTTTCTCAGCAGAGTGCAGTAGCATTGCAGCATATACGTATTCCATTTTTCTCACCTATTTTTTCAACCGAAAAGGTCACCGAGTCCATCAAACCCAGCATCCTCTTCTTCCTCCTCTTCCTCTTCGGCCGGAGTGTCACCACCCTCGTCCTCAGATGCCGCATCGGAGGTTGCGGCTGCGGCACTCACGCTAGTAGCAGCACCAAGTGCCTCTACGAGCGACTCATCGAGAGCCGAGGAATCTAACTGGCCAGCTATGGCCATTGCGTGTGCGTTTGCACGCGAGATGAATAACGAAGCAGTCTCATCATTGACTACTCCTGCTTCGATTGCAACGGACATCGCCTCACTGCTTGCCTTGGACAGCAGTGTCGGCATAGTGACGGCGGAAAACCATCTTACATTGCATGCGAGGTTGAATGCGCCCGAGGTTGCGGTGATGATGTCATCTCGCATACCATCTAGGTCTAGGTCTAGAGAGGATGCAGGGAAGAACTCCCCATCCTCAATGGTACCAATTAGAATCAGGCCAATCTCGATTGGATTGATACCAAGCTTTGCCAGCATGATACCAAGGTCACCTGAGATCTCCTCTCCTTGCTCAACAACGGTTACTGTCTTCTGAATTGCAACCTTACCCTTGTCTATCTTGGCTGGGATACCTACTGCGTTGAACTCACCGACAATAGGGCCAGGTCCAAACTCAGTAGGGCCCTTCTCGACGACGATGTCTGAAGGGGCTGCCTCGCCTTCCTTGGCAGCGCGACCCTGTCGAGTCTTCTCTAACTCTGCAAACAACTCGAATGAACTCAGTGAGTCAGAGTGTACGATACAGGGCTGAATAGCTCCTTCGAATAGGTTCTCAAGCTCATCCATTTCCAGACCAGCCTGCTTCCAAGCCAACCTCATCAATGTCTTCTTGGCCATTGTTAGGGTTAACTGTCCTCGCAATGTGTTACGCATGTCTAGCATATTGCTAGCAGGAACTCCGCCGATGTCAACAATACCGACAATTCCATCACAAGATAGTATCTCAGCGAGTTCCGAGACACGGTCCTTCTTCCATGGTGCAGCCTTGGAAGACATCATTCTACCACCTCCACCTTGATTGAGGGCCCCATCGAGGTCTTGATGTAACAAGAGCGGATGTTGCCCGCACCTCTCTCGAGTTTCGACATCACCCTATCCCAAATTGCTACAGCATTGGCAGTCAAATCGTCTAGACCCTGCTCGCGTGAGCCAAATGCTGTGTGGAATGTTATTCTGTCTCTTGAGCGCACAATCGAAGTATCCTTCAATCCAGTCGCAATCATTCCGGGATCTACATTTGGAGGAACTGGGCGAGGCATCTTGCCGCGTGGACCCAGAACAACACCGAGGAAACGACCAACGGTTCCCATGTGGGGGATTTCAGCGAGGAAGAAGTCATTCTTGTTGGCAACCTTGCGTGCGAGTTGCTTGTTTCCACCTAGATCCTCGATAGTTGCAGGATCGATTACTTCGATTCCGGCTGCCTTAGCCTTAGTAGCCATCTCACCGCCGGCAAACATCGAGATCTTGATTGGTTTACCTCGTCCTGAAGGCAGCCTGACTTCCTCCTGAATCCTGTTTGCTGGATTCTTGAGGTCAACATCTCTAAGGGTGAATGAAATCTCAACAGATTCTACGAATTTCCTTTCCGGAGATTCGTCGAGAGCGCGTTGGATTGCTGTCTGTATGTTTTCTTGCATTTTTTCTCACCTCCGCGGTCAACGAGGAAACCCTCTCCCGCAACTCGTGAATATTCAACTGAAATGTTCGCTAAATCTTCCCTCACTCATTGCTTGGAGCGCATCCTTCGGAGTCATGCCCTCCACATGTACCCTCATTGAGACGCATGTGCCCATTACCTCGCGACATCGAGCATACAGATTTGCTCCAGTCAGTCGGTCCGACTGATCTTCAGCAATCTGCTTTACCTGGTCCATAGTGAGGTTCTCCGTAGCCTCTTCCCATGATCCGTTACAGGTCTTCTGTCCTAGCATCTGAATCACCTTGTGCGGTGTCTCGTTGCGTGCAGACATGCGTAGTTACCTCCTTTGGGTGCGCCCCGCCGACCTGCTTTCCCTATTTGAGAGTGATGTAACGCCCGAAGGGCGTATAGAAACCCTACTCGACACGCTGGGTAACTCTGACCTGATCTGCCCTAACAGTAAGAGCGACGGGAACAGCAGCCTCGAACAACTCGACAGTAACCTCTTCCTTCGATTCAGTAACTCTTGTCACGCGAGCAGCCTGTCCACGGAAGGCACCGCCATGAATTTCTACGATGCTACCTTCTTCGATGCCAGTGGTGGCGGCCTTTGGCTCTAGGTAAGGCAATACATCACCGAGAGGCGACTCACCATCCAAGACCTTCCTGCAGTTCTTCATCGGCGTAGTCGAAACACCTACTCTTCCAATCAATTTCTCGACATGGTGCAGTGCAGAAGCCTCAACGAAGATGTATCCTCGCATGAAGTGTGGACTGAGAACTCCGTAAATCTCGTCCTGTATATCCTTGAGAGAACCGGTTCCAGAGAGTCTTGCTTGGATTTCCTTCGCGACATTCTGCTCTTGACCAATCGAGGTCTTGAGAATGTAGAGATATGAGGCGACATCTCCATACATATCTCTGAGTGCGGGAGTAGAGTATTCCTTATTCCCAATGTTTCCTGGATCAATCCACTCGAATCCTTTGTACAGGCCCCGAGAATCAACTTCGTTGACAGAGCTCACAAAGAGCATGGGAGTAACATCGTTGAGTCGATTACCGTAGGCCAGACCTCTAGAAAGACCTGAGCGTACATGTTGCAGATTCTCCGCCTCTATTCCGGTAACCTCAGTGATTCTAGCAACTACCGCATCTAGATCCTCAGGATCACCGATTCCATAGATTCCATCCCAAGCACCCGGGAAGTCTGCAACCCCATCAGCGCGCTGCATCAGCAGTACACTCTCTTCATTTCTAACATAAACAGTGAACGCATCGGACATTGAATCACCCATCAGTTAGTCAGCCAGTCGAAGAAGGAAGGGAACGCACTGTCCATCAACCACAACATAACGAAGCCAATAGCACCCAGTACGAACATACCTATTCCACAGACGATAACAGTCTGACGAAACTCCTGCTTGGATGGCTTTCTGGCCATCTTCAAGATACGAGCATAGGAGCCGGTTTGTAATCCTCGGACTCGGCCTTCAATCTCATCTTGCCAGCCCTGAACTTTCTCCTCGACAGGCCCTACATTGGAACTCTCGATAGCCATGACTCTCCCTCGAAGCGACCCGGCGACCGACAGACTCCATTTAAGCACGCCGGGCGAGCCCCAAGGGGCTCGAAACAGCATTACTGAAAAATCAATTCACGAATTCTACAGTTCGGTCTCTCAGGTTTCGCATCTGTGAGTGTAATGCAGCACCATGAATCTGCTCACTCTTGACACCAGTCAGTACGAGTAGGACACGAATTTCTTCACCCATTGATTCGTCAGTTGTAGCACCCCAGATTATTCTGGCATAAGGATTGATTTTATCTCTAATCAGCTTTGCACACTGCTCGGCGTCACCCAACGACAATGTCGGCCCTCCGACTACATTTACCAAAGCACCTCTGGCATCGGAAATATCGATGTCAAGCAGTGGAGACTGCAGAGCTTCCTCAGTAGCCTTCTCCGCGCTACCCGGACCTCTACCTTCACCTAGTCCAATCATTGCAACTCCGCCTCCGTTCTCCATTACCGATCTCAAGTCTTGGAAGTCTAGATTGACTACACCTTCCTTGGCAATCATTTCAGAGACTCCGGATATACTCCTCATCAGTAACTCATCTGCGACGCGGAAGGCAGCGTCGAGGGGGAGATCTCGAACCCCCTCGACCTCGAGAAGCCTCTCATTGGGAAGTACGACAACAGTATCGCACACCTCTCTGAGTCTCTCCAAGCCCCATTCTGCATTCTGCTTTCGCAACGCTCCTTCTGATAGGAAGGGATAACTCACCACAGCAATTGTCAGAGCCCCGGCCGATTTGGCCAGACGGGCGACTACGTGCGCACTCCCTGTCCCAGTGCCACCCCCCAGTCCTGCTGTGATGAATGCTAGATCGCAGTCCTCAATCTCTCCCTTGAGAGACTTCTCGGACTCGTATGCTGCTTGCTCACCCTTCTCAGGGTCACCTCCGGCGCCTCTGCCTCTGGCAGATCGACCGATGAGTACTTTGTTCTGCACATTGACTCTGAGTAGGTGCTGCGCATCGGTATTGACAGCAATACCTCTCACATAATTATCATCGAACAAACCCTCGAGTTCCAGCCTCGCTACAGTGTTAGAGCCACAACCTCCACAACCGTACACCCTAATCTTCGGCTGTAGCGACTTCAGGAGTGTCTTCAGTTCAGGATCTCCCTCTCTATCGGCGCCTTCAGTTGGGAGACCATCAGTCTCCTGAAGTTCGAGAACCCTGTCGATAATGTGCTTCACGAGAGTCTAGGCGTGTCGTAGAGAGGATAACCGTTACCCCCCGCCTACGGCGGGTGAGGCGCGTTTGAACAGGTGCCGGGCAAGGCCGTTATTCCAGTAACTGACTTCGAGTATTCATGAATCGAGACAGGAAGGTGTAAACTCCTCCCCACGCGGATACCGCTAGTGCTGCAGTCATTCCATTGAGCTCAGTATTGCCCAGCATTATCCAGTTAGCATACTCGATATCGGTTACATCGAACCCCGCGCCGCCTGAGTGTGCCTGCCATGCTGCCGCGATTAGACAGGCGATTGTTAGCACCAGCCTATCAGCTCGTGAAAAACCTCCGTAGATTCGGTCTAGGCCGACCGACTGGGCCTGGGTTCCCATGTATGATCCAAACAGAGTTAGGACTGCAGCAACTGCTCCTGAACTGGGGTCAGTAACATAGGCCGCATTCATCCCTATTGCAATCAGAAGACCGACATCGACCACCCTGTCAATGGTATGGTCGAGGAAGTCACCATATGGTCCCGCCACTCCTTGATGGCGAGCGAGAGCACCGTCGAGAGCATCAAGAACACCCGCAACCAGAATCAGAACAACTCCGCCTCCAATCATTATTGCGCCATTGGTATCGAGGTCAGCCTCAGCGATGAGCCAAAAAGAAACTAGGGCTAGAACTAAGCTTGTCCATGTCAATACACTCGGGTCTAGATTTCCCATTCTCAGTACCAATGGATCTATGGCTTTGGTCCAGACTCCTCTCATCTTCTCGAACATCTCAATCCTCCATTCTCTCTATCCAATCAATCCCCGGGCTTTGGCTTACTGGCTTGAAGCCATCTGTTATCCAACCGTTGATTGATGCGACTATTGACTCGGCATCGCTAGCCGTGGTATCGAACTCAATCCAAGGAAAACCATCCTCGTACTCATTCCATGCTCCACCAATCAACTCCCATTCGCAATTAGACTGTATCTTGTCACTGTGATATCCTCGTCCCGCTAGCCTTGACTCAAGAACATCCGGAGAGCAGCGTAGTACAACAACCGCATCACATGGGAGGTGGTGAGAGAGATGACCGTCGACGATCACCGGGTCAACAGGCATGGTCTGCCACGAATCTAACAGTACCTCATGCAGCGCTTCTGTATCGATTACTAGAGCATCGTCTGTTGGATCCAAGTCTCCCTTCAGTCCAGCTTCATCTGCTAGAGACTCCACTGTCAGTACCTCAAAGCCTTCCTCAGAAAGCAGTCCCGCTACTGTACTCTTGCCAGTACCCGGCGTACCCGTGAGGGCCAATCTGAAGCCTTCGTCCACAACTCGTTCGGCCGGTATTGATGCCATGAACGCTCCTGTGGCGGCGCAACATTGACCCATCGAAGGCACCACCGCCCTCTCATGACTGATACTGAGGCCGGACAGATAAGCGTGCTTGGAGCATTTTCCCCAGCGGAAAATAAACTGAATATTCTTCTTATTGCAGTTCCTATGACCTGCTATTTTGCCTACATAGCGGAAAATGAATCGATGGCCTTCATTTTCTCCCTGCTAGCGATTATGCCTCTGGCCTTCCTGATGGGGAGGGCAACAGAAGAAATTGCTCTCTATACATCTGAATCCTTGGGTGGATTACTCAACGCAACTTTTGGTAATGCAGCTGAGATGATAATCGCTTTACTGGCAATATATACAGCCTCACAAGCAGCCTCTGGAAGTGATACAGAGACACTCATGGTAGGGCTAGTACAAGCCAGCCTAATAGGTAGTATTCTCGGAAATCTACTACTCGTAATGGGACTTGCTTTTTTGTGGGGAGGAATCAATTTCCCCGAGCAGAAATTTTCTGAAACCCAAGTCAGTTCTAACGGCTCTTTGATGATGTTAGCGATGATTGTGCTGATTATTCCAACAGTATTCAACTCAACCGTAGGAGGAACTGAGGGAGAGGAAGGCGTCAAGCAACTTAGCCACATTGCGGCAATTGTTCTACTATTGTTGTACGGACTATTCCTTTACTTCCAATTCAAGTCTCATGTGGACCTATTCGCTACAGAGACACATCATCACGAGGCGCCCGAGATGACTAAGCGCGACGCGATTATTCTGCTAGTTGTCGCCACAATTCTAGTATCTTGGATGGCTGAGATACTCGTTCATTCAGTAGAATATGCAGCTTCCGATAAAGGCCTAGGGCTCCCTCACCTATTCATCGGTGTAATTCTACTGCCTCTATTTGGTAATGCTGCCGAGCACTTCACTGCAGTAGTAGTTGCTGGCAAGGACAAGATGGATCTTTCATTTGCAATTTCGATGGGGTCATCCACGCAGATTGCAGTATTCGTTGCCCCAATGATGATTCTTGTTGCATGGGCACTAGGAGTTCCACTAACCTTTGAGTTTGGTATGTTAGAAACGGTAGCCGCCTTCCTTTCAGTACTGATTGTAAACATCATCGCATCAGATGGTAAGTCAAACTGGCTAGAGGGTACATTGTTGCTAGGCACATATATCGTATTGGGTGCAGCGTTCCTTTTCCATCCCTGAACTCCAAATTATCTAAATTATAAGCGAGTAAATACGGCATTAAAATAAGGCGACTCACGCCTCTTTGGAGATTTTTGATGGAACTCAATGATGATCAGCTGATGCTTCAGACCTTAGCTAGAGATTTTGCGGATGAGGAGCTTATTCCGAATGCGGAGAATTGGGATAGGGAAGGGATCTTCCCCTCGGAGGCGATCCAGAAGGCAAGGAATCTCGGAATACTGAACTGCACAATACCCGAAGATTACGGCGGGATGGGTCTCAGCTTTCTGGATGAGGTTATCATAAATGAGGAACTGGGGCGAGGAGATCCCGGTTTTGCCACTATTACAGGTGTAACAATGCTGGCTTGCCATCCAGTGATATATGGAGGCACTGAACAACAGAAGCAGGAGTATCTAGGTAGGGTTTGTGAGGGCCAGATTTCAGCGTATTGCGTTACCGAACCCGGTGCTGGATCAGATGTCAAAGCAATACAGACTTCAGCGATTTTGGAGGGGGATAAATACCGAATTAATGGATCTAAGATGTGGATAGGCGGTGCCGGCCATGCTGATTGGTTCTATGTCCTTGCCAGAACAGGAAACGGTAAGCCCACCGATTCACTAAGCGGCTTTGTAGTAGAGGCCGACACTCCCGGGATTAAGATAGGGAAGAAGGAGGATAAGATGGGCCAGAGGTGCTCAGACACTAGAGCAGTAACCTTTGATGGCGTCATGGTCCCGAAGTCAAATCTATTAGGTGACCAAGAAGGAAATGGCTGGATGCAAGCAATGGTTGCATTTGACCGCTCTAGACCGATGCTGGCTGCTCATGCTGTAGGCAACGCTCGCGGAGCAATGGAGGAAGCATGGGCTTATGCGACCCAGAGAGAAACTTTCTCTAAACCCATAATCGAACACCAATCAATTTCGTTTATGCTAGCTGACATGGCTACGAAGATTGAGGCTGGCAGACTACTTGCACAGAAGTCTGCAGGGAAACTGGACTTGGGGGAGAGAGCCACTCTCGAATCGGCTCATGCCAAGAGGTATGCTGCGGATATTGGAATGGAGGTAACTACTGATGCAGTACAGATATTCGGTGGTTATGGATACTCGGAAGAGTTCCCGGCCGCCAGAAGGATGAGAGGAGCAAAGATCTACCAGATATTCGGCGGGACTAGCCAGATACAAAGAATCATAATCTCGAGAGAGATGAGTAAATTGATGGATTATTAGTGATCCAAAGTGTAGGGAAGATTGGATGGGCGTAGAAAGGCCTATTCGTCTTATTGAGCAGTCGATACTGTGGGCGAAAGGAAGTGTGCATTCGAAGGTTGTAATGCCCTAGAGTTTAGGGCAACCGGATATTGCCTCCGTCATAAAGGAGGTTTGCCAGAAGAAAAAATTGCTTATTCAGGAACGCCTGATGAAGATGCTCAAGAAATCATACCAGATCCTTTGCTGATACCCAAGATTGCTCTGGGGTATGTTCCATTTGTCATTTTTCTTCTATTACTAACATCATTGGGTTCAGATGCATTCGCCGGATACTATCTTTTCATCTACAGTGGCATGTGTCTAGTGTTTCTATTGCCGCTTTACGCGGTCTATCTGGTCCAGCTCACTTGGAAACGATACAAAGATGGGACGCTCACCTTGTATGTTTTCATATTCCATATTCTCTCGTTCATTGTGCCATTATCGTGGTTGTTTGTTTTGGGATCACTTGATGGCTCTCCTGCCTAAAAAAAGCCCCGGTTTTGCGGGCATAAGTTTCCCTCTAATCTATTTCTCAGATTTCTGAATAGTATTGAGAGACAGCTTCCTCAAGATCAGCACCAGCCGATTCCTCATCTATAGTCAGAGTTACTCCGTCTCGTCTGAGTGCCTCGCCCGCGACTATCACATCGAGACAGCGCGCCCCACTGTAGATTAGATTTGAGAGTAGACGCCTTCCATCACGACCGTGGGGCCGCATCCTGATATCATTCAAGTCCCAAGTCACCCAATCTTCCGAACCTTTGGTTGCCAATTGCCAGGTCTCGATTGGGTCGAGAACTCGAGCATCCCAATGGTCATGCTTCTGTACTAAACTTGCAGCCTTTGCCTCAGCCCGCATATCCAGAGAGTTGTTGCTGGCTGAACCATCAGTTCCCAAGCGGACATCGACCTCAGCTTCCTTCATTGCAGGGTAGGACATTGTTCCTCCACAGGCGAGCTTCTGATTGGATGTTGGACAATGAACAGCATGAACTCCGTGCCCCGATAGAATCCGCATCTCTTTCTTCGTGACCCAGCCACAATGAGCACAAACAGTCCCTCCCTCTTCTGCATCTTGGAAGTAGCCAATGGAGTCGAGATATTCGATTGGGTACATTCCATGTTCAGCATGACAGTCCGCAACTTCTTTGCGGGTCTCCGAAGTATGGATATGCAACATAGACCCAGTTTTCTTTGCTAGTTCTGAACCCTTTAGCAGAGTGTCCTCATCGCACACATACACCGAATGAGTACCGACCCCGTATTCGATCCGACCAGGTCTTGGCGATGGGCCTGTGATTAGACTCTCCATGTGTCGCAATGCATCCCCCGAGCCAGGCTCGAAGTTAGGAGTCAATCCATCTGTAATTGGGCCACACAAAGTAGCTCTGACTCCAGTTTCCGCTAATGTCTCGCCTATGGTTTGAGTGTGGAAGTACATGTCACAAGCAAATGTAGTCCCGGTTGCAATCATCTCAGCTGCTGCAGCCCTAGTGCCAATCTCCACTAACTCAGCAGTCAAATTTTTCTCGACTGGGAATATTGCAGTCTCTAACCATTCCATCAGAGGCAATCCCTCTCCCATCCCGCGATTGAGAATCATCGCAAGATGAGTATGCCAATTCTGTAGCGAGCGTGTTACTAGGCGAGAAGAACCATCTATTGTCTCAACAACATCTTCGTCACCCTTGCTAGCAGTGTACGAACCATCAGGATGTAGAATGAAGTCACCGCTTTGCACAAAACCGTCATTGTCGATTAGACGAGTCCCGGCAACTCTGCGTAATCCCTCGTCCATGCTCATCGCCACTAGTTGACCCATCTCAAGTTTCTCTAGAAACTTGTTCACTGACTAGGTCTTGGCATGAACGGTATCAACTTGTTTGCCAAAGACTCGAGATTTCGAGTCTGAATCCAACACTTCCCGGAGCCGGACAACTTCAATACAAGCCCCTCTCCACCGAAGAGAGTTGTCTTCACACCGCCTGATTTATCCACATTGTAGGAGACCCCATCAGTAAATGCGACTAGATGGCCATTATCTACCAAGATTGGTGCATCAGGAGTCACATCGACTTCCTTGATTGCTCCGTAAGCACAGTAGAATACCTGTCCGGGACCGCCCTCTGAGAATGCTCTCAGGAAGAACATACTTTCTCTAGAAAACAGAGACTTCGCGCCTTGGAACTTGGTATCGTAGTTGACATTGGGTGAGCAGGCCATGAAAGCCCCTCCCTGCATGAAGAGATTCTGATTAGGCTCGATATCGAAGGTATTGATATCTCCAGGAGCGGAAGGAGCCATTGAGATCCAACCACCGCTAGAACCAGCAGTGAAAGTATTCAGGAAGAAAGACTCTCCACCCGCTATCGACTTTACCGCGCTCTTGAGGAAGCCACCTATTCCACCACCACCACTCATTCCAGTTTGTACATCTAAACCGGATGACTGTGCAACCATCGCACCAGGTTCTACCTTAATCGACTCACCAGGGCCGAGGTTTGCTGTCAATAGTGTAAATGCTGGTCCGAACTCATAGTCCATATCCATGATTTAGCCTACTAACTCATACTTTTAATTGCTACTAAACCAGGCATTCTGCACTTAGTTTGCTGATTATATCGCCATTTGAATCCAATTCGAAATCAGCCGGCTTGTGTCTGCTTACCCTCGATCGCAATTAGTAGAATAGCCCCAGCTGCAGCAATCCTTGGATCGATACCCGAACTGCCGACTCCGCTAACCATTAACTTGTGAACCACCGGATTCATGGTCTGAGAATAGACCACCTTACCGGGTGCTCCACCGACTTTCATAACGAATTTTTGCGGTATCAGGTAAGTGGCAAACGGGACAAACCGACGGACTAATGCAAGTCCAAGACTATCCTCTGTGATTTCGCCAACCTCTCTACCTTTGGTATCGATGACCTTGTACGAATCCTTACCGATTGACATGAGGGCTTTCCTCTTGATTGAGGCGATATTTTGACCCGAGGGGCCGTCGATAATCTCGAAATTACCCTTGAAATCCAATATACCTGATTGTTTTATTCTCAACAATTCTACCGTCTTCTGCTCATCAGAATAGACTCTGATATCTTCTTTCAGTTTCAGCGCCTTCTGCTTGGAATAACCAATCATATTCTTCATCGAGTCATCTGCATATATGTGAAATTCCTCACCTAGGAGTTTCAGCACCTTTTGTCTGATCATGTATGAGTCTGACTCAAACAACCCTGCCATGATTGCCGATTCGCATCGTTCTTTTCAACCCAACCTAGAAAACAGGAAAAGGCTAAACCACGCATTCTGCATGTAAATGGCTGATTATATTGCCTTGCGAATTCTTCATCCAACACTCCACTTGGTCGCCCTCGCACATGGGCCCTACACCCTTTGGAGTACCAGTCCAGACGAGGTCCCCAGGGGACAATTCGTACCAGTCTTTGAGGTGAGATAGAATTGATTCCACAGAGTGAACCATGAGTTCAGTAGATGCCTGCTGCCTTACCTCGCCATTGACAGACAGGCCAATTTCTACCGGACTCGGATCCCATGCAGTCCAGGTTCCCAATACGCCCGATCCAGCAAATCCCTTACCCTCTAGCCAAGGCCAACCTTTCTTCTTGGCGAGAGTTTGGCGAGTTCTGTTAGTAGTATCATTGCCAACGCACATCTCTGCAGGCATGAGGTCATTCCCAAGTCTGATTACCAACTCGACTTCATGGTCAATATGGTCTTCAGCAGAACTCAGAGCGATTACATTGTTACCTTCTTGATCCGCCTCGACCAAAGCGCTCGGGGGCATCAGGAAGAATCGAGGATAATCGGTTACATCTCCTAGAATCTCTTTCGCGTGTCCAACATAGTTGCGGAATACTGCCCAGCCAACTGCCATGATTCCTCGAACAGACCCAATCTCATTATCACATCGCTTGAGTGTCAAGAGGTTGAAGACTCTCCCACTGCCGACAAGCACTGATGAGTGAGGACCCGTATCGTGTTCTCGGAGTCTCAAAGGATGCTACAGATGCTGAAATCAAGCGCGCTTACCGCAAACTCGCTCGCCAGTATCATCCTGATCGCAATCCAGGTGATGCTGCGGCAGAGGAACGATTCAAGTCAATTCAGGCCGCACACGAGACAATTGGATCGGCTGAGGACAGAAGGGAGCACGACCAACGCCGTCGGATGGAGGAAATGTTTGGCGGAGGAGGCCAAGGAAATCCGTTTGGAGGCGGTTTCGGAGGAGTCGACCTGGGCGATATCTTCTCTCAGTTCATGGGAGGCAGAGGATTCGGTGGCGGCTTTCCTCAGCAGCAGGCGCCGCCGCGTGAAGATGGCCCCAAACCAAGAGGAGCAGACATTGAAGCCGGCCTCGATATCTCGCTAGAGCAAGCCCTAGATGGAACTGAAATTAGATTCAGCCACAGAAGAATGAGACGCTGTGACAAGTGTGACGGAGCAAGTTTCGGGCGCTCAAAGCGATGCTCTCCATGCAACGGAACAGGAGTTCAAACCAAAGGTAGCACCCTGACAGTAAAGGTCCCACCCAAGGCCCAACACGGTCAGCAACTTCGTCTGCGTAAGATGGGCCATGAGCATCCTGAGGGAGATCCAGGTGATTTACTAATCACACTTCGATTGGATGCTAAGGAAGGTAGGCGTTGGGAAGATGGCAGACTTGTCCAAGAGGTTCCAGTACCAATCACCACCTTGCTACTAGGAGGCAAGGTAAGGATTTCTACGCCTGCCGGAAAGAGAGTACAAATCGATGTACAGGAAGGCACCCGAATTGGAGATAGGAGGAGATTACAAGGCCACGGACATTCAGGAGGGCCTCTCGACATAGAGTTCATTCTAGCCGAATCAGATGAATTGACCTCAGAGCAGAAAGAAGCCCTTGAGAGACTCAGAGACAGCGGTTTGTAGGCTTAGAAATCTGTCAAATATGAAGTTCATGAGCCGGATTCGTGCGGGACTTCTCCAATGTAGCCGACTTCCTAGTTCCTAGGCGTCGCCAAACACATCTCGTAATCTTCGTGATGTCATTGTTAATGCTCCCCGGAATCTTCGCTACATTCAGCCCAATCGACATCGAGTCTTACGACTTCGAGTCACCCGAGCTGGAAGCAAATGATATCCTGATGCAAGAGTTCTCTGCGGCGGGGGGAATGGAGGCTTTCGGAATCTATCTGCGAGACCCAAGCCACTTTGGCGAGTCAGATTCTGATGCATCTATGATTGCAGACTATTCTGGAAACGGCGCGGGTGTGATTGATCCGCACGGAGGTATACTAAATCTCTCAGTTCTGAGAGAGATTGACTCCAAAGCACAACACCTCAGAGATCACGAGGTATCTCAGTTCTATCTGCCATTCGTCTCTCAAATTACGGGAGCCCCTATAGTCGGAGTCTACGACTTAGCTACCGACTTCCGTTCCTTCATGTCGGGCCAATCCTCTCTGACTAGCCCGCGGATTGACCCTGAAACTTTGCAGATGACTGAACCTTCGACCAATTGGACAGACTGTGGTGAACTAGAGTGCCTATCTTTCGATCATGTGAATCTGACCCAAGCTCATATCGACCTCGCAGCCCACAGACTTTCCAACTATAGTTCGGGGGCCTTTCTGAGACTACTTTCTAATGATCGCGCATTCACACCAGACCCAACTAGTGAAGTCATTGGCCCATATGGTCACCAACTGCTCGAGGACGGTACAATAGTCGCTGATGAATGGGGGCCAGGAAGATGGTCGGCCTCCTCGGCATGGCTCCTAATCAACTTCGAGCGTGAGAGAATAGAAGAGGCCGGATGGACCTACTCTTGGCTTGATTCAGAGTCACAATTCGGATATTACTGGGAAGGGGTGACCCTTCAGACCGACCCGATACAAAACTCAGTTCAAGATTGTGGAAACAGAGCATCGAATGGCGAGAAATTATGCGCAATGGAATGGCTATACCTGGCTCTTGAGGAAGATCTCAGATCGACTGACGACATGGTCGTAACATTGATGCTAGCTGAGGGCATCAATGTTGAGATAAACCGCGAATTACTCTCGAGTGTCTATCTTGTTGGAATCATGGCACTGGTGGTCGCTCTGCTACTCTGGCTGAGCCTAAGGAGAGTTTCCGATGTTGCTATCGTAGCGGTAGGCCTGACACTTTCTCTGCTGTGGATGCAGGGTTTCATTGGATGGGCGATTATCATCGGACAGAAGATCGGGTTTGAGGTCATCTTCCGTTCCCAATTCTCTAACTTACTACCAATCCTAGTACTTGCATTAGGGATAGATGACAGTCTCCACGCACTACATCGTTACAAGGAGGAAAGAAGGAACGGAGCAACTCCTGAGCAAGCATCTCACATCTCGGTAACACGGGTGGGTCGAGCAATCATGCTGACTTCTATCACAACCATCGTCGCCTTCCTCGCCAACCTCACTTCTGATATCGCTGCTCTCCGTTCCTTCGGTATCGAGGCCGGGTTCGGTGTCTTGTCCGCATTCATCCTAACAGGAATCTGGGTTCCACTACTCAGGCACGATGTGGATGAGTGGATGGAATCGAAAGACAAACTGGAGGAGGAAAAAGAAGGAATCATCCACATGGTTCCCAAAGAGTGGCTGGCAAACATAGCCTCAACTTCTGCGAGTAAAGCCCCATTCATTGCCGTTCTAACAGTGCTGATTACCGCGCTGGCGATACCGATGATGCTATCGCTGGAGGGTGACTTCCAGGTCGAGGATTTCATTGAGACTGATTCTGACCTTGCTATTGGAATCTATCTAGTCAATGAGAGATTCAGCGATGAAGGTGAGCCTGGTTTCATCCTAGTCGAAGGCGATATGGCTAACCCCAAGGTGATTACAGCCTTCGGCGAATTACGAAAAAATGTCAACTCAAGAGAACCGGGAGAGCCGGATCAGATTTCTCGACTTCCTACTGGTGAGGTTGAACTCATCGCTATTGACAGCGTGCTAGTCTTAGCGAAGGCTGCTATGGCTTGGAACATCGAACCCTTCGAGCAGGCTGGATGGAACTCACAAGCTGATGACGGCGGAGTTGGCTGTGACAAGGACCTCCTTGGCCTACCTTCACTCGCTGACCGCGACTGCTTACTGTTTCTGTATGGTTACATGCTGACCAGAGGGATTCCGGAGAGCGGCGGATATCCTGCCATGCCACCTTCAATCGCCGCCGAGTACATCCAAGTAGCACAAGACCTTGACTACGACAATCCTTGGCTTACATCTGCCGGACAATCGCCCTCTTACATCCGCGCATCAATCCGATTCGGAATCTCCAGTCCCGAACAGTTTGCGCTGGTAGAACCTGCTCTAGAGCAATTGCAGAATGATATGGCGCCGTTGCAGGAACTAGCACGAAATTCACTTAGGGAGCGCGCAGACATCGATTCAGCAGACTCGGAGTATCCGATTACATGGGCGATTCCCAGCGGTGAGCCCGTAGTGAGATTCATCGCTGCCGACTCAATGCAGGATGAGATGCAGGGAACTCTATTGCTCGGCGTTGTATTCTGCACCCTGACCCTGTGGTGGGGCTTCCGAGAGGAAACTTCCGCAAGGCAAAGATGGAGGGATACGATATCGAGTCCAGCAGAGTCTATTCGCAGAATAGGCCCAGTCGTCGCTCTGACTGGAATCGCTGCATACCTCATCCTCGGCCCTACATATGGAATCATGTTGGCCATCCTCGCAGCTGCGCTCTCGCTACTTTGGGGAACCGCTCCATTTTACATCGCGACAGTCACAACTGGACCTATTCTGGTAGTCATCATCTGGCTGTATGCAATGATATCTCTAGCAGGATACGGGCTTAATATGGTCACAGTGGCCATCGCAGCGATGTCTCTGGGAGTGGGCATTGACTATGTCATTCACTTTATCGAGAGGTATCGCGAAGAACGTGAGAAAGGCTCCACTCCAAATGTCTCGATAGCCGCTGTTGGCGGAGCATCTGGATTAGCTCTGTTCGGATCGGCAATCTCAGACATTGCCGGATTCATGGTGATTAACCAGTCGAAAATGGGTTTCTTTTCGACCTTCGGCTTATTCTGTGCGATTATGATTGGACTCTCTTTAGTGGCCAGCATGATACTCGCACCAGCCGTACTTGGACTGATTCACAGAGAGTCAATTTCAGCCTCGCAATAGTCGGTTTTTGCGATATTTACTAGTTCTAAGTCGGAAACAGGCCTTTTTATTCTCAGATTAATCGCTCGATACATGGTCTTTGAGTGCAATATTGATGCCCGTGGCAAGGCGGTCAGGTTCAAACTTGGTATGCTTGGGGTAGTGACAGGAGTCTTCCTAGCCATCTCTCTGCTTCTAGTTGGGGCTGGTCCGAATGCCCTTTGGCTACTACCACTAGGTTCGATCGTAGGAGGGGCTTTCGCTCTATTTGAGGCCCGTACAGGTTGGTGCGTTGTCCGAGCTATGGGCTTCAGAACCCCAATCTGAACATCACTTATTCTCTGTCTAGCGCCACATGCCAAGAGAATCTCTCAGACCATCTTCGACATTCTCGTGTACGAATTTGTATCCCTCTTCGACTAGCCTGTCAGGAAGTACACGCTGACTATCAAGAGTCAACCGCTCTCCCATTTCACCGAATAGGATCTTGATTACGAATCGAGGCAGAGGCATGAATGCAGGCCTCCTTAGTACACTCCCGAGGACCTTAGCGAACCTGCGTTGTCTGACCGGGTATGGAGCAGTTACATTGTACACTCCTCTGGAAGATTCCTCCATCATCAAGTGATTCATTGCATAAATCTGGTCATCTAAGCTAATCCACGACATCCATTGCTTGCCACCCCCCATCGGCCCACCGCCACCCATCTTGAATGGAAACAGCATCTTACCAAGTGCCCCTCCAGTGGCAGCTAGAACTATGCCTGTCCTGAGGTAAACCGTTCTTACTCCAGCTTCTTCTACTGCCGAAGCCGCTCTCTCCCATTCTTTGCAGACATCTGGTAGGAAACCCTCACCGATTTCACTTTTCTCATTGAGCTCCTCGTTCCCTCGATCACCGTACCAACCTATTGCGCTAGCAAGGATGAACGCCTCCGGCTTCTCATCTAGGGATGCGATTGCGTCGGACAGTAGTTTTGTACTGTTGACTCGACTGTCTCTAATGGCCTGCTTTCGCTTGGCACTCCAGCGCTTGTCCCCGATACCCTCTCCCCCAAGATGGATGATTACATCAAATCCACTAAGCAGATTTGGATCCAGATCATTATTTTCTGGATCCCATCGAATTTCATTTGCTCCTGGCTTTAGGTTTCTCCGAACCAATCTCCAAACATCATGTCCACCAGTATCTAAGAATGCAACCAATTGAGTCCCAATCATTCCGGATGAACCAGCGACCAAAATCTTCTTCCGAGGTAGTTGTGAGAAGTCAGAATGTCTCTCAAGATCTCTTTGCAGCCTAAGTTCTCTTGCCTTGAACATCCTTGATAGACGACTCTTTACTAGCATCCCTCCAAGAACTGTATCAGCTAGATTTCCTAGTGGTCCGAATGGGACTTGGTAAGTCACATCATCAACAACCTCTGTCTTACCATCGACCTCTCTTAGATTATGGTTGTGAGTCCAATGCCAAAATGGTCCTTTGACCATTTTATCCGCGAAGTGATGAGGTGGATTGTAGGCTGTATGCTCAGCCACCCAGGTCATCTTGAAGAATGGGGCTCCAGGCGCAGGAAATCGGAACACTCTCTGAGATCCTACTTCCAAAGACTCGTCTGCCCTAACTTCTTCTGCGACCTCCCAGGGAGGCATCAAACGCCGGAACGAACCTTCGTGCTCGAACCAATCAAATGTCGCATCAATATCTGCATCAACAGTAGTCACATGCTTGAATTTGTACATCTAATCACCTAAGTTGCATTGGTGCATCTTCCGACCATCTCTCAAGGTATGATTCTAGAGCGAGCTTCTTCCTTGTATTCTTTGAAGACATGTATCTGACCTTACCAAAAATCGGCCTCTCTGGCCCCCACGCTCTGTCATGCCTTCCCAAGACCCAGAATATACCTGTGTAAGAGTTTGGATCTCTTCCATCGAGAGCCCATCGATCGTTGATTTCAATCATCCATTCGGCTGCGATTCCAGGATTAGGAGCCCACTCCAGTATACGCTTACCCCACACCATTCTGAGGTAGTTGTGAATGTGTCCAGAATTGAGCAACTCTCGCTGAGCAGCATTCCAGACTTCGTCATCTGTCCGGGCATTCTCAATATCATCAAATGAGTACTGTACTCTCTCATCTTCCTCGTGATCACGCAATGATTTCTGGGCCCACTCCGGGATTGAGAGAATGCTCATGTGATCCTCTCTGAAGTTGGCAAAGTTGTAGCCCAATTCTCTCCATGTAATGATTTGATCTAAGAACGACTCATGAGCCTGTGATAATCCCCACCACCCAATTCTTGAGCCCTTACCAGTATCCTCTAGAGAAATCATACCCGGATCCCAATTAGACCTATCCAGAACGGCTAGAACAACTTCAATTGTAGACAGGTGACCGAAGTGGAACCAAGGAGATAATCCGCTCGAAGCTGAATCATCAACATCATTCCTGTCCACATCATATCTATCCAAATCATCCTCGATAAATTTCTCAAGTTTGACTAGAGCAGCATATCTGCCTCCTTTTTTTGACTTGACTGGAGTAACATCGTGGTCAATCGATAGAGGATAGCAGGCCTCAGCCCCAATTGTCCCTCCCTGAGCGACTCTCCAAATCCACTCGAATGGTGTCATGGCGACTCCACTTGACTCAAAGATACTCTCAACCAAATCTCCATCGACGCGCAAATCCTTAGTCACTGAAGCCATGCTGTCGTGAATAGGCAAAGTTGCCATTGCTTCCACAAGATTCCTTTGCATGTGCTTCCTGAATGAGTATGCAGTCATATGAGCGTCATCTGCCATGTCCATTGGCAGAACTCCATTGGAATCTACAGCCTCGAGGCTGACATAGCAAATCTCTGAGGCCCTATTCATAATCTCTCTAGGAAGGTAAGTTGGGTAGTTGTCTATTACAACAGCACACGACTTACGTGACAGCCTCCTTAGCAGACCATTCCCAGTCTCCTTGTGAGTCTCCACCCAGGGAACATATGTCAATCGCTTCTCATCGAAGATTGCCTGATTGTCTAGAACTCCTTGGGCGAAGAAAGTTAGGATTCTATCACTCGTCCAACGATGTCTGATTGAGACTGCCTCAACTACAAGTAGCGGTTTATCCATCTCAAGTGCTATTTGGATACTACGCTCCAGTGCAGCGTTATGATGGAATCTTCTGCAAGATGTCATCCAGTAGAGGACAAACTCTCCTTCTGGGTTTCTGGGTAATTGATTCAGTTCCTTGACCCTGTGCTGAAGACTAGAAAACCTAGCATTGCCAGAGCCCGACATGATTCTAGCATATCCTCGTAGCATATAACCGACTGTTTAACTCCTAATCAGAAATTAAACACTCATTCATAACCTGTTGAGCAGACCCAGACTCATGACCATCCAGATTGGAGACAAGAATGAACCAGAGATTCTGCCGGACTCTTTTTTACCGACAGAACATGGAAATTTCAGGATATGTGTGACAGTCGACGAGGATGGAAAGGAACATGCTCTTCTGTACACTGGTAATCTGAAAAACGGCATTCCCCCATTGGTCCGTATTCACTCTGAATGTCTGACAGGAGATGCCTTCGGCTCAATGAAGTGCGATTGTGGCCCACAGCTCCAGGCAGCGATGAAGGAAATTCAGGAAGAAGGTTCAGGGGCCATCGTGTATTTACGCCAAGAGGGTAGAGGAATAGGATTGCAGCACAAGATTCAGGCTTACGCTCTACAGGACATAGGATACGATACTCTTGACGCCAATCTAGCATTGGGTCTCCCAGCAGATGCACGCGAATATTCGATAGCAGCAAAGATGCTGAAGGATGCAGGAGTAGATTCAGTAAGGTTACTCACCAATAATCCACTCAAGGTCAGAGGACTAGTCGACAACGGTGTAGAAGTTGTTAGAAGAAAGCCACATATCACCGGTGTATCAGAAGCCAATCAAGAGTATCTCAGGACAAAATCTGCGAGAATGGGTCACATACTCGACATAGATTGAGTTAAACCTGAATTTCAGAGTGGAATAACATGGCAAGTATGGTAGGAAGCAAGGCGCCTGATTTCACACTCAAGACCAATGAGGGAGAAGAGTTCTCTCTCAGTGATCTTGACGGCCAGTGGAAAGTTCTGTTTTTCTATGCTAAGGACGGCTCTCCTACTTGCAAGAGAGGCTGCCTATCGTTCAAGGATCAATACGACCTGTTCCGCTCTCTGGAGCCTCCAGTCGAGATTATTGGCATTAGCCAAAACAGCGTCTCCGAGCATAGAGAATTCAAGGAGGAACTTCAACTCCCATTCATACTTCTCTCGGATCCCGATAGAAAGGTCGCTGAGAGCTTCAAGGTACCAGTCCATCTCGGTACTTTCCCAGCGAAATCATCGTTCGTAGTAGGCCCCGACAACACAATTCACCATGTCTATGACTGGCTCTTCAGACCTAGACAGCATGTTGCAAATATTCTGTCTGCTCTCAGCAGTGTCACTAATTGAGATGAAAATATGGGCTGGAATAGGATTCTTTCTGATGCTGGACTTACAGACAAGGAAGCAAACGCTGTCATCGCTCTTTCAAATCGACCTAATATCAAGGCCAGTGAGTTGGCCAAGGAACTCGGCACTACTCGCCTAGATGCATACAATTCTCTCGAGAGATTGCAGCGTATTGGACTGGTTACCTCTACTGCAGACAGACCGATGCGATTCTCAAGTCCTCCAATAGGCGAGGTTGTCAAGATGCTAATCGACATTAGACGCGAACAACTTTCTCGAATCGAGGAGAATTACAAAGGCCTCAACAACAATTCAAACACCTCTGAAATTCTCGATGAGAAAGCAGCAGGTGATGCAAAATTCGCAGTTCTGAAGGAACGAATTCACATTCTTAAGAGAATAGAGAAGATGGCCGAAGAAGCAGAAGAGTCAGTGATGCTAGTTCTTGGCAGATTTGGCATATTACACCTATGTAGGAGCCCTTCTCTGGAAGCGATAAATACGGCAGCTACCAAGGGAATATCAATCAGAGTTCTAGCTCAGTTAGACAGACGCACCATCAGATTCTATGAGCAGTTGAATGACCTGATTGAAGTTAGACACTCGGATGATATCGATTCACAAGGCGTCGTGATGGATGTAAGCGAGACAATCCAGTACCTGAATGCGGAAGAGAATCCAGTTGGAAGAGGTAGGACTGACGCTGCGCTAGTGGTCGAATCTACCACTTTCGCAGATTCGCAGTTGAATCTTATGGAGGCTATTTGGGATGATGCTATTTCCTTCGATACGGCCTCGAAGAGATTCACCGAACAGAAAATCATAGAGCCTCTAAAACTCACCCTCGACAGTATGTCATTTTTAGACAGGATGAGAGATGTTCTCCAAATTCAAGACGAACTCCCAGATACTGATACTCCATTCGATCCAAACGCATTCATGGCTTCAGGACTCGAGGTAAATGAGGCCAGAATGAACCTCGAATCAGGAGGAATTAGTAGCCTTTCTTCTTTCGGAATCGATATCTCTTCCCTACTTCGCCAAGTAGGAAACAGAATCGGCGAGGAACTTGCATTCAGTCTCAGAAATATCGAGGGAAACATAGAGTTCCTGAACGAGATGATGGATTGGTGGGAGTATGCCGGACTGGGTAACCTAAGCTACGATATCGAGCCAGAATTTCACATCAAGGTCGTTTTAGGAAGCCCAATTTCTGAAGATAATGGCCTCCCACTATGGGCTCTCGATGACGGGATAATCGAGGGTGCCCTGCTAGCAAGATACTCTTCAGATGGAGAGGTAATTGTTCAAAGAGAGCAGAACGAAGACAGTGAGGAATTTTGCAGATACAATCTGATAATGAGCCCCAAATCTGACGATATCTGAACCTATCTTGATTAAACACTCATTAATAACCCGCTTTTGCTATTGATTGGTATGCCTGGAGATAGTGAGTATGATGCAATCATCATTGGTGCAGGTCCAGGTGGACTGACTTGTTCGATGCTACTTGCGAAGGCTGGAGTCAAGGTATTGATTCTTGAGAAGTCAGATTTCGTGGGTGGCCGAACTAGACTATTCAGTAAGGATGGATTCACCTTCGATAGGGGCCCTACATTTTTCCATTATCCAGAAATATCGGAGGAAATCTTCTCTGCTCTCGGTATGGATGTTCACGAGGAACTCAACCTAATCAGACTGGAGCCAAATTACAGGCTAATCTTCGGTCAGGGAGGGCAAATCGATGCAACAACTGACATTGAATACATGGCGTCCCAGATTGAGGAATTGTCCGGCTCGCAAGATGCACAGGGATTCAGGAGATACATGGACGACAATCGTAGAAAGTTAAGGCTCTCGAAGAAATGTCTCAATACACCTTGGAAGGGAGCTTCCGATTTGATTAGTCGCAGAGCGCTTCGTGTCTCGAGAGTACTACGTCCTTGGAGAAGCGTATCCTCGGACCTCTCAAAACTGTTCAAGGATGAAAGATTGCAAGTGGCCACATCATTCCAGACCAAATATCTGGGAATGAGCCCATTCCAAGCTCCTAGTCTGTTCACATTCCTGTCATACCTAGAGTACGAGTACGGCGTCTTCCATCCTAGGGGAGGGATAGGCTCAATCACTCCCAAGATGGCCTCCATTGCTGAGAATCTAGGAGTAGAAATCAGATTGTCCGAGCCAGTTGAAGAGGTACTATTCGATGGCAAGAAAGCCGTCGGAGTCAGGACCGAACAAGGTATCTATTCATCGGATAAGATAGTCATGAACGCAGATTTCGCTACTGGAATGACCGGATTAGTTCCTGACAAATTGAGGAAGAGATGGTCAGACAAGAAGATTGCAAACAAAGAGTACTCCTGCTCGACATTCATGCTCTATTTGGGAGTAAATCGAACCTATGATACTCCTCATCACCAGATCTACGCCTCAGCAGATTATGAGAGCAACCTCAAGGATATTAGTGAAAATAGAATAACATGGGACGATCCTTCACTGTATGTTCAGAACGCCTGTGTTACTGACCCCGCTCTAGCCCCGGAGGGATGCTCCACGCTGTATGTACTAGTCCCTGTTACCAATGTCCACGATTCAGTCAATTGGGATACACACAAGCAGAGGTTCAGAGATGTCATTGTATCTCAGATGGAGAAAATGGGATTTGAAGGACTCTCTGATCATATTGTCTCAGAGACGATTATTACTCCGGACAACTGGTCCTCAAATGACATCTACAGAGGAGCAGTATTCAATCTCGCACACAGCCTAGATCAAATGCTCTGGAGGAGACCTCAGAACCATTTCGAGGAGACTGAAGGCCTGTATCTGGTAGGAGGAGGAACTCACCCAGGAAGCGGCCTTCCGACCATATTTGAGAGTGGTAGGATAACCAGTAAATTGATCTGCGCACATCTTGGAGTAAATCCGGATTGGAATGGTATGGACCCTTGGTTCGAAGAGTATCGGCGACCAAAGTTAAAGCCCACATGACCGACGAATCACCATGTCTCGCGATATTCTGACTGATTTGGAGCGCGGGCACGAGGATTGTGTGCTCAAATTCGCCGACGGAACCGCGTTCAAGGTAACCTACCTATCGATCCGCTGTCGCTGCCAGTGTGCCAAGTGTAAACCAAGACAGGAGAATGAGCAGAGGTTACTCGAGTTTGAGGAGGAGGTTGCTCGACTCAGAGTTGAGAAACCTCGCGCAGAGCCAGTGGGGCGCTATGGGGTCAGATTCGACTGGCCCACAGGATGCTCAAGCGGCATCCATTCATTCACTCATCTGAGAGATGTAGCAGAAGAGCTTGGACAGTCGCTTTGAGACTCCAAATACAGCCCGAAGAAGTCAAAGGTAAGCCACTTTTCGCCAACCCGTCGGAAGCATGGGTTACCCCTGTGTCTTCGATGGTGATTCAATGACATCGGATGGACCGAAGGAGAAAGAGCCCGAAATGGGCGAGGAGGACGAGTGGCAACTATTCGCCTCTGCTGGATACGCCTCAGCCGAAGCTGTAGTTGAGTCTGAGGACGAGCCATCAGAATCTGAGGAAGAAGCTTGGTTTGATGGTGACGATATCGAGGCCAATGGAGTATCATTAGACTGGGATGCACCCCCTTGCCCCACTCCTCTAGGAATCGCTCACATGATCAAACTTGGAGTCTGTGACCACTGCCTGCACAGAGTGGGCGGACGCCGAACAAAGAACTCCGGCGCTGAGGGTGGGAAGGAAATCAGAGAAGACGCTCAAGCCAGAAATCCTGATATCGCTAAGTTTGGAGCCCCCGAACTCTGTCCTCTTTGTGAGGATCTATTCGACGATGTCGGAAACATTGTCAGTAGGGTGGCCGAATCGGTATCAGGAGTCCAACACTCAACCATGCAATTCGGAATCCATCTTCCCAAGGACCTTATCCAAGAGGAAGACAGAATCAGGAGCAGACACGGTGCACCCGGATCTAGGCCTCTTAAGTCAGCCTTCGTAGATGCTATTCAGGCCGATTTGTCGAATCTTCTTAGTGATGTCAGTTTCGTCAAGGAGAACCCCGATTTGATGATTAGGGTCGATGGATTGACACTGAGAGTCGACATCGATATACGCCCAGTATTTCTCTATAGCAGATATAGGAAACTCAGTAGAGAGATTCCACAGACAAGATGGCCATGCAGAGCCTGTAGGGGGAGAGATGAGGGCTGTGAATCGTGCCAGGGAACTGGGCTGCAATACCCTGATTCTATACAGGATCTGATTGGCGAGCCAATCCGTGAGGCACTGAATGCAGAGGATACATCATTCCACGGAATGGGACGCGAGGATATCGATGTCAGATGTCTAGGCTCAGGTAGACCATTCGTACTCGAAATTAAGAATCCATTAGTCAGAGAATATGACCTCGAAGAACTCGTTTCGATGGTGAACGCCAATGCTTCTGAGAAGGTCGAGATTGACTCTCTTGAATGGACTCACAAGAAGAGAGTCGCGAAGGTCAAGCAGCATCGATCCGAGAAGTCCTATACAATCCGCTTCAAGACAAGCGAGACTCAAGATGAGGTCAAAGCAATTGCATCCATTGAGGCTCTGTCAGGAACGGTTCTCGAGCAGGAGACACCGAAGAGAGTGTCTCACCGCAGGGCAGCAAAGACTCGTAAGCGAAAGGTGGTATCAGTCGGCAAGGTCGCCGTAGAAGGCGATGAGATTGAAATCACTCTTAGATGCGAAGCTGGAACTTACATCAAAGAACTCGTACATTCTGATGAGGGAAGGACAGTGCCCTCAGTGAGTGGCGTTCTTGATTGTGAATGTGAGGTACTGTGGCTCGATGTGGAGGAAATCCATGACTAGAGTGCCCGAGTGTTCATCCGAGGCCTTAAGAAGAATCGGCAGGTCGAACGCTCCCGCGACCTACGGTCGGATGGTGATATAATGGCAAAGAGAGCGCACGGTCCTCGTCAGGGTACACGCAGTATCCTGAAGAAGAGCAAGACTGAGCGAAGCAGAGTTTTCATCAACCGAGTAATGCACCCCTATTCCGAGGGAGACAGTGTTGCTATAGTGCTTGACGGAGCCCAGCAGAAAGGCATGCCTCACCGCCGATTCCAAGGCAAGACTGGAATCATCACTGGCACTCAGGGTAGGGCATACATAATCTCGGTATCAGACGGCAATGCAAACAAAACCGTTGTAGCAAGACCGGAACACCTCAGGCCTATGGAGTGAGAATAATGTCAGAGAAGGAGTACACAGACTTCGCTACCGTGAGAGACCTTTTGGTCCGGACAAACGAGCGCCGAGGAGAACTTTCGTATGAGCAGACAATGGCTCTACAGCACGCCGAGTGGGCTGCTAGTGAGAACCGCGGTGGTATCAAGACCGATTCCAAGGTTTTCGCAGCACTTAGAGATGAGTTGGCCCAGAACGAAAAACTCGCAGGACATCCTGAGATTTGTGCCAAGTTGGCAGAACTTTGTCCGACAGATGTTCCAGATGTGAGAGTGGTAATTGCCAGCAAGCGAATTGCCATGGACACACCAGAGATTGAGGAAATAATCACCCTCATTCGTCAACATGTCCTTTGATGGGAAATTATCTGATTTTACTAACGATTTCATTCAAGTGGGGAAACCGCTCTCGAGGTATGAGGAATATGCAGTTTGGCGGACCAGACGAGCCCGACGAGGAGCCTATTCCTCCGTTTCAGTCAGAGACTCACATCAGAGTTCTAGACCTGCAGGACAGACGCCCAATTGGCCACGAAATGACAGGACTGACTCGTCCTGGATTGTTTCTGGTTAGAGCCAGAGTGAACGATGCTGATGGCATCGATATCGGATCTACCATCGAGAAGGATTCAGCCGGTATCGGTTCTCTTAGCGAACTCAGATTGAAGGACATCCCCGAGAATGCCAACTCTGAACTCTTGGATGCAATATCTGAGGCGATAACTGAAGATTCACACATACACATTCAGTTCTACAATAGCGCCGGCCCGATGACCCGTAAGTTCCATTCATTCCAATTACTCCCAGGAATAGGAAATGCGAAAGCAATCCAGATGGTAGATCTCAGAGGTTCCGGGTGGCACGAATTCTCCACTATCGACGAAGCCTGTACTATTGACTCAATCAGACTCCTCGCTGAGCGATATCTCAAGGAGATGGAGGATGAAGCACAGACTCCTCGGCTGCTCGACCTTTTAGTCCGCGCCGATCTCTAATCGGGGTAATCGGATGGACGACTTGGATATCAGATTGCTAGTGGACCTACTTAGGGACAGAATAACTCCAGACAAGGAGCTAGGACAGCACTTTCTGATTGATGAATCCGTTGTTGATAGGTCAATTGAACTTGCAAACTCATCACATTCACTTAGTGATTCGAGAGTAATTGAGATTGGCCCGGGAGCCGGCTCTCTCACCCTCGGTCTTCTCAGGGCGGGCGCTATTGTATCGGCCTTTGAGGTCGACGAGGAGGCCATATCTCATCTTGCTAGGGTGTTCAATGGAGCGAATGGCAGACTAGAAGTGGTCAATCAGGATGCTCTGCAAGCCGATTGGCCAGAGAACGCAACCCATATGGTTGCCAACATCCCCTATCAGATTTCCAGCCCTCTTTTAGACAGGATACAGAAGCACCACTCTAAGCATCCGTTTACTTCTGTAGTACTACTTGTGCAGGATGAGTTTGCTGAGAGGATGATGAATAATAGAAATGATACAGCTTCAGGACCACTCTCACTCTCTCTGTGGTTAGATTTCGATGTCGAATTAGATACTAAAGTTCCTCCACATTGCTTCAGTCCAGCCCCCAGAGTCAGTTCACGGCTTGTTAGACTAAATCCAACTGCAAGAGAACTCGACATTGATCGCAGGTTATTCCGTACAATAACAAGTCACTGCTTTGCAAACAAACGCCGCAAGATGAGAACTCTACTTTCTCAAACTCCACGACGACTATCTCGAAACAAGGGCTGGCACAAAGGACGTTGGAAAGATGTAATCGGCGCAATATTCGAATCTTCTCCAGACGGAATGTCACAGGATTGGCAGAATCTCAGGCCAGAGAATCTTAAGGCCTCAGATTGGGTTCTTTTGTCGAAGTCAATTTCATCATTTCCAACCGAATAGCGAGGGTTTTGACATCGCCTTGATAGAGGGCCCCCGGCTCCGCTGGATAGGGCAACAGGGCGCGAAGAGACCCTAGTTCAGGACTTAGTATGGCAAAGAAGGACACCTATCTCGCGCTTCTGAGAAGAGGTATCGATGAGAATACAGCCCATCTGCTTTCAGACAGCGGCGTAAAGGTCGGCGACATCAAGAAACTCGACATAGAGACACTCTCCAACAACTATGGTCTGAAGAAGGAAGTCGCAGAATCAGTTCTAGATGCGGTCAAATCAGGACCAAGAGACTCAGGTAAGCAGAGATTCCTAGCAGATGTCCTAGCTGATAGGACGAAGAAGAAGGTCGACACCATTGAGGAGAGGAGATTCAAGCGCGAGCAGAAGGATATTCACTCAGAACTACTCGAGAAGAAGGAGCAACTCAGAATCGCCCGCGTCGAGCAATTCAGAAACAAGAAGTTGGTGATGAACAGACTTGGCAAGACCATCGAACTCATTGTCAAACTCGAGAATACATTCGATGATGAGTCCAAGGATGAGCAACGCTCCAAGTTGCGCGACCAGTTAGAGACTAGAGGACTCGAGGCCGCAAGGGATCATGAGATGCTAGAATTAGTAGGAACTCCACAAGATATCGTTGATTTCCGCAGGAAGATTGCACCCAAGATATGCATGCATGCATGCCCATCCTGTGGAGAGGAAATCGACCCCATTCAGGGTAATGTCATGGACGATATGTCAGACTTTTCTCTAATCTGCTGGGAGTGTGAGGAAGAATTCAAGGCGCCTATGGCGCAGTTGGTAGAGGATAGATTGAACAACGGCTCTAGAATCAAGATTGACCCCAAGAAGAAACCACGCCTCACTGTCAAGAGACCTCCGAGGAAGAAAGACTCCACTTCCATAACAGATCAGATGATCAAGGATCTAGAATCTGCCGGCGCTAGCGCCGAGGAACTAGAGGCTGCAGCCGAGACAAGCAAACTCTCAGGCGTGTTGATGAGTATAGATGACTGGATTGACCAGACCATCGCAGCCAAGGGATATATCCAGGCCCAAGAGCATCGTGAGGAATTTATCATCGCAACAGGAGCAGGTGCTACCAAGTTCAACAAGTGGATGAAGAAGGCTGGATTGGTCTTCAATAAGCAGACCGGAAGATGGACTCGCTGGGAAGATCGCTGAGGCGGTTCGATGAGTTAGTAGAACTAGGAGGAATACTGACTTGTTGCATCAAACCAAAAGGTTCGTGTGATATCGATGTAATTCCTCCTGCTTGGTGATTCAATGGTTGATTGGTCGGATTCGGAATTCCTGACTCTGCTAATCATTGACTTACTAGCTATTGGAATCTCTGTTTGGTGGCTTTCGACCAAATTCACCTCTAAAATGAGAGAAGTTGAGGAAAGAATGTCAAGGGCTAGAATGAGGGATTCTGAAATCTCAGAAGATGAATGACTACTCGTTTATTGCAGCAGTCCATCTCTCGGCTTGTGGGATACCGACAACCTCGATATGACAGCCAAGAACTCCTCTCTGTGAGCCTATCTCTCGCTTGAGTGAAATCAAATCGTCCAAGCAGCAAGGACAGTGAGGATGAGGAGGCTTGACCCACAGTTCGACAATTCCAGATTCTCCGACTTCAACCCCTTTCAGAATAGAGTCATCAGTAATCAGACTACCATGAGGTTCCTTACGTTCACTTAGAACTCTTGCTAATCTTATCTGTGCTTTCTTCTGAGCCCTAGTCAAGGTTGAGCACCCCCTCAAATCCTAGGTAGAAAACCCCTTTTCCCATACTACCACTCCGTCAGCATTGGAAATGAATCACCCATCGTAAGGCACTCCATCCCCTCACTCTTTCTGACCCATGTATCCTCGGTACCAATCGCACCATTCGTATGAATTACCTTCGGCTCGATTGCCATAGTGCCGCCAACTTGCAAGGGGCGATCAAAACCTCTAGCGATTACAGGAGTCTCATCGAGTTCTAGTCCTACTGAATGACCCAAGAATCTAGCTTGGTCTGGAGGAATTCCCATGAGATGACCCGAATGCCCCATCTCTGCTGCCATCTTGCTACCCCGACTCCATGCAGTAGAGCAATCGTCCCCCCGGCCAAGTCCGTTGACGAGAACATCTCTTATTTCCGACATATCGTCAAGCCTCTCGTGCCACTCAGAAGATAACGAGCCAGCGCTGAATATGCGCGTGCAGTCAGAGACATACCCTCGGTGAACATGAACGATGTCCACCAATACAGGTTCATTTTCCTCTACTCGCGCGAACCCCGCTCCCAGTGAAGAGATTGGACTCGCACCCAAACCAGCGACCCCGGAGTCGAAGTACGAAGGGACTGCACCCGAGCGTCCTGCGGCTATGACTACCCTATCGCAGTCCATCGGCCAGTTTCTCATCCTGATTCTACCGCCGAAACCAGCAGCACGGCTGACTTCATCAGCCGCAGCGGCCATTTCGATCTCGGTCTTACCCTCACCTCCTTTGTCGCGAATCGTTTCAAACATCAATTGGTTGATTCGCCCACTCTCAGAATGCATCTCAATTTCCCAATCTGACTTTATCTCCCTTAGAGCGAACAACATTCCAGTACAATCTGAACTCTCGCCCGCGAGTCCTGAGAACTTTTCAGACAAGAAATCCCATCTTGAGTGAGGGACCTTTCCGCAAAGCATCCCTGGTGCCCTAGAGCATCCAGCGCCTATTAGCGAATCCTCAAGTCCATTCATTCGAGGCTGTTCAGTGATTTGGTGAGGAGCATTTGTTCCTCCAGCCTCAAACCTTGCTCGCTCAAGTGAGCGTTTGACCCAATGAACAGTCTCGATATCGGAGCCTTCTGCGCCGACTAGGAGCATCGAACTCTGACGCCCGCCGGTTAGCCAGTACAACTCCACCGGGTCATCGATGAGTGCAGACTCCTGTCCAGCACTTGCTAGAGCCTTGGACAGCATTGCTTGGCGTGCCTGTAATTCGGAAACTGGAACCCTCCAATCCTCACCATCGGGTCCGGTGAGCCTCCCAGCATCCCAGTTCATGGAACTGCTCATTAGTCTCCAATGAAAGGTATTGTGGGAACACGCAGAGTGTGTAATGTATCCACAATGGCCATAGAGGGGCCGCTGGTGCCGCGGACTGTGACAACCGTCCTGTCCTTGGACGATGTCTGTCTGGCAGGACGGACTGTATTGTACAGAGCCGATGTGAATTCACCGTTGGATCCGAGTACCGGAGCCTTCCTTGACGACAGCAGACTACGCTCAACATTGGATACTCTGAGCGACCTTTCTGACTCAAAGATCATCATAATGGGACACCAATCCAGGCCGGGTAAGGACGACTTCACAGATATGTCTGGACACTGTGATAGATTATCTCGACTAATCGGTCAGCAGATTCGATTCGTTGAGGATATCTGTGGAGACGCTGCGATTCAAGCCATCGAAGAGATGCAGCCCGGTGACAAGGTATTCATCAACAATGTCAGGATGCATCCTGAGGAATACGGTGAGAACAAGGTGAAGGCAGAGGATGAGCCAACTACTGAGATTGTCACTAGACTCTCTTCTGTAGCAGATGCTTATGTCACCGACGCATTCGGAGCAGCGCACAGGAACTCACCTACCTTGACAGGATTCACCGAAGAAATGCCCTGTATTGCCGGGCGCTTGATGAACAAGGAAATCCGTTCACTCGAGCTGGCAGTAAATGACCCTCCTCGCCCATATGTTGCAATTCTTGGGGGGGCAAAGTGCGACGATTCTTTGAGAGTGGCACTCAATCTAATCGGTAGAGGAGTTGTCGATACGATTGTGATGGTCGGAGTTGTTGGTAATCTCATGCTTTGGGCCAATGGTCATGACATTGGTAGCGGTAACAAGAAAGCAATCGAGGGCATGATGGGAGATGTTTTCGAGCCTACTTGGAAGATGGCAGAAGAATTAGTCAAGGAACACTCAGAACTGTTGTTCCTACCTCGCGATGTAGCCGTTGAAATCGACCACAAGAGACATCAGATGGAGTTGGAAGAACTTCCCACTGACTATCCGATGTATGATGTTGGAATCGAGACTCTCCAAGACTTGAGAACTCTACTAAACGGTGCCAATTGCATTCTATGGAATGGACCTGCGTCTTACTTTGAGAAACCTGATTTCGCCTTCGGTACGATTGAGATTCTCAATATGTGCGCCGAGGCTACAGGAGTTACAATAGTTGGAGGGGGCCA
Organism: Euryarchaeota archaeon UBA86; assembly: GCA_002503055.1. GTDB lineage: Archaea > Thermoplasmatota > Poseidoniia > Poseidoniales > Thalassarchaeaceae > Thalassarchaeum. Next base: position 406 of record DAQX01000012.1, on the reverse strand, counting down.
TACCAGCGCACTAGTGAATCAGAGAGGAATGGCTGGAGAGTTCAGCCACAACAGCACCGGAGGAGGATCTGCTCTAGGTATGCTCTCCGGAGATCCAATGCCAGTTATAGATTCACTATCTAAGTCGAATGATAAGTTCAGACCACTACTGGGAGCACTAGGGCTTGAAGAGGAAGAGTGAGTCACTGAGGGAACTTGGAAATCCTCCTCTAGGCCCACATATAGAGAACCGGTGCAGGGAACAAGGCTAAGTGTCGCCAATCAGAACCAGAGACATGGAAGAAGACGGAGGGGGAGAGCCCCAAGAAACCACTTTCACCGGAACACCGAATGTCGCCCCTGCAGATGCTCCTGCCGGTGCGTTTGACCAACCAGCAGTGATGATGGGGCCAAAGAGCTCCCTACC
>DAQX01000016.1:39316-39471 GCA_002503055.1 Euryarchaeota archaeon UBA86 | reverse complement strand
TCATCTGAGTGGTCATCGTGATCATCGTCGTGATCGTCCTCATCATCTGAGTGATCATCGTCGTGATCGTCCTCATCATCTGAGTGATCATCGTGGTCATCGTCATGATCATCGTCATGATCGTCATGATCATCGTCGTGATCGTCATGATCGTC
>DAQX01000016.1:0-38995 GCA_002503055.1 Euryarchaeota archaeon UBA86 | reverse complement strand
TGATCGTCGTGATCGTCATGATCATCGTGGTCATCATGAGGAATTCCAAGGGTAGTACTCTCGAATGGGCCCTCGACAAGTAACTCACAGAGATTAGAAATCAATATCGATTCGTAATCAAGTGTTATCTCTCCACTAGGCATTGTATGTGTCATAGCCGACACAGGTGCGTCGTTGCCTAGAGTCGCCAAAGCAGACTCTACCCAAGGCTCTAGGTTTACACCATGGTAAAAGAATAAATCAGACTCTTGCAGTCTAATTAGGTCACCAGCAGAAGGCTCGTAGTCGTGTACTGGGACATTGGAAGGACTGATTATCTCAACATCCAATGTATCTCCGGCCACAGCCGAAACCAACTCACCGACATGGTAAGTGGAAACCATTACCTTGCCGAGTATCTCATTTTCCTGCTCTTCCTGATCTTCATCATCCGCACTAAGGCATCCTGCCAGGCTTGACAATACTAGTACCAAACTTAGCATCATGGCTCTATACGCGTTACTATTCATGGGCCGGCCGCACTCTAATAGATATTTAATCAAATCTAATAATTATGATTTTAAAAATTATTATTAGTGCATGGCTCCTCGGCAATTCATGAGTCAAATAATCTCATTCAGCGCAGACAAGGACTTTGCGGAAATCTTTGAAAAATTGATTAAGCAGTCAGGGTATAAGAATCGCAGCCGTTTTATCCGGGACGCAGCATTATGCTACGCCGAAATTCAACAGAAGGGCGATTTGATGAATATGGACGGAGAATTAATTGCCGAAGGGCACTTTGTCGTATACTATCAGCACGATCATGGTAAGAGCCACAAGCTGCTAGATCTTCGCCATTCAGATTTAATCGAAGTAGCCTCATACAGTCACAGCAGCCTCAAGCACAGTCACGCATGTGTAGATGTAATCCAAGCCAAGGGCAAGGCTGCAAACCTTCGAAATGTAATTGAGAGTCTCCAGAACACCCCTAATGTAGACAAGGTGGAATTCATTTCTGCGCCTTTCCGAGAAAGCGGCTGTTGCTGAATACCTCTGGCAGAGGTAGAATCTGCGTCGCATTGAAGGGGCGACTCTATGGCCGATAGCCGTGGAAATACCCTCGCAACTCGAGTCGATGCTTGCCGGCTCCATGGGCCCAACCAAGCAGAAGGCTGCTAGACTGGTCGTCGATCTAGCCTCTACTGCGGGTGCTTCTGAGTTTATCGAAGTAGAGAACGCACATGTCTCAGGAGTTAGCGTAATCACTGGAGGGCACGGACTTCGACGATTCTTGGCAGATCTGTCTGGCGACCCAGATGGAAAGGTAACGATTCCTACTACTCTGAATTCGGCAGGATGTGATCATGAGAAGATGGATGAGATGGGAATCGACCATCCTGACTTCCTTGAACAACAGTTCGAGATTGTACATGCATATTCCGAGCTGGGAATAGAAGCTACACTCTCGTGCACGCCTTACGATAGAGGGGTCAAGGATGATGAGGGAATCGGCTCTTGGGCCGAGTCCAACGCAGTCTGCTTCTCCAACTCCTACACTTCACTAATTACTAACAGAGAATCCGGTCTATCGGCCCTCGCAACTGCACTTACTGGATGGGCTCCCAAGTGGGGACTACACCTAGGCGAGAATAGAGTCCCCAACATCCTTGTCAATGTCAAGTGCTCTATGTCGGATCCAACCGACTGGAGCATCCTAGGGGATTGGATTGGCAAGCAGATTAGGCCTGAATGGAATCTTCCTTGGGGGCCGATGCCGCGAATCATCGGGCTGCCCGATTGGGCAAGTTTCGAGATGCGCAAGGCACTAACTGCTGCAGCGGCAAACTATGGCTCTCCTATGCTTTGGGCGGATGGCCATACTGCCAAAGCTCCGCCTGTCGATGAGTATCAGGGCGAGTTGACTTTTACCGAGGAAGATTTGGCTGAGCGCTATCGCGAATTAGCTCCGAGTGGCCAAGTGGACTTGGTCGTAATAGGGTGCCCGCAGGCAAGCGTTGGAGAAGCCCGAGCAGTCGCTGCTTCGGCTAGGGCTAGGATGGAGCTGGGAGAGATTATCCCAAATCAGAGACTTTGGGTATTCATGAGTGCCCACAATCATGACTTGATATCTGCTGACGGAACACTGGATATTCTGGAGGAGTCCGGAGCCCTAGTTCTACGCGATACCTGCCCGGAAGTCACTCCTTACAACCGAGATCGCTACAACCACCTTCTTACTAACTCTCTCAAGGCCGAGCACTATCTGACCAGTGGCCTCAACAGGATGCCTACAAGCGTGGCGAGCATCCAGGAATGCGTCGCTCACGCCTTTGACCCAACTCTTACAGAAGGGCAGAGGCCCGAACTGAACAAGGCCGGAGCAAAGCCCATTCCATCATCGAAAGAACATAGGGAAGGAAAGTTCGAGACGACTGGATCAGGCATCCCGAGTCAGTCAGAGTGGAAAGTCACAGGTAAGGCCATGGTGACCGATGTCCCAATCACATATCTCGGCTATGTCAACCGTGATACAGGGGTCATCGAAGAACCAGGGCACCCGTTAGATGGCGAGTCGGTCGGCGATACAGTTCTAATTTATCCAAAGGGTTCGGGATCAACTGTTGCTCCATTCGTACTAATGGGTCTGCTGTATACTGGAATGGGACCTAAGGCGATAGTCAACCGTGATGTATGCCCCCTGACACTACCTGCAGCTTCTCTCCTTGGAGTTCCGTATGCTCATGGCTTTGATGATGACCCGACTATGGAAGTCAACCCAGGTGATGAAGTAGAGATTAGTCTTGTAGACGGAGTAACCATTCTCAAGGTTCTCAATCGTGCATGACAGCATTGATGACTCCGGCTCTTCGCAGTAGCATACATGCCCGCGCGAGCAGAACCCGAGCCCTGCCGCGAACAAGACCTCGGATTGTTCGAGATAGTGGTTCGAGACGGGGCAGCTAGAATTGGTCGTCTTCACACTCTGCACGGCTCTTTACAGACTCCAACCTTGCTACCAGTTATCAACCCGAATTTGAGAACTATTGAACCCAGAGAGATGTGGGAAAAATACGGTGTTGATGCTCTGATTACCAACTCATATGTCATCTGGAAACATGATGACTTGAAGGAAAAGGCTCTATCAGACGGAATCCATTCTCTACTTGATTATCCTGGAGTAGTGATGACCGACTCTGGTACCTTCCAATCATATGTCTACGGTGATGTCGAGGTCGGAGTAGGAGAGATAGTCGAATTTCAGCGAGATATAGGCGTTGATATCGGGACTATGCTCGATGTTTTCGGGCGCCCAGACATGAGTCGCGAGGAGTTGGAAGAATGTGTGCAAGAAACTGCTAACAGAGCTCCAGAATCTCTGCAAGCAGCCGGACAGAAGATGCTTCTCAATGGTCCGATTCAAGGAGGAACTCACCAAGATTTGAGGGCCGAGGCTGCGAGTCTAATGGGTTCGGCCGAAGGAGAGAACAGAGGGTTCTGCGTACATCCTCTGGGAGGAATCGTTCCCCTAATGGAGAAGCAGAGATACAGGGAGTTGTTTGAGGCTCTGATGGCTGCAAGATCAACAGCGCCTTCTGACAGACCGATTCACATGTTCGGGTGCGGCCATCCGATGCTATTCCCAATGGCAATTGCCCTAGGGGCCGACCTATTCGATAGTGCTGCGTATGCCCTCTTTGCACGCGATGATCGCCTTCTTTCTCCCGAGGGCACTGTCAAGTTGGAGGGTCTGACCGAGTGGCCTGTATCTTCCGCTGCTCTTTTCGGTATAACAACCGAGGAAGTCAGAGGGATGGACAAGGATGAACGCTCAGTTCTGCTCGCCCATCACAATCTCGAAGTCACTCAGACCGAACTCGCAAGATGCCGTGAAGCCGTCAGAGAAGGTAGAATCTGGCAACTGGCAGAAAGGCGAAGCCACGCTAACCCGCAGTTGAGAGAGGCTTTCCTTTGGGTACTAGACCAACTTGAGGAGATGCCCGATGAACCATCTGGCGAGGCGGCCCTGCAAATGCTGGCATCAACAAATCCAGTCAGAATGGGTAGGGAAGATCTCAGTGAAGATGTTGGCTCAAGACCACACATTCTGCACCTACACGCTCTACTTTCGATGAGATGGAGAGTTCCAGGCTCTTGGTGGGATGGCAGTGAAGGCAAGCCGGAACGAGTTGTACTAATTGACTCCGCACCCCCTCCTTGGCGAACATCGGCTCTAGGCGCAGCAGTCGAGGCACTACTCGAGAATCCTCGAAGCTTAGTGATGATACCAACCCCTCTAGGTCCGATTCCTTTCAGCATGGAAGATGTCTCTCCATGGTGCCATCTAGAATGTTCAGATGAGACTTGGCTGGAGGTATTTGATGACGAGGAGATTTGGGAAGGCCTTGAAGAGTTAGGGCTAGAGGGCCTGCCTCTAGTTAGAGCGTCACCAGTAGAGATTCCAGATAATGAGAAGTCTTCTGAAATCAGACAATGGTTAGATCGATGCTCGATTGTTGACAAACTCTCGGTACTTTGCGCAGTACCTCCTATTGAGGCATGCAAACTAACTGGAGAAATGGAAGTACGCCGCTCCAATACTGATCGAATTGTCAATGTATTCGATAATCAGCAACATATCCTCTCTCCGAGGTTGAATGATGGAGGAATCAGCCTCGCTCTCGAAGGTGCATCTAGACTCAACTCTAATCCAAATCCTCCAGCGTTGTTCGGCGAACCGCTATCAGACCCAGACAGCGACCACTCAGGCATTCCTAGGGTTAGACTTCTCGAGGACGCGATACCCTTCGTAGGTAAGGGAAGGAATGTGATGCATGGATACATCCGTGGAGCAGATCCTCACTTGATTCCAGGGCAACCTTGCTTGGTGGTGGACGATGCCGGAAACTTAGTTGCACATGGCTCAGCAATTACGACTCCAAGGGAGATGTCTCAGTTATCGAAAGGAGTTGCAGTTCGAGTTCGAGAAGGAGCCCTCAGGGGCGACTGAACTGGCTCCCGACGGGGATTAATTCAAGTGACGAATCGCTGAGCCGTATTCGACTCCGTAGGAGTCGAGGTGCACTATGGACTCTGCGAGCGGGCCGGAACCAGTCATCACATCTCGCAATCTTCGCAAGATGTACGGGCCGCATTTAGCCCTAGACAATATCAATCTCGACATTCCTCCAGGGGCAATTGGGATTCTAGGTCCAAACGGGGCTGGAAAATCTACCTTATTCAAGTGCCTCTTGGGCCTAATAACAACTACTTCCGGCGAAGGCACGGTCTTGGGTTATGACATCAGGACAGAGGGCGACAAGATCCGCTCAAAAATTGGATACATGCCCGAGTATGATGCATTAGATCCTGGTCTGACAGGAGTAGACCAAGTCAGATACTCAGGAGAGCTTCTCGGGATGAATCCCGCTCATGCTACTAGGAGAGCTCATGAGGTTCTGCAGTATGTCGGACTCAAAGATCAAAGGTACAGAAAGATCGAGACATACAGTACCGGAATGAAGCAGGCCGCGAAACTCGCCTGTGCACTAGTGCATGATCCAGATCTTCTGATTTGTGACGAACCTACCAATGGCCTCGATCAGAGGGCCAGGGAATTCATGCTCCAGACTCTAAAGAAGACGGTTTCTGAAGGCAATAGAACAGTTCTGATGAGCAGTCATGTAATGGATGATGTCCAAGATGTATGTGACAGGATTGTGATGATTCACCAAGGAAAAATCGTCGTACAGCGTAGGATTGATGATTTAGCAGACCAGGTCGAGAGGGAAATTGAGATCTCTGTTTGGGGGGGAGCCAGTAAGATGCAGGAAGAGCTTGAGTCGAGAGGCTTGGTAGTGCGCCGAATGGGTCGAGTCATGAGAGTAATCAGAGTCGATGACTCAACTACTACTGAAATCATCAATGCGGCCTCCAATGCCGAAGTACAAGTTCGTCAGATGCAGGAATATGATCCTGATTTGGAAGACATATTCCTCCTCATCATGGACAAATTAGGAGCAGAAGTCAAAGGCACTTCGGATTTGATGACTGAAGCCCATACAGGAGGTGAAGAAACTGCCTGAAGATCTCGATATTGAGGGTACAAAGACCCGAATGGAGGTCGCTTATGGGGCCGGTGATGGTGACGAAGATGCCAAGGCTATCGTGGCCAAATCAGAAGCCCACATAGGGACTCTTTTCGAGCAGACTTACCGTCCTTGGGATGGCGAACTTGGGCCCAGATGGGTCCGCAACTACGCAATATTCAGGCACCATGTTTACGGCCTATTCAAGGGGTCTGGTCACAGACACTATCATCCAATGGTCAGACTGGCAATTTTCGTTATTCTGCTGTATTCTCTCCTCCCCGTGCTAATGCTATTCCTAGCTTCTCTATCGAGTGACAGTTTCATGAATGATACATTTTCTAGATTGTGGGGAATCAATCGCTACAACTTGTGGGGGCAGGTTCTGGGATATTTCCCTCGTAACCTTTGTTGTTGGCCCATGCTGACTGCTCTGGTAGTAGGGGGTATGATCTCTGACGATAGGAAGTTTGGGACCAGTGCCATCTACTTCTCACGACCAGTGACGAGAACAGACTACACTGTGATGAAGTATGTGAGCGTAGCAGTAGTACTAGGCTTCGTCATAGTACTCTCATACTTCGTTTACTACACATCTGCAATCGTCTTCAACGGTGAAGGATGGGCATATCTTGTTGACACCTTGCCCATGTTCCTTGGCGGACTAATCGCCGGAATACTAGTGGTAATCACCTATACCTCAATCGGCTTGGCTCTATCGAGCATCAGCCAGAGCAGATTCTTCGCAGCTATAGCATTCCTTGGCGTAATCTATGGAACTAAACTCCTTGCCCTGTTGATAGACTCTCAGTTCGACTCCTCTATTCTGTATGTTCTGAGCCCTTATGATTCACTTGCCCACATAGGCCAATGGTTACTCGGAATCGAACCTAATTATGATCACCCACTCGCCTTTTCTGTCGTCTCTATGTTGCTTTACAATGCAGCATCGGTTGGACTCTTGACATACCGTGTTGGTTCTCTGGAGGTGACTAGAGAATGAGTCAGAAGACACCCGCCGTTGTAGTCGACCAAGTCTCAAAATGGTACGACCAAGTCATTGGAATCAACGATGTTTCTCTAGCAATAGACGGAGGAGTAACTGGAGTTTTAGGACCCAATGGGGCCGGTAAATCGACACTTTTCAAACTCCTGATGGGCAGGATAAAACCGAGTCAGGGAAGCGTCCGACTTTTCGGAGAAGACCCTTGGGTCAATCCATCTCCATACCGTAGGATTGGCTATGTCAGCGAGTCCGAGAGGATGTACGACTGGATGACTGCCCTAGATTTCGTGTCCACCCTCGCTCGTCTTCATGGAATGACTCGCGAGGAAGCGATTGACAGAGCCGAACATGTTCTAGATTTCGTGGGCCTATCGGATGTAATGAATAAGGAGATAGGAAAATACAGCAAGGGAATGAGACAACGCGTCAAGATTGCGCATGCCCTAGTTCATGACCCCGATCTGATTATCCTAGACGAACCTCTGCATGGCTGTGACCCCATTGCTCGAACTAGCATCATGAGCGTCATTAGAGAACTCGGCTCTCAAGGCAAGACCGTACTGGTTTCGAGCCACATACTCGAAGAGATTGAGAGAATCACAGAACAGATTGTCATTTTGAACGAAGGCAGATTACTGGCCCTAGGGAACTTGCACGCAATCAGAGGACTCCTCGACAAACACCCTCATCGTATCCTTTTGACTTGCGAAAACCCTCGTGAACTGGCTCGCAAATTCATCGCCGAGAAACCAGTATACGGAGTCCGTTTCCCCAACGAAGGGCAGTTGGAGATTCAAACCAATGATTTGTCCGCTGCTCACGCTATCCTTCCTCGAATAATTTCCGAATCAGGAGTGCCAGTCGAGGCCATCGATAACCCGGATGATAATCTAGAGGCGTTGCTCGGATATCTGATTGGAGGAGCATAGTATGGATGAGAAGGGGAAATCACTAGCTGAGTCGGTATGGACTCGAATGGATCGCAAGGCTGGCGCCATTACAGAGCTAACAATCAGGCAATTGAGGCACCGAGTCTCAACATGGGTAGTTCTTTCAGTAGGGGCCCTAGTGATGATACTTCTTTTGGCGTTCTACATTGATGGTATCAGAGAAGAATTTGATCCGATTGATAACGACGGAGATTCGAATGATTGGGATAATGATGGATACCCCGAAGGCCAAGAGTACAAGTATGGAACAAGTGATTGGAATGGAGATGAATTCCCGGGTTCAGGCTACTATATCAGTACTGGAGAGATAGATTGGAATGACAACAACAGAATCCACTCTGGGAATCATACATGGGAAGGAACTGGACTCTTTGATGCGGAGTGGATAGATACTGAGTATTCCGGTAGCAGATGGTCAGGTATTGTGGACTGGAACGATGTTGAAACTTGCCCCGAGGGGGAGCCCACAGTAGACTGGTGGATTGACTGGGGCTCCGCATGTTTGTATGATGATGGCTCGTATTTTGTCAGTGGAAAATTCAGAGCATCTGGGACTGTCAACGCTCCTGAGAATTACTACATCGAGTGGGGATACTATACTGACGAGACCGACATCGAACCCGAGGCTCCTTCAACTTACATTGACGAGGATGGTATACTCTGGGATGGCGAAGATGTCTCCGAATTATATGTTGCAAGTGATTGTAGAATTGGCACATACGACAGCCAAACAGTGTATTTCTGTGATGGTTTTGAAGTCGATGATGACGGCGACTGCCTAATCGATCCTAACGACGATAACAACAATGGAATTCCATGCGATGTCGTCTGGGTTCTTGACTCCGACAAGAATGAGATTGTGGATATCAGGCCTGATAACAATGTCAATGAGGATGCAGCTGAGAGTGAGTTTGAGGGCGAGATGGGTCACAGAACATTCATCATTGGAACAGGAAAGATGGCCTTCGTAATGATGCTTGGGATATTCATCCCGCTCTTCCTAGCTTTGGGCCTCATCAGGGACGAGACAGAGAATGGAACTCTTCACTATCTTCTTTCTAAGCCCATACACAGGGCGGAATTCATCCTCTATCGATTACTTGGGTATCTCTTGTTAGCCGGCACCTATATTCTCGTACTTGTACTGATTATGGCATTCGTTACATCTTTGATTGCACCTGGAGATAGTATAGTCAGGCTATCAGATTATCCAGTATGGCTGGGGGTGGGATTTGCCACCATATTGGTGCTGGCCGCATATGGGGCGCTGTACAATACAATCGGACTAATCGCCCCTAAGTACGGCGTATACTTCTGCATCATTCTTGGAATCTGGGAATTTATCATGGGGCTGTTTACGATGACTCTACCCTCTGCTACGGTGCCTATGCTTTCTGTATCTCATTGGGCTTTACAGCTGATCGATTCAGTAGTCCTGATTGCTTGGCCAGACACTCTCCAATATACTCAGATTTCCAGTGCCTTTGGCGTTGAATCTGGCCTACCATTCTTCTGGCAACCTCCAGTACACACTCTTGGAACACAAAGTCCCGTCGTAGCTTTGCTAGTCAGTTGCTCAGTCCTAGTGATGATCACTTTGCTCATGATGGCCATCGGTCAATCCAGTTTCAAGAATCGCGAAATTATGTGAGGAATCTACATGGAGAAGATGGAGAAATTCGTTGGAGATTTATCTTCGCTCTGGAGACTGGATGTGATGCCCCCTATCCCTCGCCTATCTTGGTGGTGGTACTGGGCGATTATGTTCGTACCTGACCCCGATAATCCAAAACGCTCACGGCAACTAATGATCCTCTGGTCTACCAAGGAAACTCCTGCGATTAGAGTCAATGGGTATTGGTGGAAGCCCGGATCAAGGATGGCTATTGATGAAGATGGAGGGCATGTCATCCCTGGAATGGTATGCGCTTGGTGGTATGACGGAAAGAAGATGTTTGAGCCCCTAGTAATGAGGGAATGCAGAATGGCCCTGGTCGATGACAAACACCCTCTATGGCCAGCAGACGGATCCGGTGAAGGAGCAGGCGCCATAGTTCCGATTCTAGATGAGGACTTCTCATTGGGGATGAGGCCTGGCAACAAGGGCTTCTGGCTCTCTCTGACTAGTGATGAACAGGCACGCGCCGAGGGGGCTCCAACTTCGTTTGAGGCTGAAATGACTCCTTGGTGGGGCCCCCCCAGCACTCTGACCTACAGGAACAATGTGTACGGCCTCAACATGGGCTATGATATTCTGAGGCTTCAGGGAACAAAACTCAATCTGAAAGTTGATGGAGAGGAGTTTGAAGGCTCAGCATACTTCCAGAAAGTTTCCGTGCAAGCGCCATCATTCCCTTGGTTCTGGGGAATGCTCCACTTCGATGATGGCTCATACATTGATTGGTTTAGGCCACATATCACCCCCGGAATGACCTCAATGGATGACAAGCCATGGCGTCTTCGAGATTTTATTCGGACTCCGGCAATAGGTACGGGAATATTCCATGATGCTAGAAGAGGCAGGACTGAGAACTTCAAGCGCTGTGAGGTCGAGGTACTAAAGCCGGAAGAGGACGAGCCACTATTGGACAATCATGGAAACCCTCTGCCTAAGTTCAAAGTCAAAGTTTGGAACGGAAGGACTCAGATTTCGATTATCGTAAGGGCAGTTAGCAGGGCACGCTGGACATTTGATCAACCGACACGAGCTGGTATGGTCAGTCATTTGACATACAATGAATATCCGCTAGAAGTACTCAACATAGCAATCCTAGATGAGCAGGGGTTGAGGACCGGAGAAGACTACGAGTGGATGGTCGGAAACGCTGAGCACACATGGGGAATTCTACACTAGCGGCGCCGCACCGTTCTTAACCTCCGGCCTACCAAGTTGGAACCGAGGCGATGAGATGAGCGACGAAGACATGGTTACTAAGGCAGCACAGCATATCATGCAAGGCGATTTCATGGAGGCCATGGGTCTCTTTGAGTCACATACTGAGGCTAACCCAGATGACCCTGCTGGTTTTCATGGATGGGCAGAGGCTGCTCTGTTCGAGATTCAACAGAATGGTAATCTTGACGACAACGGAAACGATCGCATAAACGAAGGACAGGTCGCGGCATACTTCCGTAAAGCCTCATCAATGGCCCCGGACAATGCAGAGTATCTCGCTGCGCATGCAAATGCTCTGCTTGAGTTTGATCGTATTCCTATGGCCATACGAGAATTCCAGAAGCTACGCGATCTTGGCGCTTCAAACGATGAAGTCGATGTCTCTTTCCATCTCCACGAGGCGGCGCGAGTACTCATTGATTCCGTCGACCTGAAGACAGGTTTCGACAGAAGTCACCCCTTCGCAAGACAGTATATTCCAGTAGCCATTGAATTCGCTCTTCTGGGACTTGGCTTCCCCTCTGCAGAAGAGGCCACAGAGTATCTAGCAGAGGATTAGGGAGGCAGTTGCTTGGACAGCGACCGTGTAATGGTCGCCCTAGGCTACCACGGAGATTCCTTCCATGGTTCCCAGACTCAGCCTGGTATCAGGACGGTAGAAGGCTCTCTTGTCAAGGCTTTAGAGAGACTCGGCTGGGGTTCTTCCAACTGCCTAGAGATGTCCAGCCGCACAGATGCAGGAGTAAGCGTGAGGATGAATCTGGCTAGAATAGATCTGCCGAGTGAGGTAGCCAGATCAATTCAGAGAGCCAATCTACTGAGGGCTCTGAATGACAATTTACCGATAGGAGTGATAGCTTGGGGTGCCGAAGGAATACCTGAGGATATGAGAATCAGACACTCAACCTCTCGTCACTATCTGTATCGCACCGAGGTGTCTCATGATTGGCCTAGAGAAGTTGATGATGATGCATTCGCCGAGGCTTGCTCGGTATTGCAGGGTCAGCACGATTTCACGAACTTGTGCCGCCTCGATGAGGGAAAGAACCCAATCAGGACTGTTGACGAATGTATTCCGTGGACAACCGAAGAAGGTCGTATCATTGGAATCTCTGTAAAATCAAGGGCATTCCTGTGGAATCAGGTCCGTAGAATGGCCAGCGCAATTTCTGGAGTGGCTTCAGGAAGGAATAGTATCGAAGATATCCAATCAGCACTTGACAATCCCGATATCCCCGTCGATCTCGGAAGATCCCCCTCAGAGGGTTTGATGCTCTGGTCAATCGAGAATCTACATACTTCGAATATGATCGATTCAGCTCTGCCTAAAACGAGGTGGTTCACCTCTCCTCCGGATGATGCCAGACAGCACACCAGATGGCGCTCGCTCGCTCGTCTGGAGATGTCAACACTGCTGGAGAGAGAGTGGATGAGACTTCTCAAACAAGCCTGATGAAGACCTCATCCCCATCTTCGCATGGCAACGCTTCACGCAGGAATGAGGAAGAAATAACTTCGGCTATCTCAGTATGCCGAGTTAAGTCAGGAATCAGTATAGCACATCCAATCCACTCATCACCACCGCGTCTTATTTCTGCTCTGAATGCGGTGGCGCCTCCGAATGATTTCCCTGAGCGTTCAAAACCATGCACTCTTAGTGCCTTAGTACGCTTAGCCTTCTCTCCTTCTTCAAGTCCGGCCAGAGCTCTGAGGCTTCTGTATTCTGCTAGATTATCGCCGAACAGTTCGATGTTCAGAGTACCAGGCCATGCACCCGTCCCCAGTATCGTCTTGAACTGATCTTGGTAGTGTGCTTGTGCCATGAATACATGCGCACGACCGAGACCACTCGATACCACTCCGGCCAGATGCATGTTCTCCTCCTAGGGCGGCCGCTCATAATGTTCCTGATACGAAATCAAAGCGAAAAGTGCTGACCCTGCCAACTGACTCCCCACCCCATTTTGACCAACTCGTCGTACTCGCTTCCTTGTTTGAGAAGTGGATTTGAGTGATTCAGGTGAGTGAAGTGAATCTCAGGGTCCCCTTCACTCCTTTTACCCAATCTCATCAGGCTCTCCGAAACAGTGGGATGAGGGATCTGACTCATGTCTCTCCCGGGTAACTCCTCCGGCCCCCAGAAAGAACCGTCAATCAGGGCAATATCGACTTCGAGAGAGAACAACCACTCACGAATTGTTTCGGCACCATGCATCGCGAGAGTTCCATCCCATTCGTCATGGTCAGGCAAAAATAAGACAGATTTGTCAGGTCCCCTAATCAAGATGGCATGAGTATCGGCAAATTCATCCCGATGAGGGACTGGAACGAAAACCAACTCAAAACCACAACTTTTGGATGGCTCAAAACCTTGCATCGTAGTAATTTCTGAGGTAGAGAACGGCATCATCATCTCTCGCTTCTCCATCTCGGCGATGACCAATCTACTAGCAAATAATGGCAACTCGCTGACACCCATAACTTCCTTTCCAAACTGGCCAATTCCATCTATATGTCCAATGTGTACATGAGTTAAACTCACACTATCTGGCCTAGCAACTCCTTGTCTGTCTAAGGAATCAGCCCACAGTCTCATTTGGTCGGGCAGCGCCCTACTGGCTTCAATCAAATGCATACTACCATCGGAACCCACAATACCGCATGCGACAGGATGCCTACGCAGCATCGGATTATCATGCGCATCCATGCAATTCGAGCACTCGCATCCTGCATGTGGGACACCCCCGTCCTGAGCAATTCCCAGCACCGTGAGGGTGACGGCCATACTGCTCGGTGGAGGGCATAGCGCATGAAGCACACGCACTAGAGGAGAGAGTCAACCTCCGATGGAGCAATGAACCTGAACTGACTCTGCGTGTCATGGCAGCCGACTTATCGTGGATGCGCGACCGTTACGAAGAGTTACGCTCGCAAGGTCTCGACTGGGATCCTCCTGCATTGCAGTCAGCAAGTGAGCCGCGATGCATGGTAGATGGACAAGAGATGATCATGCTCTCTGCCAATAACTACCTCAATCTCGCAACTCACCCCAAAGTCGTCGAAGCATCGATTGAAGCCACGCGTAAGTATGGTGCTGGCTCAGGCTCAGTCAGAGCGATTGCCGGCACCTTGGATTTACATCTTGAGGCCGAGCACCTCTGTGCCCAGTTCAAAGAAGTAGAGGCCGCGCTAATTTACTCGGCCGGATATACTGCCAATGTTGGACTAATCCCGACTCTTGTACGGGGGCCTGAGGATGTAATCATCTCCGATGAATTGAATCATGGCTCCATAATCGATGGAGTCAGGTTGACTAAGGCATCTAGGGCAGTCTACCAACATAATGACATGGATGCATTAGAGAACATACTCAAACAATACAAGGATAGCGATAGGAAATTGATCATTACTGACGGGGTTTTCAGCATGGATGGTGATATCGCACCTCTGGATGAAATTACTGAACTCGCCGAAGCACACGATGCGATGATATTCGTAGATGACTGTCATGGCGAAGGAGTTCTAGGAGAGGGCCGTGGAATAGTCGCTCACTTCGGCTTACAAGGAAGGGTAACCTTCGAGATAGGGTCTTACTCGAAGGCCTTAGGAGTTCAAGGAGGAATTGTGGCGGGTTCAGAAGATGTACGCAGACACGCACTCAACCATAGCCGCTCTTGGTTACTCTCAGGAAGCCAGCCTCCCGGAGTAGCAGCAGCACAGAAGGCTGCGGTAGAGGTTTTGATGACCGAACCACAACATGTCAAGAAACTATGGAGCAACACCGATTACTTCCGCAGTGAGCTAGAATCACTAGGCTTTGACACCGGTGTGAGTGAGACGCCAATTATCCCAGTGATGTGTGGTGAGAGTTCACTGGCCCAAGAACTGTCATCCGCACTCAGAGAACAAGGTGTGATGGCAGGGGCAATCGTTTTCCCAATGGTAGCGCGTGACAAAGCTAGAGTTAGAACTCAGATGTCAGCTGGCTTATCTCGAGACGATCTAGACGAGGTAATAGCCAAGTTTGACGCTTGTGGCCGAGAGCTGGGATTGATTTGAGGAATTGAAATGCAACAAGAGAGACGTGAGAAATTATTGGTATTCTGGCTACTGGCATCGGCCTTTGGGATTATGTTCGCAGTCCTGTCTTGGGCTCAGGAGGCCGACCTATTGCCGCCTGCAGACGAACTCGGTGCATGGAAAGGAGTAATGGCAGTAGTAACAGGTTTGATTCTATATTGGCTGGTGGCAAAGGACATCCCCGGGGGGCCGGGAGATGTCTGACCTAGGGTGCTGGCCAATCAAATGCGAAATTCCAGTCCAATGGGGCGATTTAGACGCTTTGAATCATGTAAATCATACTAGGTTCCTTACTTGGATGGAAACTGCTCGAATGCAATACTTCATCGCCAGTGGATTTGATGAATTGCATAAATCAGAAGGAATAGGGCCGATTCTTGCCGGCCTCAAGGCCGACTACCTCTCTCCTGTGAGTTTCCCCGATACCGTTACCGTACACACTACAGTTACTCGTATTGGGAATTCATCCTTTGATATGGGCTACAAAATTACCAGTGAGGCTAAGGGCGGAGAATTAGTTGCTACTGGAACTGTTTCTGGAGTAGTATTCGACTACGGAGCCGGTAAGAGCACAGCGATGCCCGATTCTCTCAGACAGAAAATCTACGAAATTGAAGCATCAGTCTGACTGGCTCTCGTCTACTACTTCTTCCAACTCATCATCTTCCGTAACAATTACTTCTTCAGAGTCGGAGCTGTCAATTGTTCTGACCATTCCCTCGAAAGGCTGCAGTCCACGATCTAATCTATCGATAATCCTCCATCTTGGTGCATATGAGAGGTGTATGTACAGTGGACCAGGCAGAACAAAGCATACCCAACCCGCAAACATGGCATAATCTGGAATCTCATTCATCATCGAGACCGAGATAATCGCCAGTCCAATGAAAGGGAAAGGGAATAGGAATCTTCTGCGATTCTCCAGTCGGATTGGTGGACGCTTCGATACCGATGCTATAATTGACGATGATCCGCCTAAGAAGGAGCATAATGTGATTAGCATAAGCGTCTGAAATCCCCAGTCTCTGAGTGAATCTGTCATCGAAATGTCGTCTACATTACCAAAATATGCGTATGGTAGCAATAGAGTCAGGCCGACCAGAAATCCGTAGAATGAGCCGATGAACACAGGGTGCGAGGCATAGAGTGGGTAGCGCAGAAACAATTGGCTTAGACTGCCGCCCTCTAGCATGTGGCGGTGCTCCGAGTCCAACTCGTCTAACCTATCTCGCCAATCGGTCACGAGTACTGCAGAAAACACACCTGTTTTCACCATTCCGGGAGTAATTACGCTCAATTTTCCACAAACAATCCCAGATAACCAGTCCGGAAATCATGAATCTACTGTCCGAAGAGTTATCATTGACAACTCTCTAGGTCTAATGCTAGGCGATAACATGGGTGACGATGACGCACTATTCACTATATCTGAGGGACATCTGGATACCGGTCTTCGTGGGATACCTGTGGGGACTTGTCGGACCTCCTTCGTCGACCCAATCGAAGGAGTGCACTATGTCGGTTATCCAGTAGGAGACTTGGCCAACCTGGAAGAAGAGGATGTAATCTATCTCCTGATGAACAAGAGGTTGCCGACAGAAGAAGAGTCAGCGGCATTCCGGGCCGAACTAGCCCACCGCGCAGAAGAGATGCCCACTGGTGCACTCAGGGTACTCGAATCTCTAACTCCTGGCAGTGGCCACCCAATGGACTGGTTGGCTATCGGCATAATGGCTCTCGGGGCTGCTGATTCATCCGGGGATGCTAGGTCGGACTCGATGAATCTCATTGCCCGTATGCCTGAGTTGATGGCTAGGCTATTCCTCCTGAGAGGCGGCAAACCAGAGGAACTCAGGCCACGCAAGCCCGAGTTGGGCCTGGTGGAGAACTTTGTACACATGCTAGGCATTGAGGGCGCAGAAGCAGAGAGGATGGAACGTGTACTGAGATTCTTCTTCATTCTACACATGGATCATGGCGGCGGCAACCTGTCGACATTCTCAGGCAAAGCGGTTGCATCCGGTCGCGCCTCTGTATATGCATCAATTGCAAGTGCGATGAACGCATTGTCGGGGCCCTTGCACGGCAGGGCTAACCAAGCATGCTTGGAGTTCGTCCAGCGCATCGGAACATCCAATCCAGAAGATATTGAGGAATTCGTTCGTTCTGAATTGGCCGCTAGGAGGCCAATCTATGGATTTGGACACGGAGTACTTAGGGCCGAAGACCCTAGGGCAAGTTTGTTGATTGAACTCGGATCAGAGATTTGCCCTGAGGATGAGAACTACAAGACTGTGACGGCTTTGAGAGAAGTCGTCCCTCCTATACTCAAGGAGATTCCGAAGATCAGTAATCCATACCCAAATGTCGATCTAGCCAGTGGTAGTTTGTTGCACTCGGTTGGATTCCGTAAACCGGATTACTACACTACTTTCTTTGGTTGGGCCCGAGTAGCTGGAATCTGCGCTCAGATTCTTGATGAGAGAAGCGCCAGAGATGGCAGAGGAACTCCAATATACAGGCCAAAATACATTCCTAGGGAACAGCCTCACCAGCGCCTAGAGTAGTCAGCCCGTTCCATAGGTACGACCAGAACCTCTGTGTCCGATGATTCTGGATACTTCCCATGGCATACTCGAACCGGATGAATCAGACATCAGAGTTTCGATATCTCTCTCCCAGAGCCACTTTTTCCGCCAGTAATCTAGAAAACTCCTCTTGTCATAATCTGACATCTCTGACCAAGGAGTAACTTCTCGCTGCAACTCTGAGATTATTGATGCGTGATGTTCAGCCGCAGCAGAATCCAGCTTGTTCTGCTGCTCCAAATTCAATGGCTGAGTAGCAGGCCTAAGCCACCTCGCCTCACCTGTAGGCAATGTGGTTACTTCAGGAGATAACTCATCCGAGATTGCAGTTAATCCCGCATCCATCAGGGCGCGTTCCACACGGAGTTTTGCAGGCCAGACGAATACTGGGAATCCTTTCCTTTTTCGAGTCAAATTCGTCAATTGTCTTCCATGCAATCCGACTGTTGTTCCTATAGTCAGGTGGCGCTTTGTACCGTCGAGATAGTGTAATGCGGCTGGTAGCATTGGAGCACCTATGTTTCTCTGCAATCGCATCAGTCTGGGAAGAGAAAGGGCGATGAAGTAGGGTGTAGCAAAAACTCGCTTGACAAAACTACTACCCCAAGGCCTGAGATACGGAACCAGCCTCGCGAAACGCAACTTACTACCGGCCCTTTCGGCCGCCTTCAACAATCTTGGCTCAAACGAATAGACTACGGTACTTGATTCACCAATGCCCATAGGCTCTAGGGATTCGTCAACCAGTTCAATCATCTTGCGCATGTGTTCTGTTCTAGCCTCTCCTGACATCAACCACCCAGTCTTACCACTACTGGGATGGGGAATCTTGAGTTCTATGCATGCGAATCTACTGTCTTCTAGCCAAGGTTTGGTAAAGCCTGGTTCGGCAAGCATCTCATCGAAGGTGCATACATGGCTAGGCATTGATGAAGAGTCCTCACATTCGGGAAACCTACCATCTGCCGTTTTGGTATCATGATATGCCACTAATTCTCCATCTGCAGATAGTCTGAGATCCAATTCAACTCCGTCGGAAACTTGCATTCCGTGAACGAGAGCAGCGAGTGAATTCTCAGGTGGCTGTTGCCATCCCATAGCACCACGAGAAGAATCAGGTCCAATAATGCACGGACGGGACAATTAGTAGCAGCCCCAATGCTCAAACCCTTGTTCTCTCACCGCGCCGTAGGTATAACCATGTCAGAGACAGTAGAATTGGACCGCGCATCAGACCCTCAGGCAGTCAAAGGGTACGCATTCTATGATTGGGGAAAGTCAGCATTTGAGACGAGTACAACAGTAGCCATACTTCCTGCTTGGTATGCATATCTGTTTCTTGAGGCGAATGGACTTACGACTACGATAGCCAATATCGACATGACTGGAGATGCCGTTTGGGCCTATGCTGTAGCCGCTGCTACTCTCTTGGTTGCCATACTGGCTCCAGCATTTGGAGTAATGGCCGACAAAAAGCCGATTAAAATGACTTGGTTGAAGTACCTTACTTATCTTGGAGCAGGCTCAACTTTCCTAATCGGATTTGACTTCCTGTATGGTGGTTCTGAGTGGATTTGGATGATGGTTTTCTTCCTTCTCGCAAATATAGGTTTGAACGGTGCAGGGGTATTCTACAATGCCCTATTACCACATATGGGTACAGATGAAGAGATGGATGATATCTCCAACCGCGCCTTCGCGTATGGTTACCTCGGAGGAGGAATACTACTACTGGTACATTTTATTCTGGTATTGGGCATAGGCGGAGACTTCGTTATCCGTCTCTGTTTGGCATCAGCAGGAATTTGGTGGTATGGTTTTGCACTTCTTACTTTCAAGTATGTGCCGGAGCCCCCTATGGAGGGAGAAGAGGAAACTATCGCACTAGGGTCCGCTTATCGACAAGTCGTTCAAACATTGAAGGAAGTAAGCAAGTTCCGAACGCTATTCATTTACATGCTGGCATACTTCTTCTTCATCGACGGTATCAACACCGTAACTGCATTGGGAGGAGTGTTTGGTTCGACTGTTCTAGGTGTGACAACTACCGAACTCATGATTACCATTCTAGCAATTCAATTCGTAGCTTGGCCAAGTGCACTAGGGTTCACAAAATTGGCAAATAATTGGGGAACAAAGAAGGCGTTAAGCGCTTCTCTAGTTGGATGGGTGGTTCTTTGCTTTGCCGCCTGCTCATTCGCCCCTCTATCATTGGATTCTCACGACCAATATGATGTCCTCTTTGAATGGGACTCAGATGGCGATGGCATTGCTGATTCATACGACGACGATATCGATGGAGATTGGTATACAAATCAGGAAGAAATTGATGCAGGAACTGATCCCAATGATTACATGAGTAGCCCATCGGAACAATCTCAGAGATGGCTCCAAGAGAGACTCAGTACCGCCGGCGGATATGTCTCTTACATGAACTACAACTTCGACTCTAGCATAGCTCAGAAGACGGATTTTTCTGATAATGAGTTTAATGAGCAAGAGTGGGCGAATACTTATTCTAGTATTCTTCCCGTTGAAATTGGAGATAGTAGCGGCATCTATGATTGGAAATGGGGGAGCTCTGCTGACAACCCTTACATGGTAGAAGCGGCCAATCAGGCGCTAATCGAAGAATTCCTGTCTTCAATGCAAGAATCAAGATTCAGTGCGAGTGTTTCTGGAGGGCCACTAGACTCATCCGTTTCTTTAGGTGTTGATCATCCTACTAGTCTAGGGGACGGGCCTATCGACTCAATTCCAAAAACTGTCAGAGATATCGTCTGGGAGCCTCTGGGACTAACCGTCGGGTTACAATTCCTAATTCTAGGATGTGGAATGGGAACTCTGCTTGGTGGCTCTCAGGGACTCGCTAGAAGTATGTTCGGCCAGATGGTACCAGAGACCAGAAGTGCCGAATTCTTCGGGTTCTTCGGGTTCTTCGGAAAAGTCGCCGCATTCATAGGCCCACTAATTTATGCAACTCTGACTGTTATGTTTGACAGCAGAGTCGGAGTTTTCAGCATCTCTCTTCTGATTCTAATCGGCGCATACATGATGCGTATGGTAGATGTTGATGACGGCAGAGCCGCTGCCAGAGCCGAGGATGCAAGGAACCGAGGCATCAGCCTGGATTAGAAAATCTGTCAATTACTAGTGCTACCTCTAGCAAAACTAGAACCGGTCCTCCGACTAGGAAGAGTGAGAGCGGATCCGGGGGCGAGAGGAGGGCACCAAATGCAAGCGCCACAAACCACAAAACCTCCCGATTCTCAGTGATACTGCTTCGCTCTACCAAGTCGTACCTAAGCATCAGTAGAACAGCTAGTGGGACTTGGAACCCAACTACTGAGGCGAAGAACAAGCCGATGATGAAACCAATCCAAGATTTCAACTGCCAAGTAGACTCCAATCCGGATGATGCAGCATCTTCGGATAGGTATTCCAGCAACATTGGGATTAGAATGCCATCTGAGTAAGCAGCCCCTGCCGCAGCAAGTAAAGCAACCCCGAGCAATACGAACAGAAGCCCTCCAATTCCGCCACCGGTTGGAACAAACTTCCTCCTATATGCCTCAGACAGAATCTTACGGCCATTCCAACCGAAATCCATCAATATCAATAGAACTACACAAGCCAAGCCAATGTTAGCTGCAATCCTCAGCCTCAGTAGTACAGCCTCCATAGGCTGTAGAATGATGATGTCAACTCCATCTGGTAGGTAACCGTCGTTTCCGATTAACCACTCTATAATTTCTGCCGCAGCCGGATATCCGGCTACAAATCCAACTAGGAAGGCCAAACCTAGCAGGAAGAACCTCCTTGTCATATGCTCTATCAGCCCTCTCAGGGCCGCGCGAGGCAGGACATCCCCCGTTGCCTGACTCATGCTTCGTGTAGGCATATCATTCGTGAATACATCGCTAAGTGAAATTACTTCCGAACGATGATAGTGAGGAGATCTTCGTCCTTCAACAGATGATCTAGACCTACGCGCTGCCAATCGAACTTAGCACTAGGCCCCTTGACTCTAGCATAGCGGAATTTGCGCACAAAGTCCCGATGCAACTTAGCGCAGACATCTCGGACTGTTGAGGTATCTTTGACAATCAAAGGCTCGACCAAATCTGCCTCCTGACCCTGGGGCTTGAGGTAAATTGACATGAAGTTTAGATGGTCGAAGATAAAGTCCTTCATCGCCCCAATTCCTTCGCCAGTTTTAGCTGAAACTTCGAGCACTGGCCATTCCTCTGGAAGCATACTCCTGGCTCTCTTGATATCCTTCGGAGTGGCCAGATCAATCTTGTTCAGCACCACTACGGCGCGACTGTAGACTCTACTGCCAGCAAGCGTGTCTACAATGTGGTCGTCTGTGACATTAGTGCGCAGAGTCACTGTAGCAGAGACGATGCCGAAACTGCGTACAATTCCTCGTATTTCTTCCTCAGTAAGATTGGTTTGCTCGACTGTCGAACGTACGACAATTCCCCCTCTTCTCGTACGAGTAATGAACACTTGAGGAGGCTGTTGATTCAGCCTCATACCCGACTTCCAAAGCTCCCTGTCTAAGATGTCAAAGTGCGACTCCTGAAATGGATCGACAACATACAGGACCATGTCCGAACCACGAATGACATTCAGAATCTCCCTACCTCTTCCTTTACCATCGGCTGCGCCTTTAATTAGTCCTGGCAAATCGAGAATCTGAATCTTAGCACCTCGATGTTCCATTAGACCGGGAATACAGGTCAAAGTCGTGAACGCAAACTCTCCGACCTCTGAATCGGCTCCAGTCAATTGGGAAATTAGACTAGACTTTCCAACACTTGGAAATCCGACTAGAGCAACCGATGCATCACCAGATTTCTTGACCTCGAAGCCCGGGCCACCGCCACTAGACTTGGCATGAGCCTGCGCCTTTTCCTTTCTGGCCTTCAGGGCGGCTATCTTTGCCTTCAGCTTACCAACATGACCTTGTGTTGCCTTGTTGTACTTGGTCTTGCTAATCTCGTCTTCGAGAGATTGGATTTGTTCCTCGATAGTGGCCAAGGCTCCCTCTCCTGCTCTCCAGCAAATCCGACGCCCGGCCCCGGGTTATTGAATCCGGTGGCATCTCATCACTCGGTAAAGCCGAGCGAGGGTTCTTTGCATACCTCCCGTTGGTTAGTATTAGGTGACCCTATGCCCGACGCAATCCTGCAACTGGTAGACAGGGAGGCCTTTCGAAATCTCCAATCCATGCCACTTGGGGACTTGCTCGCTGGCATGGACTCACAATCACTGAGGGAACTCCGTCCCCGAGCAGACCCGCGCTTCCATCGACCTTTCGATGTAGACTTGGAAGGCGACATACTCGAATGGTTCGATGCAAATCAAGAGGTTGATCATTCTGAAACGCTGACTAATCAGAATTTGGATGAAGATTCCGTTGGCGAGTTGGCTTTGAATTTGGCCCATTGGTGCACTCTTGTGGAATGGCGCTGCTGGGAGGCCAGATTATTCCTCTATGTCGAGCCGCAACTCGATCGAGAAATCTCTGCTACAGAATTCCTCAGTTACAGTATGTGGTCAGAGTTATCCAACTCTCTCGCTTCATCAGATAGAGTATCTTACTCTGAGTCGGTAGTCCTAGATTGGATGAGCCGTAGGAAGGAACTGGGGGAGACGATGGAACCATCAGAGGACCCGAGGATTCTACCCACTATGGAGGCCCACAGGTCTTCCAGTGATTCTTTGTTCACATTTTTAGAAAGGCAAAGAGAAGAAGGGCATTCCATGCTAATAGGAAGAGAGTATCTCGAGCCAACATCTTGGACTCTCGACTCTATTTCTATGACCGGTTTGATGGAGTTGAGGGCGTGAGTGAATTACCGATGAAACCCACTCCGCCTGAGGTAACCCCTTCTTCAGGAGTAGTTGTACTCGGCCGCTTCCAGCCATTCCATCTCGGCCATGCATCACTTCTCAATGCTGCGAACAAATGGCGAAATGAAAAGGCCCCCAATCTAAACTTAATCATCGCCATAGGTTCTTCCAACAGAGAGGAGTCATTGAAGAATCCGTGGAGCGCAGAAGAGAGGTCTGCAATGATTGAGATTTGGATATCTGAAATGAATATACAGAATGTGGAAGTGGTCCTAATTCCTGATATCGAAGATCCCCCAAACTGGGTTGCTCATGCAGAGCAGTATCATGGCACTGCAGGCGTGTTTTTCACCAGCGATGCACCATCTGCAGGACTCTACGAGGATGCCGGATGGGAAGTTCATACAGAACCTCTTGAGAACCGAGAGAGCTTCGAAGGTTGGAGAGTAAGAGAGACTTCTAGGATGCTTTCCACCATTGGTGATGAGGAAGCAGTAAGGGAGGTTTTGTCTCAGACAATCCCTTCAGCTGTAGTGGACTATCTAGTTAGCAACGACTCACTACGACGCCTCGCATTCCTGCGCGAGGGCGGCGAACCAGTCGGCTGATTACCAACTGCCTTCGAATGTGCACGAACCATCGCATGTATCGCTGATAATTCCAGAATCAAGGTATTCAAATGCCATGTTGTATGCTTCAGGCAGTCCTCCTAGGGCACCGTGAGCCTGGCCATGGTAATCCATCGATCCAGCTAGATTTCCTTCTGGAACTGCGGGGAATCCTCCATCGAAATAAACCACTCCAGAGCCGCTGAACGGACCAGAATCTAACTGGATTCCCCAAGGGTGCCATGCAGAAGCTTCCAAGTTACTCAGACCCGCTGTTCTCGCAGCTCTATCGCAACTCAATGTAGAAACTTGGAAATCATTCATTGAAGTGATATATAGCATCTCAAATGGTTGCACCATTCCTTCTAATCCTTCTCCATGGAATGGAAGGAATGTCTCAGCATCAGTGGAGTCCCATAGTGACTGCATTGCTGCAATCATTAGTCCCCTATCGTTTCTAGACGGGTAGGCAATAACCTCTGAGAACAGAACATCGAAGTTAGTGTAGTGCGTAGATCTCTCAATCTGGTGGGTGAAGGAAGATCCCCCTACCCAAAGAACTCCTCGGTCTACCTCAGGTACCATTGCCATCAGAGCGGGCCCCCGTAGGCCTCCGAATGAAACGCCATAGTAGTCTATATCAGAAACATCGACAAGATTCACTCCCTCATGTTGGAACTCTGTAATATCCGAACAAGCACCAGAGAATGTTCTAATCATGGCTAGATTGTTTATGATTGACTGCATATGCCTCTCTTGCTGGTGTTGGAAGTACTCGACATTAATCAGTGAATAAGTCAATGCATCGTAGTCATTGTCATGACTCCAGCCCTTCCAGTCGGTTCCAATCATTACTCTCCCTGTCATATTGGCCTGTGACGCAGAACCTGCTACCATGCCATCTCCACTCCCCATGAATCCATGTCCTAGAACAGTCATCATCCCGGATCTTTCTTCATCAGCAAGAATTTGAGGTATCAGAATAGTCGCAACAACCTCTCTAAATTCGATAAATTCAGGAGCCCCTGAAGAATCTCTCCTCATAGCCGAGGGAGGGAAGTCCGATTCCATATATTGAGGCGTTGTCACCGTTGCTCTAATCAGTCTGTATGTGGTATTATCCTCGCCGTAATTATCTACGACCTCAGTAATATTGCATCCAACTCCCTCATCTCCTAAACGCTGCTCTGCATCATCGCGCATTGCAATCATGTCTTGCAGAATTGAAGCAGTAGAAGCAGTATGGAAGAACCAAGCCGCCTGCAAATCTGATCTATCCAATCCTGCATCTCCTAGAGCTTCAAACAGAGACTCATACTGACTTCTCTGATTCTCAATCTGTTCGGAGTCAGTACTCAATCCGTCCCTGAGTGCAACGAAGGCTTGAGATCCCTCTACCATATTGCCATCAGCATCAACGAGGTTTCGATATGCAACACCATAGGAGGTATCGTGACTCAGTCCACCCACCGTTCTGACATAAACGAAGGTATGCTCATCATCCTGGCTCCTTTGATCAAGCTCAACCCAGTGCGGCAACTTTTCACCAGTTTCCAGATTTATCAAGACAGTCTCGTGATTTTCTCCTAGAGAATCTCCGATATTATTGTGTCCAGCCAGTCCAGAAATGTCGGGGACGACATCAAATGTAGTGAAGATTTGTGTCGAGGGGCTATAACCATCTAATCGGTTGAGCATATGGAAAGCACCCGATTCAACAGATCCAGAATCAGGAATCGCCTCTCCAGAAATCTCCAATCTGTAACCTGTGGATGTTGTGTTATCATGCATTAGGAATGCAGGAGCGGGGAAGGGAAGCATGCAGTGATGGGGATTGACATCGTCGCAGAATTCAGACCTCGAATCCAAGTTTACATCGGGGCCCTCGGGCTCAGGCTCGGCGTAGACACAGGACCTGTCGGATACCGTAGCATCGGGGTTGTAGTTCTCTGCAGTCTCGTCCATGCATCCGGGGATATCCTCGCTGATTGGCTCCTCGATATCGGAATCGCCTGCACAGCCAGAAAGAAGCATACATGTCACTAGCAATATAGCGATTCTCGTCTTCGCTCTCTCATTCATGCCCCTCCTCATGACAGCATTGGTTATCAATTTCCCGTCAAGAAGTTAGCATTCTGTGGAAGTGGTGCACACCAGTTTCCCTAGTTGGCGAATAACGACCTCTGTCGTAAATTCCAGACCCCACTCCTCTGTGTGTAGACTCGACGATGTCTTGATCTTCAGCCTCAACTTTGTCGAGATCACCTCCCGCTCCTTCTCCCAGTTTTGAGCGATCCCAAACGAAGCCGTGGTAGACTATTCTAGTCTTATTTACTGAGAGAGGAATGACTAGGTTTACTGATAGTCCCCAAGGATAGAAGTTCAGCATTAAGCCAGGAAACAACCAGTAGTAGTATGCTGCAATAGATTGTCCGTAGTCCGTAGAAGATTCTGGTAAATCAAAACATGACTCATCGCCACGGGCGATGCCAACTTGAAGCACACCACCCTCGAACAATTCAGTTCTGTAAGATCCGTAATCGAGTTCTCCGTGCAAGTCTCCGTGAACATATGGAATGTGAAAACCCTCTAGGTAGTTATCCACATAAAGCGCCCAGTTAGCATCGATATCATACGAGCGGTGACGAGATGAATCGTGCTCAAACGACTCGATTGGCATCCAGCCTATCCTTGCCTGCAATTCCTCGAGGCAATCATTGAATCGGAACGGGGTTTTTCCTGTGAACAGCAAACCCTTCCATCTCTTCAGATTAAACGAGGACAAATCATCAGCGGGACTCGGAAATCCCTTGACTCCCTCAAACTCGGGCATGTTCCGGAAGCAACCATCGAGACCGAAGGTACGACCATGATATCCACATTTCAGAGTTGAAGCCGTGCATGACTCAGTCGCAATCAACATCCCTCGATGTGTGCATACATTTGACAAGCATCTGATTTCATCATCCCGAGTAAGAACCATAGGCTCGCCGATGAGAGATTCCATATGCTCTAGAGGCAGAACATTGTCTTTCACCAACTGACTCTCGTGCGCGGCGAAATGCCAACATTCGGCGAAATCTGAGATAATGTCCTTGAATACCAACTCATCAGTGTAGAATCGAGAAGGCAGAGTATATGCCTTACTTATATCCGGATCAATCAAATCGCTCGACATCACTTGTCCTCGGCCACTATCACTCTAGCAGCACGCAGGATACGGTCATGGTACATGTAACCGACTTCGACTATTTCGATTACAGAACCGCCCTCACTACCTTCTGGGACGGGTACTGTAGCAATTGCCTCCATGGTCGTAGGGTCAAAATCTGCACCAACCTCAATTTTGACAACACCCTCCGACTCCATTGCAGCCCTAGCTCCTTCAAGAGTCAGTCTAACACCTTCACTTAGAGACTCGAACTCTTCGCCATCTACGGCTTTCAGGGCTTTCTCTAGACTATCTAGTAGAGGCAACATCTTCAGCGCGAGCGACATTCCTCCGTACCTGATTGCATCAGAACGGTCCCGAACAGCACGCTGTCTGACATTAACCATCTCGGCAGCAGAGTACTGCAACTCCTTCTCAAGCCCCTCAACTCTAGCCTCTAGGGCTGTAATTGGATCTTCATCCTCCTCAAAAACCTCAGGCTCAGAATCTTCTATTGGCTTCTCGGTCACATCACCACGTCCTATTCGACATTCAATAATCCAATGGTCCACTTAATCAGAGTAGAAGTATTCTCCAGACGACTTTTGTTCACGATCCTTTCTACTGGAAGGCTTGTTTACTCGTGGACGATGTGACTCAATGTCTCTACGGAAGGTGACTTCTGCATCGGACAGGAAAAGATTCATTCCCTTACGAAGTGAAAGAGGGCCGACAGCCTGCCCATGATTGCCACCTTCTCCTTGGAACACCAATATCGAATCACTCACTATATCTAGGAAGTAAGTATCATGATCGATGACCATCGCGGCTTTCTCATTACTCTCCATTGTTCTTCTGATTGCCTTGGCAGCTTCCATTCTAGCATTGGAATCTAGATGAGCACTAGGCTCGTCGAACAAGTACAAGTCAGCTTCCTTTCCTAGGCAAATAGCAATACTAACGGCTTGAAGTTCCCCTCCTGAAAGTTTAGCGGCCTGCAAATCTAACATCTTGTCTACTTGCAGAGTTCGTATGACCTGAGTGTGAAATTCACCACTTCTCCATTTACTAGCAAGTTCTGAATCAAGCCATTCTTGCACTGTTCCATTGAAGTTAGGTCGAACATGTTGGGCCTTGTAGGATACCTTAGCATCCATCGTACACCATCCTTCGTCAGGTTCTATCTCGCCTGCAATGATCTTCACCAAAGTCGTCTTACCAGTGGCGTTTGGACCTACAACTCCGACTACTTCTGCGGACCTAACTTGTCCCTCTCCTGTTCTCAGACTGAAATCTCCCAATGTTTTCTCGATATCTCCCCACTTTAGTATAGGAGTACCGAATCCCTCGCCACGGGTCCGTCCTCTCAAGAATTGTATCGGCTTGTTTCTGATTCTAACATTCTCCTCCGTTAGAAAACCATCTAGATATGCATTAATCGCAGTCCTAGTGGGCCTCGGTGGAGTGAAGATTCCGTAAGCCGACCTCTCTCCGTAGATTATGTGAACCAAATCACACAGGACATCAAGTATGGCCAAGTCGTGCTCAACTACTAGCACTCTCTTACCTCTGTCAACAAGGTCCCTAACAACTCCAACCATTCTCATCCGTTCATAGATGTCCAAGTATGAAGACGGCTCATCGAAGAAGTAGACATCAGCTTCCTTGAGGAGTGTCGCACAGATTGCCACCCTCTGCAATTCTCCACCCGATAGGTCTCCTAACTTCCTTTCAAGAATGTGAGAAATCCCCATTACCTCTGAGTATTTGTCAATCTCTTTACGATCATCAACACGTTCCAGAAGTTCCCTAACTTCTCCATCAAATATCTTCGGAAGTTTGTCGATGTATTGGGGCTTTACTGCAATAGTCACTTCTCCAGTAGAGACAAGTCCAAGGTAGTCTCGCAACTCTCCTCTAGGAAATGTAGAGATTACTTCATCCCAATCTGGCGATTCATTGGCCCAATCTCCTAAATTTGGAGTAAATGTCCCGGAAAGGAGATTTATCGCCGTTGACTTCCCTATTCCATTCGGACCAAGAATTCCAACTATCTGCTCTTGACGAGGCGATGGTAATCTGAATAGCCTGAAAGAATTCTCTCCATACGAATGTGTGAGGTCCGTATCCAACTCCTCTGGAAGATTGATTATCTTCACTGCTTCATCGGGGCAGTGCTTCGCTCTTGTGAAGCAAACAGGGCAAGCAGTCTCTAGGATCTTGCATTTTGTACCCTCGACCTGAATACATTCTCTATCACACATAGCTGAGTACTTTTTCAGATAAGCGAATGCATTGCTATTGGGTTTGCATCTTTCCTCTAGAAGAACTGCAACCCTCATGTTGTTTACCCCGCGATGAATTACTCAATACTTCTTCCATTGGCTAGCCATTGGCAACCGCTTCTGCTCAGAGTGCAAGGAAGCGGTAGCGGACATATACATATGCTGCAAAGAACATCTTCTCGGCCTTAGAGAGTTGAACTCTGTCTGTGAAAACATCGCCGTCTAGTTTCTCGATCTTCTTGAGAATCGATTGGTAAAAGGTCGCCATTGCTGCAGGCGAATACCTGGACTTACGGTCTAGAAGAGGGAGTAGCTTGAACGCCTTCTCTCTGTATTGGTTACACTTCTTGATGTACTCCTCAACGAATGGCTTCCATCCTGGGTGATCAAGTAGCGCACCACCACTCTTCACATCTTCCTCAGTAATCCCATACTTCGCCAAGTCATCTATTGGCAGGTAGATTCTGTCTCTTTCTGCATCTTCGGCAACATCTCTCAGAATGTTAGTTAGCTGCATGAAAACGCCCCAAGACTCGGCGTATTCCCTTGCACGATGGTCATCGTAACCGTATATCTCGATACACACAAGCCCCACCGTAGATGCAACACGGTAACAGTATGAGTAAAGGTCCTCGAATGTCTGGTATCTGTTGCGGTGGAAATCGTCCTCCATTCCGCTAATCATATCATCGAGGAACTGACGAGGAATGGAGTACTTCTCGACAGTGTCTTTCATCGCCATGAATATTGGATCGGTAGAGGTGACATCATCGTAGGCACTGGATAATTTCTTCCTGTAATAGAACAATTGCGACATTTTGTCGTTGTAGGTCGAGCGCTCAACTACTGGCTGTCCTGGACTCAAAGACTCAATCTTCTCACGATAATTCACCGATTCAGGCTCATCGGATGAGCCGCCTGGGAAAATATCCTCATAGTCACCATCAGCGATATCGTCAGCCCTTCTACAGAACGCGTAATAGGCCATAATCGACCTTCTTTCATGATCTGGTAGATACTTGAATGAGTGGTAGAAGTTTCCTGCTTCTCTTCGGGTCAACTCCTCACAATAATCGTAAGCAGTGTCAATCATCTGGCGAGGAACTTCGGGTTCTGTCCAAATTGCTGCATCGATGTGCCTGAATGGATTCACTAACTCTCCTCTGGAGCCGATAACTCCCATGAAAATCGCTCCTTCTCTGACTGCCTCGAGGGCAGTAATACTGATTGCACGAACCGCTTCCTTAGTGATGCTGACAGCCGACCTCACTCTCTCTAGTCCCTTCGCAGGAGCATCGTCATAGTCGTACATGGATATGCTATGCTCATCATACTCCGGGCCCACTTGAGCCGATTCGGAATGCTGCTGCCGTGACATACTGCTCGGACCATAGCGACCAGAGGCTACCTTTGAAACTCACCCACGGGCGCGCGAGACATGCATCAAGACCCCAACAAGCCCGCAGTACACTGATAATCAACTACGGCCAGCCATTTTGGCTTTACCTAGCAACTTCGAACCCGAGCCCGGAAATGGAACTGCCACGGCGACCTTCTTTACGACATCCTTGATTTCTTCCCTAGAGATCTTGATTCTCTGCCCTGGATCGAGAACATTTCCATCTCTCAATCGGTCCAGAGTACGATATGCAATCAGCACAGGTAGCATACATGCTCCACGTAGTCTGAACTGTGAATGAGGCAACATCTCGATGTAACCTATGGCGGACTCAAGATGGTCTGCAGTCAAGTCGAGATATCGCGAATATAGGGGCCTGAAACTCTCAATGTTTGTGTGGTCAAGGAGATCTTCTGGAATCAAATCGACCTCAGATAGTGCTGGAGCAGGGATATAGCAACGCCCCATTGCTAAATCTTCAGGAATATCTCGCAAGATGTTAATCATCTGTAGGGCCTTTCCAAATCTTACGGCTAGATCGTATAACTTACTCTCATCTTCCTCGCTGAGTTTGAATAAGTGCCCCAAAGAAATACTAGTCCAAAATTCCCCTACACTCCCGGCCACTCGATACGCATAGTCATCTAATTCAGAGTCGTCTCGAAGCGAGACCATGTTGTCAGGGCCAGCCTCGGCAAATCTCTCCAAATCCAGTATCTGGCCACTGATGATAATCTCTAGGCATTGCTTGATACGATTTTGATCCTCTTGTGAAAATCTATCCAAACAAGCGACCGAATCCTCGACTACCTCCAGTAATCTTCCTTCGGCTTGAATTCGCTGTACTGCGGACAATTCGCTGAGGTCCGGCAAACTTTCTCCTACATCCTGCACATAGTCTCCATATTGCTGTAGCCAAGCCAGTCTGTCAGAAGTAGAGCCCTTTTCTGAGTCTGCAATGGTGTCCGATGTCCTAGCCAGTAGGTATAGTAGGCCA
The DNA here is from genome assembly GCA_002503055.1 of Euryarchaeota archaeon UBA86. Taxonomy (GTDB): domain Archaea; phylum Thermoplasmatota; class Poseidoniia; order Poseidoniales; family Thalassarchaeaceae; genus Thalassarchaeum. Next base: position 7,105 of record DAQX01000016.1, on the reverse strand, counting down.
ATCTGAGAGCGGATTTTCGAAGGGAGTTTGCCTAGACTGAGATAGAACGATCTTGAAGTCCCCTCGAGTATCTTATCCAACTCCGGGTCAAGTAAGTCGGCCATGCTCTCTCGTGCTGGCTCAGCCGACTTCTCATCTAAGACTCTCGCAGCCCGGCTTCGATTAGGACTCTAAGCAGGACCTCTCCAATCTTGGAGGGGTCTCTAGCAATGTGAATGCCTGCCGACTCAAAGGCTGCAAACTTCTCCTCTGCGGTTCCCTTGCCACCAGATATGATAGCTCCTGCATGACCCATCCTCTTTCCCGGAGGGGCAGTAGCCCCGGCTACGAATCCGACAATCGGCTTGCTGAAGTTGTCTGCTACCCAAGCCGCTGCATCCTCTTCTGCAGTTCCTCCAATTTCACCAATCATTACTACAGCCTCTGTCTCAGGATCGTCCTCAAAGGCTGCAAGACAGTCAATGAATCCAGTCCCACTAACAGGGTCTCCTCCAATACCGATACATGTGGTCTGACCTTCTCCTACACTCATAGTCTGAGCAACGGCCTCGTAAGTAAGAGTGCCAGATTTCGAGATAATCCCAATTCTTCCTTTCGCATGTATGTATCCGGGCATGATTCCAACCTTACAGCCACCATCTTCTCCCGGAGTGATGATCCCCGGGCAATTAGGGCCAATCAGTCTGATTCCAGGCATTTCAGAAATTTGCCCAACACATCGAACCATATCCAAGGTGGGGATTCCCTCTGTAATGCAAACAATCAATCCCTCTCCCTTAATTTCGTTGAATGCATCAGCAGCCTCGATTATCGCAGCCGCTGCAAATCTCGCTGGGACATAGATTACGCTGACATCAGCATCAGTTTCGAACACTGCCTGGGACATCCCGTCGTAGACGGGAACATCTCGACCCGGCAACTCAACAACTTGGCCCCCCTTGCCCGGAGTTACTCCTCCCACTACATCGGTACCATACTCCAACATACGAGTGGCGTGAAATGTTCCTTGACTACCAGTGATGCCCTGAACTAGGACCTTACTAGATTCATCTATCCAGATGCTCAAGCTCCCACCTCCTCGATTGCTGCTACAATAGCTTCGGCACCCTCGGCAAGTGTGCCCACAGTTGCAACCTCTAGAGAGCTCTCCTCTAGTACAGTCCGACCTTCGGCATGGTTGGTGCCGGAGAAACGGACAACTAGAGGTACGGAAAGACCGACTTCTCTGGAAGCGTCGATAATACTCCTAGCGACCATATCGCAACGGATTATTCCACCGAAAATATTCACTAGGATGCCCTCGACATTGGGGTCCTCGAGAATAATTCCGAAGGCAGTAGTAATCGACTCCTTGTTTGCACCTCCTCCAATGTCGAGGAAGTTTGCGGGCTCACCACCATACAACTTGATTACATCCATAGAGGCCATCGCCAGACCAGCACCGTTAACCAGACAACCGATATTCCCATCCAACTTGACATAAGAAAGGCCCGATTCATTGGCCCTAATCTCTACTTCTTCCTCTTCAGACATGTCGCGCATGGCGGCCCTCCAAGGATGTCTGAATGATGCATTCTCATCGAAGCTGACTTTGGAATCTAGTGCTATCATTGAACCGCCCTCGGATCTAACTAGGGGATTAATCTCAATCATCGAACAATCTCTGCTGACGAACATTGCCACTAAACTCTCAAGCATCTGAGTAAATGACTCCTGTGATGAGCCTGTTAGGCCAAGCGATTCGGCCATTTGTTGACTAGCTCCGAGAGGTAGCTGGCCAGAGAAATCTGCCCATGCCTTGTGAATTGCCTCAGGAGTATTTTCTGCGACTTCTTCTATGTCCACGCCTCCCTCGGTCGATGCCATCACTAGAATCGCATCTTCTTCTCTGTCGACGAGAATGGCGAGATAGTACTCATGCGCAATTTCGCAGCCGGATTCGATATACAGATTGTTGACTAACTTACCTTCCGGGCCAGTCTGCTTTGTGACTAGCACATGTCCGAGGATGTTCTTTGCATATACACCAACCTCTTCTCGAGAAAATGCAATTTTGACTCCCCCTTCCATGAGAAGATCACCAGTATCTGGACAGTAGAGATTCCCCTTGCCTCGCCCACCTGCGTGGATTTGACTCTTGACAGCGACAACCTTGCTGCCCAGGGAGTCATAGGCCTCCAAAGCCTGCTCCACAGTGGTGCAGTGAAGGCCGTCTTGCACAGCCACTCCTTCTTCTCTGAATAGCGCCTTTCCTTGATACTCGTGAATGTTCACGCCCGCCCGAGACCAAGGCCGTCTTTCAACGATACGCATCGCGAATGTGCAAGACACAGACGCGAAGTGCTCAAACGCGGCCGCTTGCACGACCATCCATGGATGTAATCGTACTAGCCGGCGGCTTCGGTACTAGACTGCGTCCTTGGACTGAAAGTATCCCAAAACCCCTCTTGCCTATTCTAGACAAGTCGATGATTGAGCATGTATTGGATGTCCTCCCGAAGTCCCAAGTCGACAGAGTACTAATCGCTGCAGGTTATGGAGTCGGGCAGATGCGCCATCACTTCGATAGAATTCCACTACCATATGAAGTAATAATTGTAGAAGAGACAGAGCCATTGGGAACTGGTGGCGCGATTGCAAACTGCCGCCAATACCTGTCAGGTGGAACATTCTGTGTCATCAATGGTGATTTGATTACTGCCCTCAAGGTCGAGGAGATGCTTGAATTTCACAAAGACAATGGAGGAATCGCCACTATCTCATTATGGGAAGTCGAGGATCCATCACGGTTCGGAGTGGCCGATTACATTGAGAGTACTGGGAAGATAATGAGATTCCAAGAAAAACCACCCATCGAAGAGGCCTTTTCCAACCTAATCAATGCAGGCACCTATCTGCTCGAGCATGAGATATTCGATATGATGCCCGAAGGTGCCCATAGCATTGAGAGGGATATCTATGAGATGATTGCATCAACTGGAGTACTGAATGGATTTCCATTCCAGGGTACTTTTGTAGATGCTGGAACTCCTACATCTTTTGTCGAAGCCAGTCAAGCATGTATCTCCTCGAATAGGTTCTCTTCCGGCACTGTTCAAGGCGATTCTTGGTTCGGAGAAGGATCGCACTCTGCAGGAGAGGTCTCGGGGAGCTCGATTGGACCCGGTGTAACAATTGCCGAGGGTTGTGATGTACGTAATTCGGTAATTCTAGAGGGCGCATATATTGGAAAGAATTGCGTACTGGAAAACTGCCTTATTGGAAAAGGAACCACCCTCTCTCAAGGTACTAATCTGCAAGGCGAAATTGTCAACCATCAAGTCTAATCACCCGATTCATAGAAAGGGATGTCCTTGCTCGCGATAATGTGAGCGACTCTCTTGTCGTTGTCAATTTCAAGACCTATCAGACAGCGCATGGCGCTGCTGCAGAGGATTTGGCTCGCGTCATGTCAGGAATCCAGACCGATGCTAGAATGATTGCAGCGGTCTCTGCACTCGATATTTCCGCAGTAGTGGCCACAGCTCCCGATTTGGAGGTTTGGTGCCAACACCTCGACCCAGTCGGGTTCGGATCGAATACGGGGTGGCTGCACCCTGCTACAGCAATCGACAGAGGGGCTTCCGGGACCCTGATTAACCACGCTGAGCACAAGGTCAGTATCGAGCATGTTGCAATGCTTCTAGATCAAGTCCCAGAGGGATTCGAAGTATGTGCCTGCGCAGCTGACATTGACGAAGCCAAAGCACTGGCCGCCTTGGTCCCGGATTATGTTGCAGTTGAGCCACCAGAGTTGATTGGAGGAGCCATTTCAGTCACCAGTGCCGATCCCGAGATAGTTAGCGGGACAGCTGCAGCAGTTCGCGAAGTCAGCGAGCAGGTAGGAATCCTGTGCGGAGCAGGAGTAAAGACTGGCGAGGATGTTGCAACGGCGATTGAGTTAGGAACTTCAGGAGTTCTTCTTGCAAGTGGAGTAACTAAGGCAGACGACCCAGAATCAGCACTCAGAAACTTGGTCTCCGAACTATAGTCGATTTAGGGAGATTGGAAGCCAGCACGCACAGGTTCTCTGAACCTGACTATAGAGTAAATACACACTGCAACACCCAGTCCTCCCGCAATCACATTCCAGTCGACTAGGGCATCTAATGCAAGTGCAACCGAGTAGAATAGAGCAATCATGACGAACAATCCGATGTGGATGAGAGGCGCCCGACTGACTCTAGGGTCAAGAAAATCGTACAGGTAGATGCCTCCTCCATAGATGGCATAGATGTAAGCGAAGAACACGTATACGATACCAAACAGCACCGGGAAGGCAACCATGCCCAATGTGATGTCTACACCACCTAGGACTAAGTCTACACCAAGTAGGATGACATTCAGATTATGCATGACAATCTCATACCACAGGAAATATTTAGCCACATCAAATCCCTTCTCGAGATTATTTGGTATCAGATAGTAGGTCACGACTACAGTAACTAACAGAGCGGTGCCACAAGCTATTGCAAAAATCAGAGGAATTACCGCCAATAGCCAGGAAGGCACTGATAAACCGAAAATTTCGGCCCAAGAGGCAAATGCGGCCAGTGCAAAGTACGCGCCGAATGCGATAAAACTCCAGACCGTGAATGCGACAAGTCTGTGTGACCCATAGAGGACCGCTTGCTCACACTTGCGGGACTTGTAGAAAAGTGGGATAGCCGGCCCCCCTTCTCGATCTAGACAGACACTGATTACCGTAAACAGAGACAGCCCCGCTGCAAGGGTTCTGAATACTGCCAACAGTATGTTTGGGATGAATGCCGAGCCACCGATTCTAGTTTGCGCCTGTGGAGAAAGAAAGTCTCCATTCAGGACGCCAATCAGAAGCGCTACAAACATCACTAGAGTCAGGACAAATGTCTCGATGTGACGGTCTCGCTCTCCATACTCGTGCAAACTCATGATGGTGCAAAATACACACCGAACTTGAACCCTGTCCCGGATTGTTCAGGAATCACATCTTAGCACGCTTACGCGAAGCCTTCCTGCGTCGCAACTTCTTCTTGCGCCACTTCCAGCGTTGCTTCCCTTGCTTCTTCCATGCACGGGAACCTCTCTTCATGCGCGTCGCCGACCTGCTTTCCCTATTTGAGCGATTCGCGGGAGTGGATGAAAGATGGTGGGCGATACAGGATTCGAACCCATGTCACCGGCTTAGAAGGCCGGGATGATATCCAGACTACACCAATCGCCCTGAACCATCCGCACGACTCCTGCTCAAGAACCCTCCAGTTCTTCTTCGGGCTCATCTAGCAAGTCTCCGACTGCTTCTTCGACCACACTTTGCATCTCTTCTACATCTGCTCCAGCACTTAGATTTAGAGAACCGTCATGTCTGATATCCTCTTTGATATCATTCACCCTTCTACCTGTTTTGCGAGACAACTCCTTCTGCATCCGCTTTCTCTTCCAGCGCTTCGAACGGATTCGTCGGATGGTGGTGACAATTCGGAGAAGAGTCTCTAGTATAGCCAGCAAGATTAGGCTGCTAAGGAAGGATGTAGCCAACTGAGGAAGGCTGCTTAGAAGCTCTTGAAACTCACTCCACTTGACTGAAGTCGAGTCTACTAGGAACACACCGAGTACGGCGAATGGTAGCATCTTGGCAACATCTCTCGATAGATCTTCAGTCCAGTATGAGAGTATTCTGACAGCCCCAACTACGGCTGTTGCAATCAATGCATTTCTCGCGTGATCATCACTGTTTGAGAGTAGCGTCAAAATCGCTGCTAGAACTAAAGTCCAGAACGCGATTAGAATCGGTATTAACACAATATATTGGATAACGAATAGCATGCTCCTCAGATACTTCTTGATTTTGCCCCCGAAGTCATCGGCGTACTTGCTTAAATCGAGTGTAATCAGATCCTTCTTTGCAAGTACTCGATAGAACATGAAGACAAATCCAGAGTAAAATGCAATCGCAATGATGGCAATCAAGGTCGGATAAGTCTCGTTTCCGAATTCTTCTGCCATCTGTAGGACTTCTTCGCGAGTGGGCAACTCCATATCTCGCGCGCTGACACCTCAACTCAAGTAATTGTCCTAATTGGAAGAGAACGGACGAGCACATTTCGGGCATCGAGTTGGTGCCGTAACTCTGACTCGCTCCCAAGAGTGTCCACAGTTGCCACAGATCCATTGACGCTCGGGCATACTGTCGAGAACCTCTTGGCGCATGCGTCTTAGCAGTGGAGATTCAGAGAGTTTCGGAGGAGGTGCAATTCGATTCACCAACTCTTGGTGATTACCACCGTGCTCAAGCAGTCCCGCCGCGTGAAGTAGTTCATGCACGAGCGTGTTGAGTAACATTTTCTCATCTTCGGCCAGAATCGGATTGAGTCCAATTGTAACTGGACCCGGAGCAACTCTCAATCGGCGTCTTCTGAACAACTCGTTGGGATTATGTTCGAACCTAGTCATACCAAGCCGAGACTCCTCAGCAGGTAACCACTCGAGCCTCAGATGTTTACCCAAGTGTCGGAGGAATGGTGCCGAATCCTCGTCCAGGTTCTCTCGCAGCTCATCGAGCAGACCCTCGGGAATCTCGGGATGGCCCTCGGTACTGGCGCCCGTGCCCGTGTTGGCCATGCCACAGCGTGCCCCACTTTCCTTAAATGGGCGTCGTAGGTGGCAAGTCTACTGGGCGTGTGGCGCAGCTTGGAAGCGCGCTTCCTTGGCATGGAAGAGGCCCCGAGTTCAAATCTCGGCACGTCCACCATCCTACAACTTGCAACCTAGGGTTAAAATCTGATAAACTTATTATTTCCCTTCTGAAAACCCCCTCAAACGGTGTTTATTGACTCATTTTGCATTGATGCTATATACTCTATATGTATACGCTGGAAGTATGAAGTCTAAGCTAAAAGCAACACTTCTATGCACGCTAATGATTGCGTCAGCCCTTGCCGGTTGTGCCGGTTCGGATGACGATGACGAGGACCCAGTTGTCGAAGATGTACTAGGTTGCACCTATGCAGACGCCGAGAACTACAACCCCGACGCCACTAAGGATGACGGCTCGTGTACATACGCTGAGCCAGAGCCAGAGCCAGAG
>DAQX01000005.1 GCA_002503055.1 Euryarchaeota archaeon UBA86 | reverse complement strand
TCGTCATCCATGAACTCCTCAGTGAAGTCAGCATCCTCGTCGAAGTCATCTTCGTCTTCGCCACCCATGCCGCGCCTTGCGATAACAATCATTCCAATGATTGCGAGTAGAGCAGCGATGAACGGTGCAGGCTCGGCCTGGAAGTCGTCCATGAAGCCAAGAGGCTCTCCGTTGTCCCCTAGGCCGTCGCCGTTGGCGTCGTGCCACTCAGTTGGATCGTATGGGAAAGTATCCTCGCACAGGGAATCTGTGCAGACAGGGTTCTCCGGATCTGCTGGGTTAGGGAAGCCGTCGTTATCCCAGTCTGGGTCGATTGCGTCACACACAAGGTCTCCGACAGTGCCTGTGTCGTCATCTGTACCCCAGATTCCATCCTCGCCTGCAGTAGCGTCAACGCCTGGGTCATTGTCCCTTGGCATGACATTCGCATTCATCGAGTCACCATAGCCGCCTGCGGCAGCGCAGATTGCCTCAGTGACATCTAGCCAGCCATCGCCGTCATCGTCGTTGTCAGCGTTGTCACCGTAGCCGTCGCCATCTAGGTCGTTCTGCTCTGCAGGGTTCATTGGGAAGTCATCATCGATATCCAATGTACCGTCGTTGTCGTCATCTGGGTCAACGATGTCGCACTGCTTGTCGCGGTCGTTGTCATCTGGTACCGAGAAGGTGTCCATTGGATCTGTGCCACAGTTAGGCTCCTCAGAATCTAGCCAGCCATCATTGTCGTCATCGGTATCGGAGAAGTCTCCAATTCCGTCTCCATCGAAATCGGCGTACTCAGTGGCATCGAACGGGAAGGCGTCATCGGTGTCAGGTGTACCGTCACCGTCGTCATCAGTGTCGACCTTGTCGCACAAACCATCGCCATCGTAGTCATCTGGTACCGAGTCTGCATCCAGTGAATCTGAACCACAAGCTGCTTCCTCTGCATCAGTCCATGCATCGCCATCGTCGTTGAGATCGCCATTGTCCCCTACTCCATCACCGTCTGTATCTACAGTCTCATATGGGTCATATGGGAAGGCATCGTCAACATCGAGCACTAGGTCGTTGTCGTCGTCAGTGTCTGCATTGTCACCAATTCCGTCGCCGTCGAAGTCAGACCACTCATCTGGGTCGGTTGGGAAGGCATCGACATCGTTGTCGTAGCCATCACCGTCGACATCGTCATCGATAGCGTCACAGATACCGTCCAAGTCACTGTCTACTGGTATGTCAGTAACTTCGGTAGGGCTTGACTGGCACTCGATCTCGACTGCGTCAGAGTAGCCGTCGTTGTCATCGTCCTCGTCAGCGTTGTCGCCAACACCGTCGTTGTCGTTGTCGGCCCACTCGCTCGCGTTATATGGGAACCTGTCATCATTGTCGAAGTAGCCGTCGTTGTCATCGTCTGAATCGAGTACATCACAGATAGTATCGTTGTCAAAGTCTTCAGGGAAGGAGGAGCCATCCATTGGATCTGTCAGACAATCTACTTCGTCGGTGTTGTTCCAACCATCATTGTCCAAATCCCAATCGGAGTTGTCCCCTATTCCGTCGCCATCAGAGTCCGTACTCTCATTGGCATCTTCTGGGAACGCATCTTCAGAGTCAATAACTCCATCACCATCCGTATCGGTATCTAGCAAGTCACAGATACCGTCAGCGTCGGTGTCCTGTGGTACGCTCGTATTGTCGAATGGATCGGTTCCACAGAGGTTCTCCATGGAGTCATACCAGCCGTCGCCATCAGCGTCTAGCGAGTAGAACGAGATGGTGACATTGTAGTCCTGGCCCTCGTTACCGACGAACGCACCGCCCCAGTTTCTAACTCCAATCATATTCAGAGCATCACCGTAGTATCCGCCGGTTGTGCTAGAGTTCCAACAAATTGTGCTAGAGGAATAGATCGGTTGACCGTAGGCGATGTTACCAGTTCCGGTACCAAAGATATCCAAGATGATCCACACGTTGTATCCGCCAGTGTAGTATTGGATACCCTCGTGACTCACGCACACCTCGTATCCGAAGTTAGCTGGTACATCGAAGGTGTATCTGTCAGTGGTATCTACAGAGCCGTGATTCCAACCGGAGAACTCCAGGGTATCGTTGGCAGTCCAGTTGTTGTAATTGTCAACATGAACGGCATCAGATGGGCCTGCACCTGCATCCACACCTGATCCTGCATCGTCTTGTACACCGCCGGGCAGCTCAGAGAGGTCTCTGAACTGCAAATCCATTGTGTAGGTAATCATTGATGCGCCATAGGTGTATATTCCGATGGTCAACCAACCGCCCTGTGTTACCCACAGACCAGAGATTCCAGAAGTTGAGCCTGCATTGCTACTCTGCTGAGAAACGAAGTATGCAGGGTTAGATGGATAGCCGCAAGGAAGAGTCTGGATTTGACACTTGTACATGTATGTGTAGATGTACTGTCCGTCGGACTCCCAAGAGACATTCATCATCAGATACTTTCCAGATGGGACTAGGATGTTGTAGTAATCGCGTGGATCCCAGTTTTCATCTAACCAACCAGTACAGGTACCAGCAGTATCATTCGCATCGCCATTGGCATCAATCTGTGTGCTGTCGTTCAGCCAAGTGTTTCCACCTGGGTGGGAGTAGATATTGTCAGAAGCATCGATACCAGTACCGCAATCATTGTGCGGTGCGCCTGGTTCGTTATCGGGAGTAATCATTGTCATATCAACAGAATATTCTCCACCTCCGACAGTTTGGTAGATACGGATGTACATATCCTGTCCAGAATAAGAGTAGTCAATAGAGCAAGTCAGCCAACCCTGGGTGTTGCTGGTTGATACATAACATGCCGAGTAGAGATACCCAGTTGCACTTGGATAGTAGATGCCCAAGTACAGCCAATTTTCTTCTGGGAAAGTCAGGTTGATCATCAATGCGTAGTTGTTAGGGACATAGACCTTGTAGTAATCATACCTGTCCCAACTGTCGTGTGCCCAGCCAGTAAATGTCTGGTTCATCGAGTTGATTGTCGGAGCATCGGTACCATAGAAAGAGTCGCCTCCATCTTGGCCGGTACCGGCGTCGTTCGGGCTAGAGCTCTGAGTTGGCTCAACTGACTGATTGTATATCGAATACTGAACCGTATAGTTGAGTTCAAAATCATCAGCTATATCGTATGCTCTGACATAAATTACTACCTGAGAAGGTGAGCTCAGTTGGTAATTCCAAGTGTACGAGTTGTTTGTCGACAGAGCATGAGGATTCCTGTAGTACGAAGTACTGCCCATGATATAAGAGCCGGAAGATGTGTACATGTACATCCACAAACGGTTATCTCCTGAAGCGATAGTGGAACCTGTTCCACCTCCGTCTTGTTCACCCCAATCTAGACGGGCCCACGCACCGTGGTACGCAGGGACATCTAGCAAGTAGTAGTCGTAATCATCGTAGCCTTCGCAAATCATTCCGGTAAGAGTGCCCTGCATTCCATTGGATGATACATTAGTGGCTTCCGTTAGAGAGTCTCCAGCGTCATCACCAGAGCCACCATCATTCTGGACCCAGCAAGGTGGGTTAACAGATGGTGTGATCTGCATCCATAGGAGATATCCTGCGGATGGGTCAACGCTTCCCCAGTACCAGTACTCGACCTTGATGAACACAGTTGTGTTGGTCACAGAGCCGCCCAAATCAATGAACTCGGGTTGATCGTACCAAGAATATGCAAGAAGGCCAGTTAGGTCAGCGTTCTGATAGATGTAAATGTCCAAGTCAGCATTTGCATCCCAATCTAGAGTGATGTTAGCCGCATATCCATCAGGAATAGTCATCGCCCAGACATCGGAGGTGTCAGAGGAACTGACAAATCCAGATTTCTTATCTTCAGTATCGAAGGCATCTGCAGTCAGCATCCCTGTAAACGAACCTAAGGATTCTGCCACGGTTAGCAATATACCTCCATCACCATAGCTGTCTGTAGCACTGAGTGTCCATGTTCCAGTACCCGAATATGCTCCAAGACTACCTGAGGAGTAACCGGCTAGAGAACCAACACCCCAAGAGTAAGAAGTTCCATTAGGAGCGGTCAGAGACACTGCGGTCTCGTAAGGGCACCAATAGTCGCACTCGTAATCCAGTCCAATTTCTTGGCCTGCTGCAAGAGTGAAGGTGTCGGAGATGGAAGACCATGAAGTCCCGCTAGGGCTGCCACCGCTACCCCAGTACCATCCGCCACCAATCTGAGTAAGAGGTGCTCCAGTAAGTGGTGTTGTTTGATCTCCAGGCTTTCCTGCATCACCAGGCCATACACTGATTTCCAATTGGTAATCAGTGTATGTGTTCTGATAACACCTATAGCACCACACATTGAGCATGAAAGTATCACCAGCAAGATCGTGTGGAGTTTCGGTGTATGTCGAATATGAGGAAGAGGCCTTGTAACAGTAGCCAGTTCCTGTGCTTGGATTGCCCTCATACATCTCGTAGTTCTCACTGGTCGTCTTCAACTCACCAGCGTTACTGTAGCGGCAATATGCCCAAGCCCCGCCGAATGACGAAGTTGCCGAAGTAGAGTAACCTGACATGGAAGTAGGTCCTACGCTGAGGTAGTAAGCATAAGTCTCAGAATAGATGTAGGAACCTGCCCCAGAGTGATTCCAAGTCAAAGTCGCAGTGAATCCGTATCCCGGAGGGACATCCACGACGAACATGTCATTGTTGGCGTCACTTGTGGTAGAGTAACCTGTAGCTGAATGGCTACCGAAATAGACATTGGTCTCATTATTGCCATCAAAGTCAAAATCTGAAGTCAGATTGTGTGCTGTGGCATAGGTATTACCAGCATCTGAGCCTCTACATGCATCATGACCCGTGCAGGATCCACCATTGATGGTACCCTCCATCTTTACCTGAGTATCGCGTAACTCTGGCGGTTCGGTTGGCGCATCAAGCAGGGGAACTGCAGTCATGGTAATCATTAGCAAAGCTAGACAGATTGAACGTGGGGCATTCTCATTCATGGGTGTCACTAACGTGCATCAGGCAATGTAAATGATATAATCATGCCGCTACATGCTCACTACACCCCCTAAAGGGGTGATATACTGAAAATCTACTCTTACGGCATCCAAATGTCCAGTTCTGTCCGATAATCACTGTATTATCAGAAATGGCATGCTACGGATATTGTCGAAATATTGTTTCAATTTTCTCTAACCCAACTATCGTCGTCCTGTCGCACCCAAACTCCACAGTCTTCTCCTTCATACCTCATGGGTTCTGTTTCCACATAATCACCACCATCTGGGAGGTCTTCCCAACTGTTTACTCTCTCAGGCTCTGCAGCTAGAACCGATGCCATATCCTCGAAACCTGGCGGAGGAGGTGGTCTCATCTTCGGAGGAGAGGGTGGAACAGAGTCAGAGTCTTGCTCTGGCTCTAATTCGGGCTGTGGCGGCATCTCAGGTGGCATTGGAGGCTTTTCAGGCGGAGAAGGTGGCGTCTTTGGCATCTCAGGTGGCCTTTCTGGTGGATCCGGGGCGACTGGTGCCTCTGGTTCTTCAGTAAACTGTTTGTTAGTAGACTCGTCATCATCCCAAACCTGCTCGGTTCCATCTGTTACGATAATCGCTCCTTCTTGCTTTCGACTCAATGTGAATGCTACAGACCCACCGATGGCACCTAGAATTGCAAGTATTGCAAGTGCGGTGAGCATAGGGTTGAGTTTCATGTGATCTACAATTGTCAATGGATGAGCATTGTCTCCTAATCCATCTGAGTTTCGATCCTCCCACTCAGTTCCGTCCAATGGGAAGACATCAGCTAAGTCGCTGACTCCGTCGTTATCGTCATCTGCATCGACCACATCACATGATCCGTCTCCATCCGTATCAAGTGGAACAGAATTAGCTGAAAGTGGCATTGTCTGACAGATTGTTTCTACAGCATCAGGCCATTCATCTCCGTCGTCGTCAGAATCTGAATTGTCGCCCACTCCGTCCCCGTCTGTATCTACGGACTCACTGGAATCGAATGGGAAATCATCGTCGATATCCGGCGTCATGTCATTGTCATCATCCGGGTCGAGAGGGTCACAAATTCTGTCGCCATCCCAGTCATCGGGTATTGAATTGGCATCTCGAGGATCTGAACCACAATTGGGCTCCTCTAGATCCGACCAACTGTCTCCATCATCGTCGGTATCAGCATTGTCGCCGATGCCATCTAGATCCAGATCCTCCCATTCTGTGGCATCGAACTGGAACATATCGAGTGTATCGTCCACTCCGTCACCATCGTCATCTGGATCTACTCTGTCGCAAATCTGGTCTGAATCGAAATCATCAGGTACTGAGAAAGAGGAAAATGGGTCGGTCTGACAGTCTGCCTCATCAGTATCAGGCCAGCCATCGTTATCATCGTCTAGGTCGGCATTATCTCCCACTCCATCAGCATCATTATCATCCCACTCAGTAGCGTCCAGAGGGAATGCATCAGAAGTATCGATTACGAAGTCACCGTCGTCGTCTTGATCTTGGTTATTACCAAATCCATCTCCATCAGTATCAACCCACTCGTTTGCGTCTAGTGGGAAAGCATCATTGATGTCTGCGAAACCATCGTTATCATCATCGCCATCCACAGCATTGCACGAGCCATCTTGATCAGTATCAAGTGGTATAGAACCCGAATCTAGTGGATCTGATCCACAAACCCCTTCAGTGGCGTCTGTGAATCCATCTCCGTCATCATCTAAATCGGCATTGTCACCTGTTCCATCGCCATCGGTATCCATCCATTCCTCGTCGTCTAGTGGGAATGCATCAGAGGTATCGGGATATCCGTCATCATCATCATCCGTGTCAACTATGTCACAAGTTCCATCAGAATCGGTATCTAGGGGTTGGCTGTTGTAGTCCAACGAGTCAGTTCCACATTGATATTCGTCGGAATCCGTCCAACCGTCATTATCGTCGTCTTCATCTGAGTTATCTCCTACTCCGTCGCCATCCGTATCATCCCATTCGGCGTTATCAAGTGGGAATGAATCGTTGGCATCGTCGTAGCCATCATCATCGTCATCATCATCCAAGATATCACAGATACCATCAGCATCCGTGTCTTGAGGTACACTCGAGGCGTCATCTGGATCGGAGCCACATGCGACCTCATCCTCATCATAGAATCCATCGCCATCGGCATCAAGCGTGAAAATCCAAATGGTCATGTTATAGTCTCCTTCGCCAGAAGAAGCGTAAACCTCGATGATTACACTATCACCACCAACATAGTATCCTGAGCCATTTGTGGAAACTTCCTCTGGGCTAGAAAACCAGGACGAAGATGAGTCGATGATATTGATCTGCATATCAGCCATCGCTAAATCGAAGTTAGCATCCGAAGTATCGAAGGAAAGAGATACCGTAATTCCATGATCAACTGGGATTGATGTAGAGTATTCATCTACAGCGTCTGCACTAGATGATGCCCAGCCAGTGAAGTCATTCTGGCCGACATATGTGACGATGTTCGTTGGATTGTTGTAGTCGTCAGAGGCATCATCACCTGTCCCCGCATCATCCTGATTGTATACAGGAGATGAAGAAATATTTGAGAAATTCAAAGTGAGAGTGTAATTGTCACTTCCTGACCAAGCGCGTACCATAAGCGTGACATTAGTTCCTCCGATTGCTGCGTTTCCACTACTGACATTCTCCGGGTTGTCCCAGTAGCTGTAGTCGATGTAGGAGCCGTTCTCATCGAACAGGTGCAAGTCGAGATCAACGCTCGATGTATTCCAGGAAAGACTGGCGTTTATCGAATGGAATGCAGGCATCGAGATAGCATACCAATCATACTCGTCGGCCGAGTTGTCTACAAAGCCGTAGTATGTCGCATTCGTCGCGTTCAGAAATGTTGGAGTAGCTTGTACATCCGATGCATCTCCGCCAGTATTCGCATCGTTCTGGGTAGAGTTTCCTCCTCCGCCTCCACCTCCGCCAGAAGAGTTGGTGGAGAATATCCAGATTTGCATTGTGTACTGTCCAGAGCCGGAGTATCTGTCAACCCAGATGTATACTGTGTTACCACCAACGCTCGTGCCATTAGAGGTTACTGCATCAGTAGTGCCGGTACTTACGCTAGTGTCTATGTAGCCCCCTCCGGAGTTCAATAGAGCAAGATCAAAATCTGTAGAACTGGGATAGTCAATCTGTACGGCTATTCCAGTATTGTTTGACATATTGACTCCGTAGTAGTCTTCATCATCGCCTGTACCATTTGCACTGAATGTTAGGTTCCCGTAGTATGTTGCATCGGTGGCCGGCAGCCATACTGCTGTTGAGGTGGTTCCTCCTGCATCTCCTCCTGATCCTGCATCGTTTGCTAGAACAACTCCAGACAGGCAAGAGACCAAGATCAGGGCTGTTATCGTAGATGCAGTGTGGCGGGTGGTCATGCCCTTAGGGGCATGCGCATAGGCTTGAACTTTCGCACGAAGCGTTAGTGTGAAAAATGCACCTTTTCAGTACCCTTTTTGGTCAATATTCGTAAAATCCTTGACCGCTCTTCCGGCCGAGCTTTCCTTGCTCTACCATCTCAATTAACAGTGGCGCAGGAGCGTATTTGTCGTCGCCCATTCCCTCGTGCAGGACATTCATAATATGGAGGACTGTGTCCAAGCCAATTAGATCCGATAGAGCGAGTGGTCCTATCGGGTGGTTCATCCCGAGTTTCATGATTCCATCAATCGCCTCTGGCTCAGCCACGCCCTCTTGTAGAGTCAGTATTGCCTCATTTAGCATCGGGCAAAGAATTCTGTTGCTTACAAAGCCAGGAGAGTCGTTGCATGAGAGTGCGACCTTGCCCATCCTTTCCGCGGCCTCGACAACTGCGGAGTTAACCTCATTGGAAGTCTGTGAACCGTTTATGATTTCAACGAGTTTCATTATTGGAACTGGATTCATGAAATGCATTCCAATGACCTTGCTCGGCCTATTTGTTGCAGCGGCAATCTCATCGATGCTGATGCTAGAAGTGTTACTAGCAAGAATTGTACTATCTTTGCAGATTCCATCCAACTCAGAGAAGGTTGAGAATTTCAGATTGGGGATTTCTGGAATTGCTTCTATCACCAAGTCGCATTGAGACGCTGCCTCCTTGCTTGTAGATGTACTCACAAGTGCGAGAGCGGAATCCGCGTCTTCCTGACTCATCCTATCCTTGGAAACTAGCTTGGATAGAGAAAACTCAATCGAAGACATACCTCTGTCCACATATGATTGTTCGATGTCGATCATCATTACCTGGTAGCCAGCGCATGCTGCTACCTGTGCTATGCCATTGCCCATCTGTCCGGCTCCGATGACGCCTATGCTAGTGATTTCCATGTATCTTCGAAAGGGAGTAGGGGCATGAGCCTTACTCAGTGGAATCGTCATTGGTTGAGTCATTGCTTACTGTCGATTCTACTTCTGACATAATCTCGTCAATATTGGGTCCGTGTTTGAGCAGCCTATCTCTTGTTGCGTTTCGGTTGCGCAATGCCATTGTGGGCACCAAGACAAGTAGAATCATCGCCAAGCCTGCTAAGGAAAACCACCACAGCATCGGCCCGGAGGCCCTAGCGTCATCCAGAGCCCAGTCAAACCACTCCTGCTCAAGAACCTCAATTGAGGCAGAGTTCTCATTGTTCGCTCCGTCTGATGAAAGTGCATTGATGATGTGTTTCCCGGGAACTTCAGGAATACCTATTCTGACTTCGAATAGACCGCTTTCTTCACAGAAGAAATCTACCGATTCGGTTTCGGACCAAACCATCACAGAGGCCCCTATCTCACAAGTTCCCATGACTACTCTTTGAGTCTCAAGAGGAGATGTCCTATTCACCTTCTCTTCCATGGTTAAGGCGGGAGGAATAGTGTCTCTTACTATCGAAAGAGTGTAGTTGTCGTAGTGATCTAGTGCCTCGATTTCAATCAGGAATTGGTTGTCTCCTTCCTCCAATTCCAAAGGCAGAGTAATTACTGCGGCGCCCGGTTCAATCAGACTTCGTTGATCAGAGCCGACTCTGCTCCACCAAATCTCTTGATCAGGTCCGCGTTGTAATATCGCCTCGACCATATCGATTGCCATCAATCCACCATCCCAGTCTGCTGAGACATGTGTTGAGTAGATTGACGGATCAAGCATCATCTCTCGGCATTGCTTGAATCTGTTATTATTCTCTTGTGACTTGGTCCCATCCACGGCTTCCATGCATACCGTATGCATTCCCGTATGGTTGAGTTCAAATAGCGCTCCCCCTGTAACATCGGTACGCTCACTAATTGTTACACCATCTATTGTGAAGGTGGCGTGAACTTCTTCGGACGCAAGCCAGGAAAGGCCTTGTCTATGGTCGAAGAATGAGGTCTCTGTGCCTGGGTTGATTGACCACTCAACTATTGGGGCAGTAGTATCTAGAGCGAATGCCCATGACTCTATTACTGAATTGTTGGCCCAGTCTCTTAACTCTAGAGTCATCAAATATTCTCCATCTGGAAGTTGTGATGTGTCAATGTTGTACTGAGCTGGTAGCGTAGATTGGCCAGGGTCATCCTCTAGCCTAGGTTGTGGAATCAACTGAGATGTTTCGCATTGTACTAGTTCATGTGGAGAGTTCAGCGCAGAGAGTTTGAAGCACCATTCTTGAATGTCTACTGGAATAATTGCAGTCACAGTTCCTTGGGTCAAGTTGACTGGATTTGCAATACTTTCTGAGTCGTAATGAAAACCTGCCTGGTCTGTGACATCGACTAGATTTGCAGAGGGAGTAGTAGGGTCAAAAACCACCGAGAATTCCCGTGTGAACGAGTTGCCTGCAGGATCTGTTACTACGATATCGAATACACTGCTCCCATGTACATAGTAGAATGTGGAGTCTTGGTTCTTCCTAGCTTCCGCTTCAGTAAGTTGTATCGTCACCTCTGCAACTCCGTTTTCGTCTAGTTCAACTGAATTACCCGAATGAGTAACGCTGGCATCGGGCTCAGAATGCAGCGTGTAGGTCAAACTCTGCTGGTTGGTAATCCAAGGTATGTCAGAGAGTGCTAGTGGTGGCGCCGTTACATCGTAGGAAACTGCGAGATGGGCGGATGCTGATCTATTCGCACGGTCACTCAAAGTTGCAGCATAGTGATGCCACTGCTCGACTTCGGGCAGTGTTGCATTAATCCAGACTTCCCTGAAACTCACATTGTCTGGAATTGCAAAGTGATTTCCGCTGTTCCAAAGTTCAGTCAGATTGTGATAAGATAGTTCGGTATCCAACGCTTCTACTAAGTCAGCATTGGGAATGCTAGTTTGGTTATTGGCGGCAATCCAATTTAGATCGTCAAGCCTGAATCCTATACCTGTATCCAAGGCATGAATTCGTATCGGAACTACTGTATTGGTTTGAGTCATATTCTCCGGCACTTCAAAAGAAATCTCTGGATCTAATTCTGCTAATTCGTAGATATAGGGCAGCCGTAGACTGATTCCTCCTTCGACTACAACTTCAACATGGCCTGTCCAGACTCCTGCGTGAGCTGGACGCTCATAGGCCAGATTGACTTGGAAAGCGGATGCTGGGACTTGTCCTGCTAGAGTTTCACTTCCATTGGGCCAAAGGGCCGCGATTTCACCAGGAGTCATGGTGAAATTATCCGTAATAGTTAGTTGGTCTCCTCCGATGACGTCGATGTCAATCCAAAACTGTACGGTCCCACTTGGCACCGACCAACCGTGTACGGCTACGGCGTAAAATCCGTCTTCGGGTGAAGTGATTGTGATGCTTTCGGACGATGACCCTGACCATGAACGCCCTACTTCTTCGTTAGAAGAGAAGCTACCGTCGCCGTTGGCATCTCTGAACAAATAGAGGTCCAGATCTGCATCGTCATGCGCATTCATCTTGATGTCGATTTCAGTTGAGTTCTCAATGGACATGTTGTGCCACCAAGATGCGGTCATCTTGTCTCCTGAGACATCCTGAAATGCCGTCTCGTTGTCATAATATGCTGGCTGGCTCCAGCCATAGGAAGAAACAGATTCGACATTCAGAGGGATAGTTGAAACGACATGGACAGCATCAACACCGCTGCCTTCGGACCAGTCTGTGACTAGTTTCTGGAATCCAGATTCCTCGGCCGCAAGATAACCTACTGAGACATTTAACGGGTTGTCGTTTGTAGGTACTCCGTGTAGAGCCGTATGTAGGACCAGTTGGTGTACACCTTGATTGGCAGGTACTGCGAACATCTCACGTGAGGTATCGGTGAAAGTACCCCAATTGTGTGACCCTCCTCCGGCGTGATTGTTTGTAGAGCGAGATTCAATGATGAAAGTAGAATCGCCATAAGAGTCGGGGTCGTCTTCTGCATAATAATGCGGAGTCTCTGTAAGCCACAGGACATCGATGTCGGTGTATGGATTATCATCCCAATCGACATCGAGAATTGCAGTACCTCCAGTATCCCACTCCTCGGGCCACTCAACTGTTAGGAATCGCCAGTCACCACTCTCTGCCCTCCAGTCCCATCGTGTGGCTCCGCTAATCCATGATTCGTCGTACAATGTCTGATTGGAGACATTTCCGTCCAATGGTTTGGCTTCTAGAGAGAATGGACCTATCCAAGGCACATTGGTGACTACGGGCAATGTCCAGTTTCTCTGAGGTATTGTTGTTGTCAGATTTCCTCCTTCGTCAATCTCGAATGATTCGATTAGCACGCCGTGCTGATGAAGTCCCGATTCTGCGTCTGTTGGGACTGAAACTGTCATTTGAGTAGATGTGGAGCCATTCGCAGGAATCACTGCAGTCGATGGAATCGTAATCCAGTCATTTCCTGCACTTCCGAATGCTGTCCAATCTACTTCTATTCTTACGGGATCATCTGAGACATGCCCATTGTAATTCCATACACCCAAGAAAAGTCCGTCTCTAGCATCTTCAAATGGCAATCCGACTCTGACTTCTGCATTGGGCCCGTTGCTCCACCAGTAAGTCACCTCCTCTAGTTCGTCCGACTCCGTCCAATCATCAGAGTCTACCATCGAATCGTTGTCAAAGTCCTCGACATAGATCCCATCTTCGTCTTCGTCAGTCCATCGGTAAATTTGCAGATATACTCGCTCCTCTGAAGCTCTATCTTGATTGCCATCGAATGCTGAATACTCTATGGTCGCCCTAGCTCTGAGTTGTATAGTATCCAAGGGCAGGTTATACTCCGTGCCATTTGAGATATGTAGTGGAATCAATAGGTCCGGCCTGTCTCCTTGATGGCCATCCCATGAGTCGTTTACTCCGTCTTCACTACCATTACCGAGACTTTCCCAAACATGAACAGTGTGCTCTAGTGGAGTAAATTCTGTTGGAGTGAATCTGAGTAATACATCTGTTTCTCCATAATTCTCGAACTCTAGTGCTACATCTTGAGATTCGCCCGGCCGCATAAGATTGATGTTGGCATCCCTATGCTTGCCTTGGAATGTTCCACTATTCCATTGGGCTGGACTTGTCCACCAAGTTCCATTTGCCCCATCTAGAGTAGCCGTGGCCCGTGAGGCATTAAACCAGCCACCGCCTTGTACGAATGGCTCGTAGCCTCTATCGTCAGAAGTAGACAGTACGAAGTCTCTGAATTCCTGTGAGCCAGGATAATCTCCGAGGTTTTCCTGCCAAGCCTCAGCCACCAGCGCCATCAGGCCGGCAGCGATAGGTGTAGCAAGGCTGGTTCCTCCCCATGTACTCCATGCCGAATTAGCATTGTTTCTAGAATTGAGAGGGATATCGCCTGTGGCTGACCAGCCGACAGAAACGATGTCTGGGTCCATCCTGCCAACCACATTCGGGCCACGATTCGACCATGGGGCGTTCTGTCCCCATGAATCGCTAGAACGGCTGCTGAATGCCCCCACCGAGAAGATTCCATGTGCCGCCCCCGGAACCTTGGCTGTACCGAAGCCATGCCCTCCGTTGCCTATGGCAACTGAGTATGAAGCATTGTCATTGTAGATACGAGTCAACCAATCTAGGTAAAGCGAGTAGCCGTCGGCTCCAGCTTCGTCTATCGAAGAGTAACCAAACGAGAACGAACCTATGTGAGGCTGGTCTCCTTGTGTGATTGTTACTCCGTCGTAGCCCTCGGCGATGAATCTCCAGCCGTCCAGTGAGTGCCCTCCTGAGTAATGGTTGCCAATAGAAGAAATAGTGGCGTTAGGCGCCATGCCCAGAACCTTTCCGTCACTAACTACACCCTGAGCTGCGATGGCGCTTGCACACAGTGTCCCATGACTACCTGACTCAAGCATGAATAGAGTTAGATTGCCTGCACCTGGGATTCTATTGTTGTAGCCATGGCGAGGAGCATATGTTTCAGAATAAGGAACACCGTTGGTCCCATCAGCCACCCAATAGACTAGGCCTGCGGAAATATCCCATAACCCGTCGTCATCGGTATCTAGCCCTGCAGTTTCCTCGCCCGGCCTCATAGGAACATCGTTTTGGAACTGGCCGTCTCGGTTGATATCCGGATAGACTGTCTCGTACAAGCCAGAAACCCTATCATCCACAACTAGGATTGGGACATCTCCTCCAGCCTTGTTACGAAGAGTTGAATCAGGGTGTTCTCCAAGGTGATATTCACCAGAGAGAGATGTGTTTACTCCAGTAATGTTGTAACCTGAGATATCGAGAATGCCGTCAGTATTGTTGTCGTAATCTATCGTAGAAGTGTCGGCATACCAAGTGGACCTAGATGGATATGCTTCACCATTCACCAACCAGTAATACATGCTGTTGTGATCGAACATCAAGGGCCAGCCGAAGTAAGGTGACTTGGAATCTGATACTCTGGCCTGAGTTCCGTTAAGATCAGGATGGGCAAAGTCGACTCCTGTATCTGCAACAGCCACGACCATGCCTTCTCCAGTATAGCCCCTCTCCCATGCACCAATTGCGCCGTGAATCTCACCACTTCTCACTGACTCTGGATTTAATCCGGGAGGCGTAGCGAATGGTTTCGTGTCGTAGGGCTCTGGTGAGTTCTGTGCATCCAGTATAGCGATTATCCCCGGCACACCCGGGAGTTTATGGAAAATCTCGGAGTCCATCCAGAATGTCCTGTGATTGACTCCCTCGACCGGATCTAGAGAGACGATTGATTCGCCAGAGTTGGCTGGCTTCTGTTCCTCAATAGCTCCGTGATTGTACTGCCATTGATTGAGTACTGATAGCGAGCGCGTAATCACAGTAACCCGAACATCTTCATTGCCCGAATCAATCCTGTCGAATAGGCTCGATTCTATCCAAGGAGAGTTCGGGGCCCCAATTGATTGATTGGAAAGTGAGTCGACTGGGACATAATCGTGATTGCCCGGACCCCCCATTTGTGGGTTGTCACCAACCACCAATGCAGAAGCCGGAGATGTCAACATCAGGATTGCCAACAGCAATGCCCATCGCTCACGCATGTAGCAAAGGGCACTCCGAGAACCTTTGATGCTGTCGCTTGCCTGTCCAGTCAATTCAATAGCATAGGTACTCCGCCATCTGCTCGAAGTCCCGTAGTGTAGTGGTCCATCATCTCGGGTTTTGGTCCCGGGGACCCTGGTTCGAATCCGGGCGGGACTACCACTAACTTTCGATAGGACCTGAATCATCCGACAGGTCTCGTGTGATGTTCTTCTGGTGGCTCTCAAGGGTGCCTCCGCCAATTTCGAGCAGCTTGGCATCTCTCCATAGCCTCTCGACGGTATACTCTCCCACGTAACCATATCCGCCCATTACTTGTATTGCCCTATCGGCGATGTTCTTGGCGGCGGTGGTTCCGAACAGTTTGACGCCGTCTGAATCTAGCCTGTTTCCGGACATAGACAAGTCAGTAGCGCGCGCGGTGTCGTAGACATATGCACGCATTGCTCTGTATTCGGCCCATGATTCGCCAATGTGCCTCTGTATTTGTCCAAATTCGCGAATCTTTCTGCCAAAGGCTTCTCTCTCGCCAGCGTACTGATTCATGGCTGCCAGACATCGCCTAGCGATGCCTAAACCCATAGCGGCTAGGCCAATCCTCTCTAATTCGAGGTTTCTCATCATATGAATCATCGACTCGCCCGGCCCTCCGACTACATTTGAGGCAGGGACTACGCAGTCATCGAACACTAGCTCTGCAGTATTACTGGCCCTCATGCCTAACTTGTCATCGATCTTCTGCCCTACAGAATAACCAGGCATGCCCTTCTCGACGATGAAGGTTGTCACCTCGGCCCTGCCCTTTGAGTCAATTCCTGTTCTAGCATAGAGCCACACGATGTCTGCAGGTGTGCCATCATCATCGACGGCTCCATTTGTAATCCACATCTTTCTGCCATTGATTTTCCATGAGCCGTCATCATTCTCGGTAGCAGTAGTCTCCATACCCAAGACATCTGTTCCGTATCCAGGCTCGCTCATGGCCATACATCCTATCCACTCGCCGCTGCATAATTTGGGCAAGATTCTGCTCTTCTGTTCCTCGCTACCATTGTGGGCAAGATTGTTTGCAAGCAATTGGTCATGAGCTAAGTATGCAAGACACAATCCGGGGTCAGAATAGGACAGTTCTTCGTTGATTATAGCAACAGCAGTCGCGTCCATCCCGGCCCCCCCATATTCCGGGGGAACTGAGATTCCCAGTATTCCTTGCTCCCCTAGTCGCCTGAACAAATTTGCATTGAACTTCTCATCCCTATCATACTCAAGAGCTTGGGGCTCTACTTCATCAGCAACGAAATTTCGCACCATCTGCCTGAGCATAGCGTGCTCGTCTGTTGGGTTGGCAAGGTCGAGGTCGCGCCAATCGTCCATGAACATCGCAAAGGATGCCTTCGTATGAGTGTTCGCAGCGCACGCCTACGGCGTGACTCTCCTACTATCCCGAGGGAATGGGATTGCCTCGCGGATGTGCTCAGCGCCTGCAAGCCATGTGCACACCCTGTCAACACCTAGTCCGAAGCCGCCATGAGGAACTCCTCCGTATCGTCGCACATCAACATAGAATTCGTAAGCCTCCATAGGAGCGTTTTCCTCTTTGATCCTCTCCAGAATCTCAGCCTCAGACCAAGTCCTCTCGCCGCCACCGATAATCTCGCCATATCCTTCGGGTGCCAACAGGTCGTGACACAATACATACTTCGAATCATCAGGGTCGGGACGGTGATAGAATGGCTTAGCGACTCGCGGATAATGAGTCAGGAAGTGAGGGACCTCGAAATCAGCAGTCAGAATCTTCTCCTTTGAATAATCTAGGTCTTGCCCCCACTCGACTTCCACGCCCTTTCCTTGAAGGATCTCAATGGCCTCATCATAGCGCATTCTAGGGTATTCGCTGTCTGCATAACTGGCGATAAGGTCCAGGTCTCTCTCTAGACTTGTGAGTTCATCTGATCTCTCATCGAGTAGCGTTCTAGCAATGTGCCGCACAACTCCTTCGCCATGTTCCATGACCTCAGAATTTGATGCCCATGCAATTTCCATCTCTGCGTGCCAAAACTCAGTCAGATGTCTCCGAGTGCGGCTCTTCTCAGCCCTGAATGAAGGTGCCATTGTGTAAAGCCGTTCTAGAGCAGGCATCGCTGCCTCGGCATAGAGTTGCCATGACTGTGTGAGGTAGGCCTTACGCCCAAAGTACGGGACTTCAAACAGAGTCGATCCTCCTTCGACTGCTCCTGCTACGAAATTCGGGGCTTGATACTCGATGAAATCACGATCCCGGAAGTAAGAATGGATTGCGCCAAAAACAGTTGAACGGAGTTTGAGCATCGTAGTCATTCTACCGGTGCGAAGATACAGGTGACGATGATCGAGTAGGAACTCAGTTTCTCCTCCATCGGACTCGGCCATGGCAGATTCTGTAATCGGGAATGGCCTGTCCGGATTTACTGGTCCAACAACTTCTCCCGAAGTGACTTGGATTTCATGTCCGTGCTCTCGGTCAGTCGGGCTGGCTATTCCTCGAATGATAACGCTTGATTCAATCAGAGCGTTTCGTAGCGACTCGAAGTTCTCTTCCCCTACGGCATCTCTTTTGATGACGCACTGGACTGTGCCTGTGGAATCGCGCAAGACCATGAACCAGATCTTGTTTGAGCCTCTAGCTCGGTACACCCAACCCTTCAGTTCGACCTCGGAGTTGTCATGCGACCCCGAGTTGACATCGCCTATCCAGTACTCCTTGGTCATGGGTGCTCCTTTCTGCGTGTAGGTCAGGAGGTATAGGTTGCTCGGTTGAGAGAGATGTGATGGCGGGTCTGACGGGATTCGAACCCGCGACCGACGGGTTAAGAGCCCGTCGCTCTACCTGACTAAGCTACAGACCCAGTACGGCGAATTGCCGCCCCTCTATAACGGCGACGGACAGTATTCAATCCAGTCTGCCGCCTTGTTTGAGTAATGTCGTGACTCCGGAAGGAGAGGCCATGACCACTGCATCGCATATGTCTACGAACAAGCCAACCTCCACGACACCATCTATGGATCTGATTTGTCCCTCCAGTGAAGCTGGGTCTGAGATTGTAGGGCCAAATTCGCAATCAAGGATGTAACCATCGTTATCGGTGACATAGGGAGATTCTCCTCCTCTGAGGCTTACTTGCCCGGGGCAAATTTCTTGCAATTTGGTTACCACGATATGCCAATCATCCTTTCCTACCTCGAGTGGTAGATGAAACTCCCCTAGAGTGACCACTTGTTTACGGTCATCAGCGACCACGACCATGGATTCTGATTTTTCCGCAACTCTCTTCTCGCGTGTAAGTGCCCCTCCTCCCCCTTTGATTAATTGGAAGTCTGAGTCGAACTCGTCGGCCCCATCGATTGTTATGTCAAGAGAGGTTACTTCTTCCAAGGTAGACAAAGGGATCCTTAGACTCTCGGCTAGTTCTCTAGTCGCCTCGCTTGTAGGAACTCCAATCACATCGATTCCTTCTTCGGAAATCATTCGGCCTATTTCGATTACTGTGTACTTGACCGTCGAGCCGGTTCCCAAGCCAATTCTCATACCATCACGCACGAATGAGCAGGCAGCGATTCCCGCCTCACGCTTCAGTTCCTCTACTCTGTCCACGAATCCTCGGTGTAGTAGAATGTGAATGATGCTTTCCGATTGATTGCATCACAAAGACGGTCAAATGACGACCGTTGGGTTCATGTTGGTGTGCCTTGTCGTTAGAGTGAGGGAGCAGGAGGGTCGCTGACAGTGTACGACACTGAGGAAAGTCCCCTCTCCGCGATGCAGGTGGTCCGGCGCAAGCCGGAGGTCCGGGAGGGCCGGCTCTGCAACAGAAACGAACCACGACAGGCGTACTGTGAACCCGAAAGGGAGAGGTTTCCTGACCGTGGCTGGAACGAGCACCCCCGCTGGAGCAAGTCCAAGCAGGTCCGTATGGCATCGGCAGGACCGGGTAGGACGCACAGTTGAATGCGACCAGCCGAATGGTGAACAGAAAGGGGCTTACTCCCTGCTCCCTCGCCCCAATGTATGTTATTCGACTATAGCATCTAGCACTGGCTCAGTGGCAAGAGCTCCGCTTTGGTCGTAATCGAGCCAAGATTCTCCTTTTGTTATCCTCGTACCTACTTCATGGTAAGCCACTATCATTGCAGGTAGCAATATAGAACTGGTCAGAAGGGCCAAGATTAGTAGCAGCATCATCAATACAAAGAAATTCTGCAAGCCAGGTATTGCAACGAATAGCCCGGCTGCCAATCCGGCGCATGTAGTAGTGGTAGTCTCGAATATGGTCTGGCCTGTCTTAGCAACAGACTTCACAATTCCAGACGGAGTTTCCCGTTCATCTTTGATTCTGTCAACGATATGAATCGAATCGTCCACTCCGATACCGAAAACGATTGTCCCCACCATCGCAGTAAAGAAGTTGACATTGACTCCTCCACTGCGCATCAGCAGAGGTTGCCAGACAACTACAACGCCCACTGCAATCATTGTGAAGAATGCAAGTCTGGGAGACCTGAACAGGAAAGCCATCGTAATCAACAGAATCAGCATGGTTGCAATTGTAGTCTCGGACTGTGCCTCTTGTACGCCGTCATTCACATCGATTGAAACTGGCAGCCCTCCTGTGAGTAGCGAGTTGAATATCTGCTCGACTTCTAGGCCCGTGCAAGTCCAAGCCGAATCACATGGCTTTTCTCCAGAGAGGAAGCCGTCAATTGCATCCCTCAGGACTGTTGCATCTGCGAGATTGATGTAAGGCTGATTGACATATACCAGCGTCTTGGTCTCACCGCTTCCTTGATCTGCATTCATCAGCATCGAACGGACTTCTGGAGAGAGCGTGTCGAATGCAACATTTACCATTGCCTCTCTGCTGGTGGCTGCGTATGGCCAGCAGTCTGGACGGAGAATGTTATCTGACTCATCCCAACATTCGTCATGCAGAATCTCCCATAGACTTTGGTCGTACAACTCCAAATCTCCAATAGCGACATCGACATGTATAGATTTCAGTATTGTAACTAGGCTTACTGTGGAAGTATTCGCAACCTGATCTATCTTCTCAACTTGCATGAGATCTATCGCATCTAGGATGGGTAAATCTCGTATTGGAGCGGTGTCATTCTGAGTTCCTCTTTGTGTTGCATCAACGATGAACATGTTAGTCTGTCCGCCCTCGAAAACATAACTGTACTCTCTGAGAGTCTCATACGATTCGAGCCCTGGTGGGACTTCATCTGAAGACCCACTCAGACCCTTTCCGAGCTCTTCCTCAAGAATGGAGCCACCCCATACAGTCAACACCACAGTAACTAACAGAACTAGGGCTGTATTCTTCACTGGAATTTCGCCTATCTTCTCCCAGATTCTATCAAAGGCCTTAGATGGAGCCTTTCTATATCTGAGTAATTGCACCAAAGCCGGCACCAAAATCATCGACATTACGAAAGTGATTGCAATGCCTAGTAGGAGTGTAGTACCAACTGTCCTCATCGGCTCAATTGGAACTAAGCTGGGCCATCTAAGGACGCTGAATCCGATTATTGTAGTCAGTGCAGACAGGAAGATTGCATGCCCAGTTGTTAGAACTGCCCTGACTGTTGCCGTGAGTGTGATGTTTGAGTCCCAAGGGTCAATATCCTCGGTTTCAAAACCATCTCTTTGGGCCGACCATGCCATCTCGAGTCTCTCTTCAATTAGTTCGATTCTATTCTCCTCAATCCGATTAGTCAGATGCAGAGCATAATCCACTCCCAATCCGACCAGAATAGGCCCGACAGAGATAATCATCGGAGTGAGCATGATATCGGCAATTACGGTGATTCCGAAAGTGATTGCGAGACTCATCATAATTGGAGCTCCGCAGATTATGATGACCTTTGGGTTGCGATGTAATAGTAGCATGGCTAAGCACACTAGAACGCCGCTGATTGGTAGCATGCGGTCTACCAACTCCTGGTAGATTGCGTCCGAGATGTCGTGAACTACCGGAGTCAGGCCAGTGATAGTCACAGCTTTCCTATTATCAGTGGATGTGAATTCATCCATTGTCGAAGTTGGAGAGAGATAAGTGCGGTGACATATTGAGCAAATTGTAGGATCAGATTCCTCGTAGATCAGTAACTCAGCGTGTCTGATAAATGCCTTGTGATCCTTTAGTTGGCCCGAAGGATTTTCTTCAGTCTTACCTTTTGGATCGTCACGAGGCGTTATTGCTGTGTCCGACATATCGAACTTCAGACCCATGACGACTACAGTAGTATCCCAAATACCGTCGTTATTCGTATCTCGGATGAAGCTGGAAAGTAGTGGTTCTGCGTCCTCAACAAAGCGGTCTATTCTCTCCTGGGCGCCATCGCCTTCTGGAATTGAGTAACCCTCGAAAGGATTCAGCGAAGACAATGCGCAGTCTTCTCCATCTCCTGTGGGCAAGGCGTACTTCTCCATCGCGCAATTGAATCTGTAACTGGAGGAGTTTGCTTCCTTGACGATTTGAGCGGGAGAGAGAATCCAGACCACGCCATCTATCGCGCCTCTATCCTCTTTGTTGTAATCCAATCCAGACTGATAGCCTCCAATGCCGCGATTCTGATCGTCACCCTCAATCCAGGATATCTGTTTGAGAATCTCTACATGAGTGATGTTCTCTGTCCCTCGTCTAGACAGGTCGGCGACGGCATTGTCGGTCTGGATGTAGAGCATGAAGATGTCAGTAGACCATTGCTCGCGGACCTGCTGAAGAAGCTCAGTAGAGTCGGCCCCGTCAGGAAGATAGATTTCGACATCTCCGTTAATCTGATGTTCAAATTCCATCGCATCTCTGCCAATCGTAGCGGTTACTAAAATCAGCAAAATTACTACTGCTGCAGGGCTTCTGAGTATCGATGAATAGGTTAATTCGGCGGTCCTTCGTGTTACTGCATCTGCAGCATCTCCAACATCATCCACAAGTTGGGCTACTGTGTCGACGCTTTCGCCGATAAAACTCGATGAGACTGCTTTCTTCGCATTGTCGAGCTCCTGCTTAATCGGCTTCAGAGATTCAAAGAATCGGTCCCAGAAAGCCTGCTCGTCATCTTGATTTTCGTCGGCCTCGACAGAGTATCTGTCACCCGATTCTTCCCCTGCCACGCGGGGTTGCCCCTGCGGGAGCCAAATGAAGCGTTCGCAATGACTCTCGGTTAGATGCGAATTAGAAAGTAAATCGATTTTAGGCATGCCCGATGGACTCAAGGCATACGGTAGGTTGGCCAGTACATGGAATTGGTCACCGGAGGTGCCGGATTTATCGGCTCACACCTAGTTGATGCTCTAGTGGAACATGGCAAGTCTGTAAGGGTGCTCGACAACTTCAGTAGCGGCCGAATGCAGTTCCTATCTCAACACGATGAATCTGGTTTAGTCGAGGTGGTCAAGGCAGATCTTCTCAATCCGGATGAAGTAAGACAAGCGATGGAAGGGGTCGACATCGTTCATCACATGGCGGCTAATCCCGATATCAGACTAGGCACCACTGTAACAGATACCGACCTTAAGCAAGGTACAGTGGCTACATACAATGTTCTGGAAGCCATGAGGCTCGAAGATGTGAATCAGATTTCATTCTCATCCTCTTCTGCTGTTTACGGAGAGGCTGACATCATGCCTACGCCCGAAACATATGGGCCGATTAAGCCAATATCTCTGTATGGGGCCTCAAAGTTAGCCTCGGAAGCACTGATTACCGCCTGGTGCGGGACTTTCGGAGCCAAATCATGGGTTCATCGCTTTGCAAACATCGTTGGCCCTAGAGGAACGCACGGGGTAATCTATGATTTCATTCATAAATTGAAAGTGGATCCATGTAGACTTGAGGTTCTAGGTAATGGCATGCAAGAGAAATCATACATGTCTGCTCACGATTGTGTACAGGCCATGGTCCACCTGATTGATAACACCGGGGCAGATGTCAATCTGTACAATCTAGGTACTGGAGACACCTGCTCTGTTCGCAGGATTGCCGAGGTCGTTGTAGAGGAGAGCGGACTGGAAGGAGTATCGATAGAATATACCGGGGGCGACAGAGGTTGGGCTGGTGATGTGCCTAAGACTTCTCTAGATGTCGAGAGTCTGTTTGCAACGGGTTTCAGACCTGAAATGATGTCCGAAGAAGCAATCAGACATACTGCTAGTGCACTGATATCGGAGATTGGCCTTTAATCTCGGACAGGGAATGACCATTTCATTAACCCGGGCCACGGGGAAGGGGCGTGAGTAAGCGCTGGTATCAAGATAACAGGCGTGATGCCTGGAGGCGTATCGCGCGGTCCAAAGGATACAGGACTCGTTCCGCGTACAAACTCAAGCAGATTCAAGAGAGGTTTGCAATAATCCGGTCCGGCGATTGTGTACTCGATGTAGGATGCCATCCAGGAGGGTGGTTACAAGTTGCAGTCGAGGAGTCCGGCGAAGAGGGACTGGTTGTCGGTGTCGATTTGTTAGCTACTTCTCCCGTAGAAGGAGCAGTTGTGATTATTGGAGATATTACCGATGACTCCACGATAGAACGGATAAATGAGTCTCTTGAAGGCCGTGAGATTAATGTGGTCGTCAGCGACATCTCTCCCAATCTGACGGGACGATATGATACCGACCAGACAATCTCTCTGGAGCTTTCTACTCTGGTCCTTGATGCTGCTATGCGATTCGTGCCTGCAGGGGGTTCATTCGTGACTAAGATTTTCCAAGGAATTGGAATCGAGGGACTTGTGGAAGCAGCCAAAGATAGATTTTCCAATGTTCAGAGATTTTCCCCTACTGCAAGCAGGAGTTCTTCATCGGAGACATATCTGGTCTGCCAGAATAGATTACCGCGGGTTCGCGCGGCGGCTCGAGGTAAGACTGCACTAGAGCAGGTGAATGAGCATCTTGGGAGGCTTGGCATACTTGTAGAGGAAGCAGAAGAGGAAGAGGAAACTGTAGTGGGATTCAGGAGATTGAACAAAGATAGTGATTGACCCTCACTCCGAGTCTCGATCGTAAGGTTCTATATTCTGCCATTCCGATGCATCCGAGCGAGCAACTACAGCATGCACCCATTCATCATCTGAGCAATTGAATACCTCATGAGGCAGTCCTGGCTCAATGTAGAACATATCTCCGGCCCTGTGAACAACCGACTTCCTGCATCCTGGACCATACTCGTGTCTAACACTGCCTTTGAGCAAGTAAATCATGACATCGAAGTCGACATGGATGTGAGCCTTGGCAATCCCCCCGGGCGGGATGTAAGCACGATTCATGGATAACCCCGTTGAAGGAGTGTTCTTCCCCGAAAGGCCGGGTGCGTACTCAATATTGTTCCAACCTCTGACCTTCTCTAGTTGCCTCAAACTCCAGATTCCACCCTCATCTTTGACAAAATCGTTCAGATCTATTTCTTGGCCCGACAGATTGGCTTCATCTTCCGACATTTTACTCGTTGATTAGTTTGGCCGGTGGTATTTCACCCTAACCTAACATGAGATTGCTAGGCCTGTATCCGTTACAGGTTAAGTCAACGCTAAAAAGGGAGTGCGAGTCGCCGCGTCACCGAGGTTCTCTGAATGAGTCAAAGAGCAGACATCTGTTCCTCATCTGGTTTACCACTAGTTGACAAGAAGAGTACTGCTTTCCCATGCCCTGAGTGCGGATACTCGATTGGCCGCAGTGAGCAGTGCAGGGTTCAAGCTGTAGAGTATGTCTGTCCTGAATGTGGATTCGTCGGGCCCTGAGGTGATTTGATGGGGCATGTAGTTGTCAAGTATAAGGTTACAATTGACCAACCGGAGGAAGGCACTCCTGATTACGAGGAGATTGCTGGCAATATTGACAACATGGATGAAGTACAGGCTGTCGAAATCAAGCCTCTTGCTTTCGGGATGATGTTCATTGAAGTTCAAGCCGTTCTTGGAGAGGGAGAAGGAATAGTAGATGGTTTTGAATCCCGGGTTCGTGACCTAAATCCCTTAATCGGACAGATTGAAGCTCTTGAGATGGGGCGTCTCTGATCAATAATGATCGAGTGGCGATTTCATCAACTCTCTCATCAGTACCGTAGCGTAAGTGCCCGGAGGCAGCGAGAATCTCATTCTGAGGCTAGTCCCTTCTGGGTGCCATCTATCGGAACTAGATGGCCCATCCCTCCATCTTTGAGATAGTTGATCCTCAGGCATCTCCTGAGCCTCTTCTACACTGAATGAATCGAACGGAACGGATAGTGGTCGACGAGTCCCCGATGAAGTAAGTCTTGGGATACTTGAGACTCTCCAGTTGACATCCGTCAATCCTGATCTCTCTAGGCCTGTGATTTCAATTCCTCCTTGTTCTCCCGAAGCCAATTTTGAATCGAGTCCGGGAAGTGGCCCAGTCACAGTTAATCTTCCAAGCTTGCAGTTCCTTCTGCATCTCTCAAGATTGGATTCTGTAACCTCAGCCAACTTGGAAACATCAATCCTACCATTAGCATGTAAAGGAGCCACTAGGTCTCCTAGAATCGGTTCAATCAAAGAATGGCCTGAGTCCATTCTAGCAGCAAGTGCATGGTTGAATGCAAGTGATTGCAATGAGTGCACACACAGAAGTTGCAGTGAGTTTGGTAGTCTCTTGAATGCTGCAAGCCAGTTCTCGGGTTTTTCGGATAATGATTCAAGAATTGATCTCTCATATCCTAGGTGTTGGGGGATGATTTCTAGGCATGCATCGGGATCCCTGCCTTCTCTCCATAATTCCCTGAATTGCCGGACATCTTCAGTATCACTCTGACCCTCCATTCCTAGATACAAGTCGCAGGCTTTCTCGAAGTCTTCTTCGATAACAGACCTACCAACTTCTGGTGTTACTGGACGCGTTGAGCCAAACCGTTGTGGACCAATCCAATTTGGAAATGAGTCAGCCCCCATTCTCTCCGACATGCCGGATATGGTATGTCTGACTCTAGTCATAGCCTCCTTGCTGTCAATAGGGTTGCCTTCTGAGTCGCAGCAACCTCGGACTGTTATTGTGAATCTATTTCCATCATGATCACTCATCCCAATCTTGTGGTGAGTTCTTCCAATAACTTCGATTGTGGCATCGGTTATCTGAGCAGCCTCTACCTTTGCCCTGGGAGCATCGATGACGAGTATCTGGCTGGTGACAGCACGTTTGTCCTTCATTCCGGAAGAGAATATCCTTCTCCTACTAATGCCGCACGCCTTGGCCAGACGGCCTAGAAAACGATTGGTTTCCCAGTTATTCAAAGAAACCTTGGCTACAGTAAATCTGCCCTTAGGGTCCAGAGCAGGTATGCGTGCTATTTCATCTACCCGGAAATCCTCGACTCTAATCTTTAGGAGCCCTCCAATTCCCTCGCCGTCGGAGGACCATCCTGTCAGTCCTAACTGCTCTTCTACAGAGCTGAACGACAAAACCCCACCGCCATCACAGTTTGAGCTTCGACAGATCCTTAGAGATGCCTGAGCACAGACTCTTGAATACCTTCTCGGCACTCTTTCCCTTGACAGTTCTGATGTATAATTCAGGCTCATCTAAGTCGGGATGTTTCTGGAAATAGTTGGAATACTCCACATCTTTACTGGAGTTAAGTCTAGAACGGAACAACTGCAGTGAAGTGTGGTCTTCTCCAGTCATACGTAGTCTGAGTTCGCGTCCTTCATTCAAGAGTACCTTGATTGGCATGTCAGCCGCGCGACCAGCCGCTCCCTTTTGAGGCCTTTCATCCCTATGTTGGACCCCGAAGGGTCCAATCGGAGCCTAAGTTATAGATGGAGTTCGATTGGGGGGCCGTATGACCGAGGGAATTGTATCCTCGGAAGCCCTTGAGAGGCTTTTCGAGAAATCCTCAATGGCCATAGTGGTTGTGAGTGTGCTGTTTACTGCAGCAATGGTTCAGGTTCTGATTGGCTTTCCTGGATTCACTACTGAAATTTCCTCATTCGCTCCTGAATCAGATTCCGACTCGGCAGAAGATCGAATAAATGAGGAGATGGGAGCATCCCCTCATCTGCTTTACATCGATGTCAGACCATACAGCGAGTCGGCAAATGGAGGAAATGCGTGTGATGACTCACAATGTAATGTGTTGGAGATAGGAGCTCTGCAGCAGTTATCTGTTGATCTCAACAGAGTTGAAGATTATTCTAGTAGCAATGGTGACTTCATCGTCTCTCACCTTAATGCAGCAGGCATCATCCAAACTGCTCTAGACGAGCGCGACGGGCAGTCGAGAAATCTCTCGGAGTTCTCTGACTGGGCCGAATTGTTGGATGTAGTCTCGAATGGAGAAGAGTGTTCAGATGCCATCGGTAACGACCAAGCAATCGCCTCGGCATCCTTTGCGGCCTCTACAATGTTGCACACCAACTTCGAATATGATCCCATATGCCAATGGTTGGATACTGGTGAAGGAAACCCTACTCCTATAGCCTCTAGTACCATGTGGGTCATCGAAATTAGTGGAGATATTAGCAACGAAGATAGACGTGATTTATCTGCGGGAGTTAGGAGTCTGCTAAGTGAAGATGGTGTTCTGGCTTACGGAGTGATCTCTGATGACCTCATCAGTCACGACATCAATGAGTCGACTATGGATAACCTGGTGTGGTTACTTCTGATTGCCGTTCTTGTCGTAGTTGCCTTGCTAGCATTGGCATTCCGCTCCTTCATGATGGTTGCTGCACCACTAATGGGGTTGTCTGCAGCTTTGGTCTGGACATACGGAATTGTTACTCTTATGGGAATGCGATTGTCGGTACTAGAGGTAGCAGTGGCTCCGGTGGTCCTAGGACTAGGAATAGACTACTCTATCCATCTACAGAGGGCTTACGAATCTGCAAGGAATCGCTCTGGCAGTGCCGCTCAGGCATGGGTTGAATCAATCTCTGTTTTGCGCCTGGCTTTGTCTTTGGCAGTGGTCACGACTGTATTCGCGTTCCTAGCCAATACATTCTCCGAACTACCGCCTCTCAGGACCTTTGGATTTACACTAGCTCTCGGCGTAGTTTCTGCTTTCATAGCTAGTACCATCACAGTCGGCGCTGTTCATGTAGTGGTAGAGAAGAGTGCAGGTGAGATGTTTCATCGCGGACTGAGACTGGATGGTATAGCGGATTTATCCACTCGCTTCCAGCAGAGGAACACTGCTAGAGTTCTGCTGATTGTAGCAATGATTACCATGGGCTCGGTAATAGTGGCCATAAGAGAGTTGGATACTAGTTTCGAACTCACCGACTTCCTATCCGAAGAAGGCATGGATATCATGGAAGTGAGGAATGAAATGTATGACTCATACGAAGCTGCTGCTTGGAAATCAGTAATACTGTTAGTGGAGCCCGCAGAAGGTGATGAGTCCATAGTAGTGGATGATCGTGATTTACTCCGAGGACTTGAACGGCTGGACAGTAGAATCTCTGGGCTACCTGAAGTAGTCAATCCCAACTCGGGCTCACAACGGCCGTCTTATGATGGACTTTACACTATACTCAGAGATGCTGTGGAAAATGATGCTTCATTTGGGGATTCATACAATTTAGGAATATTTGACGGCGGACTTGGTCCGACGGATGATTTCTCTAACGGTGATGTCTCGGCAGCCATTTCTTCTCTGATGATTAATGATAGCATCGGAGATCCTCTGAGAGGAGACACATGGTCACAAAGAACGAGTATGTATGTCGCTTTGACAGAAGATGAGTCTGCGGTAAAGTATCTAAGAATGAGAGTGGATGTATTGGTTAGTAACAGCGAGGAGGCCCAAGAGGTCTCTGATGTGTTCGCCAAGCAGGCCCAACTTTTGGAAAGTGATGGATTAGTGGGCGGTCAAGTCCACATAACTGGCGATGTGATTGTTCTCAACAATGTGCTTTCTGGCCTAGTCCTCTCTCAAGTCGAGTCTACTGCAATCAGCCTATTTGTATCGATGCTAGTGCTGGTGCTATTGACTCGTCGTTTGGGGCAATCACTGGTAGTGATTTTGCCAGTTGGACTTGCCGGAGCATGGGTAGTTGGAGCAATGGCGATGCTTGGAATAAACTGGAATGTCCTAACCATCATGATTACCGCACTCACCATCGGTCTGGGAATAGATTACTCCATCCATGTGTGGAGGCGGATTGAGGCGAATCGTAATTCGGGGATGCGTACATGGGAGGCTATGCGAGACATGTATTCGACAACTGGAACAGCACTACTCCTATCTGCCAGCACCACGATTTGTGGATTCATGGTTCTACTGCTATCCCCAATACCGGTGATTCAGGACTTTGGAGTTGTCAGCTCAATCTCCGTTCTGTTCTCCCTTGTTATGGCCCTCTTGGTCCTCCCAGGGCTTCTGGCAGCAGAATTCCGAAGTGGTAACGGATACTAACTCGATTCGGGACCTATTGCTGATACAATCTTGTCCATTTCGAGTCCTTGTTCCCTAGCTACCAATGCCAATGCCATCCAGAGAGTTACTGGCCCAAGGGCTCTGCGTTTTCGTTGCGCTCGGCGGAGTACCTCCTTATTCTGCAATCCTGAACTCGACGAGATTATCTCAATCAAATGAGGTATCGATCCTTCGGCCTTATCTGGAGGTAAATCGCTATCTTCCGGATTAGAGGCTCTAGACACAGGGGCCTTTACGGTTGGCACCGATAATGGTTCTGATTCTGAAATAATAGGGCCTAATTCAAATTCTTTTACGGATATCACGCTGTTCAGTATTGGCCTCCAGCCAAGAGGAGGTCTCGAGAGAACTAGGGAGGGCGTTGCAGATAGCATTCCGGAGTCTTTCACAAGCCATCCTTTGGCGATCAGATGAGTGATTATTGAAGCAGACTCTTGGGGCGTGAACCATTGAAGTTCGAGAGACCATATCCTAGAGAGTGTTTCCTTAGAAGCCGCTTGGCCTGGTGCGTCCTGTAGAGCAGAATATAGCAGGTATCCAAGCTCGACTGACTGTTCATCCACCATGCTTGTCATGTGTGTGATTGATCTAACATGCTTGATGCTTATCCTTTCTTGATTGAGCAGTTTGGCAACTGATTCAAGAGATAGGCCGATATCCGGGGCCGAACGATGACGCGTAGATACGTTGCTAGAGACCCAAGGACATGGAAGAAGATAGGCTCCTCGGCCGCTTCTGTGGATGTCAATATCCAAGGACTTCTCCCAGGAGATGGGGTTTGGGAAAGAATCCCTAAGCACGAAGTGATTGCTCTTGCAAAGGGAGAGGTTTCTAGTGTACAAGTTTCGCGTGGAAGGGGTGGCTCGTTTGCAGTTAGAGTGGATGGCATTCTAGCACTCCATATGGTGATTGAAAGAAATCTCGATGAAGCCCGCGAAGTGATGTTAGATTGCCTAGATGATGATGACGAAGAAATCAGAGTGGCTGCGCTTCGTGGACTTCCTCCCTTGGCCCTGAAGAGGCACGATGGGTTACTACAGTGTCTCTCCGATAGACTGCTTGATGAGAGCACCTTGGTCTGCCAAGCAGCAAGAGAATGTCTGACTCTCGTAGCGCCAGTATTTCCTTCGGGGTGCGAAGAGATACTCAGGAGGGAATTAAGAAGAGAAGAGAAAAATCATCGGAAAAATGCTTTCGCGGCGCTCAAATTGACTGCTGAGAGCTGGCCTGAGGCCGGATGCCTGCATCTAGATGAGTTGATTCGAGAAGATGATGTAGATCTTAGGAGGAGAGGTTCAAGAATTCTGAGAACTATCGCTACTAGACATGGTTCGACAGGTTGGGACCTAGTTGGATGGTCGCTAGAAGACGAGGATTCCCAAGTAAGAAGAAATGCTTCGGGATCATTATTGCAGTTGGCAAATGCAGAGCCCGCCATAGCCACAATTCTGATTGAAGCCGCTATGCAAGATGATGACTCTGGAGTGCGGAAGTCAGTGATTAAGGCACTCAAGCGCCTCGACATGAGGAATCCAAGGGTCAGTAAGATGATTGTTGATGGTGCGAGAAGTCGTGACTATAATCTAAGGAAAGCATGTATTGAACATCTCTCAGTAGTAATGACAGGCGAAGATCTTCGCAACGCTGCTGCCGAGTTGCTTCGTCAGGAAACTAGATCAGATCTAAGAAAGCGATTGTCATCTTTAGCAAGAGATGTCGAAATTGTAGGCACTGAGGATGAGAAGAATCGATTCCTCGCCCCATTAGACAAAGTAGAGGGCGAAGATGTAGAGGGGACACCGCGTAGCGGTGAGATTCCTGTGAGGCGTGAACATGATAAACAGAAGTCGGGTCGGCCGCACAGCGAGGATTGAGCATGAGTGATGAGTTCGACGATAAGCTGGAGCGATTTGAGAGGCTCTGGGAGGGCGTTACGCCCAAGGGAGTCAATCGCAGTAAGGCTATCAGATTCAGGCAATACATGCGTCAGCATGTTCTACAGAAGTTCCACAAGAGGCAGAAGGGGCAGTTCGCTTCTGCAGACAAGGGGCACTTCAATCACAGTTTTTCGAGCAAGGACCAATTCCTGACCAAGGAGAACTGTCGCAAATACTGGATGGGCGAGTTGCAGAAGGAGATCCGCGAATCGGAGACCTTCTGAGGCGATAAGATGGCTTCTTCGCAATTCGATTTCGAGTCTTGGGGCCTTGAACCCTCGATTGCAAAAGGAATATCTTCTTGTGGATGGGAGACTCCTACTGAGATCCAAAGAGAGTCAATACCTTCTGCTAGGAAGGGCTTTGACATTGTAGGGCAGGCCAAGACCGGTTCTGGGAAGACGGGTGCATTCGGAATACCCATACTCGAGTCCTGTGAAAAGATTGGTCACCCTCAGGCAATCATTCTGTGCCCTACTAGAGAGTTAGCGGTTCAGGTCGCAGAAGAAATGGATTCCCTACAAGGCAACAAGGGACTATCGATTCAGACTGTTTACGGCGGTACTGATTTAGAAAAGCAGGCAAAAATATTGAGTAAAGGGTGTGACATTGTTGTAGGAACTCCTGGAAGGGTAATCGATATGACCAAGCGAGGTCATTTGGACTTGGGAAGAATCTCAATTTTCTGCCTTGATGAAGCAGATAGGATGCTCGATATGGGATTCTTTCCTGATGTCTTGTGGATCCTAGAGAAGTCGACATCTCGCAAGCAGACACTATTGTTCAGTGCGACCTTTCCCGAAGAAGTACTTGATGCGGCCGAGGAGTTCTTGACTGACCCTGTCCACATCATGAGTGATGATATGGAAGTAGAGATTCCAGAAATCGACCAATATGCAATTCATGTAGGTAGAATGAACAAACTATGGGCACTTGGAAGAATCATCAGCAATATGGACGAGGGTGATCAGATGCTAATCTTCACAAATACCAAGAGGATGGTGGAGATTCTGACCGAGAGATTAGGAAAGTTCAGAATCAGGGCTATGGGACTTCACGGCGATCTATCTCAGAACAAGAGAGAGAAGATAATCGATTCATTCAAGCAAGCCCACGAAGAGATTCTAGTTGCTACCGATGTAGCTGCCAGAGGCCTTGATGTCGATGGTATCAATCATGTAGTCAACTACGATTTACCCGATGACACTGAAACATATGTTCACAGAATTGGACGTACGGGAAGAATGGGTAGAAGAGGAGTTGCATGGAATTTTGTGACTCGTGAAGAAACCTCTCAAATCGAGAAGATTTCTTCCACATGGAATCTATCCATAGAATTCACTGATGCCCCGGAATTACCTGAAGGGATGAATCGGGATCCTATCGGTAGAAGAGAAGACTGGGATGAAGTTTCTGATGTGTTCGGGATGGTAAAAGTCAGGGTTTCAGTAGGTAATTCAAAGTCAAGCAAGAGAGAATTGGCTGACTGGATTGTTCAGCAGGCCAGAGTTCCCGACATTGCAATAGGTGAGATTTCTCAGAATGAAAACGAGAGCGATGTTGAAATTCATGTCGATAAGGTCGCATATGTCATGGATGTAATCAAGAGCAGGGAATTCAACGGCTTGACCCTGAGTCCACAGATAGTTGGCCCTTAGGTGTTGAAATGTCGGACGATTCCGTCGTCACCGTGAATCTGATTGGATTCATGTGCCCCATTCCAGTTCATGAGACTCGCAGGGCCTTCGAGTCAGCTCTTGATGGGACAGAAATGCTGATTCTTTGTGATGATCCGGAAACTCTGCACGACATCCCTGCTCTTTGTGATAGGCTGGGTCTCAATCTAATGGGGGTCGAGGAAGAGGCGGGAGAGTATGGATTCAGAATTCGCAAGTAATTGGGGCATGATACTATTCAAAGGCATGGAGAAACTCGCGGAATCATGACGAGTGCTGTGGATATCAGTGAGTTGGGAGAAATTCCCGCTGAGGCGCGTTTACCAACGCCCCATGGGGAATTTAGAATTCGAGTTTTCCACGAGGAGAGTACTGGTTTCGATCATGTCGCATTAACTCTGGGAGACATGAGTGGCCCGAACCCTGTACTGGTTAGGGTTCATTCCGAATGCCTAACAGGAGATGCACTACAGAGTCTGCGGTGCGACTGTGGTGCACAGCTAGATGCAGCAATGCGACAAATACAGGAAGTCGGATGGGGTTGTATCGTTTACCTGAGACAAGAAGGTCGTGGAATTGGGCTTCATGCTAAGATTCAGGCGTACAACCTACAGGACAGAGGTGCCGATACATTGGATGCGAATCTGATGTTGGGCCATCCCGCAGATAACAGAGATTATGGCGTTGCCTCCGAGATATTGTCTTCACTGGAAATCAGTAATGTGTGCCTACTTACCAATAACCCGGACAAAATCTCGCAATTGCGAAATCTGGGGATAAATATCGTCGAGAGGATGCCTATCATCGTAGGAGTAGGGAACGAGAATCGCGATTACCTGATTACAAAGGTGGACCGTATGGGGCA
Organism: Euryarchaeota archaeon UBA86; assembly: GCA_002503055.1. Taxonomy (GTDB): domain Archaea; phylum Thermoplasmatota; class Poseidoniia; order Poseidoniales; family Thalassarchaeaceae; genus Thalassarchaeum. The sequence continues at coordinate 5,457 of DAQX01000005.1, read as the reverse complement.
TGACATAGATTCGGATAGCCTCAACGGCAGAGAATAGTGGGGCCGTGACCGGGACTCGAACCCGGGCCGGCGGGACCACAACCCACCGTGCTAACCGCTACACCATCACAGCCGTATGTGGGACTAGGGACGAACCCCTGTTTATCAACAGTACCGGACCACTGGACGACTTATGGGACCAACGGTTTGAAGCGGTATCCTCTGTCGTCGACTTCCATGAGGGGTCGTATTCGGGCACTAATTGCATCAATGCTCATGATTACAATGGCATATACTGCCCCTTTAGTGGGAGCAGATACAGTAATCGGCGCGGAAGGGGTCGAACTAATTGAGTCCGGAGATTTCTCAGACCCCGATCTTTGGGATATCAGCAGTACTTCTGGATTCTCCCAGAATTCAGCAGATTATTCTATCGGAATGGTCGCTGACGATGAGTTGTCATTCACCCATAATAGGCCAGATAACTTTGTTGAGATTACTTCTTGGGCGAGTTATAGTCCAACCGGTTCTAACTCTACACTTGGAGAGCCAGATACATTCTACACCTGGTCCAAAGGGCCGAATATCTCTATGCAAGGCTACGATTTCTCCGGCCTTCATGGAATGTTAGTTGCGAATGTTTCAATGGTCCTACATTTCTCAATACCAGATGTTCTCAATCAGGATTCCATCAGAGTAATTCTCCAAAATCATGGGGCAGATCAGTTAGTGACAACTTATGCTCGCACTCTGGGCCCAGTTCTTCGTATTTCGAATCCCTTGGTCATTTCTTTAGATGGAATGGTTTCGCAAGATTGGACTGACCTTGAAGAAACTAGATTCACAATTGACTATGTCTCTGACAATTCTGGTTCCGACGATTCAGAAGTCAGAGTCGATGCAGTAGGGATGCGTGTAAAGTATCACCAGCCTTGGTATTCGTTTGAGACTATCAAGGCAGTAACTTCAGTACTTGACTCAAATTCTCCCGTAATTGACTTCGGCCCATATAGCGGTGAGACATCTGGCCTGAGTGCCGTGAGTTGTGGGTTGGCCCCTACTAGTCCGGCAAGTGGCACTTGGAGTTTCAATGTTGAAGTTCCTCCGCTACAGGAACTGGGCAGAATTCACATATATGGAACTGGTAACCACACAATTTGGACTCTGGCTGAAGGCATTGAAGACGACTATTCAGAGATACAATCGGGAGATTTGTTAGATAACGGTGATTTTAATCAGCAGATTCGAATTGAAGTTCATGATGGTTGCATATCGGGTGCCAGGGTAGATGTAAACGACCCTCGATTGGTTGTAAATGGAAGAGTTAGTGGAAGTACACTAGGGCTAGCCGATACTAGTTACATCAGATTTGCAATTGGTAGTAATTTGGTAACTAGTATTCCGGTAGAAAATGGAGAGTTTGTAGTCGATTCACCTGTTGGTTTCGCTCTTCCGAGTATCGGAGAAGAGTTGCAGTTAGGAGTTGCTGGCAGGTTCCAATGGTCTTCCAATGGAACTGCAGAGACCACTGTAATACACATTGATGAAATTTCAATCAGCGGATCATTCGAAATAGAATGGGACTACAACCCGGAGTGTTTGGAATTGGAAGACATGTCATTCAATGAAGATGATTCTGGGATTCATTTGCCGATGGATGTTAGGTGCCAGGATGATAATACATCTCCGGCAGACTTGACAATCAGCGCCACTAGTAGTGATTCTGGAGTGATTGAAGCCAGTGTAGTCGGACAGTATGTTAGAGTTCAGCCTGTTAGAAATTCTTGGGGTAGTTCAACAGTAATAGTCGAAGTTATGGATAACATAGGCAACACTTGGTCTGATTCATTCTCCGTTATTGTAAATCCCGTCAATGATGCTCCGACCTTATCGGGATTACCAGTAGCAGCTTACATAGAGTTAGGAGAAACTATGGTAATAGATCTAGAAATTAATGACGAAGACTCGGATTCCCTCACCTTGCAGTCCAGTCGCTCATGGGCAACTTTCGACTCGATGAATGATCTGGTGATGGCCCCTGTTAGCAAGGGGAGCCATGTGCTAGAGATTACGCTAAGTGATGGGGATCTGAGTATTACGCAATCAATTGAAGTGATTGTTACTGCCAAATCGGACCTTGCAATTGAGATGATTGAGATTTGGAAGGACGGGGTTAGAATCTCAATGATAGAGCATGGAGATGTGGTCGAAGTTCACTCTCATGTCAGGAACTTGGGGCGCGAGACAGCAGATGCTGTGGATGTGAAGTGTTGGGTAAATGGCGTACTTGTGGGTTCTGTCATGATAGATAGTTTGGATCCGGGGGAATTGGGTATAGCGATCTGTGATGCCCAGGCACCTAGTGCAGGCAGTGAAGTATCGTTCGAGGTGTTCGCGGACGCAACTAATTCTATCGATGAGTCATCAGAAGGCAACAACGGGGGCTCAGTCTCATTGCCCCTTTCAAACTCAAATGATGATGGAGGGGTAATCGATTCTATTGAGCGAGGTCCTGCGATACTATTCTTAGCGGTTGGATTGGTGTTGATTTCGCTAACTGCATTGCACTTCGGGCCGAATCGAGTGAGTAAGCCATTTGAGCGCCGAAAGTGAACGGTTAGATGGTGTGCGGACCTGCCGTTGGCCGATAATCAGGCAATTTCAGGGAATCATTATACCAGTCAGGAGTTCGAGTAGTAATACTGAGCGAGTTTAGGCCCGTGCAGTGGTGTGTGAATATGATGAAGTTGAAGATTCGTCTAGAGACTGATGAGTGGGTTTACGAAGAGCACGAGTTGAATTGATTCTCTACTCTTTGGACCAACTCTGAGGGTATGTCCCAGATTCCATCAGTACCGACTTGGCGACTGCTACTTCTCCTGTATTCATCCCACTCAATGAATCTGAATCTACTGTCATCGTGGCCACAGAAACGGCCTCACCCTTGACTGTTCTCAATAGTACAGTTGATCCTTCGGGCACTCCCTTCTGAGCACTAATCACTCCGGGCCTAGCGAGAGGGGCACCATGAGAGAGAGCTGCTGCTGCACCATCCTTGATAGTGATTGAAGGTAATTTAGTCAGTATGGACTCAACGGGTGAGATTAGTTTTCTCAATGCCCTGTCATCATCATGCTCATGATACAGGAAGGCAGCATCTGCCAATTGTTGCATCGTACAAGCCATCTGCTGAGAAAACGAGCCAGTGTGGCTTCGATGCAATTCGGTCAATTCGCAACTTGTCCCTAGAATTAGGCCGATGTCCTTTGCAAGAGTTCTGATATAGGTGCCAGCGCTACAGGAGATTTCGAAGGCTGCAATCTTTGATTTAGCATCGACTTCTATTGCCCGAATGGATCTGATTGTCCTAGTTCTGACTTGGATTTTTACTGCAGATTCTAGGGGAGGTACATTGTAGAATACACCCTCAAGTTTGGATAGTAAGTCACTCAATTCTGACTCTTCTACGGCTCTGCCAAATTTAAGAACACCAACGTAAGTTTTGTCTCCTCGTAGTACGATATCGGTTAGCCTAGTGGCCTTACCTAAGAGTAGGGTCAGTAATCCTGTGGCAAAGGGATCGAGTGTGCCTCCATGTCCTATCTTGGTGATTCCGAGTAGATCCCTAGCCCATGCTGTCAATTGGTGACTTGTGGGGCCTCGGGGTTTCTCGACTAAGATTACTCCTGAATTTAGAAGATCCTCGAGAGATCTATCTTCTGGAGGACAGCCGAACTCTGGGTTTGTGACCCGTTCGGATAAATCCCAATACTGATGTTCTGCCATCTCATCCTCCAAGCTCATATGATACTAGACGGAAAACCTCGTCTGCGTCGATATTATCAGCATCAATAATCAAATTGTAAGGCGTCATATCTGACATATCTATTCCATACAATTCCGAGTATCTCTGACTATCGTCGGCTTGTCTTTGTCTTGATTCCTGTAGTCTACCTGAGAAGTCTCCGCCTTCTCGATTCTGAATCCTTCTGGCCCTCTCCTCGTCTGAAACCGAAACCCACACTCTGAGGCAATCCAATCCCAATTGGTGCGCCCACCAGCCGCTCAGCCTGCTCTCGACCACATCTGGGGAGTCTTTGCTGGAAATGATATCTTTCAGTTTTGTATCTAAAGCTCTGTCCACATCTAGATCTTGCTTGCATAGTGCGCTGAATTGAACGACAGAAAGTCCCCTATTGGCCGCTTCGTCACGAAAAATCTCTCCACCGTTTAGAGAAGTCCAGTCACGGCTTTGGCATATCTTATCCACTAGAGTGGAGGTTCCGCTTCCAGGCGGTCCGCTCACTGTGAGTCTGAGCATGATTATCTCCATTCATGACGACATACATCGCACCTAAGTCGCCCACTTTGACTCCTAGAGACCATATCGGAAGAGCAAGTTGGGCAGGTTGTACCCTCCCTAGGTGCAGATGTGTGAGTGTTTCCTCCCTTTGGTTTTGCATTTTCTGTCTGTGGTCCTTTCTTCCTAGGCCCGTCTCTTCTCCTCTGTGCCATCCTTGAGCGTCTCTCTCTGGAATTGTTCTTTGGCTTATCTTCCTTGATTAGATGCAATAATGGCTCAGGCAGTGGGTCAGCAGCAAGAACTACCGGATGGGATCTGTAACGTAGAATTTTCAGATGTCGATCAATTATTCTTGAGAAGGGTGCGCTCATTGTGATGTATGTAGCAATCCAAGCCGGGAAAATCCACATTATTCTCTCATTAAATGACCACATGGGGAGCCAAGGTAGACTGACGAAAGAGACTCGGAAAGTCTCCACCTCACTGGCCATCCAACTGAAAATTGCAACTATGAACACAATTGTGAACATCATTGGCCTCATCATAGCAGATTGCATGGCCATATTCTCAGGCATCATCTCCATCTGTAGCTTCTGCATCTTCTCTACTCGAGCGGTGTCCCGGGCCATTTGTGCTTCTCTGAGTTGCTTTCCGACTTGGCGCTGCCTATGGGAAAAGTGAGCCTGTTTGATTGGATCTATGAAGATTGAACGGATGATGGTGTTCACAACCATGATACTGGTACCAACGATGAATACTGTAGGTACGAAGTAGAGTTCGTGGAATGGCAATAGTGGCTCTATGGCAAGTCCTGCGCTGTCAGCCATGAGTACTCTGAGACCTGGTACGAACATGAGTACCATCATCACGAGAAGTAGGACGAGCATTGGCATCATCATTGATGACATTGCCTCTGATTGGGCATCCCCTCCCGATGCTTGTGCCATGTATCCTCGTCAAGACTGAACAGAATGAACGCTTCGGTGGACGCCGTAGGCGTCCAATCAGAAAGAATAGCTGCAAACAACGCAGATTGAGGCGCCGACCTCGGCCTCATTTCCGCAAATTGGACACGTCTCTCCTTCGGGTTCTGGCTCAGGTTCTGGCTCAGGTTCTGGCTCAGGTTCTGGCTCAGGTTCTGGCTCAGGTTCTGGCTCAGGGTCTGGCTCAGGTTC
>DAQX01000014.1 GCA_002503055.1 Euryarchaeota archaeon UBA86 | reverse complement strand
TCTGAGATCTTCTCCAAAGCTATCTGGATCACTCCCCATGTAGAATCCGTATGACCCGTCTTCGTCGTCATCTTGAGGATGGCTGTTGACTCCCATAACTGGAATATCGCTACCAATCGAATGTGCAATCGATGTAAGAGTCCCATCCCCGCCGAGGATGATTGCAAGATCCCTGTCGGCAAAGTCGTCACTGGTAACCGTCTCTCTAACCTTGTACTCGACAATGACTTCTCCTTCACTGGATAATTGATCCAATTCGGACTTAACCTCTAGCAATGACTCGTCATGCACCTCCTCGAAATTCTTCTTGAAGACGACGAGGACCTTCTTGGCAGCCATACTCACCCTCCAGCATGCGTCGCTAGTGCATGCCCCATATAGGGACGACGCAACGTAGAACTGCGTGTCTGATGACGGCTGAGCGTGAAACTCATGACTCATGTACAATCCCGAGAGATTATGAGAGCCACCGTACTGACCTCACTGCTATTACTCAGTACAGCGATTTCAGGCTGCCTAAGTGTACCAGTGGAGGAATGTGAAGGAATTGATTGCTTCCCTCTAGACTCAGATACGCTTTCTGAGATCCTAGCAGCCCCTGAGGCCTTTGATGTATTTTCGTTAGCCACCTTGAACGACAAACTCAGGATCGTAACTACTACGACTTACGAAGAGAATGGCCAATTCGCCGAAGTACACTGGGATGTGGCCAAGGATGAAAACACCCAATTACGTTCGATTGCAATGAGAGTGACGATAGGTACCACGACCATTGATAATGAGGCCATTGAGGGAAAGAATATGACCAATATCAGAACTAATGGAGACTGGTACGAAGGAAGAGATGAAGACTGGCAGTACCGCGATCCATTCCATGAACTAGCACAACTTGCGACACAGCAACCTAGTGGATTATGGCCTCCGTTTTCCTTTGACACAACTTCAATCGCAGACTTAGCATGGACTATCTCTGGAGATCCATCATCAACACAACAGATAGCATCAGCCAGTAACGATACGCATACCATCATCATCGAGTTAATGGGTTCGCCACCAAGAGTTACGGGAATAGAGACCTACTCAGGAGATGAGGAGACATTCATTCTCAGGGTTTCGACAGGGGACTTGGTCTCGATACAATTGCAAGAAGGTCTTCCGCGCACTCCTGTAGGTTTCAGTATAGATCCAAACCCAATTCAACATGACGGTATTACAACTTGGTACGGACAAATTCCCATGGAAATGTCCACAGAGATTGACCCGTCGGAACTCGAATTCCATGGTATTCTCACCGTGGACGGAGAACCATCTTCAGTAGCGGTGTTGTATCTCGCCCCTTCATGCTCTGCCTGTGTAGATTATTCGACTGGAAACGGTGCAGTAAGGAACATTACACTAGATGATGGAACTTGGTGGCATCTGAGCTGGATAGACAATCTGTATGCTGGTTATTTCTCCGCAGGCGATCTATATCATATCAGCACCAACTCTACAGGCGAGATTGATGCTGCATTGTACGACTCTTGGGCCCAGCAGTGGACCGGCGGTCCTTTGGCTGAATGAATGTATGAGTATCTTCAAACACTCCTGTCATGACGCTTAGTCATGGATGGGGCCAGACATCCTTTGATGAGGCTCCTAGAGCATCTCAAAGAGCATAGGGCTACGGTACTACTCGCTTCGTTTTGTTCAATCATCAACAAGGTGTGGGACTTAGCCCCCCCGGTCCTCATTGGAATGGCAATAGATGTAGTTGCAGCGCAAGAGAACTCATTCCTAGCTCAGTTTGGCTATACTGATGTCTACGATCAACTGTATATCCTCACTGGAATCACGGTAGTGATTTGGATTCTTGAGTCGCTGTTCCAATATTTCTACGCAGTATTATGGAGGAATCTGGCCCAGACTGCTCAGCACGAACTCAGAATGTCTGCCTATTCTCATATCCAAGATCTCGAGATGCAATGGTTCTCTGAGCAGCCCACGGGCAGTCTGATGGCAATAATGAACGACGATGTGAATCAGCTCGAACGTTTCCTTGACCAGGGTGCAACTGACCTGCTACATGTTGCGACCACGATTATAGTGGTGGGTGCAATAATGATTTCAGTTGCGCCGGAGGTTGCCCTGCTGGCTATCCTCCCAGTTCCAATCATCGTCACCGGCTCTTTCATCTATCAGCGCAGAATCGGAGTTAGATACAGTAATGTCAGAGGCAAGGTAGCCGATCTCAATGCGCTTCTGAACAACAATCTGCATGGAATTACGACAATCAAGTCATTCACTGCAGAACAGCGTGAAGTTTCTAGAGTCGAAGAGGCTTCGACTTCCTATAGGGATGCAAACAGAGAGGCAATTCGCCTATCTGCTTCATTCGTACCCATTATCAGAATGGCAATCCTATTCGCTTTCACAGCTAATATGCTAGTCGGAGGATGGTTTGCACTAGATGGAAAAATCAGTCTAGGCGCATATTCAGTTATTGTTTTCATCACTCAGAGATTGTTATGGCCGCTCACAAGACTGGGCGAGACCTTCGACCTCTACCAACGAGCAATGGCATCTACTTCCAGAGTCCTGGATCTACTAGACACAGAGATTGGCATTGTGGAGGGAGATACCAAACTTGAGCAGGTTGAAGGTGAAATTAGTTTCAATAATCTAGGTTTCTCTTATCCTGACAGAGAGACCGTGCTAGAAGGAGTCAACCTAACCATTCCAGCAGGAGAAACTGTTGGCCTTGTTGGTTCTACGGGCTCCGGTAAGACAACACTAGTCAGGCTGTTGCTGAGGTTCCACGATCCCGACTCAGGCTCAGTTTCCCTTGATGGCCACAATGTCAGAGACCTTACGCTAGAATCTCTCAGGAAATCGGTCTCACTAGTCAGTCAGACGACCACCCTATTCCCCGGAAGTGTTCGCGACAATATTCTGTATGGAGACCCTACAGCCGATGACGAGGCAGTCATAGAAGCTGCTAGAGTAGCAGAAGCACTTCCTTTCATTGAGAGCCTCCCTCTAGGGTGGGAAACCGACATCGGAGAGGGTGGTCACAGACTCTCAGGTGGCCAACGCCAGAGAATCGCTATCGCTAGAGCCGTACTCAAGGATGCGCCCGTATTGGTGTTGGATGAAGCAACTAGCAATGTCGATAATGAAACCGAGGCAGCATTGAAGCGATCAATAGAGAGGATATCAGTTGGCAGGACTACTCTGATTATCGCACACCGCCTGTCCACAGTCAGGAATGCAGATACCATCGCAGTTCTGGGCAATGGTTCAATCTCAGAGACCGGCACTCATGAGGAATTACTCAATGGCAACGGGCTATATCCTAGACTCTGGGCCGTCCAAACAGGAGAGGTTTCCCAATGAGCGAAGAGAGAGGTTTGCCCAAACTCACTGATTTAGCCAAGACTATCGGGTTCGAGATTACTGAGTTCAAGGAAGGAAGTTGTGTAGTCGAGTGCATTATCCGTAAAGATCACCTGAATATGGGAGGAGTAGCCCATGGAGGTATTCATGCAACCCTGCTCGACTCAGCGATGGGAGGTACATTAGTTTCGACTCTCGCAAAAGAAGAATGGTGCGCCACAGCACAAATCGACATCTCATACCTCAATGTAGCAGGGGTCGGAGAGAGATTGATCGCTTCAGGTGAAGTGGCTCGTAGAGGAAGGAATCTGGCCCATTTGGAGGGTAAGTTGGTGACTTCCGAGGGAACCAAAATTGCAACTGCCAAGGGGACATGGGCCATCTGGGAGACAAGACCTAGTAGCCAGAATCAGTGAAGGTCTGCCGGGAACAGATTAATCCGCTACCTCATGTTCGCGATAATCATGGCAAGGTCTGACTCTGTCCTATTCTTCTTAGCCGGTTTCACTCAATTGCTAATTGGCTCAGAGTTGGCCTCTATCGATCCCGCTCTAGCAATCCTTGGGCTGGTCTTAGAAGTCACAGGAGGAAGTTCTGTACTAGTCGGAATCTACTTGCTGATGTTCGTTGCTAGGCATCACAAGGAGTTCACAGAATCTTACAATAAACTCGAGAAGGCTACAATGGCCAGAGGCGATTCTGGAAGACTAAAGCGGGTAGATCCTCTGCCGGTAAAAAGACGAATGACTAATGTTGTAGTCCCTGGTATTTTGGCGTTCATTGCAGCCATGGCATGGCTGACCAACTAGCAGGTGTGACATGAGCAAGCCCAAGCAGGGCCTTGATGAGATGGTCGACCGTGTAATCGACAACCCTGCGTATGACATGTTCGGAGGTTACCACATCTTCCTAAGGAGAGTAACTATTCCTATTCTTCTTATTCTAGTGTTCATGATGGTGTATGATTTCCTATTGAAGTTCATTTCTGATGATCCAGCGCTAATTCTCTCCGCATTGATTACCGGCCTTTCTGTCGGACCAATTTTAGGTATAGAGCGTTATATCGCAGAGACATGGTATGGGAAATGAGCGATTTCTCAGTCTTTGGTCGCCGAATGGGTAAAGTGGGGATGCCCTCGTTGGAGAAACAATGAGCATACTGGACGACTTCGATATCTTCGAGCTACTTGGGTTTGGGGAAGCAACTGGCCTTGAGTTGATATTTGCCGCTTCAGCCCTAGTCGGCGGGGTACTTTTCCTCCTTTGGTTCGCATTGATGATGATTGGAGGCGTTGCTGCAGATGTCTTTGAAGGCCTTCTGGGATTGGAAGGAGTTGGAGATCTCGGTGCCGACGCCTCGTTCAAGGCCCTAACATTCCAAGGCCTGATGGCATTCCTAATGTTCTTCGGTCTAGCAGGACTCTACACGATGAAGGCTACAGATACATCCACTATCGCAATCGGAGTCGGCGGCGCTGCCGGTTTTGCATCTATGTGGGGGACTGGAAAACTATTCCAGTTGTTTATCACTCTGCAATCTGACGGTACTGTTGAGATTTCCGAGGCAGTCGGCGCTAACGGAACCGTTTATCTGAGGATCCCACATGATGGTGCAGGACAAGTCCAAGTCAACTTTGGAGGCAGTCTCCGAACCATGAATGCGAAGTCCCACGATGATGCCGAAATTGGCAATGGTGAATTCATTGAAGTCGTTGACACCATGGGCGATGTACTAATTGTAAAGCGCAAGTAATCACTCTACTTCCGAATTACTTTCGAAAGTGTGCAGGGAAAGCCTTCATGACCTCACCTACCCTCTTAGGTGCAGAGGCGAAGCATATGGCTGAAACCGGAGCACTCCTAACGACGATGATATTTGCAACTGTACTGGTACTTGTGGCTGTGACAATTTTCTTTGCACAGCGCTACAAGAGATGCCCTCCTGACAAGGTTATGGTCATCTACGGACGTACAGACAAAGGCCGTCCTTCTAGGACTATTCACGGCGGTGCAGCATTAGTCTGGCCATTGATTCAGGACTATGCATACCTCCCTCTAACTCCGATTACAATCAACATTGATCTCAGAAACGCCCTATCTCTACAGAACATCAGAATCAATGTCCCGAGCACCTTCACTATCGGAATCAGCATCGAGGACAACATCATGCAGAATGCAGCTCAGAGGCTGCTTGGCCTGAAGATGGAAGATATCGAGAGGATGGCCGAGGAAATAATTCTCGGTCAACTACGTCTGACTGTCGCTTCATTGACCATCGAGCAGATTAACCAAGATAGAGACAACTTCCTTGAGCGAATCAACAACAACGTCGAGAAGGAACTTGAGAAGGTTGGTCTAAGACTAATCAACGTGAACATCGTCGACATCACTGACGACTCAGATTATATTGAGAGCATTGGTAAGAAGGCAGCAGCCACTGCAGTTGAGAACGCACGTGTAGATGTTGCAAACGCAGAGAGAGATGGTGCCATCGGTGCCGCACAGGCTGACAAGACTCGTGAAATCCAGGTCGCTGAGAACATGGCCGAGGCATCAAAGGGCCGTAAGGCGGCCGAGGCAGACCAACGTGTCTATGTTGAGAATCAGGAAGCCCTCGCAGTTTCTGGTGAGAATGTCGCTCAGGCAGAGATTGCCAATGCCAATGCAGACCTAGCTGAGGCAGAAGCAGCAGCTAAGCAAAGATCGGATGTCGCATCAGCAAACGCCGAAGCAGCGATCCAGCGTGCTAGATACGCAGAAGAGGAAGAGAAGTTGAAGGCTAGTGAAATTGTTCGTGAGAACATCCAGAAGCAGCAGATTGAGATTGCTGCTGAGGCCGAAGCAGAGCGCCAGAGGCGCGTAGCCCGTGGTGAGGCCGACGCTATCCTAGCTGTCTACCAGGCCGAGGCTGAAGGTATCCAGAAGGTTCTGGATGCCAAGGCACATGGTTACCAGAACTTAGTCAACAGCGCTGCTGGCGACCCTAAGGCCGCAGCTACTTTGCTCATGGTCGAGAAGATTGAGAGTATGGTATCGGCACAGGTCGAGGCGATTCGCAACCTCAAGATCGACAAGGTTACTGTCTGGGACGGAGGAAACAATGCAGATGGTTCGTCTGCTACTAGCAACTTTGTTAGTAGCCTAGTACAAAGTCTACCGCCTATTCATGATGTGGCTAAGATGGCAGGAGTAGACTTGCCTGACTATCTCGGCTCGATGGCTGAGGACACACAAGAAGACGGCGAGTAGACTGTCCCTTAGGGACAGTCATCCTCATGAAGAGGGCTTGCTTGGCCATACCATGTCTAGGACTGATGTGGTAATTGTCGCAGGTGCTCGAACTCCATTCTGTGAATGGCTAGGCGGAAAGCGTGGAGATGGCCAACCTGGCGGTAGGTTAGCATCATTATCCACTGAAGAATTAGGGACAATTGCAATTCAAGGGGCGCTTGAGAAGGCCGAAACAGATCCAAATTCAGTAGATCATGTTGTAATGGGTCACGCCTTACAGACTTCTGGCCAAGCAATTTTCGGAGCTAGACATGCAGGTCTCAATGCAGGAATACCTCAGGAAGTCCCCATGCTCACAATGAACCGACTTTGCGGCAGCGGCGCACAATCAATCGTCACTGGGGCACAGATGATTATGCTTGGAGAGGCAGAAGTCGTAGTTGCCGGAGGTATGGAAAATCTCTCTCAGGCCCCACATGTTCTGAGAGGAGAACGCTCAACACACAAACTGGGCAGACCTCCTCAAGAGGGCTACATTCTACCCAAGGACATGGAGGACTATCTGTTCACCAATCTTCTCGACAATACTTGTGACTCATTCATGGCCCAGACTAGCGACAGACTGTGTCACAAGGTAGGTGTGACCCGTGAACAGGCAGACGAGTTTGCTGCTCTCAGCCATTCTCGAACTGAGCAGAGCATAGACTCAGGACTCTTTGGGCCAGAGATTGTAGAGGTAGAAACCGAAGACGGTACAATCACCACTGCTCACGAGGACCACTTCGTGCGAGGAACTACAGTGGAATCTCTCTCAGGCTTAAGGCCGCATTTCGGACCTAATTCTCTGGTGACTGCAGGCAATGCCTCCGGAGTTGTAGACGGTGCAGCAGCGGTCGTTCTGAAATCTGCTGAGAAGGCTGCAGCAGATGGCGACAAGCCTCTAGCTAGAATCGTTGACTGGGGAATAATTGGGCTGGATCCTTCAATCATGGCCTATGGTCCAGTTCCGAGCAGTAGATTAGCATTAGAAAGAGCAGGTCTCGGAATTGAGGACATTGACAGATGGGAGATTAACGAGGCATTTTCCGGTCAAGCGGTAGCTTGTATCCAGGAACTAGGCCTAGATGTTGAGAAGGTCAATGTGAATGGAGGCGCAGTCGGCCTAGGCCATCCACTCGCTGCAACAGGCACCAGACTCGTACTTACCTTGGCCCATGAACTCAAGCGAAGTGGTGGCAAATATGGCGTTGCGACAGCCTGTATTGGTGGCGGTCAGGGAATCGCCGTAATCATCGAATCTTGCTAATCTATCCGTAATCACTCCGTAGGAGGAGTTATTCATGAGAGATAATAGCGATTACCATGGTGAAAGGCTTACCCGGAGGGGGACACGCTAATAGAAAGCGCAGCATTGCCAAGACATTCCTATGGAGAGGTGTAGCGACGACAGACACCATCATTATTTCAAGAGTAATAACAGGTAGTTGGACCGAAGGACTTGCGATTGGAACTATTGAAGTCTTCACTAAGATGATATTGTATTATTTCCATGAGAGGGCTTGGAGCTCTTCTGATTGGGGTCTTGAAGATCCAGATGCTCCAGATGTTAGCCCTATGCATTGATGGCATCCTAGTCTAACTAAGAAAAACTCTCGATGATTCGTTTGAAGACCGTCGGTATTATTTGTCAGATGCAAAGGCCCCTCGCTCAGTTAACATGGGGCAGACGCGGAAGCGGAGTTTGATTAAGGCGACCACCTGGAGGGCTATTGCATCTCTTACAGGGGCAGCCATAGTTGTAGTTATGACAGGAGAGATGGAACACGGTGGAACATTCCTAGCAGCCGATGTCTCCCTCAAGATGGTCTTCTATTACCTGCATGAGCGTGGCTGGGATGCAGTAACATGGGGCATCCTAGCGGACTAATTTCGTAATCAGTTACATCCTAACTCATATTGATTTGAGTTAGATATCAAATTAGAATGGAGATTAGAATATAACTTACTAGAATCATCATCGCTGAAGAAATTGCCCCCAATGTGAAAATCTTAACTCCCTGATTCTCAATACTCTCTTTAGTAATGAACAAGCCTATTGCAGCTAGGATTGGCGAGAGTAGAAGTTTTCCAATATCGGAAAGAAAGTCAGAGTACATTTCTCCGATAATCCAAGTAGACAAAAAAGCTGCAAGAACGAACCCGGGAAGAAAATTCGGAATACTATCAATCGCTTCACGAGGAGTAAATCCCTTACCTGATTCTTCACCAAGCATCGCACATAGGGGAATCACTAGTATTAGCAGAGAGACCCTTGAGAGTTTAACCGTAGTAGCCAAAATCATTCCTTCTCCCCCAATCGCTTCTCCTGCAGAAATCGCCTGAGGTACAGCGTGTATTGTTGATCCTGCCCATATCCCAGCACTTACTTCGTTAAGTTCGATTAGTGAAGAAAAGAGAGGAATCGACAAAAAGGTCAAGATTCCTAGTAGATTTACAGTTGCTAATGTCATGGCTAGAGACTCCTGGCTAATCTTTAGAGGCGATGAAACTGCCACCACAGCACTGTTCCCGCAAATAGCTCCTCCAGAACCAATCGCCAGTGAAGTACCTCGTTCCAAGCCAATGATTCGCCCAATTAAGTAGCAACTAATTAGGCAAGTCAATGCTGAGGCCAATCCAATCAAGATTCCAATCAGCTCATCTCCAGCCTCAAGAAAAACAGATAGATTGAGCCCGAAACCAAGTAACACTATAGAAACAGGAAGAATTTTTTCAATCACCCATTCTCCTCCCTTTTTGAAATTGGAAATTCTTTGTGCAACAATCCCTCCTAAGATGAATGCGGTAGTGCCTGAACCAAGACTAAACCATCCATTCTCTACTAAGAGTGAATCAACAATATAGGAAAAAATACCTATTACAATGCATAAAACCACCCCTTTAGAAATCCCTGCCGGAAAAACTCCAGGCAACTCAGCCGAAATATCGTTTGACATCTATACCTCTTTTCGGCTTATACTAAGTCAGGAGAATTCCGAGTATTGCTCCACCTGCTAGCCATGCCCCTACCATTGATCCAATATTCCCCATCATTGTCACCAGCAATACTCTACCAACTCTATTTTTCCAAAACACGGACAATCCATCTAGTAATAGGAAATCCCTAGCATCTTTACCAGTAGGGGCGACTATCTTCAATTGAGTATAGCCTGCAAACCAACCGGCCGCCAGAGTGGGGTTAAGTGATGTGATAGGGGAGGCTATAGAACCCACCAAAATAGAGAGAGGGTGGCCCCTTGCAATCATTACTCCAAGTCCTGCGAGAACAGCATTTAGGACTAGCCATGTTTGAGCAGTTTGCCGCAACTCTTCCATTTCTCCATTGTAGACCATCCAAGTTACCGCTCCCAATAGGAAAATAGGTATGGCAATCATTAGTGCCTTGGGCCAAATCGACTTACTTGGTTCGATATTAAGTTCAGCAATTCCGGAAGCGGTTTCCATCGGGGGCCTGGAGAGATTCTCCTGAATTCCAGTTAGATGCCCCGCTCCAACAACTGCCAGTATTCTCCCACGTCCCCTAATCTGCTGAATTCTTCCCGCTAGGAAAGCATCTCGCTCATCAATCAAAACCGATCCCGCTGCAGGTGCAACTTCTCTGGCTTCCTCCATGAGTTTGGAGAGCATATCCGAATCTTCCAGAATCTCTTCCACTGTTGCCTCATCTTCATTATCGTCCTGCCACAGTAGGGCATCTAGGACTCTAAACTTCTCAAAGAAACCCATCTTTGACCAAGCCCTTCTCAGAGTAATAAGAACATCCCGATCAATGAGTTCGACAGGAATGTCCGCTTCATCCGCGGCTTCGATAGCAGCCAATAATTCGGCACCTGGCTTTTCTCCTGAGGAAATCCCCATCCTTCGCTGCTCGGCCGCTAGAGCAGATTGTAGTAGAATCATATGCGATTTACCTTCATTCAGAATTTTCAACAGATCCTCATTATCTAGTGCATTGGGCTCTAGTAGCGAGGCCTTGCGAGATTCGCATAATTCTACAGCCACCAGGTCGGGCCGCCATTCCTCGATTTGATTACGCACCAATTCTACGGAAGTTGAGCTAATATGAGCGGTCCCGACGAGCCTGAGATTTTCGTCTATGTCGACGACATTCTTACTCAAATCAGACATGTTTCACCTCAAAGCACCCATTGCAGCGAATAGGTCTGCATGCTCTTCGACATCATGCACCCTGATGATATCGACTCCCTTGTCCCTAGCTCTAGCAGCAACTCCAAGGCTACCCGCAAGCCTATCATCTGTGGATTCATGACCAAGTAATTGCGAAAACATCGACTTTCGACTAACTCCCCACAAAAGAGGCATCTTTTCGTTGGGAACAACATCTCTTCCCGAGGCCAATAGGGATAGATTATGCTCCAGTTCCTTACCGAAACCTATTCCTGGGTCTGCTATGATCATACTCGGGTCTACTCCCAAGTCTGTGAGTGTAGAGAATGCCTTCCCAAGAAAATTTCTAACATCATGCACTACATCTTGGTAACTTGGGTTATTCTGCATGTTCTCAGGAGTTCCTTGCATATGCATTATGCAGATGGGGCATCTGCTTTGCATAATTAGTTCGGCCATTTTAGAATCAGAAAGAGCCGAGACATCGTTGACCATGTCTGCACCTGCTTCTAGGGCCTGTCTGGCCACCAAGGCCCTGCGAGTGTCAATCGAGATACAAGTATTCGGCAAAGCCTCGCGAATAGCAATGATAACTGGAATGACCCTTTCAATCTCTTCTTCAGTATTGACCGGGGCGGCTCCTGGACGAGTCGACTCTCCTCCAATATCAATCCAATCTGCTCCTTGTTCTACCATCTCTATGGCCCTTGAAACTGCAGATTCAGTGGAATTGAGCCGAGATGCCTCGTGGAAAGAGTCAGGAGTGAGGTTGAGGACACCCATTATTCGTGGAAATCCATCATTCCGGCGAATCAACATAGGTCGCCAGTCGGCCATCTCAGTCACCCCATTCGACGCATGCTTTATGATGTGACGGAGAGGCAATCCCTCGATGGTTCTGGGAGATGACTCTCTAGATGAGGGCAGTCAGGCTGTTGATACGGCCCCAGTAAATGGAGTTGGTAACGCTACTTCGGCCTACAACATGGAGATGATGGAGTCTATTGTTCAAAGACTCAAACCAGAAGATCGCCACCAAATTAGAGACATGATTTCCGAGCGAGGAAGGACCTCCGGAGCGCTCGCAATCGCCTCAATCCTATTTTGGTGGCTGGCTATCCACAACGGAGGCGACACGCTTGGAGATTCTGACCTACCTAACTCGATGATTGGCGATTTCACTTTCTATCGACTAAGTCTCATTGTCCCCGGGCTTACTTTGGTTGCAACGATTCTACTGACTATGGGGAGAGAGAAGGGACAGTCTCTGCCTTCCAACGCTGGAGGGGTGTTGGCTGTACTGGCTGCTTTCTTCGTCCTAGAGCCGGTTGGCAGATCGTTGTTGATGGGAGATATCGATACGGATGATTCTCTAGTCGCCTCCGGAAGACTAGCAATGCTAGCAATCCTCATTCATCTAGCCACGAAGATGCAAGTCGACTCAATTCTATTGGAGTGGGTAAGAGGTTCTATGATGAGCATGGACATTGATGTAGTGCCAGAACAAGAGAACTCTATGGAGAGTCATGCTGATGAAGCCCCGCCTCTCGTCTGAGTCCGATGGCCGGGGATTTCAGAGTCTCAGTTCTCAGGCTCGGGCACCGCCGAGAGCGTGACAAGAGAATCACTTCTCATCTGGGACTTACTGCACGTGCATTCGGTGCAGATGAAGTAATCCTTTCTGGAGAAGAGGATGATTCAGCGCTAGAGACCTGGAAATCGGTCTCAGAAAGATTTGGAGGTGAACTCGAGTGTCGCTTTGAGGCCAAGCCAATGAGTTGGTTGAGGAAATTTGCTAAATCGGCCACAGTAATTCATCTAACAATGTACGGTGAGCCATGGAGAGAGTTAACAGGAAGTATCCCGAAAGACAAGCCCGCAGTGATTGTTGTGGGTGGTACAAAGGTCCCTGCAGAAATTTTCTCAATTGCGGACCATAATGTTTCAATTGGCAATCAACCTCACTCGGAAGTAGCAGCACTTGGAGTATTCATGGAGTCTTGGTTAGGGCCTATCGAGGAGTCCACAAAATTTTCTGGAGGGCATATAGAAGTCGTGCCCAGCGAGCGCGGGAAGAATGTAGTAAATCACGAGGAAGAATGAGGCAATCGAGACTATTAATCTCGCAACTTATTCTCAATGATTAAGAGGGGCACTCAAACACGATTGCTGATGTCGGGTACGACACTGCCTCGGGGCTTCATACCCGGAGTCGGCGTTCCTGGAGTTTCTAACCCTCCTTCATTCCAAGATGCTGCCGACTCTCTACTCGAAATCTCCGAGCGTCAACAGCCAAGTGGCTCGCCCGGATTACTTCTCTTGGCCGATGGAACCAGCTACCGCGGAAGCCTGTTTGGATCCGAGAGAATTGCACAGGGAGAACTGGTGTTTACTACCGGAATGTGCGGCTATCAAGAGAGCCTCACAGATCCATCTTTCGCTGGCCAAGTACTAACTTTCACATGGCCACTACTGGGGAACTACGGCATCCATCCAGGCATTTCTGAGTCATCCAAAGTCCATCCAAGAGGGGTGGTCTGTAAGCAGTTGATGACCAACCCGGACCACAGAGACTCTGTTGGTAGCGTACATGATTTCCTAGCAGCGCATGGCGTTCCCGGAATACAAGGAGTCGACACTAGGACTCTGACTAGGAGAGTTAGAGAGTACGGGACTGTGCTTTGTGTATTCGGACCAGAAGAGAGTGCGGATGAGATGCGACAGATCCTCTCCGAGATGACTCCTCCAGATGCCGACGATCTAGTTGCTTCCGTTTCACGAGAAGATGCCGTTCTCCTTAACCCAGGTGCGACCGATGACGAAGGAGATCCACTTCCTCGACTAGCAGCTCTCGATTGTGGCGTCAAGCACAACATCCTGAGGGAACTGTGCCAACGCTTCGAAGTAGTCTGGTGCCCAGCCTCCATGTCATTTGACCAGATTATTTCTGACTGGGAGCCAGATGCTCTGTTTGCTTCCAATGGGCCAGGCGACCCCGCTCACCCTGGTGATGCTACAGATGCCAGAGAATCCCTTGCTGCTGCAGTTCGGGCTGACATGCCTGTGATGGGCATTTGTCTCGGCCACCAATTGATGGGACTGGCAGCAGGTCTGCGCACCTACAAGCTGAGATATGGTCACAGAGGTGCTAATCAACCAGTTGTAGATTTGGAGACCGGCAGAGTTCACATTACTAGCCAGAACCATGGTTTTGCAGTCGAAGATCCAGAGAAGGGAATGCTAGCTCCTCACCCCACTGGTGCTTGTTCAGAAGCTGGAGAGAACACTCTGCAAGCTGATTTCACAGTACGCCATGTGAATGCAAACGATCGCACCGTAGAGGGCTTGGATTTGATTGGCAAGCCAGCATTTACAATCCAGTTTCACCCTGAGGCCTGCCCCGGGCCACATGATGCATCACCATTGTTTGACCGCTTCTCAGAGATTGTAGCCAACCATCTCACTGACGGGCCGAAGGCCGTTGCTAGGAGAGGTGATGGTTATGCCTAGAAGAGACGATATCAACAAAGTTGTCATTCTTGGTAGTGGCCCAATTAGAATCGGACAGGCGGCTGAATTCGATTTCTCCGGTTCGCAGGCATGTAGGGCACTGAGGGCCGATGGCTACGAAGTTGTACTAATTAATTCCAATCCAGCAACCATTCAAAATGATCCTGAGATGGCAGACCGCATCTACATCGAACCACTTCTTCCAGATGTGGTCAAGCGCATCATGGAAATCGAGAAGCCAGATGCATTGCTAGCAGGTATGGGGGGCCAGACTGCACTCAATATCGCTACTGCCCTGGCTCACAATGGCTCACTAGATGAGTTAGGAGTCGAGTTAATTGGATGCAACCTAGCAGCGATTGATGAAGCAGAAGACAGGGATCTGTTCAAGAAAGTCTGCGAAGAAATTGATCTACCAGTTTGCAAGGCAATTGCATGCGACTCTATTGAACAAGTTCTGGATTCAGTAGACAAGTTGGGAGGCTTCCCTCTTCTCATCAGACCAGCTTTCACTTTGGGTGGTTTAGGAGGGGGCACCGCGCATAATACGGGAGAGTTGGTCGAGATTGCAAGTCAGGGAATACTTCACTCTGCAATTGGACAGGTTCTGATTGAGGAGAGCATCCTAGGATGGCAGGAGCATGAGTATGAGGTCATGCGCGATGGAGCTGACAACTCAATCATCGTGTGTACGATGGAAAACCTCGATCCAATGGGAGTCCATACCGGGGAATCAGTTGTTGTTGCGCCTCAGCAGACCCTATCCGATCGCGACCACCAGATGCTCAGAGATGCTGCACTCAAACTAATCAGAAGACTCAACATCAAGGGCGGATGCAATGTTCAGTTTGCAGTCGAGCAATCAACGGGAGAATATCGAGTCATCGAAGTCAACCCCAGAGTATCGCGCTCATCTGCACTTGCATCCAAGGCCACTGGATACCCAATTGCAAGAATGGCCGCACTCATTGCGGTGGGCTACACTCTCGATGAACTGCCAAATCCAATCACTGGAGAGGGTACCACAGCAGCCTTCGAGCCCACATTGGATTACTGCGTCGTCAAAATCCCACGCTGGCCATTTGACAAGTTCCGTACCGCTGATCGCACCATCGGGACCTCGATGAAATCCACTGGCGAAGTGATGGCTATCGGCCGATGCTTCGAGGAAGCTTTTCTCAAGGCATGGGCCAGTTTGGAGTACGGACAACCTCACCCCAGGCCTCTGACAATGGCCGATGCATCCGGGGGCGAATCAATGGATGAGCGAGCTTTCGAACCACTGCCTGAGGCACTGCTTGAGGATTGGTTAAGAATTCCCTCAGATAGACGTATGTCAGCACTATTCGAGGCCTTCAGAAGAGGCTACTCAATTGAGGATGTCAGGGACATGTCAGGTGGTGTGACCAGATGGTTCCTTCACCGATTCGAGAATATGGCAGCAATCGAAACTGAGATTAGGGCCGCTGGAGAAATCGGCCTCTCTCCATCTGAGATACCCGATTCAGAGATGAGATTGTGGAAGGGAGCTGGATTCACCGATCTTCACATCGCAGATGCGCTTGCAGGATTCCCCGAGTCCGGCTACAAGATGCTACCCGAGGGTATGAATGAGTCTGCAGTCACTCACAGACGACACGAACTAGGGATCCACCCGGTATTCCGAATGGTCGATTCCTGCGCAGCCGAGTTCGCCGCAGTCACTCCTTACTACTATGCCACATACGAAGGAGGGGCTGCGCCTGTAGGAATTGACTATGTTCCCGGATTAGAAGAGTCTCTCAAGCAGAGAATTGTGGTGATTGGATCCGGTCCGATTAGAATCGGACAGGGAATCGAGTTTGACTACGGCTGTGTTCATGCTGTCGGCGCTATTCGTGACCTGGGCCATGAGGCTATCATCATCAATAACAATCCAGAGACCGTCTCAACAGACTTTGATACCAGTGACAGACTCTACTTTGACCCACTAACTCTAGAATTCGTCTCCGAAGTCCTTCTCAGAGAAAGAGCGCACGGAATACTCCTACAGTTTGGCGGTCAGACTGCAATTAATCTTGCACTACCTCTGGCTGGAAACATGCCACATCTTTCCACAATGGGACTGCATCTTGTGATGGAAGGAACTTCGCCCGATGCAGTGGACGAGGCGAGTGATAGAGAGAGATTCGAGGCCTTCGCATCTAGAAACGGACTGAGGATGCCACGCGGCTCCACAGCCACTACTCCCGAAGAAGTCAGAAGAGCAGTGCATGAGATTGGATACCCGGTATTGATCCGACCATCCTATGTTCTAGGTGGCCGTGGGATGGAGATCCTCTCGAATGACAAGCAACTAGATGCCTACATGGGCGAAGCCTACCTTGCACCTGACAGGCCCCTGCTAATCGATGAGTACCTAGGGAATGCCATCGAACTCGATGTTGATGCAGTGTGCGATGGAGACGAAGTGCTGGTTGGCGCAATAATGGAACACCTCGAAGAAGCTGGAATCCACTCTGGAGACTCGACTTGTTTCATTCCTCCTCAGAACATCGCAGAGCATGTACTCGCTGAAGTAGAGGATTGGACTAAGCGCATCGGCGTGGAGTTAGGAATTAGAGGCTGTTTCAACATCCAGTATGCAATCCGTGACGAAGTGCTCTATGTGCTCGAAGTAAACCCTCGAGGATCCCGTACCTTCCCATTCGTGGCCAAGGCTACTGGTGTGCCACTAGCAAGAATCGCAGCTAGACTAGCAATAGGTGACAAGCTAGCAGACCTCGATGTCCCAGTTCCTCAGACAGATGCAGTCTGTGTCAAAGCACCAGTTTTCCCATTCATCAAACTGAGAGGACTAGATCCAGCCCCTGGTCCCGAGATGAAATCTACTGGTGAAGTGATGGGATCACACGCTAGAGCGTCCGCTGCATACCTCAAGGCCAGGCTAGCTACTGAACTTCCTGTCCCAGTAGAAGGAGGAGTATACATCACTGTCAAGGACGGTGATAAATTAGGTATCATAGACGAAGCCCGCAGGCTCCAAGAAATGGGCTTCACCTTGTATGCGACTCGTGGAACAGCACATGTACTGAGGGATGTAGGGGAACTCGATGTACAGACTTGTTACAGAATCGCAGAACGTCGCAGCCCAGATGCTCTTGACCTAATGAGACAGGGTAAAATCCACCTTATCATAAACACACCACGCTCGACAGGAGGAGCAGTCCTTGATGGCAATATGATGCGTAGACTAGCAGTAGAGTTGAACATCCCATTTGTTACTACAATGGCAGGAGCCCATATGGAAGTAGAGGCGATTGCTGAGGCAATGAATGGAATGCCAGAGCCCAGACTCCTAAAGATTGGTTCTCTCTGAATCAGAGGGTAGGGAAGATGGTCATGGGCAGTCTATGAGCATTCATCGTCCTGATCATCATGACAATGGTGTCTATCGGATTCAGCATGTCCTGTCTCATCGTTCTCCTCATGCTGATGATGATAATCTTCATCGCCGTGGTGATGAAGGCCGGTCTCATCGTCGTGATGGTCTGGATGATTGTCTCTATCAACGCATCCAGCAAGAGCGGATGTTAGCATTAGCAATACAATAATCATCGGTTTTAGTCGACTCATATCCTTTGGTCAATACTCGAGTGTTTAGTAATTCTTACACAGCATCTACTTGGGTACCCCTTTTTGACGCCCGCATCATAATGTGTAGCCAAATAGATGTATATGTCAATAAGGGCTCGAAAAAATATGAGTGGAGGAATGATGGCTGAAGGTTCTCCCCTTCTAGTTCGTATTGAACATAAGAGATACCTAATTTTGAGTGGCATATCTTCATTTTTGGCAGTTTCAACTCTATTCTTATTGCTCGTTCAAGGAGAGTCCAATGATGATATCTATGCACCTCTATTTTCGATATTTATGTTGTTATCTCCCTTCCTTTTAATCAGTGCCATTGTAGCGATTGCCAAGTTTGGTCGAGAATTTTACAT
>DAQX01000007.1:84741-90019 GCA_002503055.1 Euryarchaeota archaeon UBA86 | reverse complement strand
ACATTAGGGTGGGATTTTACAGATAATAATGGTGATTTCGCCAATCCTCTCATAGCTTCATCGGATTTGAATCTGCACTTCAATCGAACAAATGTAATAGGAGTCCCTGGCCATCCCGACGGATACGATGATACTTACAATACTGTAACTATAGAAGATGATGTAATGATAGCAACTCCTGCTGGGAATTTCTCAACAATATATATCAAAATTACAGACAATGATGATCAAGTAATTTCATGGGAACTATGGTATAATGAGACAGTTAGAAATTGGGTGAAGATAGTAGATCGTTTATCCGGATCTCACTCAGATAAAGTTGAGTATGAACTATTGTCTTATGATGCTCCAACAACACCTCAGTTCATAACTCAGGAAGCTGAAATTAATACAAATGATTTCATAATTGAATGGGGAGATTATGCAGGTTCATTCAACTATCAATTAGTGGAAAATGGAGAGATAATTTTCGAAGGAGAAGATACCTCTTTTGAAGTACTAAATAGAGAGGATGGTGAATACACATATGTGTTAAGAGCGGTGATGGATGGTTACACAATTGACGGTGGGAGTTTAGTTCTCAGGGTTTATTTTATCCCTCCAAAGCCAATTGTATTTTCTCCGGAAAGAACAATTGATGAAGGCAATTCAGTTACAATTAACTGGACTCCAATAGAAGATTCTGAGTGGTACTCAGTAATTGTTCAAGATGAATCAGGAAATACCTTCGAGGCGTACAGGGGCCAAGAAAATGAAACGACTTTGGAGGATCTGAGCATTGGACAAAATCGTATTAGAGTAAACAGTATGGTTGATGGGAAAACATCAGAATATTCGGATTCTATTTTCATCACAGTTGAAGAATCTGAAGTCAGGGGTTTTCCAGCTTTATTATTTTCAACGATTGGTTTGGTGGCCTTATTCATTATTGGTTTGAGATTTCGAAAACATATTGAAAATATTTAGAATTATTTTGAATGGATTTGGTGACGATGAATATCTCAAAATTGGCGGTGTTCCAAGCGGCATTGATACTGGTTTGTTCATTTGGTGTTTACCAGTATTCTGTTCAAGAAGAAAACAACGCCTATAGTGGGAGTATTATCGTTATTGATTCCAATGAGGTTGAACATAGTTTCATTGAATCTCCTACTAGGGTGGCAATAACAAATACATATGCTGCTACAGTCATGAGGATGCTTGATGTGGAATCGGATGTGATAGTTGGAATTTCTGGGGATTTTTATGATAATTCACTTTGGCCCGAATTTGTCGATACTCCTATTGTACAACAGTCAGCACATTCGGAAATTGATTTTGAAGCCTTGTTAGATGTTCGGCCAGAAGTATACATTGTATTCGCAACGAATGGCATGGTAGATACCAACGCAATCCGGGAAAAACTAGAGCCGGTTGGAATCAGAGTTCTAGCTCTAGATTTCTACAAGTACGATAATTTACGATATGAAATTAATGTTATTGCTAAACTATTCTCTAAGGAACAGGAGGCGGCCGAACTATTCTCGGAATTTGATGAAATTGAATCCCTAGTTGAAGATAGGATTGGTGGAATTTCAGAAATCTCTAGGCCGACTGTGGTGATGGAACATCATGCTTCTCTAACACGCGATCCAGTAGTACTTACGGGTACTTCGCAATGGACGGATATGATTGAAAAGGCAGGTGGTGAGAATATTTTCGCAGATCTCCCAGGGCATACCACTCATGTCGATATGGAGGCAATCCTCGATGGTAATCCGGATGTTCTCATGTTCGATGGCATAACCTTTGACATCGGATTCAATGCTTTTGATGAAGGAAATGATTGTCAGACCCACATGAATTTCATAGCTGAAAGGCCAGGATTTGATGAAGTTGAAGCGGTGCAATCAGGTAGTATGATGATTATGTCTGGAGAATTCGCTGGCCCTATGATGATTCATGGACTACCAACTCTTGCAAAGTTACTGCATCCGAGTTTATTCGAAGATATCGATGCAGAATATTATTTGGATACTTATTTCACCAAATATCACGACATAGATAGGGTTGGGAAATTTGTTTGTGAATTTGAAAAGGCGTAATATGGACTCTATATCTGAAAAGCACATTGAAAATGGAAAGACCCAATTCCTGATGGTCTTGATTCTCGGAATTATAACCATCTTTCTCTCACTTTTTGCCATGGGCCAGGGTTCCTCATCTAATTTGGACATGATGGCTACGCTCAAGATAATCTTGGGACTGGATTCAGCGACTGAATTACAATCAGATATTATTTGGAAATTGAGATTTCCTAGAATTTTGATGGCCATAATTGGCGGAGCGGCTTTGGCTGTTGCAGGTGCATTGATGCAGGGTTGTCTTGGAAATCCTCTCGTTTCACCATTAACTCTCGGCGTTGCATCTGGGGCTGCACTCGGAGCAGCATTTGCTATAGTTCTCGGAGTTTCAGTACTGCCATATTCACATCTTGCAATAGTTGCCAATGCTTTCCTTTTCTCACTAATTGTAGTCGCGATTATTATTCAATTGGGGAATTTGAGATCAATTTCGGCTGAGTCATATATCTTAGTTGGTATAGCCATTACATTCATTTCAGGAGCCATTGTTTCTACCATGCAATATTTTGCAACGGATGCTCAATTATCTCAATTGGCCCATTGGTCTTTTGGAAGTCTTTCAAGGCCCGATTTGATTCAAGTTCAGTTGATATCAATTGCAGTTTTGGGACTTATGCCAACGGCAATGAAGTGGTCATGGGATCTGAATGCATTATCAGTTGGAGGTGATGAATTTGCTATTTCAACTGGAGTTAATCCAGCAGAAACTAGGAGGAATATTCTGATTCTCTCGGCATTGATGACATCAATAGTAATTGCATTTACCGGACTAATTGGATTCGTGGGGCTCGCCGCGCCTCATATGAGTCGCCTAATTATCGGTAATGACTATAGGAAACTGATTCCATGTTCGGCAATTTTTGGAGCCTTTTTGATGGTTTTTGCAGATACATTAGGGCGAACTTTGTTTGCTCCGATAGTAATTCCAGTGGGAATAATGCTCTCAATAATTGGTGGTCCTTTCTTCATGTACTTATTGTTATCAAATAGGGGGTTTAGGAGGTGACGAAAATTCTAGAAGTCAGAGACTTAAATTTTAGCTGGGGAGATAATCATGTCCTCAAGAATCTTAACCTGGATGTCCAGAAAAACGAGCTTGTGTCAATTATTGGAATAAATGGGGCGGGCAAATCAACACTTCTAAAATGCCTCAATAGAATTCTGAAGCCAGATTTGGGGAAAATAAGAATGTGGGATAAGGATTTGTCTAATTTTGACCCATTAAATCTATCAAAATTAATTTCTTATGTGCCTCAATCAATTCGTAGTAACTTCTCAATGGATGTTTTTGATGTTGTATTACTCGGCCGTAGACCTCACATAAATTGGAGAATAGCAGAAGACGATAGGGAAAAGGTCAGCCAGACATTGAGATATCTTGAATTAGAGGATTTTGCCTTTCGTAAATTCGATCGTCTATCGGGTGGAGAAAGACAGCAGGTGATTATCGCAAAGGCCATCTCTCAAGATCCTGATTTATTTCTTTTTGATGAACCAACAAGTGACTTGGATTTGAGAAATCAGATAGAGATAATGAAGAAAATTAGGAAATTAGTTGAGAACGACTCTTCCAAATCTGCATTAATTGCCATACATGATATCAATATAGCTGCACGTTTTTCGGACAGGATATTACTATTGCATGAAGGAGAAATATTAGCATCCGGGGCGCCTAATGAAGTTCTGACAGTAGAAAATATTGCTCAAGTTTTTGGTGTTACCTGTGATGTACAATTATGGAATGGAGAATATATTCGAGTAATCGTTGAAGATGAAATTAAACAAACAAAATGAGTGATGAGAATGAGTGATGAGAATGAGATATTGATAATTTATGGAAGTGAAACAGGTAATGCGGAGGCGTTAGCAGATGATGCAGGCATGTTTGCCAAAAAAATGAATTTGGAATCTAGGGTAATGGATATGGACGATATTTCCGTAGACGATTTATCGAATTCAAAATTCCTTTTGATTTGTTGTAGCACCTGGGGAGAGGGCGATCAGCCGATGAATGCAGAAGACCTGTATCAGGAAGCATGTGATAGTGATGAAAATAGCATGGATGGTGTTAATTTCGCAGTTCTGGCTTTAGGAGATACTGATTACGAGTTTTTTTGTGAATCAGGAAAAGAATGGGATGCTGTAATTGAACAAAAGAGTGGTAATCGGATTAACAAACGCATAGACTGTGATGTGGACTATGAAGATACTACTGAATGTGAAGATTGGATTAAAGAAACATTGCAAGAATTCAGCGAAATTAGTAAGGGGGCAGCATAGTGTCGGGAGAAAATAATCGAACGCCAAGACATCAACTACCCAAAGGAAGTCCTTCACAGCGACAGGAGTTGCTGTATGACGCCAATGTTGCTACTCCAACTCATGCTGAACAAGCTAGGACATTGGCTGAAAGAATTGGAACTGCCACATTATGCACTGTCTCAGCAGATGAAGATGGTTTTCCATACGGATCTTTTGTGACATATGCTTTGGATGATGGAGACCCAATCTTTCTAATCAGTGGATTGGCCGAACATACAAAAAATCTGATGAAGGATTCTAAGTCTTCACTGTTAGTAGCCGAGGGAGGTGACGAAAACCCCTTGGCCTTGGGCAGAGTAACTCTAATTGGGAATTGTACCAAGGTACCTGATGAAGAGCGTTCTCGCATGAAAGAGATATTCATATCAAAACACGAAAGTGCAAAGTTCTATGCTGATTTTGGTGATTTTCATTTCTTCCGCTTGTCGGTCTCATCTGTCCGATATATCGGTGGCTTCGGAAGAATGTCGTGGATTGAAGGTGACGATTGGGGCGAGGCTGAACCAGATCCTCTGAATGATTATTCTGGCGACATTATAGAACACATGAATGATGATCACGAAGATGCCATGATAATTATCTGTCAGAAGATGAGTAAAGCCATAGATACCTCCGAGGTTACAATGACCGGTATCGATAGATATGGATTTGAAATGTCTGCAATGACTCAGGAGGGATCTAGGCCAATTAGAATTGCATTTGAGAATCAGGCAATTGACAGCGATGAAGCCAGAAAGGAAATAATCGCTCTTGTTAAGAAAGCGAGAAAAATGGATTGATTACCGTACTTTTCGATCAATAATGACGCCGAAGTGGTGGACGCTGGGGGATTT
>DAQX01000007.1:0-84376 GCA_002503055.1 Euryarchaeota archaeon UBA86 | reverse complement strand
CTTCCAAGCTGAGCTAAGCGCCCCGTGAGGGTGCCGACTGAGCGGGAGTTATTGAGTACAACCGTTGGAAGGATATCATTCCTGCTCGCTTGTTCCCATCAATCTAGGCAGGATGATCATTATTCCAACTAATGATGCGATTAGGAGAATTGTGGCATAGTCTATCTCATCTGAAGTTTCGGCCTCTTCCTCCTCTTCTGTCACGGAGTTATCCGGAGTATGCACATCATCAGTGAATGTTACAGTGAAGTTCATCTCCCAAAATGTACCATTGTTGTCAATTACATGTTGCAACGCGAGTATTCCGGGCAGAAGTCCATTGGAGGGATCAAGGTACACCAATTCGGTAACTTCGCAATTAGGATTGATTCGCTCACCTGTCTCATTTAGTTCGCAAGAAGATGTAAGCCATGCTGTTGCAATGTCATCGATACCGTCGAAGACTCCGTCTCCGTCCGCATCGATTAGAATCCTATGAGAAGTATTCTCGCGACTGTCTGCATTTCGGAAGAAGAGTGAGTCGGTAGTGACTAGTATTCCCTCGGGCACTCCATTGGGAGTGACTCCATCCTGTTTGAGTAGCATCGTGTATTCCTTGGGCTCATGAGCCGATACTGGAACGGATAGAAGAATCAGGGAGATGCATACTACTGCTACGATGCCGCGCACGCCCCTCCGTAGAGGGGCGATGGCTTCAACATGACCTGCGGGCTCGCGGGTATCGTGGAATCCGAACGCATGGCACTAGCACTCGGTCTAGTGGTCTGTCTGATTGGGGCATCGGCTGCTTTGTTCATGATGTCCGATGGCCCGGGAGGTGGTGTCTCAGATACAAACGAAATGATCGACCCTCTACTACAAGATGAGGATCATGACCACAGAAATGCGAGCCAGCACATCATGTATACTGACAACATCCAGCCTGTTTCATTCAATGCACTCACGGCCCCTGGGAATGCAGAAGTTCAGGTCGCTGACTCTCCGGATGGCAAAACCTACGCATACATCGCAGGATGGAGTGAGATGCATATCGTGGATGTGACAGACCCCTCAAACACTACTGTAACAGGTGTCTATTATGACCCTAATACCCAGGTACTAGATGTCAAGTATCTTGAGTACAATGGTAGAGAGTATGTGATTGTGCAGAACCAACTAGTCGATCCTGGAGCTGCTGATCCTAATGTCGGAGACTGGGAAGATCCTGCCCAGGTTACAGTAACACTTGTGGATGTAACAGACAAGAGTGACCCTAGTTGGGTCGATTCTTGGTATGATGCTGACCATCCGAGTGGTCCGCACAACCTCTACACACATATGATCGACAATGAATGGTATATCTTCGTAGCCAATCCGGACTACGAAGCGTGTGATGTTGGACAAGGAGATGCATGTGGAGGCATCACGGTTGCTCATCTCAACTTCGCTGGATATGGGGACTTGCCTAGAATCGTCAAGTTGGGAGAGGCTGAGGTCAGTTGGGAATCGACTCTAGGTGGATGGATATACATCCATGACATGACTGTTCAGACTTGGCCAGGAGAGGATTCGAATGACCCACGCTTCGGGAGAACCTATGTGTACGGAGCTTACTGGGAAGCAGGGTTGAGAATCTTCGATGTTTCGGATGTCCCTCATCCAAATAAGGACCTAGTTGAGTATCTCTGGTACGGCTCTCTCTGCAGAGTCTCAGGTGGCACTCAGGCAGGCTGCAATTGGAGAGCTCCTGAGGTCGGACAGTGGATGGAATTCGAGGACTTCGATGGCGATGGAGAGATCGATTGTGGGTGCACCAGTAATGAGAACGGCGGTCGTGCTTCATACATCCACTATGCCGAGCCAGTCGACGAGATGGTAGATGCTTCGCATCTTGGTTACTCTCCGGGTAAGATGCATCTGACAATCATCGCAACCGAGGTCCTGGAGACTACAGTGGGGACAGGTATGTCGTATCTTCTTGATACAACCGAGTACGAAGAAATAAACGGAAATGTACGTTTCAAGCCGAAGTTAATTCACGGATGGGAGATACCTTTTGCAAATGACCATCACATCCCCGGTGGAGAGGAGTGGTTACTATTCAGCCCGCACAATGTTGATACTCAGGTCTTCCAAACCGGATTGCCCGGGCTCCCGGATACGAGCCACGGGGGTGCTTGGGATGCTCGAATTTACCTATCTAGTTACCACGCTGGACTTTGGGTGGTCGATGTTGAGACTCTGATGCTCGCTGGACTGTCTGAAGGCAACAAGACGGATACTCACATGGATGCTACAGTGGGCTTCCATTTGCCACACGGAGAAGATGGTGTTCCCCTCGACAGTTCATACTACGATTTCGGATGGACTCCGTTCCTATGGGCTGCCGAGTATCATAAAGGATACACATACCTCTCCTGTATTACCACTGGGCTGTATATCGTTCAATTAGACATAGACAAACCGTATGGCCCATCTGCCTGATCGCCCAGAGCGCGTAGCGCTCGGGCGACCGGTGCATTGAACAACTGCCCGTTATCGTCGGCGGGCAGGGTGGCAACTTGTTGAGTGGCACGAATGCAAAGATGATGTTGATGGTGACGCTAATGGCGCTGGCACCTCTTTCGGGATGTCTAGGAATAATCGGAGACGGAGATTCTGATGATGGCGGTTACAAATGGATAGATCCGGTAACTGAAGTTGAGGATGCCAATCACTCCCATAATGACTTGCTAGCACACAGGCTATCAACTCCAAATGCTAGACTGATTGACTACCACAATCTCAACTGCGATGGAAATGTCAAGCCTCCTGCAGAATTCGATGACACTATGGGCAGGCCATGCAAAGAGGAATTCAAGAATGTCGGGCCAACACCGGGAGATAATTCAGAGATTGCAATAGAGGGTAACTTCGATGAGGATTGTGAAATCTACGGTGACGGGACTGGTGGTTGCTATGCCTATGTCTCAAGTTACAATCAATTCGAAATCCTCGACATCAGTAGTCCGAATAATATCATCCTCCTCTCAACCTATTACGCCGAAGTTGCTAGGATGATTGACATCAAGGTCACGCCCGACAACAACTGGGTTTTGGTCAACCATGAGTTGACGAATAGCGAGTTGGATCCAATTCCTAATGACGATGATGCAAACAGCGGGATGAATAGGCTAGATGTGATTTATGTTGGAGATAAGACCAGTCCGGTCAAGGTCGCCGAGTGGAATAATCCTCCTGCTGGCTTCCACAATCAGGATTTGCATGTATACTGTGATTGGGATGGGGCAATAGATCCAAGAGAAGAGTGTAGCCTATTCCTATTCGGTGCCGACCCCTACCCTGAGATGGTAGAGGGAAGTTCTGGGACCTTCTACAAGGGAACTCAGGTGTTTTATGTTCCACTCGGACTTGAATCTTGGTTGCCCAACCAGAACCAAGAACAACAGAATTCTAGTCGGGAAATTTTGCGCTGGGGCGGCTATACTCCTGAGCCTTACACGACCTGTGGCGGCTCGATCTTCAACCACGACAATGTATTCTTTATCCACCCCATAACCAAACAGAAGCTTCTGGTTGTTTCCTACTGGGGAGCAGGTTTGAGGCTAGTTGATGTCAGCGACCCTCCGACTGTCCCTGATCCATTAGGAATCTCATGGCCCCCTGAAGTCGGGCGATGGCTAGGATGTCCAACCGATGACTCGGGTTGGTACGGGCCTGACGGAGGAGGTCATGCCGGAATGTCTGCTGAAGAGTGGCTAGATTCAAATCAGGGCAATGACAACATCCACTATGCAGTCCCTCAGGATTACCTGATTTGTTCGGGAGTAAGTGAAATTGATCCAATGAGCACATGGCCTGAAAAATGTGGGACTGGCCCATCTGATTCTACCTACGGTCAGAATTGGAGACATTACACATACATTGCTCCAGAGTATGGCTCCAATGCAAACCATACCGGTTACCTCTGGACCATAGATACCACTGATCCGGCCAAGCCATTCCTCGTATCCAAGTGGAGGCTTCCTGGTGAAGGCGTTCTGGCGAATGGTAGCAGTCACCCGCAGCATTACATACCCGGCGGCTACATCTTCAGCCCTCATAACGGCGACACGGGTCACAACGGAAACGTTTACTGGACGCATTATCACGCTGGAAATTGGATGACAGATCACGGCCATATCTGGGATGAATTGGTTTGGGAGAATGGCTATCCGGAACCCGACCGAGGATTCCAAGCAATCAGTGAATTGGCACCAACCCATACTATTGGCTACTACCTTCCTGCTGGACCACCTTGGCTAGATGATCCAGCCGGAGAATTGGGATACGACATGGCTGACTGTTGGGCCTCTTGCATGATCCCATTTGACTGGGGTCTGCAGTATGATCCTCGTGGATTTGTTTTCATCTCCGAGATGGTAAGTGGCGTCTACGTGGTTCAGTTTGATGAGGACTACGATCCTAGATACAACTACCCGGCACTATGGCAGGCTGAGGCTAGTGATGACTGAATCTGGACTACTCGGTAGAACTCTGGTTCTATGCATCATTGTCACTCTTGTAATGCCTAATGCATTGGCCCATGGTGCTGACACTTATGCATTCATCATGAGGAATGAAACAGTACAACCCGGAACTGCGCAGGTTGTCCAAAATGATACTCTGGTCTTCTACAACACTGCTGATTACAACCGTAGCGTTCTGCTCGACGCAGATGGAGATGGAATTGAGGAATTCGATTGTATTGCTGGCCCTTCCAACTCGTTGAATGCCACTGACGAGTGCTACCTGTGGCTAAATCCGGCAAACTGGAGTGCCGGGAATTACGAAATCAGAATCATATCTAATGGAACCCTGTGGAATACGATATCAATAAATGTCCAACTGGACAATCATACGGAAGTCTTGCCTCCTGATGGTTTCGTGTTCGAACCAGAACAACAAGAGGCTCAAAAGGAAGGTTTGGAGCAGTTTTTCCTGAGTGCGGCGATTCTACTTGCAGGGGCTGCTGCTTTTATGCGAATATCTAGAGGCAAGAACGGAGGCGAAGAGGAATGAGTAGAGTTCTCACTCTGTTGGTTGCGAGCTGTCTATTGATAGCAGGGTGCCTTGAAGGGGATGAGGATATTTTCTACGGAGATGACATAAACCCACCAGTGGCTGTTGAGGACTTCATCTTAGTAGATGAAAATGGAGACTATTTCTCGTTCTCTGAATTGGAGGGTAAGGTGATTGTAGTCGCTTTCCTATTCACTCGATGCCCGGATATCTGTCCTGTGGTCAGTGCAAACATGAATTATGTGTCTCAGGAATTAGGTGATTTGTATGGTACCGAAGTTGCAATGCTGTCAATCACTGTTGACCCTTGGAGAGACAATTCAACGATAATGCACTCCTATGCAGAGCAGCGCGGCCTCGACTGGCCACACCTCACCACAGCATCGGAAGATCTCAGTGACTTCACGGATTTGTCTGATGTGTGGTCAAACTTCGGGGTTGGCCTAGAGACTAATGCATCGGATGTCGATTCTGATAGCGTGGCCGACCTATTCGATTCCTGCCCCGATACTCCAGAAGGAGAAGCAGTCGATGACCGGGGTTGTGGGTTAGAGACACAACAGTCTGAAGGTGATGTCTCAGTCAAGCATCACCCCCTCACATACTGGGTAGATCATACTACTGGAACGATTATTGTAGACAAGCAAATGCAACAAAGAGTCTGGTGGGGGGATGCGGACTGGATTCCAGAACTCGTTCTAGAAGACATCTACAAACTACTGGAGGAGTAAGATGAGTAAGCCGATAATTGCTGTACTACTCTCTCTAACATTAATTCTTCCTGGTTGCATGGGCGATGAGACTGAATTAATTGGGACCGAGTTCATTGACCCACCAGAAGCACCAGATTTCGTCTTATTCGATCAGAATGGAGACTTATTCAGATTCTCTGATCATGAAGGTAAAGTGATTGTTGTAGCCTTCATCTACACTTCATGCCCGGACATATGTCTAATTATCTCTGCAAATATGCACTATGTCAAAGAGAACCTCGGCACATATTCCGAGGATGTAGTCTTTGTTTCTGTGACCATAGACCCGGCCAGAGATACGGTAGAGCACTTATCAGAATGGACTGAACAAATGGGTTACGACTGGTACCATCTGACAGATTCTGCTCGTGCGCTTAGAGATGTTTACAGTGATTGGAATGTGGTTGTGGATAACGAGCATATTGCTGCTAGCGAGCCTCCCTCAGAAAGTCTCGTCAGAGTAGCAGTACTGAATCCTGACAACAGCTCAATGGTCATTGATAGCCCTTGCCAAGGGCCCACACTTGCGAACTGTTTCGACAACGGATCAGAACTTATGGAATATGCAATGAGCAGTGTCGAGATAGACTACAACCCGTCTCAAGGCCTAATTGGAGATTGGCAAGAAGATGGCAACTGGACATGGATTCTGCACCTATGGGATTCAACTAACGAGAGTTGGATCGATGCTGGAACGGATGACCCTGGTTCCATTAGTGTCGATTCTGAATCGCACATGGCATGGATTGCCAGCAACGCAAATCAGAGCATGGCCCCTCCTGGCGAGGATTGCAATGGACATGGTTGGGTAATGGGCTCGGACGCCAGTGCTCACTGCATGTGTGATGAAGGATACTCTAGACCCTCTAGTGATTGGCTCTCCTGTGTGCCGGAAGGAAATGCTTCTGACGATGATGGAGAAGTTGATCCTCATGAGCAGTCCCTTGGAGAATACGAAGTAGGTCACTCGACGGTGACCTACATCATCGATAAGCAACTGAGAAAGAGGGTCGCTTACTCTGGAATCTACTGGGATGCGGACAACTTTCTGCAAGATGTCATCACTCTAAGTGATGAGTAAGTTTTCTGTGTCGCTAGGTAGCATATCTCCGAGTCACTAATCAACTAGACCCTCAAGGCTGAGTCATGAGTGATGACAATGGAGTAGGGCGTTCTCTGTTCTTAGCCGGACTAATGGTAGTCAGTGTTATGGTAGGAGTACTATACTTCGATATCGAACAAGAAGGGCTGAATTTAGCGCCTGAAATTGAAGGAGACATTCCGAATTCAATTACCTTCGGAAGTCTAGACTCTCTGCACCTATCCATCACCGACGAAGAGATGGCTGGACTGACCGTTACAGTGACTCTAAATGGAGATGAGATTCAGGATTTGATGGATGCTGAAGGAAATCTCATCATAGACATCTCCGGGCTTGAGGTTGGTAGTCATGCCCTAAAGGTAGTCGCGATAGACAGTCTAGGACAGGAGTCGAAGTGGACTACTGCATTCACTATCGAGTATCCTGACGAGGGTTACACTGTCATAGTAGTGAGTACTAACGAATTCACTGTTGAGCGTGGAAACGGAACTGTTCTGCCAGGGGTACTAGTACACCAGAACATGGAGACCTGCGAGATGGATTGGTCTGATGGTAACATTGAGCAATTCGGCCTGAGTCTTCCGTTCGACGAGGAAGGTAGGTTCGAGCTCAGTTTCTCTGACATCCAAGAGAATATGACTATCACCATACGCGGTACATGCGGGACATGGATCGATAGTATCGAGACTGAGGTGCTATCGATAATCGTCATAGAGCCTGAGCCGGAACCTGAGCCTGAGCCGGTGAGAGGATGCACTGACTCAGAAGCCAACAATTACGATGCTGAGGCAGAAGAGGATGATGGCTCATGCACATACGATGAGCCGGAGCCTGTAAGCGGTTGCACCGACCCAGCTGCCAACAATTACGACGCTGAGGCAGAAGAGGATGACGGATCATGCACCTATGATGAGGAACCTACGCCAGTGGTTGAGGCTGGTTCTGATGAGTGGTGGTCTCAGGTTCTCCACTGCGACGATTCAGATACTCCTGCTGTAGATGACTACAATACTACAGGACACGATGGTTGGCTCTGTTCGTTGAGCTTTGAGACCAATGGAACTCATATCCAGATTGAATCCAACGGTATGCCAAACCACGACTTCCATTCTGGCCCTGGATGCTGTGCTAGTCAGCAAGACACTGTATGGGTGATTCCGCTTGAGCCCACCAATCAGACTGAATGCAGCCCTATTGAATCTTCAGAAGGATGCACAATGGCGCCTGAGAGGGGAGCTGTTGCTTTCGCGGTTAACGGGGTGGCAATCTATGGTCCCGAGGACGGCCCAGGAGGAGATGCTGTTGCAGGCCAGGAAGGAGCTTATGAGGAAGATAGACAACATATCTGGATGGGGATATGTCACGGCCATAGCGGGCCTGGTGGCGAGTATCACTATCACGCAGACGGAAATTGCATGCACTGGCACCCCGAGGGTGAGCAGACTTGGATAGACTACAGTTTGGAATCTTCTAGATCTATATCAGAACATTCTCCGATAGTCGGATTCGCCTTCGATGGATATCCAATCTACGGATTCGTTGGATGGGACGAAGAAGGCGAGGTTGCTGAGATGACTTCTTCGTATCGACTCAAGGAAGGTGAGACAGGATATAACGGGATTGACGACTATGAGTATGTAGAGGGGCTCGGCGATTTAGATTCCTGTAACGGACACTGGGGAACTACTCCTGATTATCCGGATGGTACATATCACTACCATACAACATGGGAAAATGGCGAAGGAGGAATTGGATTTCCATATTTCATCAATTGTTACAGAGGAGTAATGGAGGCAGGCAATACTGCCGCCGGAGGCGGCGGGGGCGATGATCCTGATTGTTCTGGATACGGAGAGACATGGGGGCCAGGAATAGGACCGCCGCCACCCGGATGCGGAGGCGGTTCTGGTGGTGGGCAGCAAGCCTCCGGAGAGGCAGTAGCGATTCCAAATCAGAGCAAGCCGCCAATTATTGGCTCGGCGATTCTGCTGGTGCTTGCCTTGAGAGGTTTCACAAGATTGGCATCCGATCAAGCCTCTCCAAGTCCGGCTGGTAGAGTTCTCGAATATCGTCCAACTCAAGGATGAGCATAGCCAGTCTCTCTAGGCCCAGACCCCATGCGCAAACTGGCCATTCTGTACCTAGAGGTTCGGTCACCTCTGGTCTGAAGATTCCAGAACCTCCTAGCTCCAGCCATTCTCCTTTCCAGAGTACATCTACTTCGACGCTAGGTTCGGTATATGGGAAGTAGGCTGGTCTGACTCTGACATCTGGAAATCCCATCTTGGAGTAGAATGTCTTCAGAGTGGAAATCAGCATTGGCAGGTTGGCCTCGGGCTCGTGGATGATGCCTTCAATCTGGTAGAACTCCGGGAGGTGTGTCCTGTCTATGGACTCTTGACGGAATACCCTACCAATTCCAAAAACTCTGCAGGGCTCGTCTGGGTTCTCCGCTATGTGACGAACTGTGTTTACAGTAGTGTGAGTTCTGAGCAGGGACTTCTTTGACTCCTCCTTGTCGAAGTCTAGTCCCCAACCTTTGCTGCCTGTGTCATGGCCGTGTTCGTGAACCTTGCTCCACATATCCAAATAGTGCTCATCTACATCGACTTGGGGTGGCTCTGAAAGGTAGAATGTATCCTGCATAGTCCTTGCAGGGTGCGATTGTGGGATGAATAGTGAATCCATGTTCCAGCCAGCGGATTGGATGAAATCTCCCTCGATTTCTGAGAACCCCATCTCCAAGAAGATGGACCTAATCATCTCGATAAGAGCAATCATCGGATGCGGTCGTCCTCCTGAGGGCGTGGGCGCGGGGGCGTTCACATCGAATGGCTTGAACTCGGCATCTCGCCATGCCTCACTCTGCAGAAGCTCGGGAGTCACTTCTCCAATCATCTCGATATCTTCCAAGTCAGAGGTGTTGGTACTCTTGCCTTGTTTTGTCAGTGTCCATGTCCTCGAGACTCGGTCCTCTAAAACAATCAAGCCTTTGCGGCCAGAGAAGTGTGAGATCATTTCCTGATTCAGTTCGGACACTTCGGCAGAGTCATCGGAAAGCGAATTGATGAATTCGGAGCGTTTCTCTATCTCAGAAACTATTGCCGATTCATCATCGGCAACCAAAGTACCCGACTGAATTGTTACTCCTAATGCCTTCAGCAAACCCACTCCGGGGCCGGCCTCATGGCGCTCAAAGGTAGAAGATAGTCCAGACATGGTTCTGTTTTCTGTCTCCTGAGAAAGTAGCCAGTTCCAGATTCTCGCTTCTAGAAGTCCTTCTTTCGATGCTTTCTGTCCCTCATCTCCCAGACTTACAGTAGTTCCTCTATGCTCAGTTACCGAAACAAGACCGGTCTCTTCTAAACTGGCCCCTGAGCCAGCAATATGGACTTGATCATCCCATCCTGTCTGAGTTAGCAACTCTTCGAGTGTCCAATCCTTGGACGAATCTGAAAGCATTGCACGTAGCATTCTGCGCTCGTTGTTTCCTATATCCATAGAACCACTCGCAGTCCTCGGAATCGGGCAATCCACTTGATGCTTGCCAATTGGTAAAGCGAGAAAATGAGTTACTCCTCTTCTGACTCCCAGAGCAGAATATTGCACTCACTGCAAGTATGACTCTTGGGCTTCCTACCGTCTACCCAATCGACCTTGCCGCACCTGCCACAGAGAATCGATGTCCGAATAGGAGGATCAAGTGTAGTATCGACCCTGAACATCACTCTGCCAGCATCTGGCATCTTAGAGGCATCTGGCTCCCAATCTGTTACCGAAACGGGATCTAACTCGCTCTCTTCATCCATGCTTAGGCCAAACAGAAGTAATCCCGCTCCTGCAATGGCCAATGGAGCTGCGATGGCTAATACAAATTCGGAGATGTCCGAAGTCAGTGCTATCCCTCCGCCTAGAATGAGACATGACCAAGCGGCGAGGACTGTGTTGATCTTCCTGCTGCCGGGTCGCATTGCCATGGTGTTGCGAGTCCGTTATGGCGCATCAATTTGGCCCAACTGGAGAAGTAAGTGAATGTAGGGTTCAAGAGTCTTAGTCTGTCGTCACAGGTTACGCCTCAGTAGCTCAGCCTGGTAGAGCATCTGATTTGTAATCAGACGGTCGGGGGTTCGACTCCCTCCTGGGGCTCCATAATTTGCCTGTGAAAGGTCAAAGGCTGATGTTGCACGCGTCCAGTCATGGGAGCGGTAATCGCCGATGGTAAGGCTCTGGCTTCCAGCATAGAACAGATAGTCTCTGTAGGCTCTGCCGAGCTTGCAGAAACTGGTGTCATCCCACACCTAGCAGTAGTCATTGTAGGCGAAGATCCGGCCAGCCGTGTCTATGTCAGAAACAAGGAACGCGCATGTAAGAGGTGTGGAATAAAAAGTACACTAATCGAAATGCCCGAAGGTTCGACTCAGGAACAAGTCATCTCAATTGTAAGGGAGTTAAACTCTGATGATTCGGTGCACGGGATACTAGTGCAGAGTCCCATTGCAGGAGATGTTGATGAGCTCGCGGTTGCCTCTGCAATATCTCCTGTAAAGGATGTTGATGGATTTCATCCCGCCAATCTTGGCAAGTTAGTACAAGGAGATTCTAATGGACTCTTGCCGTGTACTCCTGCGGGAGTAATCAGGATGCTAGAGCATAGTGGGGCGGAACTCTGTGGAGCTAAGGCGGCGATACTAGGTAGATCCAGAATAGTCGGTATGCCGATGAGCCTGATGCTAGCAGGCAAGGGCATCGATGCCACGGTTACAATCGTACATTCTCGTTCAAAAGATGCAGAATCTATCTGCAGAGATTCTGACATTATTATTGCAGCAATAGGCAGACCTCACACAGTCAAGCCCGATTGGATCAAGCCTGGGGCGTTTGTGGTAGATGTAGGAATATCAAGGGCGGAAGATGGAGGACTGGCTGGCGATGTTGACCCTTTGGTCGCCGAAGTAGCAGGATGGATGACTCCGGTTCCTGGAGGAGTCGGTCCGATGACAATTGCCATGCTGATGGAGAATACGCTTACTGCGGCTAGAAATGTCTAGAATATCCCTAAATCGAATTGGGCATCTTCACTAGCGTGTACCTTGGGGTCCCAGAGGGGCGAGAAGGTGAGATTGACATGGACGCTGTCAATTCCATCAGTTGCGAGGGCAGAGCGATGAACTGCGGACATAATCTCAGGAGCGACTGGGCAACCAGGGCTGGTTAGCGTCATATCGATTTCTGCGTGAGTGCCTTCGCCCTGCTCCTCAATTCTAATTGCATAAATCAGTCCAAGTTCTGTTACTGACATCTTCATCTCGGGGTCCTCGACATCTCCTAAAGATTGCATTACATCTGATTCGCTTACCATACTAACCACTCAACTTTGAAGCATCTTCTTTGACGCGTTTGAACATATTCAGGAAACCATTGGCCCTACTTGGAGTAAGTGAGGATTGTATGCCCATCGCCTCAGCATATGCAGGCTCCATACTAGCCACTTTCTGTGGACTCATTCCATTCAGCGCCATGGCAGTAACTGACATCAGACCTTGTACAATCTGTGCGTCTGCTCCTCCTCTCATCTGAAATCCTCCTTGCTCATCGACAAAACAAGTCACATGAGCCCTAGATTGGCATCCATGGACTTGATTGTCGTCATCCCATTCTTCTGGAGGGAGTGGGTTGGGATTGCGTTTGGCATACTCAAACAGTAACTCGTAGCGCTCCATGGAATCGAAACAGGCTTGGAACTCCTCGACCACCTCATCAAGGTGCTCTGGCCACAACCTATCTTCTCCCATGCTCACTCGCCACAGTTGTCTGCCTTGAACATGACTAGAGTCAAGCAAAGCGATCCACGATCTCTTGGAGGTAGTGTACGAATGACTCGGCCTCATCCATTGTATTGTATATCCAGAATGAAGCCCTATTTGTCGAAGGCACTCCTAATGCGTCCATCAGAGGTTGGGCGCAATGGTGTCCTGTTCTGACGGCAAAGCCGCCCTCATCGAGCAGTAGTGCCAAATCTTGAGACTGAATAGTTTCATGCAAGAACGAGACGGCTCCGCTACTGTCATCTCTACCGGGGTCGCCATAAATCCGAATGCCCGGTATTTCACGCATCCGAGAAGCTGTCCACGACGCAATGTCGTTGATATGTTCGTGGACCTCTTCCATGTCGAACTGCTCTAGCCACTCAACAGCAGCACCCCAGCCTATCGCCTCAGCGATACGAGGTGTGCCTGTCTCAAACATCGCGTGACCCTCTTGGAAGGTCGATCCTTCGGTGGTCACTCGCTTTATCATGGAGCCTCCGGTCATGAATGGGACCATTTCCTCCATTGCATCGCGTCTGACTAGAATACACCCTATGCCTGTTGGTCCTGCCATCTTGTGGGCCGAGATGGCTACAAAATCGACCTTTAGTGAATCAAAATCAATCCTCTCATGCGGAGCACCCTGAGCGCAATCAATGAGCACTCTAGCGCCGACTGCTTGGGACTTCTCGATGATTTCCTCTACCGGATTGCGAACTCCCAGGACATTGCTGGTGTGGACGACACAAACTAGCGAAGCGCCGTTTAGGGCTACTTCGAACGCATCCATATCTAGGGTGTAAGATTCGACATCAATGGGAACATATCTGACCTCAATGCCAATATCCACTGACATCTGCTGCCAAGGAACGATATCTGCATGGTGCTCCATCTCCGTCAGTACTACAACATCTCCTTCGCTGAGATTCTCTCGGGCCCAGCCGTAGGCAACCAAATTAATTGCCTCGGTGGCTCCACTGGTGTAAATCATCTGCTCTGGAGAGGTTCCGAAGTAGGAAGAGATTCTGTCTCTCGCGCCCTCCAGTGCGGTGGTTGCCTCATCAGCAAGAGTATGATTTGCCCTGTGTGCATTAGAGTTGTATTG
Organism: Euryarchaeota archaeon UBA86; assembly: GCA_002503055.1. Lineage (GTDB taxonomy): Archaea > Thermoplasmatota > Poseidoniia > Poseidoniales > Thalassarchaeaceae > Thalassarchaeum. The sequence continues at coordinate 70,570 of DAQX01000007.1, read as the reverse complement.
CTCATAGTACTCGCTCATTGCATCGATTACGCACTGTGGTTTCTGGGAGGTAGCGGCATTGTCGAAGTAGACCAAACGCTTGCCATTTGGCAGTCTTCTCTCAAGAATTGGAAAATCAGCGCGAATTGCATCGATATCTAGAGTCATGGCCCCTCCTCGGTCAATTCGAACTGATAGTCCGATATGAATTAGCGCACAGAGAAATTGAACGAAATCTGGAGAATATTAGTAGAATTGTAACTTGACAGAGGATGTTTATTGCCTAGTACCTCCTTCCGACAGTTATGGTAGAGGACTCGGGGCAGTACACTGTACAACGCCTCGGAAGTCAAGATCTCAATAGTGACGGAGTAATAATCAATCTCGCAATTGTCGGCTCGAGCAGGTTCTACGACTACATGATTTTCGAAGATGTAGTTGAGACTTGGGTAGAAGAGAACGGTTATCCTGACATGATTATCGTTGGTGGTGCGAGTGGGGTCGACTACATGGCCGAGCGTTGGGCCGACAACAACTCGATCCCAATTGCAGTTTTCACCGAAGAATGGAGTGACCCTACTAGGGGCCTTGTCGATAGTGGCAGGACCGAGGCTCCAAACACTCTGACTGAGAAGATACTGAATGGTGCCTCACATATCCTAGCTATGCCTTCTCCTACCAGTAAATGGACTCGTATAGTAATTGACAGGGCTTCATCAAGAGGGATTCCTACTTCAGTTCATGAAGTGGAGTGATGGTGCTCGTGCCGGGATTTGAACCCGGGTCGCCGCCTCGAAAGGGCGGCATGATGGACCGAACTACACCACACAAGCAGCAGGCTGGCGACTGGCGTCCCCCCCATAACAATTCGTCAAACGGAATCGCTTGTGGCGTCCACTGATTCGGATAACTCAGACCACCATTTCGCTAGAGGGATGAATAGTGCTAGACCTACTGCACTGCCAATTAGCCAAGCCATTGGATTCTGCATCAATGAGAGGAATTCATCGCCCCATATTCCTAGAATTAGTCCTGCAAGTCCGAATCTTAGTCCTCTTCCAAATAATCCCGCGATGATGAATATACGCAGGTCCATCCGACCGGCCCCTGCCGCCCAAGCTAGTGCCTTGTAGGGAATAGGAGAGACTGCGGCGACGAAGATTCCTGCTGAACCATAGCGAATTGTAAGATTCTCAAGTCTACTCACTGTGTCTCCACTGGAGAATCTCTCAAGAAGTGGCCTTCCAGCATAGGCTCCTATCCCGTATCCTCCAATTGCTCCTATGACACTTGAGAGAGTGGCCACTAGCACGATTGCCAGTATCTCCATTGGACTGTCTGCGCCCAAGACCATAGGTAGGACCAGCAAGTCCGGAGGGGCCGGTTGGAACGCTGCTTCGGTGGACGAGACAATGGCTAGACCAAGGAGGCCGAATCCATCGGCCCAGTCGATAATTGAATCCGTGATGCCCTCGAGCACGCCCCCGGCTCCTCCGTATTCGGGATATACGTTACTTTCCCACGGCAGCCGAGGAAGTCGTAGACGACCCTATATCGCTGTTAGCGGGCGCGAGAGTGTGGCTTCAGGCGAGGTACTGGACACCGCGGCTCTTCTGGCATGGCCAGTAGAGAGGATGAGTGGTTCTCTTGTTGTTCCTGGGCAGCGGGCAGAATTGGTCCGTATCTCCCCCGATAGAGAGTTGGCTTTGGATGCGGCTAATCTGATTTGGGCAGTTCCTAGCAAGGATGCACTGGCTAGAGCCAGAAATCTGGCTACAACTACAGGAGACATAGCTGGACTATCGGGTGTTGATTTCGAACTTCTGGCTCTAGCTGTAGAAATGAATGCGACTCTAATCACAGACGATTACAGGCTGCAAAATATATGTGAATTGGGAGGAATTGCATGGTTGTCGGTCACCACCGAAGGCATTCGCTCGATGTGGTCGTGGGAGTTACGATGCTCTGGGTGTGGATTGATTGTTGATACTCCAGACGCGCCCTCGCCAGACAGGAATCTCGGGAATTGTCGAGAATGTGGCTCTAAGCTTGCACTCAGGCGTAGGAGATGATTACTGTTCTTCAGCGACTTCTTCGGTGATTCCGCCTCTGTCCATATCTCGCTCTGCAACTGATGGGTTCGCAACCTCACTGACTGCCTTCTGGTATTCGCCCTTGGCCAATCCTAGGGCCCTAGCAAGATCGGGTATGCGCTTGGCTCCGAATAGAAGTACGAATACGCCGACCAAGATTGCGATTTCCGTGCTCCCTATGGCCATGCTATCGAATCTAGGCAGAGGTTTTATCGTTCAAATGCTTCGGCTGAGAAAAGTCTCATCCGCCCGAAACAGGAGGTAGTAGTGCGACTTCGGAAGAATCTGCCAAGGGAGTGTTCAGTGATGCTCCAATCTGACCATCGATTGCTACTCTGAGGCCCGATTTGAGGTGTCCAGTCAGATCAAACCTCTCGAGAAGTTGCTGGGCCGTAGTGCCCAGCTCTAAAGCCACCTCGATCTCTCTTTGTCCCATATTCTCGGCTAGAGGTCCGAATAGGAACATCTTGACCTTTACAGCCTTGCCCGGGTCGGCCATGGCATTCGCAGTCAATCCTCGACCATAAACCTCTGACTCGTAGGGACTATACCCCTAATGCTCCGCGGCGATATATGTCCAAGGTTAGAGCAGTGGTGTTCGATTGTGATGGAGTCCTCACAGACAATGGCTCGTCATGGCAGAATATTCACGACTACTTCGGTACAGAGAATCTCGTAATGCTTGAGAAATTCCTCAATGGGGAAATCACTGATGATGAATTCATGGCCGATGATATCAGGCTATGGACAGAAGTCCAACCACGTATTCACCGTGATGATATCATGCGATGCTACTCTGGAATCGGCTTGATGGAAGGTGCGCGAGATGTTGTCGAGGAGTTAAGTCGAAGAGGCATCTTCGTCGCAATCGTATCCGCAGGAGTTGATATCTTCGTCGGCGTCATCGCCAATATGCTCAGCGTTGATGACTGGGTTGCAAACGGTTTCGACTGGGATGATGAAGGATGGTTGAATGGACCTTCTCCAACTAGAGTGTACTCGCATGACAAGGGAGTCATGGTAGAGAAATTGTCTAGAATTAATGAGTTGGAACCTGAAAGTATCTTCTCTGTGGGAGATTCCAGTACTGATTTATCGATGATGATTCCTGGTTCTAAGTTCATTGGATTCAATCCTGCCAGACAGAGAGCAAGTGATGCATTTGAGAATGCGGGAGTCCCGATTGTGGACAGTAAGGATCTGAGGGACATTTGGAGTCATATCTTCGACGGGGAGTTATTTTCTCAGTCAGGCGAAGGGAATTGAAGCTGTGGCATGAGTGTGTAGATTGACGACTGTCAAGATGCATGGCTTCGGTTGGAATCCAAGCATGCGCTGGTAGTCAGTCTGATCTTGCCAAGTTGAACTATGTACCATTGTCACTCCCTTGTGATTGCCAACATAGTGACCGTGGACATGTCCTGTGACAAAGATGTCTGGGACATGTGAAATTACTAGTCTGTCCTCTGGCTCGGGAGAGAGGGGTGTCTTTCCACCCCATGAAGGGGCTAGGTGCCTGCGCTCGAGCATGGCTCTCATCGCCAATTCTGGAGAGGCGTAGGTCACCGAGCGTAGAGTAGCAACGAAGTCGTCGATGCTCTTGCCATGATACGACAACACTCTAACACCATGTAAGCTGAAATCGCATGGATTGCCAACAAAAACGGCATCAGAGTAATCCTGCTGAACTTCTGGATCCAGAGCAGGTTGAGGTTCGGCCGGACGAACTGCATCGTGATTGCCTGGTAGAATAATCAGGTCTACCCAATCGGGCAAGTCCTCTAGCAGACGCGCTAGTTCGCCGTACTGCTGGAATAAATCGGTGATGGCAAGATGGCGTTCCTGCCCTGGATAGATTCCCACGCCATCAACTCCATCTCCATTGATAACGAAGTACTTGATTGTCTTAGCAAGTGGGTCGGTCTTGAACCACTCCACCATCTTCTCCCATTGAGGTGCCAAGAAGGTCTTGCTGCCCACATGGACATCTGATAGGAAGGCTGCTGAAACCGCTTCATCGGCACTTGCGGCAGCCTTTGTGTGCCTACCCATTGGAGGCATGTGAATGTCGGTAACAATGAGCAGAGGATTGCCTTCATTCCTGAAATATCCACTTACCCCCACTACATCATCATCCATCAATCCATCAAGTGCTGGATGGAGGTGAGAAGCATCTGAAGGAGTCATTAGAGAGCACCTGATTTGCATTGTCTCATCCTCAATTACGAAATTGAGTCTACCTGAGCCTCTGGCCCACCTAGTTTCGCATACTAGTCCAACTAGAGTAATCTCGTACTCATTGCTAGAATGTCTCTGCTTATTTCTCCAAGCCTCTGCGTTGCTGATGGGCCTGCGTGGCAGAGAATTTGAAGTCATCATCATCTGACGAATCTGTCTTAGTCGATCCGAAAAACAGGACTGCATGTCCCCCATCTTTCCCTCTGTGGTTGAGTTACCTGTGATATCAAAGTGAACTTCAATCTCGGTGTCAACATCTGTTGCGAGCATAGGGAAGTCATCCAGACTGTAATGCTCTAATCCGTGCCTTCGTATTGGGGGGCTCAAAGTGGGATTTGAAGCAGGTGCGATTACCCTCCCTATTGGTGAACCGCTCTCAGGGCCTGCTAGTGTAGCTTGCTTCTGAATAGGTGATGTTGGTTTCTCATCTTGTGATTGCTTGGGCACCAGTGAGAGCATGTCATCCACAGTCTGCTTGTTGAGCAAAGTAACATTGGAGCTCTGAGCCGCCTCAATTAGAGGGGATATTTCGCTCAGGCTTTCTATCTTGGCTTGCGCTTCTTTTCCAAGTACTAGCAAGCCTGCTGCGGCCAACTTACGCTGTCGTTCAGCCCAGCTCTCGCCGACCATGTCCAGCCGAAGTGCTGAGGACGCTCATGATGCTATCGCCAAATAAGGTTAGAGAATGCAGTCAGTCTTCCCAATCTGTAAGTGATGCTAGATCGACTGATGATATCTCTTCGGCAACAGTCTTCTTGTCTTCTTTCCAAAATAGGTTTCCTTCCCACTCCTCTTCTGAGGGGTCCAATTCCGAAGTATCTATTGCTGCATTCTGACTCTGATCTTCTGAGTTATCTGTACTAGATATTCTGTCCATCGCCTCTAGGCCTAATCGTAGAGCAAAGGCTGCGAATGACCTCTTGTTATCTAGTCGGTCGTTTTCACCAAAATCCATCCTCCTTACTAGGAAGTAATCCTCTGTTACAACTGCAACATGCACTCTTCCAACTTCTTTACCCTCTGTGGCACCTCCTGGGCCAGCAATTCCGGTAATTGAAATAGCAACATCCGAGTTAGACTGGTATCTCGCGCCGCGGGCCATCTGAACTGCAACTTCGTGAGAAACTGCGCCGGATTCTCCTTCCTCAAAGGCGGTCTTCTCAACACCTAGTTCTCTCATTTTGGATTCATTTGAATATACGACCCAGCCTTGCTTGAACCACTCGGTTGCTCCTGAGATATCTGTAATCAATGAAGCGAGTAAACCACCCGTACATGACTCAGCCGTAGAGACGGTGAAACCTTGCTTACGCAATCGGCGTGCAAACCGAGATGCGAGTCCGGCAGTCTCTTCGACCACAATCTACCGGCCATAGCCGACATTCTTGATAGTTTCACTCACAATAATCGACTGTAATGGTGGGCCCGACCGGAATTGAACCGGTGATCTTCGCTTTGTAAGAGCGACGTCATAACCCCTAGACCACGGGCCCCAAGAGGTCGGAGAGGCGTTGTGTTCAAATCCCCTCCGGCTATATGGAGTGTCAGGAGGATGGCATGGAGGAGATATCTGGCCTGCTGGAAAGGCTAAGAGAATCGGGCGTTCCGATTAACGATAGTATCGCGGATGCTATGCTATCAGTCAATATCGAGGATTTCACTGATTTTGATACTAATACATTCTTGATGGACCGGCCAATTCCATTCTTATCGACTGAAAATGGGACGACAAAAACCATCTCCGCCCCTCATATGATAGTCACCCTATTGCATCATCTTGAGATTCTTGAAGGGCATCATGTGCTTGTATTGGGCTCCAAAGGCGGCTACATAACAGCCCTTCTAGACAGCATGCTTGGCCCAGATGGAGCAGTCACAGTAGTTGATCCTCATACTGAAGTCAGAAGATATACCAGCGAACGCCTAGATTTGTTTGAATCGATGGGAGAAATACGAGTTTTACCCATCGACTTCCTCGAATCAGTAGGAGATAGTTTTCGCCCAGTTGACAGAGTTCTAATCACAGGTGCCATCAAAGAGTTGCTTCCTGATGTCGAGAGTCTAGTTGGAGAAGGGGGTTTTGTTCTAGGCCCATTCGGCGGACCGGTCCATCAGAGGCTACTGAAGAGAGAGAGGCAGTCTGAAGACTGGTTTGACACCGATCTTGGAGGAGTTGTCTTCGGACCCATGGATCTTGAGGAGGCAGAGAGGTCGCCACTTGATCCACAGAATCTAGCAGAGCATCTAGAGGATACTTTGGGACTTATTTCTGAGATAATTGAAATTGAGGATGAAACAATGAGTAGAATAGAAGGGCTAATCATCTCGCTGAGGGATTTGCCACGCGATCTACCTGACTTAGACGAAGAGTCTACCGAGGACGAAATCATGGAGCATCCTGTAATCGAGCTTTTGTTGATGGAAATGGACTGGTTGGAGCCTATGTGGCCTATCTTCGGCGACTTTCTCTCGGTTGAGATTGCCTCGCCGGGTTCACCCAGCGAAGATGAATTTGGAATGTCTGGCGGGCACGAAGACCTTGTTCCGTGATTATTCTATAGCAGGTTGCTTCAGTCTATCCAGAGGAACTGAGATGGGCGGTAAATGGTCAGATAGCAGGTGCCTAGATGTCTTCGGCCCGAACAGATTTCCAGATAGTGCGGCTTCGACCACTTCTTCCTTCTCTAGAGATTCCCTGCCAGAATTCGGCCATACTGACAGTGTTATCTTATCATCCTCAAGATAGTCAACAAGTACACAAGGTAGACACATCAGTTTGAGTCGTTTGGCCACACTGGTCCTATGATGGCCGTCTAGAATTGTCCCTGTCTTCCTATCGACCAGTAGTGGTTTGGTATATGCCCTCCACCTCAGAGTCATCTTCTCTAGATTATCCACCCTATGCTCTACTACTTTCTCATGAGGGAGGAGGGCCTCAACGGGAACCAGTTCGACCTCCATGTACCCTCGAACCGTTCATGGAAGATATGTCTAACGCCCGAAGGAATCATGACCATGACGCCAACGGCCAGTCATGGGAGTGCCATCGGATTATGCCAGTGAAGCCGATAGGCAGGTACTTTCTGGACTGCGTTCCAAGGGTAAGGCTTGGGTAGTCGGAGGGTGGGTAAGAGAGTCAATCTCTGGATGCCCTAAGACAGACATGGACATTGCGACCACATTGCTTCCAGATGAGGTCAAGGAGTTGTTTCCTCTTTCTCTGATGTATGGGTCAGATTATGGGACCGTGGTCGTCAGGATCGACGGACAAGGAGAAAACTGGGAAGTTACCACTCTGCGCAGCGAGGGAGGTTATGGAGACGGCAGGAGGCCTGACAATGTGGAATTCGGAGTTGACATAAAAAAGGACCTATCTCGCCGAGATTTCACTATTAACGCCATGGCATACGATTCGGAATGGAATCTAGTTGACCCTTTTGGCGGATTGTCGGATTTGCAGAATGGAACCTTGAGATCAGTCGGGGAAGCCGGCGATAGATTGAGTGAAGACGGTCTTAGAGTGATGAGAGCATACCGGTTCCTTGCTTCGGAAAAGGTAGAATACATGCATTCGGAACTAAGAACTGCTGTCAAGGATAACATTGGAATGCTTTCTCAGGTGTCCAAAGAGAGGATTGGATATGAGTTGATTCGAACTCTAGAGTCGCCTAATGCCTCAGTTGCATTGTCAATGATGCATGATGACGGAGTAATCAGTGAGATTCTTCCGGGTTTGCAAGTTAACTACAATCCACTGCTATGTCATGATTATGTGACCAACATGGCAATAATGAGTAGCGGAGATATGAGAAGCAGTAGTGAATTATCTAGTCTGTTAAGAGAATCTCTCAAGATGTCGAAGGATGATTTGCGTGAGATTTCATTCCTCCACGATTCACGGGATGCCCCCCTCCCTTCCGAAATTTCAGAGATGAGGGTATTCAGAGCGGCTCTTCCAGAGTTGCGTCAGATTAGATTCATCCTTTATTGCAAGGGACTGGGCCGAGATGTCAGTATTCTCGAGAAGTCATTATCAGATCTTGCTCCACTAAGGTCTGGAAACTCCCCCCTAGTAGATGGTAATACTCTCTCACAAGTTACTGGACTTGAGCCGGGCCCTAGAATTGGGAGTCTCAAGGGGATGCTACATAGAATCCAAGTAGAACAAGACCTCAGTGACAAAGATGAGGTCTTGGCTCTGCTCGAGGAAATAGATTGGAATGATTCCGAACACACAGGCTGGCCTGCACTAGGATGGCCTTAGGGCAACTCGTTGAGCATCTCGATGTATTCTTGCATGTCTAGGTATTGGTCCTCATCGAAGTCTGTCAGAGGTTCAACAATCATACACCATCCATCTCCGTATGCATCATCATTAATCAAATCGGGATTATCCTCTACTTCACCGTTGAGTTCTAAGATTTTACAGGGAAATGGTGCATTGATTAGTAGTGTCTCGATTTCTCCATCGAAACTTGTAGTAAGAGTCATCAATAAATCCTCTGTTCCAACCTCATCTCCACTTCCCATCATGGTTGGTTCATCGTCATCATCAGTGTTTGTCTCTGGCTCCTTGTCTGAATCAAACTCGCTGTCGTCCTCAGGTCTAGTCAGAACCACTCTGACAATTTCCCCATACTCTGCAGGGACGAATTCACTGATTCCGATCTTAACGGATTCGGCCTTATCGTCCAATGCTTGGACCCAAATATGGTCCAAAGTGTACTTGCGATCGTGAGCTATGCTGTACTCGATGTAGTCCCCGTTTGCCATTGATACCGAACCGCGCGTCTACAGTTCCAATTTGAACTATTCGATGCTAGATGGTGTCTCTGACTGCCACGAGGGATTAACTATGGAGTCCTACTCTCAAATGCCGGGGGAAGAGAGTTGGACTTCGAAGAGACAGAGGAACAGGCGATGATTCGCGATATGGTTCGTGATTTTGCCGAGAGTATACTGGCACCTACTTGTCTGGAAAGAGACCGTGATCAGAAAGCTCCACTCGGAGAGTGGAAATTATTCTGTGAACAGACCGGACTGCAAGGAATTACCATACCCGAAGAGTATGGAGGAAGTCCGGTAGATGATGTCTCCGAGGCAATAATTGTCGAAGAGTTGGCTCGTGTTGATCCGTCCTTCTCAGTGATGTATTGCGTTCATGTAGGCCTATGTTCCAAGACAATTGCATTACACGGTAATGAGCAACAGAAGCACCTGTATTTGTCCAGATTGGCGGGCAATGAGATTGGGGCGTATTCTCTTTCTGAGGCTGGCGCGGGTACAGATGCAGCCGCATTGGGTTGCAAGGCTAAACTGAGTGAAGATGGAACTCATTATGTCCTAAATGGCGAGAAGATGTGGGTTACAAATGGAGATAGTGCGGACATCTATGTTTTGTTTGCAAAGGATGTTGATCATCCAGAGTTCGGAGAAAAGAGGCATGGAGGAACTACTGCATTCATTGTCGAGAAGAGTTTCGAAGGTTTCTCTGTAGGAAAGAAGGAAGACAAGCTCGGAATTCGTTCTAGTGATACATGCTCTCTATTGTTGGAAGACTGTAAAGTCCCAGTAGAGAATGTTCTCAGAATTCCGGGTGAAGGGTTTCCTATTGCGATGAATGCTTTGGACAATTCCAGGATTGGGATTGCTGCGCAAGCCCTCGGAATCGCCCAGGGCGCTTACGAATCCGCCCTAGGCTACGCTCATGAGAGGGAAGCCTTCGGTAAGCCGATAGCATACCACCAGAGCGTTGGCAACTACCTCGCTGACATGGCTACTAGAACCGAGGCGGCTAGACTCATGGTTTACAAGGCGGCATGGGCAAAACAGAGGCACTACGAAGATAATGCCCCTCGCCACACCATGGAGGCCAGTATGGCCAAGTTGTTTGCGGGCGACACCGCGATGTGGGTAGCTGAGAGAGCTGTACAAGTTCTTGGAGGATATGGATACACGACGGATTTCCCGGTCGAACGCTTCTTCCGGGACGCGAAGATTACTCAGATTTACGAAGGTACACAAGAGGTGCAAAGAATCGTAATCAATCGCTCCATTGCCCCGGAGTGATGGAATGGCAGATTATCCAATAGCCGAAATACGTTCTCGGTTCCCCGGTTTGAATAGAATGGTAAATGGTAATCGAGCTATCTTCTTTGATGGCCCAGGAGGTAGCCAATCGCCTGAATCGGTTGGAGATGCTGTCAAGCACTACCTGTTGCATCAGAATGCCAATGTCGGCATGTCTTTCGTAACCTCGAAGGAGACTGACAAGTTAATCGAGGAAACTATGCGAGCATGTGCAGATTTAGTTGGCTGCAGTGACTATCGTGAGATTGTTTTCGGACAGAACATGACCAGTCTGACAATTCAACTCGCTAGCGCTCTGAGTCGCACTTGGGGTCCAGGTGACGAGATTGTGGTTACGCGTTCGGACCATGATGCAAATGTCAGACCCTGGGTTCTTGCAGCAAAATGGTCGGGTGCGACGATTAGGTGGATAGAAATCGATCCCGATGGCTGCACCCATAGGGCCGAATCGATTGAATCTAGTATTGGTGAAAGCACAGTATTGGTTGCAATTGGTGCAGCATCGAACTTCTCTGGAACGATTAATGATGTCAAAGAGATTTGTGAGAAGGCGCATACTGTGGGGGCAGAAGTGTTCGTAGATGCGGTGCATTACGCCCCACATGGCCTGATTGATGTGAAGGAGTTGGGTTGCGACTATCTTGCTTGCTCGTCATACAAGTTCTTCGGGACTCATCAAGGAATCCTATGGGGGAGATATTCCAGATTGGCTGAGCTTCCGGTTGCCAAATTGCGAGTCTCGAGCGAAGAGGTTCCTTTCAGATGGATGACCGGAACCCAGGGCCACGAATCGATGGCCGGAACTCTGGCTGCGATTGAACACCTTGAATGGCTCGGAATACATATTGCGGGTATGAAAATCTCTCGTAGAGAGGCTCTGAGTGTTGCGTTCACTGCGATTGAGGATTATGAGAGTGATTTGTGCTGGAAGATGATTGTCGGACTAGAAGAGATAGGGGTCAAAATTTGGGGCATCACCGACTTTTCCATGAAGCAACGCAGGGCTCCAACAGTCTCGTTCACTCACCACTCTATGAGTGCTGAAGAAATAGGTTCGGCTCTAGCAGAAAACGGAGTATTTACTTGGGCCGGGAATTTCTATGCGTTGGAGCTTTCTGAGGCCTTAGGGCTCGAGCCTGAAGGTGCACTCAGGGTCGGAATACTCCATTACAACACCGCCGAAGAAGTGGATAGATTCCTAGAAGTACTATCTGAGATTCTAGATTAGCTACTCTATCCAGCGATACTCTCTCTGACCCTCTAGATTCCCCTCTCCACCGATTCCAACAAGAGCAAATTCGCCATCCGGAGTGACCACGGATCTCTTTCTTGATCCCCTATGAAGGGCCTCGTAGACTGTCTTATTGATTGGATGACGGTTGGATAATCTCTCAAACAGATGGAATCGGGATGCAATCTCTCGCCATTCATCCTGAATCACGCCCTCGAATACCTTGGCCTTGGCACCGGAGCCGTAACCACACAGGCCCACTCTCTTGCCAGACATGTCGATATTATCGATATGGTCTGATTCCATCGTGGACATCAATGCTAGGAAAATCGATCCTGTGTACTGATTTCCAATTAAACTGGATGCCCTAGTGGTCTTCTCGATCCTCTGGTCCACGAATGTCCTGAATTCCTCAGTCTTAGAGATGAGTCTGCGATAGCCATCATTAGATTTCTCGAACTCTTCTATTCCCTCTGGCGTGTCGGGGAAGTCTTCGGGCATAGGCTCTGGGCCAATCTCTTTGACAATGTCTGCCCACATTGGCAAGTGCCTTCTGTCGTGCCTGAATACATCGGGGAACATTCTCTTACCTTGGAATGCATAAGGAAGGTGCACAATGATTCTACTCCACTGATTTGTAAGTATCTCATCCGCCTCGGGATCGTATCTTCCCTCCCTGATAGCCTTCTCTCTGAAGTTGATGAATGCCTGCTTGACGGATTCCGAGTAGCATCTGTTGGAGAATTGCCCATCGAATACGGGAGTATCCTTGTGAATCTTTAGTTTGGGACTCTCAAACATTACATCATCCTTCTTGGAAGAACTTGGTAGATGCTTGAGAATACGCTCTGCGAGTCCTTCCTTGACCTTCTCGCCGCTCTCTCTGGCTAAATCAAGGACATTCTCAACAATTGTTCTAGTATCTACTTCTCTTCTTGGCTTGAAGAAGTCATGCACGGGCATTGTCGAGACTCCCCAGATATCGGGAATCTCCAGAAGTCTTGGGTTGTGGCGAATCAGAATGGCACCCCCGCCGGCACCCTGAGTGTACTCTCCAGAAGAACCGATGTCGTATTTGGCGTTGTCAGCGAACACGACAATTCCGATTCTGTCCTTTCCTTCCCCCCCACGAGCAACCCAATCGAGAGTGTTGTGCATGGCATCCACGGCACCGATACATGCGAATGTCAAATCAACAACATCGCAATTTCGGAAGCAATCCTTGCCATGAATAGGAGAATATCTTTGTTCTAGCATGTCCATGATGTAGGTCGCTGTAGGTTTGGAGCCATCTAGTGCTGATTCTGTTCCAAGGTAGATTCTGCCGATTGTTGCCGGATCGATGTCGTTTCTATCGATCAATCTGCGTACTGCATTGGCCCCCATTGTAGCAGTATCTTCGTGAACATCAGGAATCGCCATTGCTGCGAGACCTAGGCCACGATTCAACTTCCCAAAGTCTGCACCTCGCAATTTGGCGAAGTCTTCCATATCGAAGTATAGTCTAGGGAAATGGATGGCAATGTCGTCAATGCCTACGTTTGGCATAGTAAAACCTCGGGCCTCGCCGGTAGGGGACGGGTTATGAGTCCTCTCCCTGAGAGGCGGCCTAGATATCCAGTAGTAAGCGCATTACTGCGAGCCGGTGAGTTCTTCTATTGCGGAAATTAAGTCTGCTTTAGTGGCGAAATGTTGTGCTAGCGGCTCGACAACATCTGCTAATGCATCTGCGACTGCCATTTTCGCATCGAGTGGATGAATTGAGCCGTCCGATACTGCCGAAATGAATGAATCCAGATTATCCCAAGTCGATTGTTTTCCATACTTCGGGTCCGGAGTTACCGTAATCGAGCCTTGTCTGGGCAGGATTATTAGACGGGCTATCTCAAACACAGGAGACTCGGGATTACCGACTTCAAGGAAGGCCCCGCGCATTTTCTTCTTCAGTGAGTCTCTGTCGTCATCCAGCAGAATTGCATTCCGGGGATCAGATTTTGACATCTTGTGGTCAAAAGATTCCATCCTGCCTCCGGGGCCTTTGAGTCCTGACATCATAGGAGTGTGGATGCAAGTTGCCTTTGTCCAATCGTACTTGTCTGCAACCTCTCGCATGTACATGTGAGCCTTACGTTGGTCCATTCCACCGAATGCGATGTCTACCTGCAGCTCAAAGATATCCGCCGCTTGTAGTGCAGGGTAGTAGAAGGCTGCAAGATCGTGATCCGAGGAATCTTCATCGCGCCCCATGATGCTGAAGGTTCGTCTGACTCTGGATAGGCTCATGTTCTTTGAACATCTCAAAACCCTCTCCCAATATTTCCCTGAATCCATAATCTCTGATGCCCTTAGGAATCTCACCTCTCCTGGGCCTTCTCCCTCGGGAGGATTACCGAGAAGTCCTCTGAATGTCTCTGCTAGATAGTCGGCTGCGATTTTGATTTTATCCATATCACGGCCGAACTTATCGTTAACCCAAGCGTGCCAATCGGCCAAGAGGATGATCACATTGACGCCTTCGTCCAGCATATCACGAATTGTGTCAGCCAACAGAATGTACGCCACATGTGCCTTCCCGCTGGGCTCCAGACCAATGTAAGCAACTAGCTGGTCATCTCCGGAGTGAGTGTTTCCACTAGAGATGGCGGAGGCAACATGTTCGACACCAATTACCTCTTCACAGCCGGCGAACATTCGTTCGATACGTGCCCGAGCATCAGAGTTCAGTGACATCATCGGGTCATTCGATTCCATACTAACCTCAATCGAGTAATTTCGCTAACTTCTCAGCCCTGCCGGCAGCCTTGGTGTTATCTCCCTGCTCAAGGGCTTCCTCTATCTCAGCAATCATAGATTCTGCCTGAGAGACGAGATCTTCTGGCGTGTTTTCAGACATTGACATGAAGTGCCGAGCAGCTGAAATACCCGACTTGGCCTTGCTAGCTTTCTTGGCCCATTCCTTTGCCTTGTCCCCTCTCTGCTTGGAATTATAACCAGTAGCTGCATCTAGAAATGTTGTCCATCTTTTCCTGTCTTCCATCGCAGCCTTGACTGCATCAGGGTCTTCGAAATTCGGCGGAACATTAGTGACATCAACAATGAGGGCACCTTTCTCGTTATAATTTGCCTCGATTGAAGTCATCACTCCGTGAGAGCCGATGAATGAATTGTCCCCATTGTCATTGACTTCGTCGAAGTATTCGCTGGCTAGTCCTGACAGACCCCCATTCTCCGAAACCTGCTTCACTAGTCCTCTCTTGACGTCGAATCTCTCCATACCGCGGCGCTGGCTCGTCACTTCTTGAATGCTGTTGCCATTCAAGGCCCGGGGTTCGTCGAACTGGCTAAACAGAAGTTGCCCGTCCGCCGTACATGGGCTACTCTGCGACAAGGGTATTGTCGGTTCTTCTGGTATCTCTGATGCTGGCGCCACATGTACAAGCAGAATCGGCAGTTGTGTTGGATAAAGTGGTCAGCCTAGCCGAAGAAGATCTCGGCATCGTAGGGGCTGTAATCGACCCATCGGGCGAGAAGGTGATTGTCTATGGGGCCGATACATACCTCGAACTACTGGACTCATCAGATCCAACCGAGAGAATTGAGTTGGTTTGGAACGATGATATCGACTTGCATGCAGGGGATTTTCATCCTGGTGGCCAGACTGCCCTCATTGTCGGCGACAAGGGAGAAGTTCTGAGATATGCCAGCAGTGACCACTCGATTACCGATGCCGGAGGAGACCTCGACTTCGGGAATGTTAACTTATTTTCTGTCGCCTGGAATCCTAGTGGTTCTTGGGCATATGTTGGTGGCCAAGAAGGTTGGTTGTGGAGAATGAGAGCTGCGGCCGATGGAGGTGCAGAAGTTCACCTAATTGCCGGGCGTGGAAGCAGCGATATCACAGCTATCGACTGTCATACCGCTCACATGCTCTGTGTAGTTACTAGCATTGTAGACGGAATTGGTGTGATTGACAGAGATCATGAAATCCACTGGATTGGAGGAACTGGATATCCTTGGCAGGATGTGTATTGCCCTCCTGTCGATGCTGGAAGATGTGTGGCGGTTTCGGACGATCGTAATATTGGGACTATCCTATTGAATTCCGATATACCTTGGTGGTCGGACTTAGGAATTAGCCAAATTACCGAGATTGAAGGAACATTTACTGGAGTGTCGGGGCAATGGGGAGATAGGTCGATTATTGCGGCGGCCCCATTTTCAATGTTCGAGCATGATTTGAGCGATAATGCAACATTTCCCTGGATAGAGAACTCTGATGTCGAGGATTTCGATGCGAACATAGCTGGACAGAGGATTGTTTCCTCATGGGCGACGGATAGAGATAGTGGCTGGATTCTGACTGATAGAGGGACATTGATTCAGTTCCATCCTCCCTCTGAAGCTGTTCCCGGTGGAATCCTAGGTGCATGGATTCTGATTGCAATCCCGGCTGCTACACTGTTGGTTATTCTTAGTGTGGGCTTGAGTTTCTCCCCAAGACTGCAGAACTGGTTCACACAGAGATTTGGTACGGCTGATGAGAAGCGAATTGCTAAACGCGAGGAGCGTAGAAAGAGGGGGCGCTAGTTGGCAATGTTCATTTGGGCTGCGCGGTCGCGATAGGTGAGAGACATGGCATACGAGGCATTGGACTTCTACGATATCGATGCTCTCCTCACCGAGGAGGAGAAAATGGTCCGCGACATGGTTAGAGACTGGGTTGACAAGGAAGTCATTCCAAACATAGAGCAGGCCTGTCACGAGGGAGTATTTCCGGACAAGTGGAGAGTTGACCTCGGGGAAATGGGAATTCTTGGCGCCCCTCTGAAGGGTTACGGGTGTCCCGGCTTGTCATACATCGCGTACGGGCTCATTTGCCAGGAATTAGAACGCGGAGATAGTGGTGTGAGATCATTTGCCAGTGTCCAGGGCTCTCTAGCAATGTACCCAATCTGGGACTTTGGAAGCGAGGAGCAGAAGAATCACTACTTGCCAAGAATGGCGAGTGGTGAGTTAATCGGTTGCTTTGGTTTGACTGAGCCCGATTACGGCTCGAATCCCGGCGATATGATTACTCGTGCCGAAGATAAGGGCGATTACTACCTGCTAAATGGTGCCAAGATGTGGATTACTAACGGTACAATCGCCGACTTGGCGGTTGTATGGGCCAAGTTAGATGGTGTGATTCGTGGATTTATCGTTGAGAAGGACGACTCTGGTTTTTCAGCTCCTGAGATGACCGGTAAGCACTCTCTGAAAGCTAGTGTCACCAGCGAATTGGTATTCCAAGACTGTATGATTCCCAAGGACAGAATTTTACCCGGGGTAAAGGGCCTCAAGGGCCCATTCAGTTGCCTGAATAATGCTCGATTTGGGATTTCATGGGGAGCTGTTGGGGCTGCGCAATCTTGTTTCAATTCAACCAAAGAATATGCATTGAGTAGAATTCAATTTGGCCACCCAATAGCATCGTTTCAATTAGTACAGAATAAATTATCTTGGATGCTAAGAGAGATTACCAAGGCTCAACTTCTGGCATTTCACTTGGGCAAGAAGAAGGATGATGGGACTTGGATTCCAGAGCACATCTCACTTGCAAAGATGAACAATGTCGATATTGCATTGGAGATAGCCAGGATGTCGAGAGATATTCACGGCGCCAACGGAATTCTGGATGAATATCCAATCATGAGGCACATGGCTAATCTAGAGTCCGTAAAGACTTACGAAGGCACTCACGATATTCACAACTTGATTCTAGGAAAGCACATTACAGGGATCCAATCTTTCACTAGAGAGCCCTAGGAATTTCCAAACTTGTATTTCCTAAAATTGATAGCGGGGCTGGCGCTCGGAGTGATGATAACATGGCAATAGGCGTCCTACTCAAGCAAGTTCCTGATACAACCGCCAAGATTGGAGTTTCTGGAGGCAGAGTAGATGAGTCTGCAGTCAGTAAGTGGTCGATGAGTCCATACGATGAGTATGCTCTTGAGAGCGCTCTGAAGCTAAAGGAAAGTAGTGGAGGAGATGTCGTAGCAATTACTTGTGGCCCGGCTCGTGCTGGAAAGATGCTCACGGATGCTGCTGCAGTGGGTGCTGATACACTGATGCATGTGCAAATTGACGGTCAAGATTCCATAGATAGTACTCAGATTCAATCTGTCTTGGTAGCCGCTCTAGAAAAAGCCGGATGTGAGGTTGTATTCTGCGGTAAACAGGCTGCTGACACTAATGGAGGCTCTACCGGACCGGGAGTAGCCATGCTAATGGGAGCAAGTTGCGTTTCTCATGTATCTGAGGTGTCTGCTGATGCAGGCGGTTACACAGCACTGCGTGCCAGTTCAGGAGGTGCTGAAAGAGTTCATGTTTCTGCGCCCTGCGTATTTGCTTTCGATAAGGGATTGGAAGAGCTTCGCAGACCAAATGTGCGAGGGATAATGATGGCAAAGAAGAAGGTCATTGAGACTGTTTCTCCAGAAGATCTTGGTGTATCAATGGGCGAATCTAGAGTGACTGTAATTAGTCACTCCCCTCCTCCAGAGAAGCCTCCAGGACAGAAGTTCGAGGGAGCTGATTCAGTAGCCACGGTTGTGAGTAAACTGAGAGATGAGGCCAACGTAATTTAGGTGATTTTAATGGATGTAACAGTAATAGCTGATTCAACTGCTGATGGACTAACACCAGTTACCGCCCAACTTGTAGGTGCGGCTGCTTCAATCGGAGGAAATACCACCGTTCTCTGTCCTGGCGGAGTAGGGGCAGCAGAGGCTGCGTCAATCTCAAGTGTCTCCAAGGTTGTCTCTGTAGAAGGAGACTGTTTCGGAACTTACGAGGGAGGCGCATGGGCCACTGCCCTGGACTCACAGGCTACAGGAGATTTGGTACTAGCTGCTGCATCTCCCCGAGGCAGAGACATTGCTTCATCCCTAGCTGCTCTAAGGAAGATTCCAGTAATCCAAGATGCTACTGGATTAGAAGCGGGATTAGTTGTCTCTAGACCAATCTATTCGGGTAAGGCAATGGAGACATCCAATGTCGATGGTCCTTGTGTTATTACTCTTCGAGCCAATGCATTCGATGCTGCTCCAGATGGAGGTACTGCAGATATCAGCACAGTCAACCAGACTGCAGACATGAGCTTGGCTGTCAAGGAGGCTATCGCCAAGGCTAGCGAGAGGCTAGATGTCACCGAGGCAGATATCATTATTTCAGGAGGGAGGGGCATGGGAGAGCCATCGAACTTTTCTCACCTAAACGAGATTGCAGACATGATTGGGGCTGCCGTTGGTGCCAGCAGGGCCGCAGTCGATACTTGGGAAGAAATACCACATAGTATGCAGGTTGGACAAACCGGAAAGACAGTTACTCCGAGCCTATATATTGCAGTCGGAATCAGTGGAGCGATTCAGCACCTAGCTGGAATGAAGACCAGTAAGTACATCGTTGCAATAAACAAGGATCCTGATGCTCCTATCTTCGGAGTCGCTGACTACGGAATAGTTGCTACTTGGGAAGACGCATTGCCAGCACTCAAGACAGAGTTGGCAAAGCTGTAGTCACTTCACATGAACTGTTACCGAGGACCTAGTCGCTGCGCCTTTGTCATCCGTGACTGTAAGATAGAATACATGCACGCCTTTCGACAGTCTTACTCTTATTCGGTCACTGCTACCGATTACCCTGTTCCGCTCATCTTCCCATGCCCAAGATACAACATCGCCATCCGGATCATAAGAGCCACTCCCATCAAGCATTATCTCGGCCTTACCTTCATCATCTGATTGCATAGTAATATCCTCGCCTGCATCGGCTACTGGAGGCAGGTTGATTGCTCTAGCTGAAGCGGACAACTCATCCAGAATATCGGTTTCAATTTCGGCTTCAATTGCATCTTCCTCGCTCTCCTCATTCAGATCTTGGAGAATTTGGTTAGATTCGAGTTTGAATTCTGGTCTAGATTCGACTTTAGCCTCCTCTTCGGGCGAAAGTGCACCAGAGAATTCTTCTCTTTCATCGGTGTAATGATGTGATAAATGGTCTTCCGTTGCAGGAGTATCGGGATCAATAATGACAATTGGTGCTGGAGTACTTCTCGGCTTTCTGTCATCTCCTATCAGGGCAACTCTCTCTCCCAGAAGCAATATGCAGTCGACTATCCCGGGGTGCTCAAACTGCCATACTACTGAGTAATCATTTGAGACTCTGAAAATATCAAACCAAGAGGCAACCAGGAGATCTTCCTCCCACATAGTAATGAACGATACTTGGTATTCAAATTGACATATTGTCTCTAACTCGTTACTGCCGATTTCCATCCTCAATAATGATCCATCAAAGCATCCGGCCACTACTCCATACTCAGTAGGCAGCATGCAAGTGACTCTAGAAAATACTTCAGTGGTGTTCAGTAGGCCTCTTTCGGGATGCCAGCACTCAATTCTGTTCTCAGGGCGATCGTCGACTACCACTCCCAATGAGTTTCTAGCAACCATGAGGACATCGTCACTTCGAAACTCCATGCAAGAAACGGTCTCAACATCGTCGGCGGCAGCTTTGGACTCGTGAATAATCTCCAGCGAGGAATTGAGAATCAGTATACTGCCATCCTCAGAAGCGACAGCACAGAAACCGCCCTCAGAGCAGTTTATTGTCACTGGCGAATTACACTCAACTGAGTCCAGTAGAGTGCCTTGTGCTGAGATTAGTAGCAGCCTGTTTGATGAATCGGCAACGAGAACTCCATTGGGATGAGAGCAAATCATCTCGCATCCAGATTCAATATCATACTCCCAAATAAGTTCGGTCTGAAAGGCCCTGACGCCACCAGTACTGGTTGCTACGATGATATTACCCTCAGAGTCTGCCAGGCCGACTATTTTCTCATCCAACTCAGTGGTACTGATTATTACGCCGTCAGAACCGTAAACATGTACAGAACCGGAGTCAAACCCTACTGCAAAATTACCCTCATCTAATTCACAGCAGTGCCTTGCTACCTCGTTAATCGGGGTCGCCGTTAGTGAAGGGATCGTGGCTCTCATGGCTCGTGATTGGTCGATGTGACTTCATTCTGCCGCGTCCGCGACCGTTCAAGACTTGACAGCATCGTTACGAGTACTCTCGACCCTTGAGAGGTATTCATCAGTAATGCCTCCGGTGACATAGATGCCATTGAAGCATGAACAGTCGAAATTGACAGGGCCGTCATTGTTTTCGCCGAGGCAAGCCTCGACTAAATCGTCCAGTTCCTGATAGATTAGCCAGTCAGCGCCAATTGCCTCAGCAATTTCGTCGATAGTTCGGTCATGTGCAACATATTCTGCACGAGCTGGCATGTCGATTCCGTAGACATTTGGATGTATGATTGGAGGTGCTGAAGAAGCAAAGAAAACCTGCTTGGCACCGGCTTCCTTGGCCATTTCAATGATTCTTCGCGAGGTGTTTCCTCGCACGATGCTGTCATCTACAATCATCACAGTCTTACCCTCGAACTCCCAATCAATTGTGTTGAGTTTCTTTTTTACCGAGTCTTTCCTCATCGATTGTCCAGGCATTATGAATGTCCTGCCAATATAGCGATTCTTTACGAAACCCTCGCGATAATCCACGCCTAGGGCTCTGGCCATTTCCATAGCAGCAATCCTACCGCTGTCAGGAACCGGGATTACAGCGTCGATTCCATGGTCAGGGCGCTCCTTCAGAACCCTACTAGCAAGTGCGGCACCCATCCGCAGACGGGCTCCGTGAACTGAGATTCCGTCTATGGTAGAGTCAGGGCGGGCGAAGTACACATGTTCGAAGATACAAGGAGTGTGACTAGGTTCGGAGTGACACTGTTTGGCCGAGAATGAGCCGTCCACTCTCGCGATTACAGCCTCGCCTGGTGCGATATCTCTCTTGGGAGTGAAGCCTAGAGCTGAGCATGCCACGCTTTCAGAAGTGAAGATTCTCTCGGTGAAACCTTCGTTCTCACAGAGTCCCATGAAAAGAGGCCTGATTCCATGCGGATCTCTGAAAGCAACGAGCCCCCATCCAGTAATCATTGCAATCACACTGTAACTTCCCTCAACTCTGAGATGGGTTCTCTCTACTGCTCGAAAGATGTCGTCCTCAGAAAGAGCCTCGAGTCCGCCTGGTCTGCCATTTACCGATCTTTGAATCTCGGCTGCAAATAGATTCAACAAAGCCTCGGAATCGGAGCTGGTATTGATTCTCCTGTGATCATATTCAAGCAGACCGTTGATGATATCATTCGTATTGTTTAGATTCCCATTGTGGGCCAAACTGACTCCGAATGGAGTGTTGGTGTAGAACGGTTGGGCCTCGGCAACTGAACTCGAACCTGCTGTGGGATAACGAACATGCCCAATACCCATATGCCCGTGCAGGTTAGTCATGTGCTTGGCCCTAAACACATCCCTGACAAGCCCGTTAGCACGTCTGTGATAGATATTAGCAGAATCACTCATGACTATTCCTGCAGCGTCTTGCCCACGGTGCTGAAGGACTAGCATCCCATCATAGATGCTGCTCGCTACTTGTGTGTGTGGATGTCCCAAGATACCGATGATACCGCACATCGGATAACGCTCCGCGCTGGCGGTGAAGGACTTAGCACTTTCCGGATTACTTGGAGCCCATAGAACGAGAACGCTTGTTCCATCTGTATTTTCGCATCTTGGCTGTAGCGCCGTAACCGCAGTGAGCGCAGACGCCCTTTGTCTTGTGATACGAGTGTCTTCCACAGCGTCTACACCTAATGTGTGTGGACTTCTGCCTCTTTCCCATACTGGGCGTTCCCTTTGACATCACTACCACCTAGGACAGCGCGGCGACCGAAGGGGGTGTTATGAGAGTTGCCCAATAAGGGTGCATCACTCAGAGTCTGATTCGGCTTCTGAAAGTGCAATCAAGGGATCATCGGGACGGCTTCGAAGAGAAGCTCGTAAGATGAGAGCAGTGAGTACTGAGAATGCTAGGTATAGCAAGTCGAGAATTGATAGGGCACCATTTACAAGATTGCTTCGAATGGCCAAAGTGCCCATATCTCCTCCCCAAGAAATCGACGCAAGATAAGTAGAAATAACGATTACCATTGTAACAACAGTTAGTGGAATCGCTGGGCGATGGTACGGGTTTAGTGTACCAAGTAAGGCGAGTATGATAAGAAGTGAAGTGAGGGCGGCAGAGCCCAAGAAAGCATTCACTATTGTATCCATCTCAGGGCTCATCTGATGCCTCCAAATGTCTCTTCAGAACGCTCTGAACATATTTCCTCTCTTTCTCAGACAAAGGAGTGGACTCGGGCTCAGTAGGAGTCTTACTCTCGGTATATCTGACAGATTGAGCAAATACTGCAATTGCCAAAGCCGCCCCTAAAATTGAGCCGAGCCAAGATAAAATCTCAGTCAGAGTCAAGTCGGGTAGGATTCCTAGCATAAAGTACCAGGCAGCGAGTATGAATGCCCAACCCACGAGGAGGATTAGGGGCTTTCTATTCGAGTAAATTGGGGCCCCTGAAAGTACTAGGCTAATCCCAATTGCTGCAGAAACAATCCAAGGCACTGCGTCAGTTGCCGCCTGTACAAGAAGTGATTCGGGACTGGGTGGTTCTGAATGCAGCAACATGATTGCAAGGCCAAGTAAGACGACCGGTGCCCCTGCTGGATGCCTCTTGAATGCGGGTCCTGTCCTATGCATGGCAAATCCGATACCGAAGAGGCAGAATCCGGCCCAGACCTGTGCGGCGGCTAGTGACACAACCATCGGCAGTAAATGGCATTACATCGTATTTGTGACTACCCTCTGAGATATTTCGCGCCGCAGTACGCTAGATAGAGTTCATAAATGGGTCATCGGTGGCCGCGATGTCGTAAGACGCGAGGTGAACCAGTGGTCAAGATGCCTAGGACAGTGAAGCGCTACAGTCCATCGGCTGGTAAGCACACCGAGCACACTGTCGAGAGGGTCAAGAAGCGACGCGCCAGTGAACTAAAGTGGGGTCAGAGAAGATTCCGCAAAGTAACATCGGGTTACCGTGGTTTCCCTAGACCTAAGCCATCGGGAGAGAAGCCAACAAAGAGAGTTAATCTGATTTACCGATGTACAGAGACTGGTAAGGCACATTCCCCTGCAGGGAAGAGAGCTAGGAAGTTCGAACTAGTAGACAAGTGAGAGGAAAGAAGATGAGTGGTAGATTCCTAAGAGTCACCTGCCGTGACTGCGGTCACGAAGCCATCATCTTTGACAGGGCGTCAACCTCGATCTCGTGCGCCATCTGTGGCGCAACATTGGCGAGTCCTGCCGGAGGTAGGGCAGACCTATCTGGAAGCACAATCATTGACGTCCTCGAGTGAGGGAATGTCATATGGCGGAATCCGATTCTTGGCCAGAGGAAGGTGAATTGCTCATCTGTGTAGTCAGCAGTGTCAAGGAAAACGGGGCGTACCTCAACCTTGAGGGATATGAAGGCAGAACCGGTTTCGTATTCATTGGAGAGGTCGCATCCGGCTGGGTCAAGAATATCAGTGCACATCTTAGAGAAGGTCAGAGAGTTGTTGCCAAGGCCATCCAAGTAAGAAAGGATAAGCAACGAATTGAGTTGTCAATAAAGTCTGTTTCTGAGGAACGCCGAAGGGATACGCTACAAGCCTGGAAGAATCGTCAAAGAGCAGGCCAGATGATGCGTGTCGCAGCCGAGAGAATTGGCTGGGACGAGGAAAAGACGGCCGAGATATGTGACGAAATGAGAGAAATCTTCGGAACTCTGTATGGTGCTCTAGAAGAGTGTGCCATGAGTGAGACAGCATTGGGCGATGCAGGATTCACAGGCGACTGGATTTCAGTAGTTACCGAGTTGGCAGTGGAGAATATTGTCCCTCCGTTCGTCGAAATCAGGGGAGAGTTTGACATTCAAGTCTGGGGCCCAGAGGGTGTAAACGCTATTCGTGATGCTTTGTTGGCTGCAGAATCCTGCGGTAATAATCTGGAAGAGGTCACAATCACTTGCCATTACGATGGAGCGCCCCATTACAGGGTCGATATCAGAGCACCCGACTATCAAGCTGCTGAGTCTGTCTGGGAGGCTGCACAGAAAGCCGCCTCGGACAGTATGTCCTCGGTGGACGGTTCGATAGTTGCCGAACGCCTCTAAGCAGACTCTGGCGAGCATAGACTTCATTGACCCTTCCGAGCGCAAGCAATACGATAGTATGGTCAGAACTAGGTTGCAAAGGTGTATATCGTGCGGCGAGTATGGCCTAGGAACTAGATGCGAGAAATGTGGATCTGCAATGGCTGCAGTATCGCCAATGAAATACTCTCCAGAAGATCCGCAAGGAGCTAGGAGGCGTAAGCGAATGAATGCTGGTAGTGATGAGTGGTTGGAATCGCTACCTACGACCAGAAATGAGGAGAGTGAAGAAGAATGAATAGGGCCAAGATTCACTGGCTTGTTGGAGATAGTCTACCCGAACATGCTGCAATGCTAGAGGCGGTCCCAGGAGTGGGTAATGTAGGCAAACTGGTTGTAGACTCGTTGGTAGAGAAGCACCCCTCTAGGACTCTCGCATGGATTCTGCATCCTGACTTTCCCCCTCATGCAACATTAGATGGCGACTCTCTTCTGGCCCCTCCAAGAATCCGAATAGACTCAGTTTTACTTCCCGACGGGAGGACGGTGGTGGTAGTCGGCGGAAATCTGCAGCCGATGACTGCTGCGGGGCAGCATGAGGTGTCTGAGGCAATACTACAACTCGCTTCTGACTCAAACACTCCTCGATTACTGGTTCTTGCGGGCCTTGCGGCAGGCGCTGAAGATAAGCAGATACATGTGATCTGCGCGGATGCTGATGTCAGGAAGGGCCTCGAAGCAGGAGACATACCCGTTAGCAGAGAACATCCCGAAGCAGGAATGATTGGAATTGCAGGGCTTCTAATTTCGCTTTCCCCAGTCCATTCAGTTAGTACTATTGGGCTGGTGGCAGAAACAATGGGATCTAGTACAGATGTCGTGGCAGCTGATAGATTGGCAAGTTGGATAGAAGCGGCATTTGAATTGCCGCTTGATTTGAGTCTCGATTCTACAGAGAAGATTGCAGCAAGGATTCTCGGCGAGATGAATGCTGGAGGAGATTTGGAAGAGACTCTGGCTATGACTGAGGGAGAAACGGGCGACTTCTACGTCTAGTCTCTATCCTCCAGAAGAGACTACAATCAACTCGAGGTTGATGTCTGACTTGATTATCGAAGTATGAGGGACAATGACATCATCATGAACGGCTAGGACAGTTGAGGCCGGGATTGACATCCTCTCTAGGACCTCAGAGATACTAATCGGCAAATCAGACTCGAGAGTCAGCGAATCCCCTTCGTGCTCCACCTGTATTCTCACGGCCCTCACACATCGGGTCAGCCTTATGTTTGATTCGCAGGTGGCCGGAGCGCTGCCGAGATCGCATAGCCCGGTATTGCGGTGGATTCGAAATCCACTGTCCATTGGACGCGGGGGTTCAAATCCCTCTCTCGGCGCCACTAGTATGCTGGAACCTCTGTCGAGTCTCGTAAGACAACTAGACGGGCTCCGGGCCCCATTCTGACTTGTGGCTGGCTATTGAATTCTCCAATCTCGCCGTTGAGAATTGCAATCTCGTCTCCTCTAGTCACTCCTGCTGCAGCAAGAGGGATGAACTGTCTGAATGCGACCACACCTGCTGATCCGGTCTGATCAATGAGCGTAATTGACCACCTAGCCACCCCCTCTCCATCTGGGAAGGCATTGATTGACCATACTCTCCCAACGACATTCGCTTTAGTCTCAATATCTACGATTGATTCCTCGTCTAAATCTTCGGCGATATCGACTGAAGACTTTTCATCGAGATCTAGCACTATTTCTCCCTTCCACATCGAAGCCATGGCATTCTCGATACGCACTCTGCTTCCGCTTGATATTGAACGAGTCACCTGCCTAGGTGAGCCGTAGCGTGATGGTTGTACCTTGGCACGGTCATACCCATCTTGCAAGGTAAATGCGAGTTCTACTGAGCCATCTTCGGAGAGATTTGGTCCTCGTAAACCTGAGACTTCGCCAACCACATTGACTCGAGTGACGATCTCTCCCAGCGGAGTTATGGGCCAACTGTGCCCGAAGCGATCCAACTTTCGCTCAAGTGGCAACTCAAGATTGTGGTCACTACCCTCGCAAACTCCTCGCAAATCACAGTAAGTACAGCGAGCTCTTGGATTGGGGTCAATCGGCTTCTTAGATGGTACACCTCCCTTATCGAAGTAGTTCAAAGGAGATGGTTCTGGAGGACATTCGTCCATTTCAGGATCTTTAGCGTGAATCTTCTGATACAATTGAGAGAGTTCCACGGACAGTTTTTCCATCTCCTCTAAAGAAGGGCATTTGACTTCCTTAATCGCCTCGGCACCCAGGTACCAAATCTCGAGCGTTTCAACTTCCTCAGATCTTTCATGGGTCTCCCACCAAAGCCAGCAGTAGAGGCGTAATTGATCGATATAGCCGGCCGAGCGGTCACCTTTCCCAATAGAAGCCTTGAGATCAATAATTCTGATTCGGCCTGTCCAATCGTAGACCATATCGTACTCTCCTTGAAACCACTCGTCGGGATGTGAAGTGGTTTGTTTCCACTGCCCCGCATCAGGATCAACGAACCATGGCCTAGCTAATTCCCAAGCTTCACACCATGAGACATCACCAGAGTCTTTGGCACAAGGGTGTGGCTGATTCCACTGACGAGGGAATCCATCAGGAGGTGGCCAGTAACCTCGGCCCTCTCCTGCTCTCCAGTTCGAAACTCTTGGACCACCTCCTGCATTCAGACAGGTTTCGACCTGATCGATATGCATTCTCAGGCCTACTTTGACCATGTCTCTGGCTTCGTTGGGGTCTGCATTGTCGACTGAACCAGTCTTGTTAGGTAATGCCTTCCAGTCATCTACTGCAGCCTCCCAGCATTTGTCGAAATGTATCTCTGCTCGGGCTTCTGCCCAAATGAGTAGTGAGTCTCTGTCTTTTGGCCATTGTTCTTCGGATAATTCAATTGTAGCAGGTCCGGGCCAAGCCAATTGATTATCATAGTCTAGTGATCCATCATCAAGGAGCGGTGATGTCATCTCATCTTCTGAATCGGCCGAAACCAACGCTGGTGAGTCTCGGAGTACTCTGCAGATGCACTCTTCGACAGCATTTCCTCGAATAATCTGAGGCGGAAGGGGCGACTTCAGGCGTTCGATGTAATTGTAGTACCACAACCTGTTACAGGAATTCCAGGTGATAACTTGAGATGCTGAAAGCCTACGGAACGGATTTACCCCCACAGCTTCAGGATTACCTTGCCTGACCGGCATGACATGGAGTCTGAGCCGAGGCCCTATGAACCCAACGAAGAACTACAGAATCAGTTTGAATCATTGAGCCAGACTACTGTAACTTCCATCCTATCAAAGGTAGGAGTGACTTCGACCATTGCTACAGGTGCATCTACCTCATCGGCAATTGATTCTGCAATAACTAGTGGCAACTCAATTCGGCCTTCATCCGAGTCCCAGAGCATGAATCTACTGGGAAGTCCAGTAATCTCAGCAATCTCCTCAATCCAATCTGCTTGATTTCCAGCAGAAGCATAGACTGCTCCAAACATTAGTGTAGAATCCTCAGTTAGAGTCTCGTGGGGAGAGATAGTAGCCTCGCCTCTACGCTCAAATCTCCTTCTCAATTGGCCTGCATCCTTGTACACAGCAGTGCAGAATTTGACATGGAATCCGTATGGCTCACGAAAAACTGAGTCAACTGGGTCAGGCAACCCATTGGCCGCACAATTCACTCGATTCCTTAGCATCTGAGCTAGTTCGGAAGATCCTTTCGCCCCCGCAGTAATTTCGGTTGAAAGATTGAAACCTCGTAGCTCCATGTTGTCATGATTACCTACGGTAATCTCTAACTCATTCAGATTAATGAAATTGATTTTGAAGTCTCGTAAATACTCGAGTAGTTGTACTAACTCGGCCTCCTTATCGGGCTCGCAAGGTAGTTCAATTCCAGTCTCTATACCAGCCTCAGTACAAGCAGAAATCACTTCTCGATACTCCTCTGATTGTAAATCCAGCAAGTGGAAGCGTATCTCATCGAGTCCTGCTTCGGCGAACTCAGCAGCCCATTCTGTTCTGAACGGGATGCTCGTATACATGTGCAGATGGAATGACTCGCCGAACTCTGCTTTCAGAGTTCTAATTCCCTCTAGCGTCCTCTCTCTCGCCATGAGTGGATCTCCGCCAGTAATTCCAGCACCAGTGGCCCTCATTGCCTTAGCTTCCTCGATGACTTCATCGAAGTTCTCACAGCGTCGCTCATTTGCAAACATATAGTCGATATTGCGACGAGTTTCAGACAGTGGGCAATAGTCACACCTCCAGTGACAATTGCCAGTTATGAAAAGGACCAGTTTGCTTCCCATCTGACATTGGATGCAACCTTCAGAATCTCCTTCATCGGCCGCTTCTGGTAGAGTTTCAATCTGTGATATAGGTAGAGATACGCTCATACTGCCACCTCCTCGGCTAACTCAATCAGCCAGCGGTGAAATCCCGTATCATTGGATAGTTCTGGGTGGAAAGTCAGGGCAAGCCTATTGCCATACCTGATACCCACTACTTCCTCCTCATGTGTTGCAGCAACATGTGCCGAATCAGCAATAGAATCGAATCTAGGGGCTCGAATAAAGACGCCAGGGAAATCCCTTCCCAGTATCTCAGAGTAGACATCGGCCTGGAAAGATTCGGCCTGTCTACCATAGGCATTCCGATCTATGCTTGCAGGAATAAGAGAATCACCTCCATCTTGAGGGTCCGATAGTAGAATTGCGCCAGCGCAGGTACCTAGGACGGGACGGGATAAATCGCTGCGAATCCAATCAAAGACCGCAGGGAGTAGCCTAGAAGTCTCATGATTCCCAGTCAGTCTCATCGTAGTGGACTCGCCCCCGGGAAGAACCAACGCATGTGGGTCGGCCTCGGTTAGGTCTGATTTCATTCTCAATTCATGAAGACTGATTTCTATACCACACTCATCAGCAGCCTTCTGTAGGGTCGACATGTGAACATGTCTGGCACCCTGTAGCATGACTAACCCTATGCGCAGCATGTCAACGCGTCCGGCCACTCGGAAATTACTCTGTCGCGCCTCCGATGAACTGAAAGACCGAAGCCTAGACGTCGATTTGTGCAACCCGAGGGTCGCATCCATAACTTCGGTGCTGGGCCGGCTGTGCTACCTTACGAGGTAGTCCAAGAGGTCTCGGAGGCCCTACCTAATCTATCGGGCAGTGGTTTTGGCCTCATGGAAGTCTCACATCGCTCAGATACTTTCCAGGCAGTGATCGATTCCGCGATTGGTAGAGTGAGGAGTTTGTTGTCTGTACCTGATGACTACGAAGTCCTACTTCTACAGGGAGGAGCCTCGACTCAGTTCTACATGACGGCATTGAACCTGATAGGGGAAGGAGGCAAGGCCGACTATCTGGTATCAGGAACATGGTCGGAGAAGGCCCTCAAGGAGGCCAAGAGAGTTGGAGACTGCGTTGCTGCTTGGGACGGTTCGGACGAAAATTTCAGATCTGTTCCCTCGGACGGTGATTACTCTATCAGAGCCGATGCAGATTATGTTCACTATACCTCGAACAATACCTTGTTCGGAACGCAATTTCATCATCTCCCAGATAGTGCTGGTAAACCCAGAGTAGTTGATGCTAGTTCGGATATCTGCGGTGTCCCATTGGATGTCTCGGAGCATGACCTAATCTACGCCGGTGCGCAGAAGAATCTCGGCCCTAGTGGAGTAACTCTGGCAATCTTGTCTCCTTGGGCTTTATCGAGATGTCATGATGGATTACCCACGATGCTCGATTACCGAACTCACGCGGCCAAGGGATCGATGTTCAATACGCCCAACACCTTCGGCATCTTCGTCCTTGACAAAGTACTAGATTGGGTCGAGCGAAATGGTGGCCTAGAGGGTGCTGTTGAAAGAAATCGTGCTAAGGCCTCACTGTTGTACAATGAATTGGATAGGAGTGACTTCTGGAGACCTCATGCACATGGTGGATCTCGTTCGGTGATGAATGTCACATGGCGTCTATCCAATACCGAACTAGAGGGCGACTTCCTGAATGAGGCTAATGATTCTGGACTGGGTGGGCTCAAGGGGCACCGTAGCGTAGGAGGAATTAGAGCGAGCATGTACAACGGTTGCCCAATAGAGAGTGTGGAGACTTTGGTTGGATTCATGCGTGACTTTGAGTCGCGTCACGGGTGAGAGAGAACATGGATGCGCGCGAGGCACTAGATATCCTCGACTTGACTCTACTCGATCTCAATGCAAGTGAATCCGAATTGGATGAATTATGCAGATTAGCTAACTTGCATCGTCCGGCTTCTGTGTGCGTTTTCTCTGAGCATGTTTCCTATGTTGCAGAGAGATTAGAGGGGATCTCAATCAGTGCTGTTGCTGCAGGCTTCCCAGTCGGTGGCGGTGACCCGGAGCAAGTAGCGGCTGCAATTAGGCAAGCAGTTGAGGCAGGGGCCGACGAGATTGATTGCGTTCTCGAGCCATCTGATGAAGCTCCTGGGCAATCTGAGTTAGCGATGCTGATAGCGATGAGAGAGGCATCGGCTAATTGTGTTCTAAAGGTGATTATCGAGACTCCCTTGTTGGACGAGCACAGTATGCGTGCCTCTACTCGAATGGTGTTAGCTGCAGGTGCTGACTTCGTCAAGACATGTACTGGAAAACGTGGAGGATGCAGTGATCAGGCTGCACATATTCTGGCTTTTGAGGTCATGAGGCATGGGGTGACTATGGGCAGTCGCCCGGGAATAAAGCTCTCAGGAGGAATTGGCACTCTGGATGATGTGAACAGGCTGGTCAGCATCGTCTCCTCAGAAGATTCTTCAATTCAAGGTCCTGTTAGATTGAGAATCGGGGCTTCTTCTCTACTGCACGAATTAGTCTAAATGGTGGGCTCGGCAGGAATTGAACCTGCGATCTTCGCCATGTGAAGGCGACGTCATAACCCCTAGACCACGAGCCCTATGTCTTCTTGGCAGTCTAATTTGGCAATAAGCATGATGACTTCATCAAGAGCAGAATCCCCGCCGGAATCAAAAGTCTGTCCCAATTCCGCGAATCATGTTCGCAGGTCTTGACTTCGGTGTCCTGCGTGAAAAAGAGACATGGCAGGCATTCGGAATTGGGGTTGTGCTCTTCTGCATAATTGGGTACTCATCTCTGACATTATTCGGACTTTCAGCATCAGCTTACGGAGTATCTGATGAAGTGGTACCAGTTCCTGACTTTGAAGTAGAAACGATGAATCGAACCGGAATTGATGATGTCGTCGCAGACGAGAATGGTATGGTCAGACTATCTGATTTGAGAGGTAATGTGGTTGTAATCGATTTCATGGCAATAGACTGCGCAAATTGCCATTATGTCCAGACTCATATCGAACAGAATTTGGACGATTGGGGGTCTCTTGAAGGCCCTCATAATGTCATTGTACTTTCTGTAGCGACTTGGTATTGGTACGAATCATTCGACCGTATAAACAGGACATTTGGCGATTTGGATTCTGATAAGCACATGTCTTGGCCTGTGGCAAATAGTGGTTCGGAAGTTGTAATCTTAGAAGATGGATCTAGAGGCGATTTGGCAGAATATTACTCGGCTTTTGATTTGCCCATAGTAATCGTAGTAGATCATGAAGGATATGTTGTTGCCAAGGAGAGTACAGGTACGCCTTTGGATGGTTGGAGTTCATTTGATTCGGCTATAGCAAGGGCTAATTCTGGCGATGCTGAAGATTTGCGATTTGGTCTAGAGAAGGCGGATCGATCTCTCACAGGTGTGTTCGTAATCGGCCTCTTTCTGGGAATTCTAGTATACTTCTC
Organism: Euryarchaeota archaeon UBA86; assembly: GCA_002503055.1. Classification (GTDB taxonomy): domain Archaea; phylum Thermoplasmatota; class Poseidoniia; order Poseidoniales; family Thalassarchaeaceae; genus Thalassarchaeum. The sequence continues at coordinate 37,966 of DAQX01000007.1, read as the reverse complement.
TCCATGTGCCTTCCCTGTTCTTCCATCTTACATCACCTACTACCTAAATCTCGGAATGAGGGAAGACGAGTTGCGAGAGGCAGGTAGACTATCTGGAAGAATGCCTAAGCCTATCGAGGTTGGAGGATATGCTGCTCTTGGGCAATTGACTTTCTTCGGTGTAATCGGCGCCATCATCTTCGGACTTGATGGAATCATCAACCTCTCTGGTGTTCTACATGATATTGCGATATTGATTGCATGGCTACTTCTGATTCTAGGCAGCCTCATGTTGCTTGGGTGGACATCACACCTGCTGAACTGGGTACAAGGAATTCTGGACCGATACCAAACTACAGAGACTGACGAACAATTTACCCCTAGACGAAACATGTTCCTCTGGGGCATAGGCTACAGCGCTGCTTCAGTGGACTGTACGGCAGCTGCAGTATTCCCGTTCGTAGCTTGGCTAGCTGTTGTAGGAGATGGTGCATTCATTTTCGGCATGACGGGGCTGATTCTCTCAGTGACACTGCTGATGGTGGCGGTTACTGCCCTAGTGGGCATGGGTAGGCAATCGATGCTTGACTTCCTGCGTCAGTCAACTGGCATAGTAAAGGCAACTGGTGCTTGGATGATGATGTTTGCAGGACTAGGTCTGCTAGTCTACCTGACTCAGCCAGAGCAAGTTACTGCACTTCTCTAGATATCATTGGCGCTGCATAGAGTCGTATGCAATCATGTTGAGTAGAATCTCTCCAAAATCCCTAGAATAGGCACAAATTCTGCGAATGGACTCAGAAATTCTATCCTCGAACAGGAGTGAGGATGCTTTCCTTCTACCGGACCAAAGGCCTTCTTCGTGTTCTTTCAATGCCAATTGTGCAGCCTTCAAAGAATTTCTTGCTGTCTCTATTTGGTAAGCGTCATGTGTCCTCAGATTGATCATCAGAGTCTTCAACGCATCCATCCAGACCGACAATAAAGATAGTGGATATTCATCGGGCCTCAGACTAGGTCGGGGATTAGTCTCCAAGGCTAGTCGGGCCATCTCGTGGGCGTGGTCCATCATTCTCTCAAGTGATCTTGCTAGATTGGTATGTTCAACGCCTTCTTTTCTACTCAGTCCAAGGGATCTTGAGACCTGTTGCGAATCAAGCATTGCTCCAACTTGCCTTTCAATCAGGTAGTGTAGACCATCAACTTCCCTCTCGCGCTCCTCAAAATCGGAAATCAGTTCTTCATTGGATCCGGTGAGAACTTCGAATGTATCGCGAACTAAGGAAGTTAACAGCAGATACATTCGGTTCAGACTTGCGTGTAAAGGGAGTTCTCCAGCGTTCAGGAGACTAATTAGATTCATACTACTCTCCGACTCCTCTCCAATCTCAAAACCCCTAGTGGAGCGTAGGAACCTGCGTATCTCGCTACGATCCTCTCTGCTGAATGAATTCTCGCTGAAGATAGATACTTCTTGAGACCCAGAAAGGTATGCTCCCATCAGGTGATCGTAGAGTGCACCTTCTGGAATATCATTTAGATTCAGTTTAACGATTGTTTTGTCCTCACTGGCCTCGTCCAATGGCGTTAGAGAAAGTTCGCCCGATGCCCTCCATTCAACACGGATTCCATCTCTAGCAGAGAGGTTGTTCGAAATAATCCACGGCTTAGGCAGGCTCATCGTGTATGTAGAACCGCCCGTCAGTTGCAGTCTACGGACATCTTGCTCACCTGGTCCTATGGGCATAAAACTGCGAATCTAATTATTACTATATAGATTACGCAACTTCTCTATCAAGTACCCTTAGCGGTGCGGTCGCCGCAATGGAACCCATAATGACGCTCGTCCTGATTTTATCGCTCGTAGTTTGTGCCTATATGGCCTGGAACATCGGTGCCAACGATGTTGCCAATGCTATGGGAACTTCGGTTGGTTCACGTGCATTGACATTGAAGCAAGCTGTGATTGTTGCAGCCGTATTCGAGTTCGCTGGAGCGTTTTTCGCAGGAGATGCGGTTACCGATACGGTTCGTAAGGGCATTCTCTCAGTAGACTTCGATACAGTCACCAATGAATTCGCTAATGATCTGATGTATGCATTCATCGCTGCAATGATGGCAGCTGCAGTCTGGCTCACGATTGCTACCAGGCTAGGACTTCCAGTTTCCACTACCCATAGCATCATTGGAGGTATAGTAGGTGCTGGACTTGTACTAGAAGTGCAACATAGCACTTCGCTAATCGACTGGGAGGTTATTCAGAAGGTCGTCATGTCTTGGGTCGCAAGCCCTCTGATGGGAGGTCTGCTGGCTTTCTTCACATTCTACATTGTTCGAGGTTCAATTCTCGAGGCTGAAAATCCAATTGAGAGGTCAAAATGGCTAGCACCTATCCTAGCCATCCCTACTTTCTTCGTTCTCGGAATCGCACTCCAATTCAAGGCTCTGAAAGGATTCTTCTCTAGAGCAGAGAGTAATGGCTGGATTGAGGACAAGTATGACTGGTTACCAGTCAAGGAGAACGGTAGTTGGGACCCGTTGGCAGATAATGCTTGGATTCCAATGAATAGCATCGTTCTAGCTCTAGTAATCGCGATTATTTCTTCGGGCATTCTAGCATATGTTCTGAGGAATTACGAGTTCAAGGGAGAGCAGGATGGTTTCCATGGTGTCGAGCGAATCTTCGTCTGGCTACAGGTTATCACTGCTGCATATGTCGCATTCGCACACGGGGCAAATGATCGATCGAATGCAATTGGCCCGATGGCTGCTGTCTACCAAGTCCTCTCGAGTGGAGGAGAATTGGCAGCCAAGGCGGATGTTCCCACTTGGCTAGTTCTGCTAGGAAGTGCCGGTATTGCAATCGGTGTGATGACATGGGGATGGAGAGTTATGGACACCATTGGTCACAAGATTACTGACATCACACCTACTCGGGGTTTCGCCGCAGAATTCGGTGCTGCGACCACGATTCTGATATTCTCAATGCCATTCCTAGCTGTTCCTGTATCGACTACTCACACCTTGGTAGGTTCAGTGGTTGGAGTTGGATTGGCCGGAGGGGCCAAGAATGTCGATTTCAGAGTTTTCGGGAAGATCGTTGCTTCCTGGGTAGCCAGTCTGCCCGCAGCAGGATTCGGTTCTGTGGTAATCTATGTGGCATCTGGATCAGATCCACTCAACCTCCTTGTAATCATACCTATTTCCTTCCTAATGGTAGGATATGTGATGTGGGCAACTAGGGAAAGTGAAGTGTTCGTCGATGATGCTCTAGCAGATGCCGGTGGTGAAGCAGAGAAGGGTGCACCAACCTACTTCGAGCTCTTCCACACTCACGCCGAGGCCGTAGAAGAGACCGTCAACCACATGTTGGAGGCAGTCAATGCAGCAGCGGATGGCAAGGATGCAAGTGCTGCGATTCAGGCAACCAACGAAGCCGAGTTGAAGGCTGACAACATCAAGAATGACCTCAGGGTCAAGGTTGGTGCTGGCAAGTGGAATTTCCTAACCAGTCCGGATGAATTCTTCCACATGTTGGCTCGCCAAGACAGGATTGCAGACTATGCGCAGAATGTTGCAGAGCAGTTATCATTCAGGCCACTGTATGATAACTCTGAAGCTAGAGAACTGCTGAAGGAAATGGCAGGGGCTGTCGCAAAGACTGCTGCGGTCTATGAGGACACAGTAGCGGAGCTTCGTGACCTAACATTGTCTGGCTATACTAGGGCTGGACGGCAGAGGCTTGGAGAGTTGATTGATCAAGTCAATCTAGCCGAGCATGAGGCTGACTTGGTCGAGAGTCGGGCTGCCGGGTTCGTCTTCACCTCTGGTGAGGAAGATGCTCTAGCAGCAGTACACATGTACAGAGTACTACAGAGACTTGACGATGTGGCGAATGCGTGCGAGAGTGCTGCGAACGGCTACCTGACTCTAGTGCACAACTGATTAGGTCCAACCGGCTTCCTTGGCGACCTCTTCTGGTGTGTTTCGGTCAGCAAGGCTGAGAGCATACTCGAACAGTTTCCATGCAAATACGGCTACGATTAGTCCGGCTACTAAATCCCACAGGTAATGCTGTTTGGTAGTCAAGATGCTGCCGCATAGCAGAACATACTCGACCCACAGGATTGCTAGGAATGCCTTCGCAAAGGGTTTCTCCCCATGTTCACGGATAACCCACAGAGTAATCATCCTAGCCAGTAAGTAAGAGTGAACAATGTGCAGACTAGGCCATGCATTCCAGGGATTATCTGAGAAGTGGATGAACCCATACAATGCTGTCTCTATTCCGTTTAGAGGGTGGTCAACCCAGTGCTCATCCAATTGCCATCGTAGGTCAATCTCAGCGGGTAAAACTAGGAAGATTACAACACAGAAAATTGTCACCAGAATTAGGCCTTGCATTGCGAGAAGTAGTTCTAACCTGCCTCGATCATCTTTGGGGCAAAGTACCAGAGTCGCGGGATAGAACAAGTATAATGCTGCGTAGGGAATAATCATCCAATTGATTACAGGTATATCCCTGTCTAGAGCAATCTCAGGATCCCAAACTGTACTGAGGTAATATTCTGCAATGTTATTCGAAGTAAAGTAAGGCACTGCGACACATATTAGGCCTACTAGAAACATCTCCAAGGGGAACCAATTTCCGCCCATCATGTGGCGTCTGGTCCAACTTGATTTCCATATCTTCCAAGGCATTGCCAGCGCATGAATCCTAGAAGGATGTGGTCCGAACACGGCCTTCGCGTGTTGCTCAAGCAAATGAATCAAGCGGAGGCATCGGGCAGGACTTTGGAGCCACCAATAGTCACGATTGTAGAGCCGATTACTGCTGACAGGAAGACATTGAGGTTCGCTAGGCCGAATTCGTTTGTAGGCGAGAAGACATACTCTATGCCTGTTCCTAAATCTCCCGTGAATGTGCCGTATGCGACTACTGATAGCAGTCCGCAGACAGCGCCCAGTAGTGCACCTTTGGTCGACACCTCGCCCCACAGTGTGAGCAGGACTGGCATGACCGTGGCTGCAGCTAGCAAGTCGGCGAACAGGAATATCTCAAACACGCCGAGTGCATCGAAGGTGAAACCTCCAATAGTAGGCCCCGTGGCCAGATAGATTGCTATTGGGATTAGGCCGATTGTCAGGAAACGTGCATTCTGCAGACTCATCGTGTTATCGCTGAGATCTCCCGATATCGAAGCCACAATAGCATTCTGTAGAGTATCGACGCTTGAGCACACCAGTGCTACTGCGAGGACGATGAATGCGGCAACGAAGAGGGTTCCTGCATCCTCGATGAGATAGAAGAATGCCGCAGAAGGATCGTCCACGGCACCCTGTCCCGCGACTACGGTACCTAGCACACCCATGATGAAGACCAGTGGTAGGACAAGTCCCGCAGCCAGCCAGGCACCCTTGGTCAAGGCCTCGTCCGACTCGGACGCCCAAGCCCGCTGCCAGTTGCCCTGAGAGAACATCTCTGCTGCGGTAATTGCCACAACCAGAGCCAGTCCGGATTCGAATGAATCCATGTATGACATTGAGCCGATGCTCCATGAGTCTTCGGGATTGTATGCCTTGGCATCCGCAATGAGGCCGTTTATGTCTCCTCCAAATAGGGCCAACAGCAATGCCACAACAAGGAACATGATTGTCCACGCTTGCACACGGTCAGTTGCTAGAGATGCAGGGAGTCCTCCTTGCGAGATGTATGCTGCAGTCACTATTCCTACCATGCCCATGGCGATGAGGGGTTCTATCTCGGAGAGGGTGTCCATCGCCTTTCCTATAGCGGTGAATTCTGCAAAAAGGAAGGTGAACATGTAGAGCACGGAGATTAGTCCGACATAGACTTGCATCGGCCTTCCTAGACGAATACGGACATAGTCGGCAAGTGTGACTCCCGAAGGCAGCCTCTCGCGAATCATAGGGCCAACATAGGCTAGGAGAAGGAATGGTGTGGCAGCCGAAACTGCATATCCGACAACATCCCAGAATCCCCCGTAGTAGCCGACCTCGGAAGGCCCGAATAGAATCCAAATCCCCATTCCCGATGCAAATAGGCTCAATCCAATTCTCAACCAGTCCTGTGAACCTCTAGCAGAGAGGTATTCATCCTCATTCAAATCATTCTTTACTCCGGCTTGGTAACCTATCCAGCCAAAGATTGCTAATGTTGCAAACAGTAGTCCATATGCTATAATTTCGTTCATTTCTCTCCCTCCGCTGGCATTATCCAGATCAGGTCAAGGGTCGTCACCTTTCAGTGACCTCTCAGCACTAAGCTCCCCATTGGCCGCTCAAATCAGCGGGTAATCAAAGTTCGGATTACTTGTCTGCGCCCATGAATGGATAAGTCCAATCCTGTGGCACATCGATTGTCCTCTTCACTGAGCGCGGGCTAATCCATCGTAGAAGATTGAGGGGGCCTCCAGCCTTGTCATTGGTACCAGAAGCCCTGGCCCCTCCGAATGGCTGCTGGGCGACAACGGCCCCGGTAGGCTTGTCGTTGATGTAGAAGTTTCCAGCGGTGAATCTCAATGCCTCGTATGCAGTCTGTATATCCTCTTCATTGGATGCAAAGATACTACCCGTAAGCGCGTAAGGGGATGCCTCGTCACACAGTCTCAGGGTTGCCTCGAATTCATCGTCCTCATAGACATACACCGTTAGCACTGGGCCGAATATCTCCTCTACCATGGTCTCCGATGTTGGATTGTTGGTGACAATAATGGTAGGCTCAATGAAGAAACCAGTCGAGTCATCCGAGCCTCCTCCACAGATGATTGTGCAGGTATCTCTGCTAGCGGCTCTTTCGATATATCCTGTTATTTTGTCGAAGGATCTCTGGTCGATAACTGCAGTCATGAAATTGGTAAAGTCACGAGCATCTCCCATCTTTATCTTGCCAATCTCGGAGCATAGGTCTTCAGAGATAGCAGTCCATACTGATCTTGGAATATAGGCACGGCTAGCAGCCGAGCACTTCTGCCCTTGATATTCAAATGCCCCTCTGAGTAGTGCAACAAGCAGACCTTGTCGGTCACATTCTGGGTGTGCTACAACGAAGTCTTTGCCTCCAGTCTCACCAACGATCCGTGGGTAGGAACGCAGGTTCGGCAGGGCCAATCCAATCTCCTGCCATAGTCCCTGGAATGTTGCTGTTGAACCAGTGAAGTGAAGTCCCGCAAAGTCGGGATTAGCTAGAGCTACTTCTGTAATATCAGCACCTGAACCCGGGAGGAAATTTATGACTCCTGGAGGCAATCCTGCTTCCATCATAAGTTGCATCAGGACATAGTTCGAATGATATGAGTTACGACTGGCTTTCCAAATGCTTGTGCAGCCGACTATGGCTGGTGCACTAGGTAGATTGGCGGCGATACTCGTGAAGTTGAATGGAGTGATTGCTAGTACGAACCCTTCCAGAGGTCTGATTTCAGTTGAATTCTTAACTCCTTCCGGAGAGACGAGTGGTTGGAAGTCATCGTGGAATCCTCTCGCATAATGACAATTGAATCTCCAGAAGTCGATGAGTTCACACGCCGCGTCGATTTCGGCTTGGAATGCTGTCTTTGATTGATTGAGCATGGTTGAGGCGTTGACCTTCATGCGCCAGTCTCCGGCTAGAAGATCGGCGCAGCGCTCGAAAATGGCACATCGCCCCTCTAATCCGAGATCAATCCACTCCTGTTGCGCAGCAACCGCTGCAGCACAAGCAGCCTCCATCTCATCCCTTCCTGCCAAGTGCACATTAGCAAGAACATGGCCATGATTGTGCGGAATTAACTGGGGCACAGTTACTCCTGTGTATACCTCTTCTCCGTTGATAATACAGGGTATCTCAATGATTTCGGCCATCTGGCGGTCAATCTCTGATTGCAGAGATTCTCTCTCTTGACTTCCTGGTTCATATCCGAGAATGGGCTCGTTGGCCGGATGAGACATGGAACTCGCTCTGAGATTCCATCTAACATTGTTGCGATTGTATAATCAGATGATTTCTGCGTCCTATGTCCACTCGGTTGGCTCATCCTTCTTGGCCTTCTTCCAGGCTCTGTAACACGACTTACAGACTGTGACTCTCCTTGCCTCTGTGGACAAACCAGACTCGCCCCAGACATCGACTGCCCTGTCAAAGGCTAGTCTCCTGCCTCCGATTTTCTTGTCTGCCCAATTGTCGCAGTCGGCCACATCGCACTTCTTCTCGCCGACATACTCTTCCTGCTTCTTCTCGGAAGCACCAGAGGCAGCAGCAGCGACCTGTCTCCTCTTGCGGGCATTCGCCTTGAATCCCATGACAGGGGGCCATAGTTGACCGATTAGAAGGTTGCCTCGGCAGAGGGGAAATCGAACGGCCCTTCTTTGCTAGCAACTGATGCTCGGCGGTCTGGGCCGACGCCTACGCTTACTACAGGGATACCAGCTAGAGTCTCGATTCTCTCGATGTACTGCTTGATAATGTCAGGGAATGCATCGAACCCGGTGCCATTGTCTCTAGAAGCGTCTGCCATCTCAATCCATTCGTCTAGTGAAAGCGACGGGAATCCGATGTGGGTCTCGTAGATTGGTTTGCAGCGAGCAAGGTCTTCGCTGGTGGTTGGCATTACATGAATCGTCTTACCATCCATCTCGTAGCCAACGCAAATCTTCAGTTCATCGAGACCCCCTAGGACATCCAACTTAGTTACGACTAGGCCAGTATATCCATTGATTCGATTGCTTTCACGGAGAGCGACCATGTCCAGCCAGCCTGTTCTACGAGGCCTTCCTGTGGTTGTACCGTACTCGTTTCCAATTTGCGCCATGTGTTGGCCTGGTCCTTCTTCGAGTGATAGTTCAGTAGGGAATGGTCCGTTTCCTACTCTGGTTGTGTATGCCTTGGTGATTCCAAAGCATTCTTCGACATGCCCGGGATGAATGCCAGCACCATGTGTAGCATTGGCCCTACTAGTGACTGACGAAGTCACGAATGGATAGGTGCCCTGATCTATGTCGAGCATTGCTCCTTGTGCGCCCTCAAGTAGGACATTTTCTCCATTACTTAGTGCAATATCTACCATCACACCAGTTGGCTTGATTGCTGTACCGAAGCGATTCAAAATCCACTGCAGATCTGATTTCAGTGAAGAGGCGTCGATTGCTTCTCCGACGCCCACTGTTGACAGTTGCTTGGTCATCCTCTCAGCTTGCGAAGCTAGGGACTTGTCATCAGCAATTAATCCGGAGATGTCCGCGAATCTGATGCCGACTCTCTCAATTCGGTCGCGATAAGTCGGGCCGATTCCTCGGCCAGTAGTCCCGACCACCTTGTCTGCTCCATCATACAGCCTGTGGAATGGAAGAATTACAGATGCCCTCTCGCTGATGAATAGCCTAACTCCTTCCGGCCTCTCACCTGTGAGGTCGTGCCATCTATCGAGTTCCTCTTCGAGTACCCACGGGTCGATTACCATACCATCTCCTAGAACTAGGTTACAGTGATTGTAGGTAACCCCAGAAGGAATTTGGTGTAGTTTGAGAGTGGTATCTCCGACTACGATTGTATGGCCCGCATTGTTGCCTCCTTGGAAGCGAACAGCCCAGGTAGACTGCTCGGCGAGTTGGTCTATGGCCTTGCCCTTACCTTCATCCCCCCACTGGGCTCCGAGCACAACGCTGGCAGGCACCGTAGCGAAGGGCAGTGCAGAGGGCGAATCAATGCTTTGGCTGAATACGGGACTGATTTCTGATGGTTTTCGGGTGGGAAGCGATTATGAATGGCCGGCAGGTCGGCCGGTCTGCATGGCTCAGAGGCATCCAGAGGCAGAGAGGCGCCTGCTTGACAAGTGGATATGCATGAAGTGCAGCGCTACCCATCGCGGCAGCAAACCGCGTGCTTGCCGAAAGTGTGGATACACAGGATTCCGAAAGAAGGCAGTAGAGCGTAGAAAGACATGAGCATGGCAATCGGCTCTGCGGCAGTCGAAGGATTCGCCCTCAGTATTGGCCTGATTCTAGCATTGGGGCCGCAGAATGTCTTCGTGATGCGGCAGGGATTGATGAAATCGCATGTGTTTGCTGTCTGTCTAGCCTGCTCTATTTTCGATGCTGTCCTGATTACAGCTGGAGTGTTGGGAATGGGGGCCTTTCTTTCTAGTATTGAAGGAGCAGAGAAGACGATTGCAATTGGGGCGACATTGTTTCTCGTTGGATATGGATTTCTCAGAATCAGATCAGCGATGAATCCAGAAGGAATGTCGACTGAGGGAGAGGGCGAGTCTAGCCTCAAGGCCACTATTGGGGCTGCTGCTGCATTCACATTCCTCAATCCGCATGTATATGTGGACACTTTGTTGCTAATAGGGGGCACTTCAAGCAGATACCTAGGTGATGAGAGAATAGCCTTCGGAATTGGTGCCGCTACTGCCTCATTCGTATTCTTCTTCTCGCTTGGATATGGGGCGAAGAGTCTCTCAGAGGTTCTGAACAAGCCTAAGTCCTGGAGATACATCGATTTGTCGATTGCTTGCATTATGTTTTTCATCGCCGCTGCAATAATGCAGCCTCATCTATGAGAGTATTTTCTCGAGAGCATCAAATAGCATTCCTACTTCCTCAGTTGTGTTGTCCATATGAGGAGAGACTCGTAGCAATCCTGCTCTGCTGGTGACCAATATGGAGTACTCGTCCTGTAGTCTGCGGGCGATGACCTCACTGCTCACGCCTTCTGGCATACGGAGACCGATTATGGCGCTTCTTTCATCCTCAGAAATTGGAGATACGATGCTGAGTCCAATGCGTTTGGCTTCATCGATAACCTTGTCCGCGAGTTTTAGATCATGCTCCCAAACCTCTTGTATTCCGAAGTCACAAATCTCATCCACCGCTTTGGCTAGACCCAAGGCGGCTCCGAAGTGTATTGTTGTGTACTCGAAGCGACTGGCATCCCGAGGTAATGTCAACCTCTCAGCGCGTAAATCCCAGATGTCATCATGACTCCTGAATCCCAATAATCCGGGGTACATGTCTGGAAGTACGGATGGTGAGATGTATCCAACAGCAGCCCCGTAGGTCCCGCGCAGCCACTTGTATCCAGATGAGACGATTACATCTGCTCCAGAATTGGGGGCATCGATTGGGACCATGCCCATCGATTGTGTTGCATCGACCACAAGTATTGCACCAACCGAATGCGCAGCATCTGCTAATTTTCTCAAATCGTATCTCTGCCCACTAGAGAACTCAACATGTGAAATCGTAACGACGGAGGTATCCTGATTAATAAGAGAAATAATGTCATTTGGTTCAGTATAGAGGTCTGAGTCGTGATCTGCTAGCCTGACTTCAGCACCATTAGCATCGGCAACTCTAGTCCACGGATAGACAGTCGATGGGAAAGAAGCTCTGGTTGAGACGATATTACTGCCCTTAGGAGGAGATTTGGCCCATGCTACTGAGCATAGAAGCTCAGTAGCACTGGATCCTACGCACACATCCTCGACTTTACAGGATAGTAGTCTCGCAGTGGCTCTTCTCAGTGGCATCATGCCATTCTTCTCTGCCTCGCCATCAAATTCTGCAGCTCCTCCCCTGGCCAATGCATCTGACCACTCCATCGAGATTTGATGTGCTGCTGGAGATGTAGTAGCCACATTGGCATAGGACAGATTTATCCAACCAGACAAAGAATCCCCGATGGCCCCTAGGGAGCATTGCACTTCAAGGCTCAGGAGCCTCTGACTTCATTCAGAAGAGTCTCTAGAACGGTCTGAACCTGCAGGCACATCGGCCCGAAGTGGATTGGAAGATTGGAGTCATTGAATATCTCATCCAAGATTGAAGCGGTCATCCCCAGCCTCAAATCCATCTCCTTATTCTTGTTTAGTAACCACTGTTCTACTGCATCCTTGGATGAGGTCCTGATGTTACGTGGAACCTGTGCGTCATCAAACTGTCCAATTACCTGAGCAATCTGCTCAATCCTAGTCTCGATATCAGTCATTGGTACCCCTCGGGCCCGGCGACCTGAGGAGACTCCTTAAGCGCATCCCCGGAATATCAGAAGTGTCAACCCAACCAAGCGGCCCATGGCATATCGGTATTGGAATATCCTATTCCCTCGCCTTCTGAGTCTAGACCAATCAGACCTACCGATACTCCTGAATCAATCAACTCTGAAATACCCCATTTCATAGAGGTCAAAAGTTCTGAAGAAGAGTTTGTGAATCTATCATGAACTCTGTAACTCAGAAGAGCGGTAGTAATTGCCTCGCCCACTCCTGTGGCTGCAACCGAGGCTCTTTCATCGGCCCAGAAACCCGAGCCGGGCAAGGGTACATCTCCGACCCTACCGGCGGGTCTGTGACTGGTGCCACCAGTACTTGTTGCACAGGCCAGAAGTCCGCTGGAGTCACGGGCAATAACTCCGACCGTATCTCCCTCGCCACCGTGAGGAGGTCGGCCCTCTACTGGGGCCTTGGTGTGGCCTCTCTGATCGGCCCAGATTCTCGCCCCGAGTCCAGCAAGGCCATTTATCTCCTCATCGAGGAGATCTTTTGCTACTCGTATCGGATTGGGTGTTTCTTCCATTCCGATTACGAATCCAATCCTGCCATCCGAAGTCTGAATCGATGCATCTAGAGAGACTGATCCATCGTTCCTGAAGACGCCGCCTGTTCCTGCATTGAAAACCGGATCATCTTCCAGTACCGCACAGGCTTCTACGGCTGCGTCGATTGCCGAACCGCCAGATTGGAGAATCTCGGCCGCCACTTTAACCGCCATCTCGACATTTAGCTGCCTATCGGGACCCGGTCCCGCTCCTCCATGTGCCACTACTGCAGGTGTCGTCATCATCTCAACTCCCAGTAACTCCCCGAGTATTGGCCTCACTGAGCCTCAAACGCGTCTGCATTAGGAAGGCTAGGAGGAAAATGATTCCTGCCACTCTAAATGCGGTGTGATAGGCCCAAAGGCCCTCTCCTTGAACTGTCAGCGACCAGATATATGCAGCAGTTAACGGGCCGAAAATCCTAGCTAGTGCACCATATCCTTCCTGCGCACCCATAACCATGCCTAACTCATAACCTCTAATTTTTGTCTCGAAGGTGAGAAGTGAGGATTGAGTAGGTGAAAAGAGACCATTTCCTATGGCCAACCCTGCGGATGATCCGAAGATCAACCAACTGGCTTCGTATGGTACATATGGTATGCTAGCAATTCCAGCACCACATAGTAGGGTTCCGATTAGCATCAATCTAGACATATTGAATCGTTGTGTCAAAGGCCCGATTAATGCACCTTGGACAATAGCGCCCAATAGGCCAATGAAAGCGAATACCCATCCATTATCTAACTCGCTCCAGCCTAGTCCTCCACTATCTGGATCCATCGAAGTAAACAGAATGAATGTTCCATGCATCATACTGAATCCCATTAGGAAGAGGAAGTTGATTGAGACCAACGAGGATACTGTGGGTAGTTTCATGACTCCTGCGATTTTACTGAACATACCTCCGAATTCTTTGAGAATTGAGTCCTCCGAAGATCGGCGGTTATCTTCAGGTAGACTTTCTGGCAACCGAGTAATTGCTAACATGAAACTGATTAGGGAAAGAGCGCTAGAGAATAGGCAAGGGAGCAGGTACGGATGGTCTATCCAAATCTGCCCGTCGAAGGGAGCTCCGAAACTTTCAGAGGGATCGGATAGTAAGCCGCCAATGAATGGTCCAATCATGAATCCTAGTCCGAATGCAGCCCCTATCATGCCCATTCGCTTGGCTACTTGTTCGGGCTCAGAGATATCTCCAATGTAGGCGCGCGCAACTGCGATATTTCCGTTCCCGGCTCCCGCAAGGAAGCGAGCGATTACCGCCATAGTCAAGCTTCCAGATAGTCCGAAGACGGTGAAAAAGATGGTGTTCGAAATCAAACCAATCATCAGTATTGGCCTGCGACCCATTCTGTCGCTCAATGAACCTAGAATTGGAGTGAAAATAAATTGGGCTAGAGAATACACCGAGATGACAATGCCAACCCAGAGGTCTCTGCTTCCTACATCAGTGATACCGTCTGCAGTGGCAAGGTCTTGCACGAAATAGGTTAGAAATGGAATCACAATTGTGAATCCAATCATGTCAACTAGAACAACTAGGAACAGTATTCCCATCGGTGATTTGTCTTCGTCCGACATCCTATCCCGTCTGCTACGAGAGGAAGAGGGCCTTGAGCATTGATGATGCTTCAAGCCGAGGGTTGGGTATCTGTTCCCTTCGAGATTGTGTCGATTACCTTAGCCAGACGCTCGACCAGAGTGACTTTCTCCTCTGCGCCGACGAGAGCATGCTGCAGAACTTCGTCAAGAGAGTCAACGGGGAGGACCTCGACCTTCTCCTCCCACTTCTCATCCATCAATACATCCTGCATGTTGGCGCGAGGTATGACGACTCTTTCGATGCCGGACTTGGCCGCGGCTTCAATCTTAGCGGTGACACCGCCAACTGGGAGAATTTCTCCTCTGACAGAGAGTGAGCCTGTCATTGCTAGATTCTGTTCTATTGGAACGCCTTCAAAGGCGCTGATTATTGCTGTGGCCATAGTGATTGATGCGCTGTCTCCATCGACATTGTGAGTCCCAGGGAACTGGACATGTAAATCGTAATCCTTGATGTCCTTGCCAGTCAACTTCTTGACGACCGCGCTGATGTTAGTTACGCTCTCATTTGCTAGGTCCGATAGCCCGCCAGTGGCGATAACTCTGCCAGACATTCCTTGAGCCGGAGTAACCATTGCCTCAACAGGCAGGACTACTCCTGAATAGTCGGAAAGACCGCTGTCTGCACCTAGTACGGCTAGGCCGTTTACTCTGCCTACTCGGTTTCCACTGTTGACTAGCATAGCATACTCTGCCTGCCTATCCAAGTAGCGATCGGCTACTTGTTGCTCTAGAGGTTTGGCAATCATTCTCGCCCTAGTAACATGTTCTGGGCCTGTGAATTCCGCACTCTCTTCTGCAGCAAGATCACCGGCTATTCTGACTAGTCCACCTAATTCTCTTAGCCTAAGAGAGAGTTTTCCCCTACGGCCGGCTCGCCTTTGGGCCTCCTTCAGAATGAGTGCAATTGAACCCTTGTTGAAGTGCGGTATCGGCTTGCCTGAACTCTTCTTCAGTTCATTCCTTACCTCTTGGGCAATGAATCTGATGAGGCGTCGGCGATTGCGCTCGGTGTCGGGCATGTCCGTGTTTACATAGACCTCGTAGCCGTATCCTCGGATTCGGCTTCTCAGGGCTGGATGCATGTTCTGAATGCTGTCTAGATTTCCTGCAGCGATGAGAATGAAATCAGTCGGAACTGGCTCAGACTTGGTGAGCGCACCTGATGAGCGTTCTGAGCGACCGCTAATGGGAAGTTCCTTCTCCTGCATCGCGACAAGCAGAGCCTGCTGCTCTTCCATTCTGAGCATTCGGATCTCATCAATGTACAGTACTCCCTTATTGGCCCTGTGAACTGCCCCGGGCTCAACTCTCTCGTGAGCAGGGGTTGCGAGATCGGCTCCCGATTGGAATGGGTCGTGCCTTACATCGCCTAGAAGTGCCCCGGCTAGAGTTCCAGTCGCATCGATGAATGGGGGCTCGTCGTCCCTCTCGTGCTTGATGAGCAGTTTCGGGGTATTTGCATCCTCTCCCGCTGTCAGGCGGGTTCTGAGGAAGAAGTATCCGAATACTAGGATGAATGAGCCAAAGATGAATGTTAGAATCTCGCCGCTCGAAATAGTGGCTAGAAGTAATGCGGCGCCAATTACAAGGGCGATGAAAAGAAGGGTTCTGTTTGTCCTCTCCTTCTGTATCCTAATCTGTGCTTTACGCTCAGAGATAATCCTAGAGCCTCTTCCAGCAGGAACTGTCCTGACTCTTGGCTCATTCTCATCTTCTTGGTTTCTGAACACTAGAATATCTTCGAGTTGTTCTCGAGGCAGGAACTCTGTCATTGACCTAGAGAGCATCGACTTGCCAGTCCCTGGCTCGCCGACCATGATGACATGTCGGCGCTGCTCCGCGGCTTTCCTGACTACAATCGAAGCTGCTTCCTGGCCGATTACTTGGTCAACGAGTTTGTCTGGAATAGGGACTTCCTCGGTGGAATTAATCTGAACTCCCTCAATCCATTCTTCGATTGGGTTTTCACAAATTGGATCTTTGTCCTCAGACGCTCCGAAGGCTGGACCGTCTTCCCACGACTCGAGAGCATCCGCTCCCTCATTCACCTCGTCCTGAGACTGCTTGGAATCACTCATCTACGCTCCCCCGGGGTACTCCCTGATGCTCGCACCTTCTTGAAGGTGCGTTAAACAAGGCAAAGGGAAAACTCGCCTATTGGCGGCGGCGAAGGTACTCTTCGCCGTAGTAGTGCCACTGTTCCATGGTCCATCCCGGAGGCAGTCCCTCAGGAGGTAGTGGCGGCACCATTGGAGGAGGAGGAGGTATCTGACCGGGAGCAGAAGTTGGTTCGGGATAGGGGACCGAAGTTTCGTCGGCCATCGAAGTGTAGTCAATTGCTGCATCGGACTCAAAGCGTTGGCGCCTTAGTGAGATTGCCAGTGTCAAAACCAAGGCCATCGAGAGTAAAATGCCAATTACAATAATCCCTGTTGAAATCCACTTAGATGCACCTGAAACTGCATTATTATCCCCTCCTCCTTCTTCTGACTCGGTTTCGGTATCGGAAGGTTCGGTGGCGAATGTCTTCAGTTGAATCTCAGTCATTCTATCGAATCCGTCTTGATCCTCGGCCGATACTGACAAAGTGACATAATCGCCAATTCCAAGCCCATTTCCACTTGATGGATTGACGATGAATGGGCCTAGATTATGAGATACTCCGGACGAGTGGCAGATTCCAGTTATGGAATTGCATACAGACCAAGTAACTCTAATTTCATTGAGCTCTAGAGGTCCGACATTCTCAACCATCACCGTTGGATTAGTGCCGTAATCGGTAGTGTCGAAAGAGGCTGTCAAATCATCATCCCAAAGTAATGGTAGATTATCAATAACAGTGACTGTGATGGCGTATGCGTTTGCATCGCCGTGCCTATCTTCAAGCATTATTGTGACTATCTCAGTACCTGCCTCTGGCCATTCCATGGTCAGAACACCGGTTATCTGGTTGAGTTGAGCAGCACTTGGGACAAATGTACTCACTGAAGGCCAGATTTCTACATCGGGGTCGTCTATATCGGTCATCCTGCCCAATAGTTCCAGAGTTATTCTCTCCCCCATTTCAACAGTAAACTCTTCGATTCCATCCATATCCAAACGAGGTGCATCGTTTACATTTAGCACATGGAAGACGATGGTAGTATCGGAGGTCTTGGAGCCATCACTAGCTCTGATGCCTAACTCGACCATTCCAGTAGAGTCGTCATCAAGTGAGTTAACCGATAATGAGTGTCCGGAAATACTCGCTTCAACTAGGGATTCGTCAGAATTAGAAATCAACTCAAGAGTGAGTCCGGACGCTGGAATCGGGTTACCGGCATCGTCTGTATCGGACAAGAATCCAGTTAGACTAATGCTAGCAGAACCTCCCTCATTGAACGACTGAGGAGGAATTGGGGCCCACCTAGGTGCTCCATTTTCGACGACATTGAACATCAACATCCCAGAGTTGGCATCGTCGCCATCGTTGATTGTGACGAATATTCCCTGAGGAATTGGGTTTCCTTCGCTGTCCCTGACAACCTTATCGAAGTTAACAACGACTTCCAAAGTAGAAGAATCCCACTCAATGAATTCGGGAGAATTACTGTCAATCGTCAGCATCGAAAGAGGCGTCTCTACATCGTGTACTCGGTCAATCAGCGAGACTCTCTCATCGCTCTCGACCTTAACGGTCGGCATACCGGCGTACTGTGAGTAATCTCCGTTAAGGACCACGGGCAGTGCATTTTGCAGTACGAAAGCCTCCTCGGAAATTAGCCAATCTCCGTGCTGCCCGCCCAGGTCAGTCCATCTGATTCTGAGGTCATATACTCCGACATCGGCATTGAATGGGGCGTTTATAGTGTGCAAGAAGCGGGCATTTCCGCCGCTACCCACTAAATCAGAGGATGCGATCCAAGAGTCATCCCAGAAGTCAGTTCCTGAAATTGCGTAATGCATGGTCGGAGTCATGGTCGTCATGTCATCGACCAAGTCGTTGGAAAGAGCAGTGCTTTCAAACTGAATAGTATCTCCTCTATCTATCGAAATTGGGCCTACTGCCGTTGGCTGATTGGCCACGGGAGCCATGTCATGCAGAGCGTTGATGTCTGCATGATTGTTGGATGCTACTCGGTCTCCGGACAATCCTGAGATTCTAGCTCTGAAGGTAGTGGTTCCTGATGCATAGGTGTCAATGCTAGAAGTATCGAACTGGATGTTTAGGGATTGAGAGGTCCCGGTTTGAATAGGCTGAATCGAGGCCCCTCCAATGTAATTCTCATTCAGACCTACTAGCTCGTAGATTGAAATCTCCCCTCCATCAGTGTAAGGGTCAACTCCGTTGTTAGTTACTTCTAGCGAAATATCTAGGATGTCTCCAGATACAAATCCGAGAGCACCATTCTGGTTCTCGACGGAAAGTTCCGAAACTTCGAGATCAATGAGAGGTAGCATGTCGAGATCGGCGGCTGTCAGGAAGTTGTTGTAGGAAGAGTGTGGGCCATCCATCAAGGCGATAACTGGCCAGAAGTTCTCGAACTGGGTGTAACCGCCTGCGGCTCTAACAGTATTGAGGGGCACTGTCCAACTAGTCTCAACGGGATTGTTTGGAGACATAGTGATCTGTTCGAACCCGTTTCCATTGCTGTTCAACAGCCAGTCTCTGAAGTTGTGATGTGGCCTTACTCCGTTGTCGTATGCATCTGCCCCTAACTTCTCAGTAACTGCAGCGTAAAGGTAGGCTGTTACTGATGAAGATGAGCCTAGATAAGTCGATTCTACTGTTACAGTAACTTGGTTAGTTGCACTGTTCAATACTACAGAGAGATCCAGTGAGTATTCGGAAGCGGCTGAACTCATACAGCCTCCTGCCGAGTATTCGGCATCGTAGTAGTTCGATCCTGATGCTCCAACCTTGTAGCACGATCCAGACTGTGTGTCAGCGAATGAGAAGGTAGGGTAGCCTCCCGACGAAGCCATCACATGGCTTCTTCTATTGATTGGAGAATCGGATGGCCAACCACCTGAAGAGGACTCGAAGATGGAGACGAATGTGAAATCCTCCGGATTTGATGACTTCAGATTATCTAGTGAAGGTGAAGCGCTGCTCATGCACGGTCCGCACCAGTGCGCTCCGACATACTCGCCGAATACAGGGTGGCCGGGACTAGTCGCATACAGTGGCATCTCTCTTTGCTCCAATTCCTCTCTATCTGGCATTGATTCATCGACAGATAGTACGGCAGAGAAGGAAAGAACCACTACCAAAGTCGCCAAAGTAGTTGAACGAAGTAAATCGCTGAATCTGACGTAATCCATCAGTTTGCCCCTATGCAGGGGCCGTATAACCGTGTTGGGTTGATGATTGGACAAAATACGGCTCTTTAGAGAGCCGAAGGTATTGATTACCCCCGATTCAAGGAACTTGTATGGAGGACGGGGCGGATGGAGAATGGGTCGCCCTCCGAGAGGATGATGGTAGAGCATATCTGCTTCGTCGAGTACCCGGCGAAGTCAAGGTCAAGGGGTTGGGAAGATTTGATGCCGATCAACTTCTCAGTGGATACAGTTTTGGTGACAGAATAACTGTCGGACAGAAGTCTCTGACAGTGGTCGATCCGGCGCTACCGGAGGCGCGCCGAAATATGGCTCGAAGGGCACAGGTAATCGGTGCCAAGGATGCAGGTTTCCTGATCTCTTGGATGGGTATTGGAGTCGGGTCGCGTGTTCTCGAAGGGGGGCACGGGTCGGCTGGTCTGGCCATGCATATAGCCAATGTTCTGGGTTCCTCTGGAACTCTGATATCGGTTGAATCTCGACCCGAGCATGCCGTGGTGGGCAAAGCGAATATGGAGCGTTTGGGAGAAGTCATTCCCGAGTTTCCCGAATGGCATTTGGTAGATGGAGATCTGGGCGAGGTAGGCAATGCAGTTCGTGAAATCTGCGGCTCACTGGACGCTGCGATAATCGATGTAGCAGAGCCTTGGCGGATTGTCCCTGCAATCGAGCCCCTGTTAAGAGCAGGTGGTAGGGTCGCTTGCTACTGTCCCACTACCATCCAATTAGAGAAGTCATGGGAATCGGTTCAGAGTCAAGGATTGGTCGTCGAGTGGGCCGGTGAGATGATTGAGCGGAAATGGGTCAAAGCTAGCAAGGGCGGAGTCAGGCCAGGCAACCAACCAATGGGCCATACAGCATTTCTACTGATTGCGGCAAAGATAGCCCCTCATGAAGAAGAGTGAGGCGATGCTCTGAGTCTAATTGGTGGCTTCAAGAAAAGGGCCACGGATGTGGGTTGGAACTTCAGAGTGATAATGAATGAATTTCTTAAATTCAACATCGTTGGAACCTTCAATTTCTTCTTCTGCTGGGTTCTCTATGAAGTCCTCTATTGGGTCGATCTATGGCCCGCCCACACAGCTGTGGCTGCTTGGGCAGTCTCGAATGCTATTGGTAATGTTGAATCGCACTTTATGCATTACAAATTCACTTTCAAGTCTACATTTTCCTACTTCAGAAGTATGAATCGAGCCTTTTGGACATATACAGGTCAACTAGTAGTCACAACATCATCTCATTACTTGATGGTTGAAATTCTTCTAGTGCATCACAGAATTGCTTGGTTGATCAATACCTGTGTTTTTGGATTCCTCAATTTTGTTCTGATTAGATGGATTGCTTTCCCTCCTGAACTCGATAAGTCGTTTCAAGAAAGATTGGGAGATGATTGATTCTCATGGCCCGACCATTCAAAACCCGGATGCTGTAGCCGGGCCATGCGCGACAGCGGCGGATGGAAGCCCACGGCCTACAGGAGTCACACGATAGGCGATGTCACTTCGGGCGGGGCCGATATGATTGGTGAAGAAGTCACCATCTCAGGATATGCAGAGACCGTTCGTGGCAGAGGGGCCATTTGCTTCCTGATGCTGAGGGATGGCACCGGAAGGATACAGGCCTTCCTGAAGAGAGACAATATGGATGAAACAGTATTCGATTCTATTCAGTCTGCTACTCGTGAATCTACCATCCAAGTAACAGGAACGGTTGCACAGAAACGGCCACCCAAGGTGCCCGAGGGAGAGCCTTTGCCGCCACCTGAATACGAAGTTAGTGTTACTTCTGCTGCTGTTCTTGCAGATGCTGCAACTCCTCTCCCTGTTGGAGTAACTGATGAGGTTAATGTTGGACTCGATGTCAGGCTGGACAATCGCCATCTGGACTTGAGAAGGGAGCATGTGAACGCTATGTTTCAACTTCGCAGCAAGGTTCTACAATACGGGCGTAACCACTTGATCACAGAGGGTTTCCAGGAGATTAACACACCGAAGATTATTGCTGCAGCTGCCGAAGGCGGTACCAATCTATTCCCGATGAAATACTTCGAAACTGATGCATACCTATCCCAGAGTCCTCAGTTGTACAAGCAACTTGCAGTTCTCGGGGGACTCGAGCGTGTTTTCGAGATAGGTCCTGCATTCAGGGCTGAGAAGCATGATACCTATAGACACCTCAACGAATTCATATCTTTTGATATCGAAGGTGCGTGGATGAATGATGAGGATGTTATGGGCGTCCAAGAGAGAATGATTCACCACATTTGGAGCGAGGTCGCAGCCAATGATCAAGGCCTCATTGATGTGGTAAACGAATATCGGGAAAGTCAAGGTCAAGATCCAGTGTCTGTTGAAGTTCCGAATATCCCATTCCCACGAATCCCATATTGTGACGCAATCGAGATTGTCAAGGCAGGGGGCGGTGATATCGAGTGGGGAGACGACATTGAAAGTCATCATTGTGATATTATTGCAGCCGAGTACCCCGGTTTCCACTTCCTTCCCCGCTGGCCAATGTCAATGAAGCCATTCTACATCCACCATAAGGAGGAAGAGAAGGGTTCGTCGGGTGGACAATTGAGTCGTGGTTTCGATCTAAATTACGGACGTGACGAAATGACCAGTGGTGGGCAGCGAGAGCATCGAGTCGATGTGCTCGAGCAGAATCTTCGCAACATGGGCCTTGAACCGGAAGACTTCAACTTCTACACAGATGGTTTTCGCTACGGTGCTCCCCCACATGCCGGATGGGGATTAGGCGTTGCTCGCCTTCTGATGGTTCTGACTGGAGCAGGGAATGTACGCGAAGTCGTACTGTTCCCCCGCGATAGGAGTCGTGTGACTCCCTAGAGAATAGTGACCGAAAATAACGGGTATCTACGACCCCTCCGCGAAGCGGGGATATGGTCAAGCCGACATTTGCATATTTGCTCCTGAAGGAGCATCCTTACGGTCGTGAGATGCTTCGTCAGATTCTCTCAGAAGGATTTGTTCCTTCTATCGTGATTACTGAAGACTCGGTAATTGGAGATGAGGAGCGTGAGAAGTTTCTCAAGCGTATCGAGGGCAATCCAATAGCCCCTACAATCGAGGCCCAATTGGCCGAATTGGCAGAGTCCGGAGTGAGTGTTCCTCATATCGAGGTTTCAATACATAACTCGGAACAGGTGATGCCGCACATCGCAGACATTCCTCTAGATCTTGTCGTTTTTGGAGGCACGAGAATCATTCGTGGAGAAATTCTTGACCATTCTAAGGATGGAGTAATCAACTCGCATCCCGGACTGCTTCCTGAATGCAGAGGTTCAGCTTCTCCCGCTTGGAGCGTTTACCACGATATACCGGTTGGCTCATCTACTCACTTCTGTGACAATGGGATAGACACTGGCGAGTTGCTTCTGAGGCGAGAGGTGCCTGTTAAGAGAGGCATGACATACGAGGACCTGTGCTATGAGACGCTTGTCCTAGCAGGAGTCTTGATGAAGGAGGCGTTGATAGCATACGAACACGGAAAGTGGGATGAAATGCGCAGACCACAAGGTGAAAGCGAGCACCCTACCTTCCGCAACGCGCCGGAGGAGGTTCTCGAGGTAGTGGGCCAGAAACTTAGAGACCAAACTTACGCGCACTATGTGGATTAGGTGATAATATGGAAGAATTGTTGAATGAAGAATTTCCGTTTGCTGAAAACTCGCTTGCGGGGCAAACCGCTCTTGTCTGTGGCGCCTCGAAGGGAATTGGCCGTGCTTGTGCACTAATGCTGGCTCGTGCGGGAGCCCGTGTAATTGCATGTGCCCGCTCACAGAGCGATTTAGATTCGCTAGTTGCCAAGATGTATGGTGAAGGGCATGAGACGATGGCCCTGGATCTTGAGGATATCGATGCTGTGAGAGATGCAGTATCATCGATGGGAGTCGTTCACATAGTCGTTAACAACTCTGGAGGACCTCCTGGCGGGGCCCTATTAGAGAACTCACTCGAGGACTTTGATGGGCCATTTCGTAGGCACCTACATGCCGCTCACACTATTGTTAAGATGCTCGCCCCCAATATGGAGCAAGCCGGTAGTGGGAGGATCGTCAACATCATCTCCACATCAGTTCGTGAACCAATTGACAACATCGGCCTGTCAAACACTCTCAGAGGTGCTATGGCATCCTGGTCCAAGTCGCTATCTAGAGAGTTGGCACCTTGTATCACCATCAATAACATCCTACCAGGATTTACCGACACCGATCGACTTGGCTCTCTGGCATCATCGATTTCCGAAAGGACTGGTGCTTCAGTCGACAACATTACCGAAGGTTGGCTTGGTGGAGTCCCAATCCAGCGACTTGTCGATCCGCTTGAGACTGCTGTGGCAGTCACTTTCCTTTGTCTTCCCTCAAGCGGGGCTATTCGTGGAGTTAGCCTAGCAGTTGATGGCGGCAGGATGAGGTCAATCTGATTGGTGATGGCTTGCTCTTCGATGTCTTCTTCTCGATCTCTCAGACACCTGATACCAGTGGATACATTCCCAGTGAGAGCGAGATGTTCTCCAATTTCTTCGATCAGGTAGAATTGGCCGATGAATTGGGCTTCGGCGTAGGATGGGTAGCTCAAGCTCACTTGTCTACAGAAGTCCAGAAGCGTAATTCAAAGCCAGTAGTGCCACATTATCCGGGCGAAGTTGGGCTTTGCACAGACTTCTTTCAAGTTGCAAGAGAAATGTTTGCTCGTACCAATAGGATGGATGTTGGAAGCGCTGTGATGTCGATTCTGGCATCGGGAGGTCCGATTGCTCAGGCGGAAAGAGTTGGCTCTTTCCTTGCCCTACATGGACTGAATCCAGAGGAGTCTCGAAGGTTGCACATTGGGTTCTCAGCCGGGCGCTTCGAATTCATGGCTCGCCCATACGGTATTGTCCCTCGTAATGTAGTTGAGGAGGCCGCCTGGCCTGCCCTTAGAGGCCAAGTTTTTGCTGAAGCATCGGAGATATTCCTTAGACTTCTCAAGGGCGAAGTAGTATCCAGTGATATGATTCGACCTACGATTCTGGTCCGAGATAATTTCCGCTCGGATGAGGATTGGGAAAGAGTACAGCAGACCGTGATTAGGGAGGAGGGTTTGGATTCACCTCCCAACTCAATCGAAATTGGCCGAAGATATGACTTTGAGGAAATCAAGACCATTCCACAAAATTGGCGTAGAGAATTGCTCAATCTAGTGCTAGGAAGTCACGATCCTTCTCTACAGGTCGAAGTCAACAAACAGCTTCCTGTACAGGTGTTCAACCTGAGCATTACTCCTCCTCATATTATCGATCAGACTCACGATAGGATGTCTGAGAATTATCATCCTGACGGCGGGGATTGGCATCGAAGCATGATGCCAAGAACTGTCATGGTTTTCGTTAATGACGAAGTGGGTCTCACTCCAGACGAGCAGGACGAAGCCGCGATGGAAGAGGCGAGGGCTTCTCTGGAGACTTACTGGAGTGCCCTAGAAGGAACGATTGATCCTTCCAAAATCGAGAAGGCCACAGACAACGCTGTAATTGGAAATGTCGAAACTGTTAGTCGGCAGATTCTCGAGAGGTTCGACCCCGAAGATCGGTTAATGTGCTGGTTCGACTTCTTCAACCACGACAGCGAGAGAGTGATGAGAAACATGACGGCATTCATGACTAAGGTCGCCCCGCGAGTGAATGGAGGGGAGTAAATGAGTGAGGACCTCGGTGAGCAGCCATCTAGTGTTTCCCCGGGTAGGCCTGGTTCGGCCATATATCCGAATAATCCCCTTGGAGAGCAGTACGAGGGAATTGCGACTGGGCGCGATGTCGAGTGGGAGCCGTTGGTTGATTTCAGAAGAATGGATGTCAGTGAGAATACCATTCATGGCGCAATCGCATGGGCTCATGGTACCGAGATAATCCACTCCTTTGGAGGAAATGTTCTCGTTTACGGGCGCTCGATGATGAAACCACTGATGATGAAGGTGTTCAAGGATGCCTTGACCGAAGAAGGACTGAGCAGTGTGCAGTTGGCTATCTCCTGCTCATCTCACAATGGTGACACAGAGCATGTGGCAGCAGCACAATCTCTTCTTACGGAATCAGAATGGGGCCTGATGCAATGTCCTCTAGATGTGCCACTAATTCAGTTTGGTCGACAGGTCAGGCGGCCTCGTAGGTGGTTTCACACTTGCTCCGGCGAGCACGCTGCGATGCTCAAGGCTTTACGAAGAATGGGAATTAATAGGGCTGGCTACACCTTGCCGAGTTCACCTTGGTTCCCAATGTTCCTAGATGTCCTCAGAGATATGATGGGCAATCCGAATTGGGAACCACAGAGAGTAGCTAAGGACGGCTGTGGGCTGCCGACTGTTTCCAACACAGTAGATGAATTGGCAATTCTCTTTGCAGGTCTTGCCCGCGAGAAGGACGATGACTGGATTTGGAATTCGATGAATGAACACCCCGATCTGATTGGGGGATTCAATCGACTAGACTCAACATGTCTGAAGGCCGGCGAAGGAAAACTACTCGCTAAGGAAGGTGCCGATGGTCTACTCGGCCTCTCGGTCATTCACCCTGACTGGCCAAAGGGACTTGGTATCGTAATCAAGATAGCTCATGGATGGAATAGTCAAGCGACATGGTATGTTGCTAGAGCAGTACTTGGAGTCCTAGGAATTGAACTCAGAAATCCATATCCCCTGCATCGCCAAAAGGCCTTCATTGTGCCCAGAATTGTCCCCCCTCAGTATCTTGATGTCTTGGAGAGTGTTGTAACCTGGGACGAGTGGGATCCTGACCGAGATAGGTTCACGATGGACTGGAAGGAATATACTGAAGCAATGACTCGTTCCGACCCATTCTCCAATGAGGGCATGGAGGGTTCCTGATGGATCCTGAGAAATACGGTGATGTTGACGAGCCATTCGATTTATGCAATTACATCGGAGGCGAGTTTGTCTGCCATTCTGGCGATAAATGGATGAATGTTCTCGAACCTGCGACAGGCCGGAGGTTTGCACGAGTTCCATTGTCTACTGCAGAAGATGTGGATGCTGCAGTAGCAGTAGCTCGAGAGGCGCAGCCGGCATGGGGTGCATTGAGTATAGCTGAAAGAGCAGGATGGTTGGATCGTATTGCGGATGCCTTAGAGGCTCGCTACGAGGACATCGCATCCTTGGAGAGTCGAGATACCGGCAAGCCAATCTCTCTCGCTAGAGCCGTAGATGCGCAACGTTCTGTGACCAACTTCCGATTCTTCGCCGGGCTCCTTCGAGAGCAGGAATCAGAAATCTTCGAGATGGAAGATTCGACCAACTTCGTTATCCACAAGCCGGTAGGAGTTGGTGCACTAATCACTCCCTGGAATCTGCCTCTATACCTACTCTCGTGGAAGGTTGCACCGGCAATTGGAATGGGAAATTGTGTGGTTTGCAAGCCTAGTGAACTTACTCCGATGACCGCAGACCTACTCATGCAAGTAATTCACGATGTCGGACTTCCTGCAGGTGTGGTCAACCTAGTACATGGAGACGGAGGAGGTACTGGCGCTCCGCTGGTTGCACACAAGGATGTAGACTTAGTCTCATTTACCGGTGGGACCGATACAGGTCAGAAGGTTGCTGCATCGGCTGCCCCGTCATTCAAGAAACTGAGTCTAGAACTAGGAGGGAAGAATGCAAGTATTGTATTCTCGGACTGCGATATGGAAGCAACTGTTTCAGGTGTGGTCAGAGCTGGTTTCCTAAACCAAGGACAAGTATGTCTATGTGGTTCACGCGTTCTTGTCGAGGATTCGATTTACGAACAGTTCCGTGACCGTTTCGTCGAAGCCGTAAAATCGATGCAGATAGGAGATCCCTCGGATGAGGAGACTGATCTTGGAGCATTGATCTCTAGTGAACACCTCGACAAGGTAAGCAGTTATGTCGAGTTAGCCAAAAAGGAAGGTGGAATTCTGTTGACAGGGGGGCAGCCTTGTCTGACACCCGAATTCGAGCATGGCAACTGGATGGCGCCAACGGTCATCGAGGGATTGGGGCCTGATTCACGATGCTCCATTGAGGAGATCTTTGGTCCAGTAGTGACGCTTCATCGATTCAGCAGTGAAGAGGAGGCTGTTGCCATCGCCAACAACACCCGATACGGACTTGCCGGCAGCGTCTGGACCGGTGACCTAGTGCGTGGAAAGAGAATTTCTGAATCGTTGGAAACCGGAATGGTCTGGGTCAATACCTGGTTGCACAGAGACTTACGAGCACCATTTGGTGGAGTCAAGGATAGCGGAGTCGGCCGAGAAGGAGGAAGGTGGAGTTTGGGCTTCTTCTCCGAGGCCATGAACGTGTGTGTGAAACACGATTAACTCAGCAACAGTCAAAGTCCTCTCTAGGTGGAGCGTGGGCAATGCCACCTGCAGGCATCGTTGGTCTCGGGGCTTATGTACCTCCCAAAGTCATGACCAATGAAGACTGGGCAGAATTGGTCGAGACCAGTGATGAATGGATTTTCACCAAGACGGGGATGAAAGAGCGTAGAATCGCCGCAGACGATGTCTGCACTAGTGACCTCGCAGTCAACGCTTGTAAGCAAGCAATGGACGAAGCAGGAATCGGTCCCGAAGATGTGGACTTGCTAATCCTCGCCACATCTTCCCCGGATGTTCCTCTCTCTTCTACAGCCGGAATAACCCAGCATAAACTGGGTTGCATTAACGCTGCAGCATTCGATGTCAATGCGGTGTGTGCTGGCTGGGTACATGCTCTGGACATCGGAGGGCGCTTCGTCGGGACTCCTGGATACGACAACGTGCTGGTCGTGGGTTCTGAGGTCTACAGTCGAATTCTCAACTGGGAGGATCGTACAACCTGCGTCCTCTTCGGTGACGGTGCCGGGGCAGCCGTCCTTCAGCAAGTGGACGAAGGCAGGGGTCTACTAGGCAGTTGGATGATGTCCGACGGCGCCGGAGCCGGAGTCATTGAGATTCCAGCGGGAGGAGTTAGGAAACCAATTCCATCTTCGGAATTCGAAGATGGTGACCAGTACTTCCACATGGATGGACGTGCGGTTTGGGACTTTGCAACTGAAGCATTTCCGCAAGCTGTCTTGGCTGTTCTCGAAAGGACTGGGCATACACTAGAAGATGTGTCAATGATAATCCCGCATCAGGCCAATATCAACATCATCAAGACTGGTATGGAAAAACTCGGTCTGCCGATGGAAAAGACATTTACAAATCTGCACAAGTATGGAAACACTGCAGGTGCAAGTGTACCTATTGCAATGCGAGAAGCTATCGATGAGGGCCTGATTGCAGAAGGAGATCTGGTGATCACAGTTGCCTTCGGAGGGGGGTTGGCTTGGGGGGCCAACGCCTTCATTCTGTGAATAATTAATCTAGAGGCGTCCAAGCTCCGGTGGAGACATCGAAAGTCAGAATGCTACCATCTGGATTCTGTGCGTAAACCGTGCCAGAGTCATCAACCCATACCAACTGTCCATGCTCGTTCAACTTGGCATCCGGAGGAGGGTTTGGCCTCTGTAGATCTACCTCAAGACTCTCTAGGAACTGACTAGTATCCATCTCTGACTCTAGTTGTGGGGTCGATGCAATTACCGGTTCTTCTGTTGGGACCTCTGTGGCTACCTCTTGCTGCGGAATCATCACATTCTGAGTATGCTCGAAAGCAGGAGGGGTTTCGGAATCTTCTCTTCGTCGCATTACCATCCAGCCACCAAGCCCTACAGCCAACATTCCTACTGCTAGTGCAATGACCAATCCATACTTGGCGACAGTGTCCTCCTCCAAGTATTTCGAAGCATCAGAGGGGAATGCGTCTTCGTTGTCTCCGTATCCATCTCCATCAGAGTCTGTCCACTCGTTTGGATTGAGGGGGAAAGTATCTACTCCATCATTGAATCCGTCATCATCGGTGTCTGTATCCCTTGGATCAGTACCAGCGGCATCCTCATCGGAGTCGGATAGTCCGTCATTGTCATCATCAGTATCGGCATTATCTCCGATTCCATCCATGTCACTGTCTGCCCACTCATCTTGGTTGAGAGGTAAGGCATCGCTCTCATCGGGGAAGCCGTCGTTATCGTCATCAGCATCCTCGTCGCTGTCCTTACATCCGTCGCCGTCGAAATCTGAGCCTGGACTGCTGGACCATCCCATCAGACCTGTTGGGCACATATCCATGCCATCGTTGACTCCGTCGTTATCGTCATCGGGATCACTAGCATCCTGTGTCCTATCTCCATCCGTGTCGAGATAGCAATCATCACTTGAAATCGCTCCCAACTGTAAGGTGATGTGGTTCGCTGGGCAATCCTCGTAACCGATATTCCTAGCCCCTGTTGCATAACTATCGAGTGGGGCAGGTATCTGCTCCGACTGTCCATCGGTGGAAACATAGTATCCTGGACTTGCATCATCGCAAGAGAGTTGGCCGGGCATGTCCTGATATGTTCCCGGGCTGCAAGCAGTCTGAGCCGGGCTGGCCTGGTTGTCTACAAAATATCCTGGATCAGCGGGTAAACAATCCGCAGCACTACCAGAAGACTGGGATGGATTGTAGGTGCCAGCCGGACAGGCCGATTGCGAAGTCGAGGCGGATGAAGAAACGAAGTATCCAGGATCTGCTTCCAAACAATTTGATTGGGCCGAGTTGGGTTGATAGGTTCCTAGATCGCATTCAATCTGCTCGGGAGTAGCCCACTCGCTGGCGTAGTGTCCGGGATCAACATCTATGCAGTCATCACGTTCATCGGCCCCTATTTCTGGGTTGTATGTAGTTGGAGGGCACTGCTTCTGTGTGTCAGATGCAATGCTGTCAACATAGTGTCCCGGCTCAGCTAATGTGCAAGAAGACGCGCCTGCATACTGTTGGAATGAACCTAATTGACATTCCAACTGAGATTGGTAGTTTGTTCCCGGAACATAATGCCCTGGATCAGACATGATACACGAAGACTGGCCTATACTCGGCTGATAGTTTCCTTCAGCGCATGGAATCTGTTCTGCTGCACCGGCCATAGGGACATAATTCCCTGCATCAGCTGGCAAGCAGTCTGAGGCAGAAGTTGAGCCACTTTGGGTATTGTATGTGCCGATAGAGCATGCTTCCTCATATGTCGATCCGGGGGTGCTAACATAGTGTCCTGGGCTCGCTTCGGTACAGGCCGACTGTGAGGTATTAGCAGTGTATGTCCCTATACTGCAGGGAGTTTGTGAATCGGCCCCTAGTGATGAGACAAAGTGGCCTGCATCAGCCTCTAAACAAGAAGTCTGGCCAGAAGATGGTTGATAGTGACCTGGTGTACAGGGAGTCTGGTATGATGATCCGGGGTCCGGAACCGCATATCCCGGATCGGCATGCATGCAATCTAGAGAAGTGTTGGACCCCAGGGAAGGATTGTATGTGCCTGATGAACATGGAGTAGGTGCTGTGGCTGCAGTGGTTGGGACATAGTGCCCTGAGGGAGAAATGATGCAGGCCGAGGCTCCGGGGTTGGGCTGGAATGTTCCAAAGTCGCATGCCGTCTGATTGGCCGATCCTGTGTTGGGGACATAGTATCCGGGATCAGCGGCATTACACCTGTCAGAGGCAGATAGGGGCTGGAAAGAGCCAATGTCACAAGGTGTCTGAGAGGTAGCTGCTAATGTGTTTACATAATGACCGGGGTCTGCACCGAGGCAAGAAGATTCTCCGGTATTAGGTTGGTAGGTACCCAGAGAACAGGCTGTCTGGTTAGTTGCTGCCGTAGTGGGCACATAGTATCCAGCAGAGGCATCTATGCAAGATGATTGTCCGGTGTTAGGTTGGTAGGTTCCGTAGTAGCATTCAGACTGCGAGGCGGCGCCAGTCGTACCGACAAAGTGACCAGCGTCGGCATCGAGACAATCTGTCTGAGCGATTCCTGGCTGATATGTTCCAGTTGAGCAGGCCTCCTGACTAGTGGCTCCTGTGGTGTTGACATAGTGTCCAGGAGATGCGGGGATTTGGTCAGCAGACGCATATACATCGACATAGTGACCAATTGTAGCCTGAATACAATATGTCTGCCCAGGTGCCGACTGGAAATTACCAGGAGTACACGGAGATTGTGTGGTCGAACCGGTTGTGTTGACGAAATATCCGGGATCTGCGTCAAGACATGCTGGTTGCCCAGTACTAGGCTGGAAATTACCAGGAGTACACTGGTAGTCAGTGACTCCTAACTCGACTTCGATACTCAAGTTGGGGTCCCCGACCACGGATCCATCTAAAGTCGAGAATAGCCATACTTGCAATTGGTACTGCCCGGTTCCATTCCAAGGTGAAACGAGGATATACAACATAGAATCTGACGAGAAATTAGTATTGTTTGTAGAAGTCTGATCGTATGCAGATGTGTAGCTTGAATTGAGTAAATTGAGATTCTCATCATAAATTGCCAAATCAAAGTCAGCGCCTGATGGAGAAGTCAAACCAACACTTACTCCCGAGTCTCTGGGAACACTCATCACAAACAGATCTTGGAGGTCTGAACTAGAATGGATTGTTCCGTTGTACAGCGCACTATTCGCTGAGATATTGAATGCTGATGAATTGTATGAGCCCGCATCGCCGAAAATCTGATCTGAGTAGTTCCCTGCTGCACTGTTGACACATGAAGTCTGACCTACTTGCTCCTGATACATTCCCTGAGTACACTGGGACTGAGATGTTGCTTGTGTGATTGAGACATAGTTACCTGCTGAGGAGTCGTAACACAAATCGTAACCAGATCCAGGTTGGTAGGACCCTGCTTCACATGGCCTATGATATAAATCGCCTATGATAGCAAAGTGGCCCGGTTCGGCCGGTGAGCAGGTCAGCCTACCCCAGTTCCCAGAATCGCAATTCATCCATCTGGTTGGATTGTTTGGATAGGGGTCGGCACTTCCTGGGGTGCCATCTCCGTCATCATCTCCAGCCATGTGTGTATCAAGGATGTTGGCTAACCCATCTCCATCCATATCTTGATCTGAATAGGCTATCTCTGTACCATTTGAGAAATTCATTGTGTGAGGAGTTAGCAAATCATCAGTAGTGCCATCGAATTCTCCTGACTGTCTACCCCAACACTGCACAGAGTAGTCATCGAGGATAGCACATGTGGAGTCTGATCCCGCTGAAATCGCAATCGCGGAATTACCAGAGTTCAGATTCGTATAGACGGGTGTGTTGCTGTTCTCGCCCGTGCACCCGCTTGATGTAATGACAGAGCTGCAGGTTCCGTCTCCCCATTGGCCGTATGTGTTGACTCCCCAGCAGTTGATGGAGCCGTTATCTAAAATCGCACACATGTGAGAAGAAATGCCATCAATTGCTTCTGCCGTCCTTCCGGTTGGAATTTCGATATTCACTGAACCATTAGTAACTGCCCCATTTAGTGCCGAGGATGTGTAGGTCTGCCCCCAGCAGTATATCGAACCGTTCTCGAACAGAGCGCATACTCCATATCCTGGTGTTGAGATAGCAACTGCCCTCATACCAGTAGAATGATTGGCTTCAATCGGAGTGTTGGTGTCACTAGTGGACCCGTCGCCTAGATTGCCATACCCATTGAATCCCCAACACTTCACAGCGCCTGAATTAGTAATTGCACAGGTGAAATCAGTTCCTGCCGATATGGCAACAGCAGTTGTATTAGTTCCCAAATCGACGCTGACCGGGGCATTTCGGTTGGAATTGGTTCCGTCTCCTAATTGCCCTAGATTATTACGCCCCCAGCAACTGACTGAGCCGTCAGTGAGGATAGCACAATTGTGGTTGTTGCCATTTGAAATTGCAGCGGGTTGATGAGTTCCAAAGTCTACAGTACCATTCGACTGAGAGAAAGAGCCCAGGCCCAATTGGCCGTAGTTGTTTGGTCCTGCACATCTGAGACTGTAGTTGTCGAGTAATGCACAGTTTCCTGCGAGTGATACAACATCGTCGTTGGTGTAAACGGGCTGCCCTCCGCCAGTACCAGTGGAGAAAGTAACTCTTGTTCCATTATTGAGAACAATAGTTGGAGACCCAGAGTTTAGTTCGAAAACAGAGTGCGTAAACACCGAGTCTCTCTGCGTCCCTGGTTGATTGAATGGTAGAGAAGGAGAGGGATTCGAAGTAGTGAGTTCGGAAACTATCCAAGAATCAGTGCCCCATGAATCACCACTTGTGCCCCCGTTACCGTTGGCGAAATTTACTGCAAGCAAGAAGGTCACATCCCCAGTACCCGTAGAAGGTGCAGTCCAATCAACCGTCCATGTCCTTGCGTTGGAGTTTGAGTGAGTGACTTCTCCACTTACTATCTGGGCGTTTGTCCCTGAGTTGGAGAAAGTTCCTGAAGAGGAGTCCAAATTGAATCCGCCATTTGTCCCTG
This sequence comes from Euryarchaeota archaeon UBA86, assembly GCA_002503055.1. Classification (GTDB taxonomy): domain Archaea; phylum Thermoplasmatota; class Poseidoniia; order Poseidoniales; family Thalassarchaeaceae; genus Thalassarchaeum. The sequence continues at coordinate 4,080 of DAQX01000007.1, read as the reverse complement.
AAACTCCCCCAGTTCCTCCAATTGTAAGAGAATAAACCGCCCCAGGAGTATATCCTGAGCTTGGTATGTCTGTAGTTAGCGTTGGCGTCATTGTGTTTGCGCCACCGTGACAGCCTCCGCAACCTGAGCTGGAAGAGCCTGTCTTTCCAGAGCTGTTTGCAAAGACGCCCTCGGGTACTGCAAGCACCATGACCATTAGAATCAGTATTGCAATTCCTCTTTGTCCTGAATTAACCATAATATCACTACTGCGCTCTTTGGGCAAAGACGTTAGTCGGACATGTCCGACTGCGGTCAATTAGAAGAGGAGCGGTTATCTAGGCAATATGACTATTCCTGCGCCTCGGGCGCTGGTGCATCACTACTGATTGTCTCTCCAATAACCGGGCAGTTCTAGTTGTGCGGTGGCAAATGCTTCCTCGGTTGAAGAGAAGAGTCCTTCTTTCTCGCGCGCGCGTGCGGAAAGTAGACGCCATGCACCTTTACTGCTGATGCCGGGAATAGCCTGCAGTTGATGTTGTGTCGCAGTATTCACATCGAGCCCTAATTCAACTCCAGTGATGCTTCGTTTACCATGCCCTGTAATCATGATGTCAGAGGAGGTCTCAAGAGGGATTCTGTAAGGGACTCCGACGAGAATCGGATATGCACCGATTTGTCGGCCGAAGGTGATTCCTGGCTTCCCTCGTATATCCTCATCGCTGTACTTCGAATCTAGAACCTGTTCTGGCCTTCGAATTCGATCATCCTGTGTCTCCCACCAAACATCCCTGAGTATGGCACCAGTAGGCAACATCTCCTGCAAAAGAGGTGAATCGATTTCATTCCTAACCTCTTGTTTGAATTCTTTAAATGCCTTCTCAGGAACTTCTTGGAAACCCTGCCCCTCGACCTGTCTGATGTTGATTCTCCTTAGCCAAAGGCCCTCAGAACTCAGTGCCCTTAGAAGTTGTAGATTCATCTGGTAGCTTTCTTCTGTCTCTCCATTCAGTCCAGCGATGAAATTGAGCCCGGGCAAGAGTTTGGGTAGCCCTCTATCGCCTTTTTTCCTGCCGAATTCATTGATATGTCTGATCGCAGTCTTGAGTTGCTCGGAATCGCAATTCAGCCAGTTCTGTTCATGTACTTCTGGATCGGCCGATTCGAGGCCAAAAGAAAGTACTGCACCGTCAGATAATGTTTCAACTAGAGTTCTGGTAATCTCTGTTGACGGCTCTAGATTCTCAGCGACAATTGAGGGATTGGCATTGTCGACATGCAAAATCTGGAGTCTTTCGTCCTCCCGCGCACGATGTAGCACCTTGGCTATCGGCTCGGGATTGGGAATTGGATATTCCAGGTCCTCTACTCCTTCTGCCTTGTAGGTGTAGATGTCTGTAGCGCCTCCTATCCTGACATTGACAACTCCTGAATCCAATGCTGCTGTTATCTCACTCAGTACATCATTCTCTGTGCGCCACAATGGAAGTCCCTTCTTGGGCTCAATACAGAACCTACAGCCGCGCTTGAAGCGGACACAACCTTGGTACAATTCGATTTCGTAAGTCAGTGGGCCTGCTCTACCATCTTGCGTTATTAGGTCGGGGTTCTCGGTTATGGCTTTGGAAGAAGCGCCAGAAAGTGCCCATCTAGACCACTGTTCAGGTGTTCTCTTTCGATGTTCCCAATTTCCTGTAGAAATGAAGTGGTCAAGGGTAGCGTCGGTGTCTTGCACCGCGCAGAAAAGATTGGAGCGTAATGGAGTCCAGCCATCATATCTCCAGTGCCTAATGGCCCAACCTCCACACAGAACTGGAGATGGAGAGGGGATGATAGAAAGTACCTCATCTAGTTCCTTTCGACTAATCGGAGTTCCTCTGACATACTTCCCAGGAACTATTGCTCCTGCGAGAATCACGGCTCCATCGAGGCCTGACAGTTCGCTACGCAGACTTGCCCTTGCCTCCGGAGCAGACAGGCGTTCCTTGTGATAGAGCCTCCACTGATCGATTGTCATATATGTGTATGGAATACCGCGTGATTCGAGAACGCCGCAGATGTATCTGATATGAAAGCCGAGATAGTTCGGAACTCCGAAGGCTGCGGGTTCGTCCTCGTATCCGTCTAAGACGAGCCAACCTTCCAATTGCTCCACACCCTGACGTGTAGGCTAGAGGTATTCACCGCTTCGCTAGTTTCTACGAGACCGGCGTCTGTGGCCTTCTTTTGGCTTCGATTCTTGAACCGTTATCTTGCGAGAGTGGATCTCTGTATCGTTTAGTTCCTTGACTGCAGATAGGGCTTCTTTTTTACTTGAGAAAGTGACGAAGGCGAAACCTTTCGAGCGCCCGGTCTCTTTGTCTTTAGCGATGTGTACATCATTTAGTTCCCCATGGGCTGAGAAAATCTTCCTCAATTCATCCTCCGTAGCATCGTATGACAAGCCCCCCACAAACAACTTGGCCCCCATGGATTCCTCTGCCTTGGACCTTGCAGCCACTAGCACCTCTCTTTCCTTGGATAGATCTTCTTTCGTAGCCGTGCCTTCCTTGACCTTGTCCATGCAGTCTCTGCACCTGATGGGCTTGCCTGGAGTTGGCTTGAATGGGACCTCGGTCTTGACTCCGCAAAGAGTGCATGTTGTCGGGTGCATCTCCTTCCTTGGCCTACCTCCTCTGCCACCTCTGCCGCCTCCTGCTTTAGCAGCGCGCTGGCGTCGAATTGACTCGGGAATCTCATGCGACATTCCTCTTCGGTGGTCGGCAACCGGAGAGAGATAGGGGCGGGCACCGTCATGCCCTAGCATAGCCTCAGCCTCGGCTGACCAACGATCTCCTGGACGGTTTAGTGACTGAATATCTTCGCCGATGACATGCCCGTGGCCGAATCCGTTTGAGAGAACTCGGTATCCTTTGTAGTCACAGCGAGAACATGTGACATTGAAATCAGGAGTTTTGTCACTGGCTTCAAGATCGATTCCGCAAACTGGACAGATGGCATGAAGGACACCCAACTCAGATTCACCACGAGTAGTTGCCTTCATCATCGGATCTAGTTCAGTGATGCGGGCACGAATGATGTCTCTCTTGCGCATCGCATCGCCTGCAGAAGGCAGGAAGCGATCGACAAAATTAGTGACATAGATATCCGCAAACAACTCTTCTGCCGGAACATCTCTGTGACCTCCTTCCTTGTCTTCGATGTGAAGTACTCTGACCTCGGCGGTCTTTGGGTTGATTCGGTTGACTACGGCGATGATAATGTCGCCAATCTGAGGTGAGTTGACAGGTGGTCGTGAAGAATCCACTGAGATTGCGCCATCGCTGTGAACCAGAGTACCCGTGACGACGGCGACAGGGCCAGAAGAATCAGTATGAATGCCGTCTCCAGCCTCTGAGCCATCGGGAATGACCACACTTGATCCCGGAGTGACGAAGTCGCCTATCTCAGCAGCCATCGGCCCGCCGACCGGACAACCCCCTATGAACGGTCCGGCCTGATTGAGCCGTAGGCTCATGGTGGCACAAGGCGCCAGAAAGCGGCCCTAGTCTTGCCTCTCTGTCTGTTGTGATGAGAGTAAGCTGCGGGGAGTGCAAAGTCTGCCTCGCCGTATCTCTCAACAGACCACCCGTGCCCTTCGAACAAAGGCTGAATGTGGCTTGCTTCGGCGCTGTGCATGAGATGCGAAGTGACTTGTGCCGACAGTATGGTATCGAGGAATGGACGGTCGGCCTTTGGAGACTGTCGCCCCCATGGCGGGTTGCTGATCACTAAATCGACGGAATCTAGGCCAATTAAGTCAATCCCTACGGTGGCTCTGGACACTTCTGACGAATCTGCAAATCCTAGAATTTCTACATTATTTTTGGCTATCTCACAGGCAGCTTGATCAATTTCGATTAGAGTTACTCTGCTCGCCCCTAGTAACATGGCACCCAAGCCCAAAATCCCATTACCGGCTCCCAAATCAGCAACTGAGTATCCTTCTTTCAAGTCGCCAAAGTTGGAAATGTCAGTAAGCCATCGGGCGGCTAAATCGCCGTCGGTAGAGTACTGTTCGAGATTGACAGACTGAGATTGAGTTTGCTCTAGCCCGGACAG
>DAQX01000002.1 GCA_002503055.1 Euryarchaeota archaeon UBA86 | reverse complement strand
CGAGCGATTGCTACTCTCTGTTTCTGCCCACCCGACAAATTACCAGGATAGGCATCCTTCCTGTCGAGCATATCGACTCTTTCGAGAACTTCAAGAGCCCATTTTTCGGCTTCTGCCTTTGCCATTCCTCTGACTTGAATAAGCCCCAAGGTAATGTTGTCTATCACTTTGAGATGAGGAAAGAGCTCAAAGGATTGGAAAACCATCCCAATTCTAGATCGGACCTCATTGATGTTGGCATGCGGAGTGTTAATCTGCTCATCCTTGAGATATACTTCTCCTTCCGTAGGCTCAATGAGTCGATTAATGCACCTCAGAACAGTCGACTTACCGCTTCCAGAAGAGCCTATAATGGCCACAGACTCTCCCTCTTTGACACTGAATGAAATCCCTCTGACAGCATGTACTCCTCCGGAGTATACTTTGTGCAGATTCTCTATTCTTAGTAGGCTGTCTGTCAGTCAATCACCCCCCGTCATTCCCAAGCCAGGTATCCTAGTGCTCTCTTCGAGTCTTCTGAGCAACAGAGCCAATGTCCAGGTGATAACAAAATAGGATACTAGGACCATACCCCATGTGTAAGCCATTTGGAATGTTACAGCAGTAATCAGCTTACCCTGCCTAGTCAACTCTGCATATCCAATTACCATAGCAAGGGATGAGTTGAGTACTAGATTGACCATCTCATTCCCCATAGGAGGGATGCAGATCCTGATGGCTTGAGGGAGAATGATCCTTCTCATTGTCTGCATATAGGTCAGTCCAATACTCCTTCCCGCTTCCATTTGTGCCGAAGGAATAGCTTGAATAGCGCCCCGAATGGTCTCACACTGATAGGCTCCCGAATTAAATCCTAGAGCGCAAATTGCACTGATGTATGCCCTATCATTTAGGAACTCGTCCTTGATAAATTGAGCCACTCCCCCTGTTGATTCCTCTAGAAATGCCTGGGCCGGCTCCTGGATCAATCTGCCCAACTGTAGGCCGAAGTGTATGAACATAAACTGAACAATCAGAGGTGTATTTCGGAAGAAATCGGTGTAAACCGTGGCGATTGTATTTAGTGGCCTAACGCCCCATGGGTTTAGTTTGAATCCTTTGATTTCTAACTTGGAGAATTTGCCATCATTGGCCATGAAAAGAACTCCAACGAATGTCAGACCAATTCCCAATAGAACTCTCCCGAAAGCACCTGGTTCCCCAACTGGGATGAAGATATTCTCTACCCCATCTAGTCCCAAATCTGCAATCTTCGGAACCGCGACATAGAACTGATACAGGCCCGAGCCAGCGATAATAATCCCTAGCAATCTTACAATTTTTGGATCAAACCTCTCAACCATGTATTTCATTGAAGTCGGTGAAGTCTTACACATTGCTAGACTGACTCCAATTAGGAAACCCATAATTATTCCAAAGACTACAATTTTGATGGTGGCAATGAATCCAGCAAAGAGCATATCTTTCGAGTAGTCGACGAAATTATCGAAGTCGTTGAAATTGATTATCTCAAATCCAACTTGATCATCAACTCCTGCATCCTCGGTCCAGAGAATAGCTCCATTATTTCCTACAGCAACTCCGACAAATCCGGTTAACATGTGTATATCATTGAATACAGAATCGTTGCCTAGAGGATTAATCTGTTGAGAGACTATCGTTCCTCCGTTGGTGCTGATAGAGAGATAACCACTTTCCCCTGTCATCATCAACTTTGTAGTTGTGACCACTTCAATCGAAATCAACCCAACTCCTAGATCACTAGGATTCTGCTGATATTCGTTGCTTCCTGGAGGATAATGCCGCTCAAATTCAACAAGTGTCCACACATATCCGACATCGGTCCCAGTCACTACATTACTTGCAGACATCAGAATTCTACCATCTTCGGTGATTGCATAGATCCTTACGGGGCTGTAAAACTCCACTCCAACTATACTAGAATCACCAACTCCCTCAGGTGCTTCACGATAATCCCAAGTCTCCCCTCCATCATCAGAGAACAAGATTATTCCCTCCGAACCAACAATTACTCCTGAACTATCATCGTAAAATGAAACTCCCTTCATATCAAAATCTATGGCAAGAGAAACACTTTCCCAAGTCCCATCTTGGTACCTGAAGATCTCCCCATTGTCGCCCACGGCAACAGCACTCTGGCTTCCAGTAAGGGCCACTCCATTAATCCGAGAGACACCGGTTAGGGAAATGTTCTGCCAATCAGAATCTTCTCCTGATTTAAGTAGAACAATCCCCGACTCACCGGCAACTAACAAAGACCCAAATCCAGAATCAGAATGGTGAATATCTGATTTAGTAGGGGATCCTAAGTTACTCCAAGTTTCTCCATTATCGGTACTATTTAGCATCACACCTCCAGTACCGAAAATCCAGATCTGGCCGCCATACTCTTCGACAGTCAACAGGTCTTCAGAAGTTCCACTTTCAACAACAAACCAACTACTTCGATAATCTGCTGCTTGACTGGGGGTTGCCAGACATACTAGGACCATCAAAACAGCAATTGAGATGGCCCTACTAATTCGGTGTGCACTGGATTCGGAAGCCTGAGAATCCCGTTGCAACATACCAGTCCCTATGTTCCGAGACTCCTTGATGAATATAGTCTAGGCGGACCATCAATTCTAAGTCGTAATCTCGACTCCTAGATTCATGAGAGCGTTTACGGTTTGTCTTTGTCTTACCTCGATTCTCTTACTATCGCCTTCTGCGGCCTTGGCCAGCGCCCAGTATTCTGTGGCTAGCTCCGAAGAGACTTCAGTCTCTCATTTACTTGATTCTCATCCGCATATTTCTGAACAGAACTATCTAGATTACAACATGGCGATGCGGGATTTGATGGTTGGAAATGTAGACTTCTTTCTTACCTCGCAGATTATTGCCTCAAACCCTGAGAGCTCCGAGAACACTCCTGGCTTGGAAATCATAGGTATGGTCGAGCAGACTGAGTATTATGTGCCTGTAGTTAGATCTGATACACAGGATGACTTTGGTAATTCGGAATTACTGGAGGCAATCAATTCTGCATTAAAAGAGATTTTTTCTTCCAATTCCTATTCTGATGCATACATGACATGGTTCCTAGGCGAGTCTGAGATGGACATGTCAATGATCTCTCAAGCACATCAATGGCCCATCCCCACAGAAGGTGGAGTTCTGTATGAGATGATTCACGATGAACAAGAGTTACTGGCCTGTATGTATGATCAGGATTCGCCGATGTCCCGCCTTGATGAATCAGCAGTAATGAGAGGTTTCGAGGCCGAAATGTTCGAGATGGTGGCTGTTCGAATGTCTAGTCATTATTCTGAACACATTTCATTCAGAGCGTGGGATAGTGGAGGCGAGTTTGAGGCAGTTCAGGACCTCAAGCGAGGAGATTGTGACATCTTTGTAGGATCGATGACCGCACAGAAGGCAGTATCCAAGGGACTCCGAGGGGGTCAGGCGTACTATGTCGATGGCATTGTTCTGATGGCCTCTGAGATATCTCCCGAACTGAATGATGTGGAAGAATTATTTGGGTTAGAAGTAAGCCAAACAGTAGATGAATTCGATAGACGCTGGATTCTAATTTCACTTCTTGCAGTTTTCGTCATCTACCAGTCATTGCGAAGAGACTGAGCTGAATGAACATCAGGAATGTTCATCATCATTCTATTGCCCAACTCTGCCATGGGTGAGTTACTATACAGCGGCAAGGTCAAGCAAGTCTGGAGCACAGATGATCCGAATATCCTTGAGTTCAGATATACTGACCAGATTTCTGTCTATGACCAAATAATTCCTTCACTAATTCCCCGTAAGGGAGAGAGCCTGAACAGAACTACCTGTCATTGGTTCGATTTAATCACTAAGGAGGGAATTTGCGACACTCATCTAATTGAGATGAACGCTCCCGACAGGTGCCTAGCTAAGCGATTTGAGGTTATCAAGGAGCCCGGAGCCATTCCCAAGGATATGGAGAATGTGTTCGTACCTTTGGAAGTAATTTGTCGTCACCATCTAGCCGGCTCTGGTTGGCGCCGCTATACCAAGGGAGAAGTCGGCCCCGAGGAGTTCGGATTTGAACCCGGAACTGTTCTAGAGGAAAACTGCAAACTACCGCAGCCATATCTCGAAGTTTCAACTAAGTTCGAGGCCTTCGATCGCCTATTGGATAGGGATGAGGCCTTGCAAATATCCAATCTTACCGAGGATGAGTTCAACTCCATTCTCGAAGCAGTTCTCAAGATAGATGAGATTATCGAAAGAGAAGCAGGTAAGCGCGGACTAATCCATGTTGATGGTAAGAAGGAGTTTGCCTTGGGTTCGGGAAGAAAGCCCGTTCTTGTCGACTCGTTTGGGACTCTTGACGAAGACAGATGGTGGGACGCAGAAACCTATGCTCAAGGAAAAATCGAATCTCTCTCAAAGGAGTTTGTTAGAGAGCACTATATCGACATTGGACACCATGAGACGCTATATGATGCTAGGGACAAGGGGCTAGATGAGCCGCCAATCCCCGCCCTTCCCCAAGAGATGATTGACAAGACAGCACAACTGTACTCCTCGATGTATGAGCGACTTACTGGGAACGATTTCTGAGGTAGGAGATGGGTACTCACGAGTATGAGGATGACCCTCGTAACTCAGAAGTTATCATCTCGATTAATGGAGAATTGCTTCATAGGAGTGAAGCCAAAGTATCTGTATTCGATGCTGGTTTTCTATTGGGTGATGGCGTTTGGGAATCTTTCAGATTACATAACGGCCACCTAATTTTCATCGATGAGCACATTGAACGACTTTTCCACGGTGCAGAAACAATCTCAATGGACATTGGGAAATCGAAAGAAGAGATTCTTTCCGAAATTCACAGAGTTATTGATGCCAATAAGATGTTTGACGATGTACATGTTAGATTGATAGTCAGCCGCGGCCTCAAACCAACTCCGTACCAAGCGCCTTGGGTAATCTCCAGCCCGCCCACTATTGTAATCATTCCAGAGTACAAGAAGGCCAATGTGGATAGGGCAAGAGATGGCATCACCCTAGTATCTGTCAGTACAATTAGGGGCGGACAGAACATACAGGACCCTAGGATAAACAGTCTCTCTAAACACAATTGTATTGCTGCATGCATAGAAGCAGCGGAGCTAGGTGGCGATGAGGGACTAATGCTCGATCCAAATGGCAATGTTTCTACTTGCAACTCTACACATTTCTTTGTTGTCAGGAATGGCGAGGTTTGGACATCTACGGGAGAGTTTTGCCTTGACGGGATCACACGTAGAAAGGTGCTTGATTTATGCAACACAAATGGCATCCCTGCATTTGAGAGGGATTTTTCTCTCAGCGATGTCAGATCTGCGGACGAAGCCTTCGTGACTGGAACTTTCGCAGGTCTAACGCCTGTAATATCATTTGATGGTAAGGCGGTTGGAGGTGGTATCCGTGGGCCATTATGTGAGAGATTGCAAAATCTGTACATTGACTTAGTAAGGAGTGAGGGCGTTGACTGAAGGTTGCAAATTAGCGATGTGGTCTGGACCTAGAAATATCTCTACAGCCATGATGTACTCATTTGAGAATAGGGACGATTGCTGTGCAATTGATGAACCGTTCTATGCACATTTCCTTCAAAATACGGGAACTAATCACCCCGGGGCTAAGAAAGTAATCGAGACCTATGAGACAGACTACCTCAAGATCACACAGCATCTGTCTGGAGATATCCCGGAGGACTTGCCTATATGGTATCAAAAGCAAATGTGCCATCATATTTCACCCGGATTCGAACTAGACTGGATTCAAAATTTAACCAACTGCTTTTTGATTCGAGATCCTAGAGAGGTTCTACTCTCCCTGTCAAAAATAACACATGAAGTGTCTCTGTGGGCCACTGGCTTGCCTCAACAAATAATGCTGTATGAACAAGTATCAAAAATCGAGTCTAGACCACCCATTCTGGATTCAAGAGATATTCTGGAGAATCCTAGGAAAATGCTCGAGATGCTTTGCCAGGAGTTGAATATCCCATTCTCCGAGTTGATGCTAGAATGGGAACCCGGCCCTAGAGAATGTGACGGAATTTGGGGCGAATACTGGTACGAATCAGTTTGGTCTTCTACCGGTTTCTCACCTTTTAGGGCCAGAACCGGCGAACTAAATCCTTCGCTTGAATCAATTCTAGACGAAGCTATGCCTGTTTATCGAGAACTCTACTCCAAGCGTCTAAGGTTGTAATCAATCTCTCATTAATCGACGCAACCTCGCCTCGAACTCATCCTCCGGTTCTGGCTTAGAATCGGGCACTGAATCTTCTACTTCGGGCTCCTGAGCAATAGTTTCGGGCATTTTCTCTTCTTCCTCAACAGAGTCCGCCCGAGTATCTTTGTTGAGCATCTTCTCCTCTGCAGCACTCATTGCCATCTCCATCAATTGTCTCCCCTCTCGATTGTTTCTGATTATCCATGCTAAGGCTACACTAACTCCGATAACTAGAGCCGCCGCAGCCATAGAAGTTCCTAGATCCGGATATCTGGAAGGCTCAACCGCACCGCCTGAAAGAATCACTCTACCTTCGTTGTCATTAGAATCTGAATCAATATCCCACGGGAATGAACAACCCATTGTGACTACTAATTCATCACCATCTTGTGCCTCAATCGGGCGATTAATCTCAAAGGCTACAGCGAATAGTGCACTAAGATCAACGCTGTGCGACATACTGTATTCGCCGACATCGAGCATCAGACTGCAGTCAGCATCATATTGAGATAGCAATTCCTTGACATTCTCACTGCGCTCCCATGAAACTCTGATTCTCTGACCATCGCCTTCCCCTTCCAACTCAACCTTATTGATGCCTACATTCCAGTCAGTCCTTCTAATGTCAAATGACTTAGAGATTTGATAGTTAAGTACGCCTCTACCATCGATTAGTCGCACGGTTAAATCTCTAACTCCGGGTTCAGGAGTCCACCCTTCCGAACTCAGGTTAATCGGTCCAAGTGAATTGTTCTCTAGAGCAAATCCGGAACTTGAATCGAGCATTCTACCTTGATCATCAATCAGCATCATGGTGTAATGGAAACCGTCCGTTCCGTTCTGAATGGTGCATTGAGCCATAGCATCTCCTACAGAGCCAGTGATACTGCAAGAAGCAAACCGAGAAGATGGCTGAGATGAATGTGCGAGATACACCAATGTCTCAGAGCCGACAGTGATTGTACCTTCTCCGGAAGCGACAATAGGTAAAGCCCAGCCACCATCGGGTAACGAGTTCAGAACTCCCGAGAAAGAGTCGATTACCGTTGTAGATGGGGCCGTTCCATGAATATCGATGACCATCTCATCCCCACTCATCCCTACAATGACGGGAGTGGACGCCCATGCGTGAGTCTGTTTCGATGTATCAAGAGCAACCTCTCTTTGGTTTCCATCCTCATCCTCAGCAAGAATCCTAATCGTCTGTAAACTCCCTGACCAGTCTTCTGCAGGAATCACTTCGAGAGGAACTCCTCTAACTTCTCCTACTCCCAGGACCAGTTCAGTTTGTCCCGACACAGTCCACCCTAGTGGGAGACTCAGAACTTGCAAGGAAACCGTAGTCGGGGCATTACCTTGGTTGAGTAGTTGAACAAGGGGAAATCCTCCCGAATCTGAAATTATCCAGTCTTCCACTGAGGACATCTCAAAATCTCGAATGATCGCCACTCTAAGTGGTAATGTGATTTCAGTCTCCCCGCTTCCATCTCCATCTCTCAATCTGATGTTTAATTCTACAGCTCTCCCATGCTGGGCAGTTTCAGGAGGTGTAATGTTGAGGATTAGAGGGACAGTCTCTCCTGGAGTCATTACAGGCAACTCCTCTGTCTGTTCTACAATCCATCCATTCTCGCCACTAACCCAAATAGTCGGATATGGCCTAGAGTCGGCATTCCCCATCTGGGCCACAGTCAACTCAACCTGAGAGCCAGAAGGATCAACCTCTAGATTAGCCTCATCCGCATACACAGCCCATCCAGGGACTCTACTGACCTCTAGGTTGAAACTGAAACTACCCATGTCTTGTCCTTGAGCTTCGGCGGATACTGAAACATGCATTACTGAGCCATTCCAAGAATCCTCAGGGATAGTCGCATTTACCATCAATGAAGCAGAGTCGTTGACTCCTACACCCTCGACAGAACTACCCTCAATTATCCAGTCTGATGAATCATCGTCTCCAATCAGACTCAGATTATATCCGACTTGCAAATCCAAATCATCAACTAGATTGCCTTCATTTGTCGCTACAATTTCAACTGAGAAAACAAATCCAGGCTCCACTGCATAGTATCCTCCTTCATTGAGGGGACTACCGTCTGACATTGCCTCCAACTCCCATCTATGGTCTTGTCTCGCCTGTAGTTGGACAATATCTGAATCGCTCACTTCCAAATTGCCTTGAGATGTCATGATGATAGAAACACCTACCGGATGTCCTGCTGGAGTTGTATCTGGCAATGTAACCATCACTGGAATACTGGTGAGGCTGCCAGCACCAAGTGTAACCTGTTGATTTGAGAAGGATACTGAGACACCAGGATCTTCTGTGATATTTTCATCAATCACTACTTCATGACTCAAATGGAATGAGTCTGCTCCATTGCCAGGATTTTCCAATCTAATCATGACCAGGGTCTCTTGTTCGACATCTACTGTGTGCGGTTGTTCAGTCGGAGAGGTAATGAGTATGGATGCACGGTGTATCTGAAGGACTTCCAAAGACATGCGTAGAACATGACTTGAAGACTCGGAACTAGCATCACTGAAGGGATGGAATGCAGGAGGAGAATTGGCTGGTAAATCTAGGTGTAAGTAACCCGAAGCAAGGCCTCCCGGGGATCCTGACATAACAACAGAATCTCCCTGAATGGTAAGACTCCCTGAAGCATTCCAAATCCAACCCTCAATCGCCATTCCAGAGTCGGACAAAGACCAAGTCAACTGCCCGGAGTTGGATGGCATTTCTGCCACGACTTCCCATTGTAGGCCACTCGTAGGAACACTTCGCTGATGTGCATCAGCAACCACTCCTGATGCCTCAAAGGATAGAGATATGGTAGAACACTCTTCTTCATCTCCACTCCCTACGCACATGGTCATTTGTGTACTCACAGAGTCGCCAAGTTCAACATTAGAAGGGACATTCAATCTCGCAGTGACTAGTTTTACCTCGCCTGCAGATAAGCTAAGAGCAGGCAATGAGTTACCTTCCAAGTCATACAAGCTGACTACATTGTCTGTTTGACCATCTTCATCTGTATCTCCCCAACTAGTTCCGCCTACCTGAATTATCGGAGTCTCATCTGCATTGCCTAGATTGTGCACTAATATCCAAGCATCCGCTTCGCCACCGATCAGCCCGTATCCAGAACTGGACGCAGTTCCATCCGGACCTCTGAGTGACAGGCCTCTTGTGCGATTCGCTTCGACTGGTAGTGTTGCGTAGGCGCTGTAGTTCTGCGGGTCTGAATCCAGAGTCAGAGTCAATCCAAGGTGGCCATTGTCAGAGCCTAGAGCGTCTGCAGGTGCCATAACCCTCAATGTTGGACTCCATGTCTGGTCAACTCCGATCTCGATAGCACTCATACCTCCGCCTGTCTCATCTTGCCAACTCCAACCTTCAGGTAAGCCACTGCCGTCTACACTTAGGCTCCAAGTTCCTGCGAGCCTACCTGTTGAACGAACAGTTGGAAGAGTAATTGTAGATGAGCCCGGGTCAACTCTGACTGGCTCGCTAGGAATCTCGAAACTGGCATTGTATGTAGGGACGATAGTCAAAGACACCGTCTGAGCATCGTTGTCCCTTCTAGATTGACTTACATTTGAGCCAGGATCAAGAATCAACTCAAACTCATGCTCCCCTAGGGGGCCACTCCAGTAGGTACTGAATGACTCGATGCTCCCATCTCCAGTAGGGTCAACCGGCTCCATTACTCCAGCTTCGTAAACACCAATTAATTCTCCATTTGCGTACAATTTAGCTTCTGTCTGATCATCAGTATCGGCAGTACCGGAGTTCTCGAACCAGGCAGTAACGGTGACCTGCTCTCCTGGATCAGGCTCACTCGGACTGAAGTCTATGCCACGAGAATCCAGTAGAGGCCTGATATCGGCGACAGCATGCGAAATGACAGTATCGCCAATCACCATGTCGAGGGTAGCATCTCCATCTATGTCTGCAAAAGAAGGCGCGGCCCATGTTCTGTGTGAGACTGTGATTGAACCGCCCCAAATATCGGCTACTGTCCCGTCTTCTCCATCATAGGCCCAGACTTTGCGTCCGAAGGCGACCAATAACTCAGGCTCTCCACTATCATCAATATCCATCCAAGCGGCAGGAGAGAGTGCAATCTCATCATTCGTGTTACCTCCCTCTCTTTCCAGACTCTTTACCCAAGCCTGACTTGGATTAGTACCCAAGTCATGACAGCCCGCGTGTCCATGCCTAGTCAGTATATTCTCTTCGGACCAGGTAACCCAGCAGACTCTATCATGTTGCCCATCTCCGTCTGTATCTACGGCTGTCGGAGGCGCATCTGCAAATCCGTTCGATGCCTCAAACGACCAAATCTCAGCAGCACTGCCAATCTCCATGCCGATGAATTCAGCGCCGTCGACCGAACTCTGACCATCTGAGTCAGTAGGTATGGTAAGAATCATTTCCGGATCGTTCTGTCCATCTAGATTTGCAATTATTGGTCCGGGAAGTCTGACATGCGGGGCAGAGTCGCTATTGCTCTCTCCTGGGCCTAGGGAATATCCTCCCCAATTGTCTTCACCGTCATCATGATCAAGTTTCCAGACCCACATCGAGCCCGTACTATCCTGAATCGTAGTTAGAAGGACGAATCCAGTATTGTCATCAGTCCGGGCGAAAGCAGGATCAGATGGGTGTGTACCCTTGTCGAGAGTGTTATCCCACAGTAGAGTGGCTCCAGTGTCAGACATCCCCAGTGCTATCACTTGGGGACTTTTATCGGAGGTATCCTCAATCGCGGCAATAACTAGTTCAGCATCTCCGTCGAAGTCAAGATCTGCCAACAACGGCTGAGTTGTTGGCTTATGGCCTCCAAGAGTCGATGATGTATAGGGTCCATCTGGACTACTGATGAAGAGGCCGGTATCTATCCAGCTCCACATCAGTTCACTAGAATCACTTGAGGTAGCCCAACCAGTAACCGAGCAAGTCAGCCTAGGGGACCACGCGTCAATTCTCAAATCTCCAGCAGAGTCATCGTATACGACGAGTACTTCCTGCATTCCATCTCCATCGATATCGACAACCATCGGAGCCGCTTTCACATACTCAGTTTGCCCCAAGTCAGCTTCCCAAGCCAACTCAGCATCTTCTCCTTCGATAATTCTCAGGTATGTCGGATCAGAAGAGGAAGCCTTCTGGACTAGAATGGTGAATAGAGATCCTCCTGCACAGCGCTGCGATGCCCCTTCTCCAATGTTCAATGAGGCGGAAAAATCTGCAATAGGGGTCGAAAGCGCATCTGTCCCAATCGTGTATGAGCCATAGGCCCAATTGATAGAAGGCTCAACGATTGATTTGAGTTCTACAGCATCTTGCGGAGAATCATCTCCAGCACCTCCCTCGGGGCCATGAGGTGGAACTGCTGCCAGTCTGTCCGAAGTTCTACCTGCTTGTGGCCAAGGCTGCCCTCCGTCTATCCATGCTTCTTGAGTTCCATCCCCGGTCTCGGATCTAGGTCCAACATCATCAAATGATAGAGCAGGCGACAGCGACATTGCTAGCAACAAGGCCACTCCTAAAGCCGCTTTACGTAGCTTTGAGGTGCGGGACACATGTGGGCACGATGTCATCAGAATACGAGATGGCATTCCGAATCCACTTGAACATTCGCCCTATAACCTCACTCAGACCTACGGTCTGAAAGCACTGAGGGTTTAGCCGAACGGAACATTCCATCCGTTGCGCTTATACAGGACGGGTCGGTCGCCGAGTCACAAGGAACTCTCCTCCAGAGGTACCGCCGATGAGGGACGGGAGGCAAACTCCCTTCCTTTGGCTGTCCTTTGGCCGAGTTCATTAGGAGCCTGGAAACATGTACAGCCTCATAACAAGGGAGGACACTATACGCATTCCTGCAGAATATATTCGTGCAGGAAGAAAGCTGGAAGAGCACATAGACGAACTAGCTCACGATGCCTTTGAGGGGCGTTTCGATGAGAATGAAGATTACACTCTTCTGACCTTCGATCATGAGGCAGTAGGAAGGGGAAAAATTATCCACGGTGACGGGGCGATTTACCAAAATGTTCGCTTCAAGGCACTAATCTTCACTATGGAGAATAACGAGGTAATCGACGGAGCAGTTTCGGAGATATCCGAATATGGTGCATTCGTCAGGATTGGCCCCGTAGAGGCCCTACTCCACAAGTCACAGATTCTTGATGAACCTGTACAAGTTCATCTTGGAGTCCAAAGTAAGAGAATTGAGGGCACTCAGAGTGGTAAGCACCTCGAGGAAGGATCTCCAGTTCGATCTAGGATTGTTTCTAAGTCTATCAATCAGAACGACCCAAGATCGTCCAAGATTGGCCTGAACTGCAAGATGGAAGGGCTAGGTGCATTCGACTGGCTTGGCGAGGAGGAAGATTGAGATGGCCAAGCAACCCTTTGCATGCGGCGAGTGCAATAGGATTCTCCCAGATCCGGAGAAGAAAACTGACCCGCCTCAGTGCATGCAATGCCCCGGGGCTCCTGTAACCACCGATTGGCAGGGTTTTGTCGTAATTCTCGACCCTCATCGCTCAGAGGTCGCCAAGAGGCTGAATGTCTCAGATCCGGGTAATTATGCCCTGAAGGTCAACATCCGATAGAGGAGGTTTCTAGATGGAAGTCACAGAAAGAAAAGAGAATCCACTATTGGACAGAGTCGAGATACACTTCGTCTGGAACCATGCCAACTCACCTACTCCATCTCGTACAGACATCAGGGCCGCTGCCGCTAGGGCAGAACCTGGGGCCAAGGAAGAGCTCGTTTTCGTCAAGGATGTGAACACAAGATTTGGAATGGCTCAGACTACAGGAATGGCACTTGTCTACGGGTCGGCAGAGTCTGCTGAACTCGAACCTGAGTATGTCAAAACCAGACATTCCTCAGAGAGTGATTCTACACCTCCAACTTCTGAATCCGAACCCGCCGAGGAAGAGGCCGCAGAAGAAACCCCTGAAGAGGAAGAGTCCGAGGGAGGCGATGAGTGATGGGAGATGGACCAAATCCTAATGCTAAGCACTCAAAGTACTCTGTAGAGGGTGGCGAATTGAAACGAAACGGAGAGTTCTGCCCCGAGGAAGGATGTGGGCCAGGTGTCTTCCTTGCTGTTCACAAAGATCGAAAGTCATGTGGAAAGTGTGGTTACACCGTTAAGATGAGTGATTAGACTCTGAAAGTATCCAATCTTCCATCATTTGTAATGACATTCTCTCCTACCAGTGCGATTCCGATATCTCGTCTATCGACCGTCTCTGATTTCTGCCCGTCATTGTAGCCATCATGTCTCCAACCTGTCCACTTCCATCCACCATTAGCAAATCGTACATCGAAGACTGGACCAGGGGTGTCCACCAGTTGAGGTGTATTCTGCAAATCACTCAGTAGACAAATGCCACCATTCTCCAGAATTAGGAGCCAACCTCCATCTTTGCTATATTCAACCCCTGCTAATGGGCCAGTCAGTGAAACGACTTGGTTGGAAATGAAAGACCCGTCTTTCGCATCAAGAATAGTGATAGTTCCGGATCTAGACCAGACTGCTATTCTGCCCTCAAACTCAGTACATGAAACTAGAGTGTCAGTGTATTGGAATTTCCTTAGATTGGGCCACTGAGGGTAGGAGGTCCGCCAAAACTCCTGTGCTTTTTCGTCAATCATGTAGATGCCTCTATTCAAGGTCGCAAAAACCACGCCATTCGCAACACGCGTGAGCGCCATGGGTTCGGCATCGAGACGCCTAGACCAAATCGATGATGCAGGCATCAATATCTCGGAATTGGGATGTTCTCTCAATTGCTGCCTACCTGCTCCGTCTTCCCATTTTCCTAATAATGGCAAAGCAGCCATTCTGGCTTCTCTCAACTCAGGATCAACCCAAGTTCCAATCCATGATTCTCCAATGACCACTCCGTCTGAGACATTAGCCGGGAACGGTGTGACGGGCTCATACATTGGAGTGCCGTCAGGATCTATTCTCAGTAACTCTCCCGAGCACCCGACTAGTATATTCGTCTCGTCACCATGGTCGACCCTCATCGGCTGGAAGTCATACCGAGTATCTTGCACACCGGTTCCTCGCGCCACTGGTGCTTGAAGGTGTGGCTATGGAGATTATACGAGCGCCCCCATCGCGAGACATGGCCATACTGTTACTCGCCTCCTCTCAGGACGGTGCATCTCTCAATCTATATCGAGCGATGCTCGAACTAGGCGGCTGGTCAGGGCCAACAGTTCTTCCTCATGGTACCATGCATCAACACCTAGAACGCGAAATCCACCTAGTTCTCATCGAGGAATTGCACATCCATGCAGATGGTATTGATTCAATCCATGAGGAAAATGCTGATTGTAATATCGAAGAGGTATTGATTCTCTCTAGGCATGTATCGGCGACAAATACTCCTGCTCTGACGCTTCACGCAATAGGAATTCCAGGAGAGACTCCTCACGGAGAAAAAGGTCAAGCCGGAGGCAAGAAGGGTACAGTAGTCCCCCCTTCTCCAAGATTTGCTTCGCTATTCAGAGGCATGTTGGCTGAAGGCAGGTCGCGCGGCCTAGACAGGGAGTACGACTTGACTCTAGAGACCACCCATCACGGACCTGTTTTGACAAAACCAACTCTGTATATCGAAATAGGCTCAACCGAGGAGCAGTGGAATAGTAAGGAAGCGGCCGATGCTTGGGCCAGTGTTATCGCACAAAATCTAGGACTCAAAGAATCAGAACCGGTTTCATGGCGAGAAGGTGGAGATGTTATGATCGGCTTAGGAGGGGGTCACTATGCGCCAAGACATAAGGCGGTTTTGTCAGATACGAATCTATGGGCAGGTCACCTGTTGGCCAACTATGCTCTTCCATTTGAAACTTCAGAAGATGAACAGGAACCCACAGGATCATGGAGACATTCGATTCAAGTCTCAGTTGAATCAACTAGAGCAGCATTCCCGGGAGGAAATCTCTTCGCGTATCTCGATAGAAAGTCGTTCAAGGGCTGGCAGCGAACAGCAATTCTGAGCCTTTTGGAAGAGTTAGAGGTACCAGTAAGACGGGGAAATGACCTGAATTAGCACTCGCAATTGTGAAGGCTTGTCCAGTCTTGCAGAGTGCTGATGAGACTGTTCGGACAGTTGGTAGTCGGCTTGATGCCGATTACTCCCAAGGCATTAATCCGTTGGGTATCGAAGAGATATGTCGCCGGTTCTGACATGCAAAGTGCAATTTCTCTAATGCGTGAAATGACCGACCAAGGTGCCTGTTTCACCGTTGATGTTCTAGGCGAGGAAATCAGTTCAATGGAAGAGGCTGAATTCTTTATCGAAGAATACTCGAATTTGATAGACTCTATTGTGGAGAACGATTTAGATGCAAATATCTCAATTAAACCCACTGCATTCGGCCTTCTAATTGATCCCGATGCAGCTTTAATCAACATAGAGAATCTAGTCAAGAAGGCAGCGAATCACAACATGTTCGTACGCTTGGACATGGAAGACCACAGAGTAACAGACCAAACCATCGATGTCTGTACTACCCTCCATGAGAAAGGACTTCACAACATCGGAGTAGTTCTGCAAGGCAGACTGTTGCGCACTCTATCTGACATCGGCGATATTTACGCTGCTACTGGTAAGAATTCGGATTTCAGAATCTGCAAAGGAATCTATCTAGAACCCGAGAACATTGCCCACGCCAAATATTGGGATATTGTGCATGCTACTAACGACTCAATCGATGCTATGTTAGATTCTGGAGCATACACTGCTATCGCATCGCATGATAATCCTGTAATTGCATACTCTCTAGCCGCCTTGAAGAGCCGGGACATGGGCCCAGATAAGCCTGATCCGAGACACACTGAACCACCTAATGTGTGCGCTGGTAAAGGCCCGGGATACGAATTTCAATTCTTACTCGGAGTCAGAGGAGATGTCAGACGCAAACTCTCCGAACAAGGACATATCACAAGGGTATATGTCCCATACGGTACCAAGTGGTATGAGTATAGCATGCGCCGCCTTAGAGAGAATCCTGAAATTGCATTCCATGTGACTAAGGCACTGCTGATGCCGTGGACAAACAAGCGCTAGTTTGAATCAATGGGATGCAGATAGATTCGCCGTAGGTCCGAAGCCGCCCTCGTGCCCCGCAGAGTTCTACCCTTGCCAGTGTGGAGTGCCCTGATTCTCCAAGGCCTACCTTCGACCTCAATCACATTGCCGCATGAGAATTCCTGCGCGGGATCGCACTCCATTTTACCGGACAAACTATCTTCTCCTTCAGTCATGGTGATTCTGACAATTACTCTGTCTCGGCGTACAGCCCATGCAGCTATGATTTCAGTAGCAGGAAGGGCCTTTCTCGGTCTTGATCCATCGCTGTCGATTCTAGTGACTTCCCAGTGTGCCGAGTCCCATTCAAAGACTTCCCCTACTGCAAGCACCTCGTCCTCGTCAACCTCGATCTCTACGGCCCTGCTAGAAGCTCCCTCCGATAGGGTGAAGCCTACTCTAACTGCTCTGGGTGGCCGGATTACGACCGTCTGGACCTTACTGCACTCTACGCATCTGACCAGAACATCAAATCCACTTCCACGAGGAGTTCTACGAAGCACCTCATGCTCAGTAGACTTGGCGCAATTCATGCACTCGGCAATCTGTGGCCCCGTATCTTCATCAGGACTGCCTGTCATGTGTGTTCGGCAGTCATCGCCCACTTGAAGCCATCCAATGCGATGATTGAATAGAAGTCACCTAGAGCAGATACTATGTCCGAAGGAGATGGTGGTTTCGGACTCCCTCAAATGTCAGAAGAAGAGATGTTCTCTTTACTACTCTCTGAGGATATTGATAGAGGAGATTCAGAGCCAGCAATCGCAGCTGGAATTGGAGAGCAGATGCTACACATGAGTCTGCGCCCATTACCGCGCTCGATACGAGCCAGAATAAGAGATATCTCAGGCCGAATACCTGCAAAGAATGCGGTATTGATTGGAGGCGGGATTGGACATCTATCTGCATGGTTACTTGACATGTGGTGCGGAGACCCCGCTAATCCTCCTGAAACTCCACCGCCCAAGCCAGATAACTTTCGAATCATCGAACCGGGAGGAAAATTCGGAGTGATTATTGACAGACTCATCAGGAGACACGGGGCCGAGAATTGGACACAGATAATCCAAATGCCTTGGAACGAATTGGCTGCAGAAGCAACATCGTGGTCAGCGGCAACTGCGGCCCTTCCTCAAAACGCTAAACCCTCTCCTCTGCCATTGCCTATCGACCTCGTTGTTGTTGATGTTACAGAAGATGAGAGGGCCTCGACGGCCAAATCAGCATTTGATCTACTCTCATCTGGAGGAGTCCTGTTAGTGCAGGAGCCAGAGGTCCCTACTGGTGATGTCGGCGTTTCAGACTCGCCTTCTGAGATGACACCCGCCCAAAAGAAGGTCGAATCATTCAATCAATGGATATCTTTCGTCAAGGATGTCAGCGAGAATCATTCTCTAGGATTTGTGGAACTGACTGGTGGAACTCTAGCAGTACTACGTCGCACCTGAACCGACTCGCTCACATCTTCGCTGTTTGCCTGAAAAGGATTAGATATGTCGAACATCGAAGAAGATGAGTTACCCAATGTTTCGAGCAATAAATCAACTCTCAGCAAACCGTATCCGTAATGATCATCATGCTCGTTCTGGCCTTCTTTCATCTGTGAGTTACCACTGATTAATTCCTTCATCTGAGATACCGCCCCGGGTCCGCCAGAACCACCTTCACGCTGTAAGCTAGGGTGTTCTTCTAGGATGAGTGTCAAAGCACCAGAAACCCAAGCAGTAGATGCAGATGTACCACTAGACCATCCCCACCAAGAGCCAGAACTAAGTCCTCCTGCCATCAGAATTGGAACTTCGTGTCCCGGGGCGACCACTTCCGGCTTCTTGTCGGGATCACTTCTTGGGAAAATTGGATTGGGCCAGATTCTACCATCGTTGTCACCTTGTGAACTACCAGTCCAGATTGCACCCGTGCGGGCGACTCCGCCCACACAGATTACATCCTCGACTGAGCCAGGTGACTCGACATCTCCATCATCATCTTCTCCATCGTTACCAGCTGCCGCCACAACATACACCCCTTGGTCGATGGCATCCTCAACTGCAGCCTCTAGTGCATCCGTGGTAAACAACCCAGAGCCGAAGCCTTGAGCGCCCCCTAGACTCAGAGAGATTACATCTGCCTGACTGGCCACACACCAATCTACAGACTCTGCAATCTGGTCGTCATTACCAACTCCTTGCTCATCAATCGCTTTAGCGACCAGCAGGTCAACTCCGGGCGCGTTTCCTGTCAATCCATCTTGAGCTACAACGATTCCAGCCATTGCAGTCCCATGTCCTTGATCATCGTAGGGAGAATCTGAATCACCGATTGCATCATACCATCCGACAAGATTCATCTTCTGTAAGTCTGGATGATTCGGGTCAATTCCCGAATCTACTACACACAGTACTACTCCTGTGCCATCGCCAGAAACAGCATCTACTCCGGTCATATCTCTATATTCGTCTTCCCAGGTCAGTAATGCAGAGGGCGGCCCACCAATCGTGATATTTGCAGCCTCTGAGAATATCCATAGTCCTGCAATGGCTAAACTCAGTAGAATAATCAATCCTGCAGAAATCCCAATGACGAGCTTTAGAGAACCACCCAGTCCTGTGTCTGATTCCGAATTAGTATCTGACTCTGATTGGCCAATCAATTCGTCTCCAAACTCCAAATCTTCTAATTTTGTTGCCCCAAGATCAAGGTCAGTGTTTAGATCATCATCCATCACACTACCGATGATGTCTGACCAATAGTATTCAGAATCATACAGGCTTCCGGATTGCCACATACTAAACCATCCCGTGATAAAGGATAATCCCACAAAACTACAAATTATACCGCCGAGAAAAAGTATGGCATTCCCAAGACCAGAGAAACCAGACTGCGGTTCAGCAGTAGTGTATCCGATAAAAATCGCAATAATTCCCAAAAAAAGTAGAGTCCAACCTAAAAATTTGAAACTTTTAATCAAAAACCCCCTATATTTCTTCGGAGAGAATTCTAGCAAAATAGTGACAATGACTATCACCAATACAGCAACAATTTCTATAATTGAAAATCCCATGTCATTCCATCCTAGAGCACTCCAAATTTTGCCATTACCATGCTTCAGGTCTGCTGAAGTGGCTAACTACTGTAGTATTGGACTTACAACTGGGGCATTCAATTCTGATTGGCAAGGTAGTATCGCATTCTGGACAAATGGTTCCTGGTTTACCCGAACCAGAACAACTCTCCGAGCAAGGCACCTCTATTCGGCCCCCGGCGTTTCTAGTTGCGGGGGTACTGCCCGAGCATATCGGGCACTTGCCCTGCTCGGCCTCTTGAACGGGCTCAGGTGCGTCTCCAGATACTTCTCTAGCTCTTACTGATTGAATCCTATCTTCTGCCTCTCCAAGCATGAATTGAGGATACCACAAGACATGAACTAGGATTGCAGATGCAATCAATCCCGTTATCACAAACATAGCTACGATTAGATTGCTGTAATCTTCTATGGGTGGTCTTTGAGAAATGGCATGGGCTCCAGACCACGACATCAGATTGACCAAAATCATCCAAGCTCCTAGGCCTACACTCCAGACTCTCAGACTGTGGTCTCTCCAAGCCTTCTGGACTACTCTCGGATCAGGATGTGCGTGACGCTCTTGGACATGAATATCTCTCGTCTCAATTACTGCTCTATGTACAACTACAATCGCCAAGAAGAACAGTATCAGATTGGACATGACCAGCATTATCCAGTCACTAGCGGAGGATCCCGTAGGGAAGTCAGGACGATTTGAATGGGCATTAATCGATCCTAGTTGAACAGATATCATCCCCAGCCATAGATAAACCAGATTCTCCCTCATTATCGGGTACTTTCCCCACATCGTGATGAAAACTCCAACCCAAGCAATCAATGACAGCAGGGCCATCATAAGAGATAGATCTGAGAGATTTCTGAATCCGGCGAGCCCCACTCGGTTGTAGTCTCCTCCGGTGGCCAACTCTCCAACACCCATGTCCCATGAGCCAAGCACTAGTGCAGCGAAGGCGAGCCCAACACTGGTCATCTCCGCAACCCCCCATCGATTTCTAATCATCGTGATGTGGAAAATCAGATCCTCACGAAATAAATCCAAAAATCCCAATCTCTCGTCTTTCTCCGATAACCTATATTTCAGTTCCACATCGGTTAGGCGCATTGAAAGAGGGCTAACTCGGACCACATCCGAACCTGCTTGTTCGTCCTCGCCCACGACAATCCCGAATAGAGGCACCGAATAAGGCACGCGCTAGTTCGATACCACTTGCGCCTGAAGTTGAGAGGTGGCGCCGAGAGGGAGATTTGAACTCCCGAGGGAAAATCCCACATGATTTCCAGTCATGCGCAATACCGGGCTATGCGATCTCGGCTTGAGCCCGACGAGTAACATTCTCGACTTGAGTCTGTTGATGAAAAAGCCCCTCAGAATCGTAGCGATTAAATCGAGTCCATCGATGGCCCACCCGTCGCCACTGTGGCTTAGGGGTATAGCGTCGCCTTGGTAAGGCGAAGGTCGGGGGTTCAATTCCCCCCAGTGGCTCCATAAGAATCGATAAATTGATTGAGAATTTCCTGCCAAATGGGTCTGTTCGTAGAACAGAACCAATTTGGTTATATTGGACCTAAACACACGTGGCAGCATGCCAGCCGAGCGTAAGAGACTAGCAGGAGCAATCGTACTCCTCATGATTCTAGCACCAATTGCCACCGCTGGGACCGCAAATTGGAACGGTCCTTCAACCGTGGATCCCCAAGGAGATTCGGTCACAGTGACCGGATTCAGAGTACCAGGAAATGCTACCATCCAAGACGGATGGCTACATGTTACTAACTCTCCAATGGCTGTCTCGCTTGATGATGGAATCACTTGGGCTGGAGCTGATCTGTCATCAGGGACTTTCTATGGCACAGAGATGGTCAACGATGAATCATTGACATTACTTGATGATGGTTCAAGATCCAACATCAGCACTTTTGATGAAGGCTCCATATCTGTCAATCTCAACAGTGTCTACAAGTACTCTCCTGGTTGGCAGCATGTCTATGACTACGGTTACTACAACACCGGCCTTAGTGGCTGCGGAGGAGGTAATGGAAGCCTAGTCGAGAGAGGTTGGGACAATGATTTCGACCAGAGCCTAGACAACGATGAGGTACTCTGGATGGATTACTTCTGCGATACCACAATCAACGGATCCACAGTTGGCTATCTGTTCCAATTCTTCAGCGAGTCAGCAGGTTCAAACTGCGAATTCGGAGGCAACCTGATGAAGGCTGGATTGAACACCAATGGTAACAACCAGTTGGATTCTAGCGAGGTCACTAATCAGACTTACTTCTGTCATCAGAACAAACTGTGGGGGGCCACAACATTCGGAAACCTAAACGGTACCGTATTTGGAAACCAAATGAATCTCTCACACGGAATAATTCCATCCTCTGCCTCGGAAGGCATAGTTGCAGTAGGCACCATGCCAGGCTCTCCTGTGCCCGCCGGCTCAGCTGGGTACTTCCTGATGCCACAGGTAAATGTCCCCTCCGCTGCAACAATCAACAATTACTACATGACATTCGATCACTGGTATCATCTTGACAGCACAGCCGCTGGTGGAGGAGATGGAGCATGGGTAGAGTATCGAATCAATACCAATGGTTGGACAAACTGGACTTACATCGCCCCTGATGGAGGATATCCAAGTACAATGTCTACTAGTGCCCCAAGCCCTGAGGGAGCTCCTTCGGGAGCAGTCCCCGTCTTCGCTTCTCCTATCCACAGTGGTTGGGTTACCAGCAACATATCGATGAGTTCGATAACTGATATTTCTAATGCTAGCAAAATCCAATTCAGATTCCACATCTGGACAGACCCGGGCTCGCAAAATGAGCGCCCAGGTTGGTTCATTGACAATATCAATTACAATAACGACGGAATTCAGTACGGAGCATGGCACGGCGGTTGCTACACTCCCGGGACCTCTTGTTCCTACTCGGCTAACCAATACGGTGCACTCCAGAGAACCCTCGATTTGACTGGCACCAACAGCACTTACGACATAGAAGTCGATATGGAGTGGGACTTGCAAGGTTCTTACTCGGACAATGCATGTGTAGAACTATCTCTCAACAACAATACTTGGACAGATATTTCTTCTTCCGGTACGAGCACAGTATACAACTGTGAAGACAGGGCAGGGGCAATTCCAGGAGTCAGTGGTTACGATGGAGTCAGTGGCGACCAAAGCAATGGAATCAGAACCGTATCTTTCGACATTCCTTCGTCATTCCAGAATCAAGCAGGCGTGGAGATCCGATTTATTGTAGACAGCGATGCATTCACTCCTCACTACGGAGGCATATCAGATGAGAAAGAAGGCCTCACAGTTGCTGCCATTAGGATTGTAGACGGTTCAGGAAACACAGTCTTTGAGGACGATTTTTCGACCACTACTTCTGCATACCACTATGGTGCTGTATTCCCCTATCCTTCATCCAATACACAGGCCGGTTCTGATGATTGGGCGTACTATGTTTTCGAACGCGGAAATCAAGACATCACGAGTGGATTCGAAGATTCCACTGCTAGCAACCCTTCGACAAACATGCCTTCTGGATGGACAAGAAATCCTACTTCAGGGGCCGCTTCTAACAAGTGGTCATATGGGCAAATCACAGGTACCGCCGGCCCTACCGATGAAGCATCTTTCCCCTATGCCATGGCGATTAATCTCGCAGGCACATATGGAGCTAACCTGAATGCGAATCTGTATTCTCCCACATTCAGCCTACCTGCAAACTCATCAGCATCCCTCGTAATGGATCATTGGGCATGCTTCGAGAATAACTGGGACGGCGCTGGAATATTCATCAAGGTAAATGGCGGATCTTGGAATTACTGGGACCCAGGAAACAACTTCTACGATACGGCAAGTATCGCATACTCCTACACTCAGATACCTCAAGGCTCCAACTACTTCGGATCTGTCCACTGTACGGGCTCAGGCTCTTCATACTCAGTTACAACAACTCAGATGGAGTCTAAGGAAGCAAGTCTGGCATCTTATGCCGGAGACAATGTCCAATTCAGGTTCCATGGCGGTTCCGATAGCCTTTGGAGCTATGCTGGATGGTATTTGGATAATGTTGGAATCAGAATAGCCAATTACGGCGCTCCAGGAGATTGGGTCAGCCCAGCCTTCAGTGCTTCGGACATCCATGATTTCAATCTAGGTTACATCGACATTGAATCCTCGATTCCATCATCGGCATGGATTTCTGCTACTCTGATGGATACCGGCACCGGATATCCTGTCCCCGGATATTCGAATGTCTCGTTCCCGATTTCATTAGCCGGGGTTGATACAACTACAACTCCGAATATGAAATTGCGAATTCACATGGGGACAAACAACGAGGAAGAGACTCCCAGTATC
>DAQX01000025.1:41479-41643 GCA_002503055.1 Euryarchaeota archaeon UBA86 | reverse complement strand
GTGCCATTCTGCTGTGCACTCAGGTACTTCCCATGACAGGATTTCAAACAGACGACATCGTTGCCGCGATCTTCAACTGTGAACTCCTCCCAGCCACCGGGTGGTGCCTCTCTACGATTGATTTGCACGCTACCGTCAGGCTGTGCTGACACGTACATGCCATG
>DAQX01000025.1:749-41073 GCA_002503055.1 Euryarchaeota archaeon UBA86 | reverse complement strand
TTCCATTCCGCACGCCCGTCGGGCTGAGCGCTCAGGAATTTTCCGTGAACACTTCGGAGCGACACGGTTCCTTGCATGAGTTACCCTGAACATTGGGAAATATGGATGTTCTCCATCCCTACCTTATGATTCGTCCCCAGTGTATTCAGTAACTCGTATCCCGAGTCTACCTCTGCGTGCCTTGCGTGTCATAATTTTGTCCATTTTCTTGTGAAACTCCGACTCTAGATCTATTTTCATTGCTAGCGAATGACCGAGAATGAGAATCAGTAGGTCGGCCAGTTCTTCTGCTGCCTCTTCATCCGGCTTTCCCTTAGTTATCGCTGCTGCGAACTCGCCCAACTCCTCTACTGTCAAGGCAACTCGATATCCCATGTCATGACCATGGTTCTCCTCTGAGGCGAATGCATGCTTGTGGTGGAATGCTGCAACTCTGGACATCATGGTGCGCCATAATCCATCAGGGCTGTTTTGAGTATCAATCTGAATCCAATCGTCTACACTCACAGGTCTTGTCATGCCTCATGCTGGGAGTCTAGTCCCATCAACGTAGTTGTCCACCCATGGGCGGTTGTCTACCGTTATCTCCCTGGGGTAGTACCAAAGCGATACCGCACAATCCGGTTAGAACGAAAATCGCCATTGAGCCGATGAAATAGTTCAGTCTCTTAGACATCTCATTCTCTATCTCTTCACACCTCTGACCGTCAATTGGGTCGTTATTGTCCAAGACAAGAATTCTGTAATTGATATCGCACTCTCGCTGATATTCGTCTGAGGCATCATCATGGTATTGCATCAAATCCATAGTCACTGGCAGCATTATCAAAGAGACAGCGATTAACAAAAGTCCGTTTCTAGTTTCGCTCTCCAAGACATCACCTGCTAGATAACAGGGCTTTCACACACTCACCCACACTCTCTCGCATAGAAGCTGCCATCTCATCCACTGCTTCGTGATCAATCTCTGCATCGGGATCACCGGGTGTCCTACCAGCAGCCCAGTTGGAAGAGCAAGATAGTGCTACATGTGGAATTCCGGTCTCGGCTACGAGCCTTGATTCAGGGCCCAAGGTCATCCCAACAACATCTGCACCTAGTCTCGCAAGTGCATCTATTTCTGAGGGGGTCTCGAACTGAGGCCCGACACATTGAGCGATAATCAGATCGTCTGCTACTTGCCCTTGGATTCCACTGAGGACTTGTGCACAGATTTGACTGGCCGGGGAATCAAAACACGAAGTTCTGTCTGCGTGAGTAGCATTATCATCGTAAAAGGTCCATGGTTTGTCTGCTAAATCTAGGATGTCAGATCCAACTCCAATAGTCCCTGGCGGAAGGTCTTCTCGCATACTGCCAACAGAATTGATGCTCATTATCAGATCGGGCTGGAAACTAGCCACAGCATGCACATTTCCTCTATGTTCAATTCGATGAGGAGGGGTCCTGAATTCCGAGTCAGAGTGATGTCTGTCTATCACCATCACCTCTCCATCACCTGTATCAATAATTGTGGCTGGAACTTGCCCCCAATCTGAATCAATCATGAGAGTAGTTGATTTTACTCCCGAAGAAGATAGATGTGAGGAGAATGCACTCATGCCAGTTCCGCAGAGCACCGCAATGCGGGCCATGGAATCACTCCTTGAGGCGCTCGATTAGCTCGGCCTTCTTGCCTGAGACTGGTTTTCCAGCCTCCTTGAGTAGCGCCTTCAACTCAGGGACTTTCATGGATTCATAATCGGTGTCGGAGTCTCCGCTGATTGCTTCAGAAACTTCTTCTTTCACCGCCTCTACTACTTCCTTTGCCGACTCAACTACTTCTTCAGCAATCTCGATCGCGCCCTCAACTGCAGCGTCGACCGCAGTAGTGCCTGAACCAATCTTCAACTCGTCGGCAACTTCGGTTGCTGCCTCCTTGATTTCATCGACTACATCCTCGACTGCCTCGGCAACAGTATCAGCAAGACTCTCTTCTTCCTCGACTGCCTCGGCTTTCTTGTTCTCCTCTTCCTGAGAGATAATCTCCTCTAGAGTGGGTCCGTCATTGACCTGAACACCGGATTGGATAAGTTGAGTTCTTCTAATCATCACATCCCTGACAGGTTGAATCTTGGAGACTGCTTCACGAATCTGCGTCTCTAGTGTGCCATCAAGAGACGCCTTCTGCAATTCTATCCAAGTGTTTGTAGCACCGAACTTGATGATTAAATCCCTTGCTTGGGCCCTCATTTCCTGCTTCTGGCTGGCCTTGATTCTGTTGCGAGAAATCATCATCGGCTTGACTCTGATGTAGTAGCCATCCTTTGTGACCATGTCGATTGTGTCATCGATTTTTCCTCTTTCGCGGCGAACTTGTCTTCTGATGTGATCCTTTAGGAGTTCGTGACCGATGTACTCGGTCAGAGCGTCTGAGCCGATAACTTCGTGAATTCTGAACTGCACCTTAACATTCATCTTTGAGAAATCGCCGTCAAGTTCGTATTGAAGAATCTCGTACTGACGCCCGATGAGCATCTCTTTGTCTTCGGCTATTGTCTCTCCAATGACCTTGAATGACCAGGGATTTCTAGGGGCCCTGATACTGAACCAGCGCTTAGACTTCCACTTGTCGCGCTGCCTACGTGCCGCTGCCCTGGCTGCTGCTCCTTTTGCCATGACATCGGACTCCTACCGAGGGCTACCTCGTACGCGAGCCGTGCGACCTGCCCCGAGTATATGAATCAAAGCCTCCAAGGAACCTGAGAATCTTAGCGCGAGAGCATTAAGTTGGAGTTTTCTCTGCTAGACTCATGGGGCTGCATAGCGCACGGTGGAGAGTTCATGCTAGCGCTGTTGATGATGTGCCACTGATTCAAGAGAGTCTTGTCTGGCTGACTGGAGATAGTTGTGAAATTATTTTGGAGAAAGGTAAGTCTTGGCATGGCTCTGAACAGACTATTATCGAGGCTAGTGTTTCTGGTAGAAAGGCATCCATTAATGCACTATCAAAATTGGGTAAGGATAGCTTGCAAAACCTCATCGACAATGGTATCTCAAGCAGGCTTGACTCAGACAAGATCCTACATGTTAGAATCTCCTTATCGGAATTGGTATGTGGAAATGTTTCTTTGGCTGGAGAAGGGAATGATGAATCCACTGCCAAGGGACGGTTCAAAATTGAGTCTTATCCCGGCCAGGATGTTGAAGCGGTAACATCGAAATTGTTTCATGAACTAATTGAGAATGCGTGATTTATACAAGCGTTGATATGCTAATCGGAATCTCATAAACTGAGAATTATGCCTCATGTTGTTACTAGTGCTTGTGTCAAGTGCAAATACCAAGATTGTGTGGCGGTTTGTCCCGTTGAGTGTTTCAGGGAAGCTGATGAGTACCTAGTCATCGATCCAGATGAGTGCATAGACTGTGCTGCTTGCGTTCCTGAATGCCCTGTCGAAGCTATCTTTTCAGATTGTGATTTACCAGATGAGGAGATGGATTGGCTAGACAAGAATGAGGATGAGGCCCCCGACCTACCCGTTGCCGAAGGTGACTCTCCTGTGCTAGCAGATTCCTGAATTCGACCGTTACAAGGGTTCATGAGGCAATGGCCCGAGGCTAGGCTATGACCCAACTGGTAGATCTCAATAAGATGAGGCATGGCACAGAGTTGCTAAAGCGAGGTTTCGCCAAGATGCAGGAAGGTGGCGTCATTATGGATGTCGTCACTCCTGAGCAAGCGCATATTGCAGAGGATGCTGGTGCAACTGCAGTGATGGCACTTGAGAGAGTTCCAGCAGATATCAGGGCTGACGGAGGAGTTGCTAGGATGAGTCATCCAGACCTCATTAGAGGAATCATCGATACCACCAGCATTCCAGTCATGGCGAAGGCCAGAATCGGTCATGATGAAGAGGCTCGCGTACTGCAGGAACTCGGAGTTGATATGGTTGATGAAAGCGAGGTTCTGACTCCTGCGGATCCATTTTACCATATCGCCAAGAACGATTTCACTATTCCATTCGTTTGCGGATGCACTAACCTAGGTGAAGCATGCAGGAGAATAATGGAAGGTGCTGCAATGATTCGTACCAAGGGAGAAGCTGGAACTGGAAATGTAGTGAGTGCAATTCAACACGCTAGACTTGTTTCGCAAGAGTTGGCTCTTCTCCAGAGTGCTAACGATGCTGAGTTTGAAGTTATGGCCCGAAAGGTATCGGATGGTTTTCGTAGAATCGAAGACGCCAGCGAGCACGATTTGATTGTAGAGAATACTCCTTTCGGAAGCATGGATGCATGCCACGATGCCATAGTTGAAATCCTAGGCGAGGTTAAGGAAATGGGGCGACTTCCTGTCGTTACATTCTCTGCTGGTGGAATTGCCACTCCTGCGGATGCAGCTTTGCTAATGCGTCATGGGATGGATGGTGTGTTTGTTGGCTCCGGGATATTCAAGTCCGAAGATCCCGCAACTACTGCCTCCGCTATTGTAATGTCTACACACCACTTCAATGATCCAAACAAGGTAACTGAGGCTTCGGCGATGATGGCTGGTAAGCCAATGGATGGTTTGGAAATAGACAAGCTAGAAGTGAGAATGGAAGAGCGTGGTTGGTAATCAATCGCGCTTTCCTCTTGTAGTTCCCAATCTGCGTGTTTTTTTCTTCTTACGTGATGTTTCTCTATCGGAAGAATTGGCTCTGGTCCCACCCAGAGTAATGGAGCCACTCTCAAGAAGTTGTTCAGTCAAAGATTCTGCCAATTCCTCGTCTTGATCCGGAGTCTTTGTGGCCTCTCTGACTGATTCGTTATGTTCTCTGATTATTCTCTCCCTCTCTTCTCGCTGAGCCTTCATTTCATCTCGAATCTGGTTCACTTGGTCTAGTAACTCCTTCATGTCCGAATGTACCTTGTCGGCTGACTCTCTGGCCGCAACGAAAGCAGCGTGTAATCTGTCGCCCTCGGCCCTAAGGAAGTCCCTCTCTTCGAGCATTGGCTTGATTTCTTCCCAAATCTGGTCTGCCTCCTTATTCGCATCGAGCATTGCTTGGTGCTGAGCATCAGCCTCTGTGCGAAGTATCTGGATTGAACCTTCCATATCGCCTAGGTCGATTTCGATGACTTGTAGTTCCTGAACTGCCGGCATCAGTTCATCTCTTTTTGAGATTAGATTTTTGAGTTTCTTGAGTAATCTATTTTCTTTCTTCAACGATAGGTTGCCGTCAGTCATTATCTGATTCTCGATACGATCAATTTCGCCAACTGTTTCAGAGAGTTCGATTACTACTGATTTGTTTCCCTCGTCCCTCCTACCTCGTTTTTGTTGAATTAATTCTCCAATCTGCTTCTGAATTTCATCACGCCTGGCCTGATGCACCTTAGCTCTGGCCCTGACTTCCTTTTGCTCCTCGAGCCTCTCACCGATTCGTTCCCTGAGCTCCTTGCCTTGATTTTGGACGGAATCTCTCGAATCAGCAGCCCTCTTAGCATTCTCATTGTGATTGCTTCTCTGGTCACGCATCCTGCGCAATCTAGTTTCCATCGCATGTAACCTAGTCCTGAGGTCATCACTCTGGATAGGGTCTTCTTCGGACACAATTGCGCCACAAGGGCATTACCTTTGAAAGGACCTGAATCATAGTCCTATGAGATTGAACAAGAATGGAAGGAATGGAGAGATTGTAACTACCACGGCACCCAACATGAACAATCCTCCAAGCGACATTCTGACTCGTGTTAGAAGGTCCGATCTAATCTGAACAGTAAGTACTCGTCCGGAGATGAGATTTCCAGCCTCATCCTCAAGACGAAGTGTAACTGTTGCTTCACCCATCGCCGAAGGCAACAGGCTTTGCCAGATTATATTTGTAGATGAGATTAGTGAAGGTAGTTTCGAATACAATTCTTCGCTCACTTCCGAACCTAGATTCATCGGCTGTGCGTTGAGTCTGTAGACACATTCCTGAGGTCTAAAATCGGGAGTCTGGACTCTCAAAACCAAATCCAGAGGAGTATTTCCCTGATTTAGGACGAAAGCAAATAGATTGGCCTGTCCGACTACAAGGTTCTCCATATCTACATCTAGCCAGATATCGCCCGAGGTACTTGCTCCAAGCCTGCTCATCCTGAGTCGATCATGTATTCGGAAGAACGGTGCGCACTCTGAACGTGCCCTAGAGAGTAATCGGTCCCATGTCTCCTCCCCTAGTTCGGGGTGATTGAATAGTCGTTCGATTGTCGAAGAGTCAAGCATTGGTTCAAAAGCGGACCTGAATTGATTCTCGTCTATGAGAGAAGATCTTCTTAGATAGAGAAGATGAAGGAGTGTTTCCTGTAGGTCTCTCCTAGTGCTACCCTCTCTGATTGAAGGTTCGATTGAAGATAGATACTCCGACATCCTGACGGCTAGTAAAGGGTCTACATGGGCCCTAATGACATCAGTAAATGGCCTGTTTAGAAGGGCGGGATGAATTGGTGGTGAGAATGCCTGTAGCATGCCCCATGGTTCACTGGTGTTGAAACGAGAGCGTTCAGAAACCATGTGTACACCATGTCCGCTCAGCAGTGCTCCTGTAGATAGAGCAAACAAAAATGGAGTTACAGTGTTATCCTCGGGTAGCCAAATGACCAAACCTAACATTATTGCAGCAAGAGAAATTAGAGTAGTCGTAATTCCCAATTGTCTGATTGCACCATCGATTGTAGCCCTCATCTCAGCGTAGCCATGAGAACTCTTGAAGGTCAGACCGAGTCTAGTCAATTCACTGGACTCCAATGAAAATATTGACTTGGTTGTAGATATCAGCCAAAAAAGCAGTATTAACATCGCTGTGTCTGCTACGAGCAATAACAAAGAGAGTCCATAAATCGCCGTAGAGATATTCGACCCCCAAGCTACTGATTCGAGATGATTTGTCCACCATTCAGGGTCGTTATCTGAAAATGCCTGAGCGAGTCCATAAAGGACAATTACAATCAATGGCAGGAATAGAACTAGCCTAGAACCGCTACTAATCAGCATTCTGTCTATCCTCAGTAACATCTCTTCCCTAGAGCGTAACATCTCTATCCGGTCATCCATAGTAGATTCCTCAACCAAACTAACCTGTGGTTGTTGAATCTCAGGAGCAGGTAGAACCACATCACTGATTGAATCTGCTAAGGAGTCTAAATCGTCTTGATTGTCCATCAGAACACCTCTTCGGTCCTAGCAAGAATTCTCAGAGCTGCGGATTTGGACATCTCGAGTTTATTGCCTGACGAATACAAACCGTCACTTCTGGATTCTACTGATGCCCCCACACCTAGGCCAGCCAATTCTAATGTACGAGAGTCAGTGGGTTTCATTACAATCATCTCGACTGTTGCTTTACTACCTACTGGAAGTGCACTTAGTGGAATTAGAATTCCAGTTCGAATGGGCTCAATGTGCCTTTGTATTACGGGAATCTTTTCACCATCGGGGGTCTTTTCGGGAAACCCTAGCATCCTATCGAGTGCTATTTCGAGGCCTTCATCAATTGCATGCTCAATCTTGCATGCCGCCTCGTTTATGCTACCTTCATAACCAATTACCTCGGTAAGTAGAATTTCCACTAGGCCTTCTCTTCGTTTGATTTTTGCTGCTTCTTGGAAACCTTCTGGAGTAAGCCTACAACCTTTGTAGGGAATATGCGTTACTAGGCCCCTGATTGCGAGTCTTTGTATCATCTCAGTTGAGGAGGGAGGACTAACATCCATCATCTCCGCTAGGGTAGTGGTTTTGATGATCGCAGAGGGATTTTCAGAGTGTGCTTCAAAGAGTCTTTTCAAGTACATCTCTTCGAATTCGCTAAATTCTTTCACCTCAACCGACCTCCGCTAGAAACTCAGTTCTACAGGCAGGACATCTAGAATGTACTGGTCTCCTATCTAATGGGATTCTGAGCATTTGTTGACATTCCGGGCAAGATATTTCATCCTCGGACGATGATACAGT
Organism: Euryarchaeota archaeon UBA86; assembly: GCA_002503055.1. Taxonomy (GTDB): domain Archaea; phylum Thermoplasmatota; class Poseidoniia; order Poseidoniales; family Thalassarchaeaceae; genus Thalassarchaeum. The sequence continues at coordinate 33,113 of DAQX01000025.1, read as the reverse complement.
AACTATCGAAGGTGTCTCTGGCTCAGAGGATGAATCGATGGTTTTCTGAGGTGTCGCCATCTCGTCAATTTCGTTTTCATCTGGTGAAGCGGAGAATTGACTACTACAAGCGGGACATTTCACCATGCCAGTATGGGAAACTGGAATTTTCAGTCGTTGTGGACAACTTGGACAGGGAATTTCCTTTTTGTCCGAAGTTGATTCTTGTCTGAGGGTGATTCTAGATTCCCTGAGTACCTTGTCCTCGGATTCAGTACTGGGTGTGCGCTCAGATACTGCTCTCATCACTATTAATCCAATTAATACTACAGCCAATCCAAGAATAGCACCGTACAATGCCGCCATGATGTCAAAGGGTAAATTGATGCCTGTATCAACATCGGACTCGGATGAAATTGAGATTGAGTCGCTAGCAAAAGAACCATCCATTGACCAAACCAAGTCTGCCTCTACAACCTGAGAATCGGGCCAAGGGCCTATGTTAATTGTACCTGAGGACGAGCCTCCGGCCGATATAGTAGAAACTGAAACTTCTGCTAGTATCATCCCTCCATCGGAGTTACTAACAAATCTAAGAATTCCAGGTAGTGTCGAGGAATCTCCTGAATTGCTCAGTGTGTAACCTAGAGTTATCATGTCTCCGGGATTAGGACTCTCTGGCTCATACTCTCCTATTGCGACAGATGGAGATACTACTGGAGGAGTCACCGGGATGTTCCAAGATAAGTTGGAAACAGAGTTGAAGGGAGTCCAACCAATAGATGACAATGAAATAGAAATCATTGAAGCTTCGGGATATCCGAGATCCGACCGTAGCGAACGAATTCCTGGATTCATCAATATTTCAAATTCCTGTACTAGTGTTGATTCGCCTGACTCGATTAAAGAAACTGAGACCTTCACTAGGCGTGATTTGCCATCTGAAAGTGCAATTGAGAAGTCACAAAACAAACCTTCAGCCAATGTCCATTCAGTTAACTCAAAATTCACAGAAAGTGTTTGACTCTCAAGAACTTGAATCTCAATTGTTCCTTGTAATTCCGAAGAAACTCCTCCATCATCACTTGTAACTTCCCAATTCACTTCCATCAAACCAGCTTTCATCGGAGTTAGTTCCACCACCACTTCTCTGCTAGAACCAGGGCTGATTTCAGTTTCAGTTCCATTAGAAAGAATGGTTCCTTCAATAGAAGTGAGTTCCAATCTAACAGAGCCTGTCTCAGAACCTTTATTATGAACTAGAATAGAGACAGAGAAAGCATCGCCGACATGTATTGGTTCGCCTGTTATTGCAACTTCTGCTGAACCGGCTGCCTCGAACATCTTCTCGTCATCTGCAGATACCGGAGTTGCCAATATAGACAGTGAAAATATGATGGCGAGTAGAATCCCGCTAGCTGAATGGCGGCAGACCATTGTACATCTGGTCGTTGTTCGAGGTATGAAGGAAACCCCTTTCCAAGGTCACATAGTGACCTTTAATGCAGGTTCTCTTGTGCCCCGGACGCTATGGAGGTCGACGAGCTGTTGGCGATAAGCCCAGAACAGTTGGCGCAGGCCTTACTGGTCCGACGTCAGGTCCTGAAGCAAGAGTTGCCAGGAGTGATCAGAAACCTCGAAGCAGAGGAGGAGTCATTAGAACCTCGTGCAAATAGAGCAATTCAATCACATCGCAAAGCCAACGAAAAGGTAGCCCTCTTCAAGGAAGAAAGAAATCAATCTCAGAAGGCTGCTTCTAAGTTGCTCGTAGAAGTCAAAGATTCTAGAGGAAAATTGATTGAATCTGGAGGAATGGTTAATCTGGATCCTAATTGGAAGAAAGAAAAATTGCTTGAGCAACTTGAGGAAATAGAAGACAGTATTCAGACTTCAGCTCTCGATCAGCAAACGGAGAGAAAGCTTCTAGATCGTAGGAAGAAACTCCTTGAAGAAAATGATAAATGGCTAAAGTCGAGAAAGGAATCCAATCCCGAAATGTCTAGATTTGTCGAGGCGCGGCGTGAAATGGTATCGTCATATCGAAAGGCAGATTCTGCGCATGGAAAGATGTTGGAGTCTGTCGCAAAGGCTCAACCATTGCATGAAAAGAAGGTTCTGTTGACTGCTGAATTGCGTGATATCAGAAGACAGATGGATAGAGCGAGAGAACTCTTAGATCAATCAGATGTTGCTATTGAACACTGGCAAAGGAGATTGAAAGATGGATTCGGTGAGCTCGGAGGAAGTTATCGAGATTTGATGGAAGCCAGTAACAAGGTCTCTTCCGGAGGAAGTTCATCTTTCGCTAGAAGTCAAAAATCCAAATCTAAACCAAAATCTTCTGGAGGTGAGGAAGAATGAGTGGTGCCCCCCCTAATGATTTCAATGACCTCGAAGCGATGGATCACATCGAAGTCGAAGCGATGCGTGGCGATTTGGAGCGTAACCTTAGGTCAGTAGAGAGGCAGCATAGCGATTTGAGAAGCGAGAGGAGAGATCAGGTCAGTTTGGTTCGGTCGATGCGTACTGCATTCGGAGAAATGGAACAAGTAAGCGGGGAAAGGAGATCTCTTCTAGGAGAGTTTCACAATGTGAGACAGGCTGCCGATAAAGCCCGTGTAGACAGAGATGAAGTCAATACCAGAGTCCCTCCTCCTATCGAAGTATTGGGAGAGTGGTTGTCTGATACCCATGGCAGACTGACAACGCTGGATAATGATCTTACTACTGTCCCCACCTTAGCCAGGGAATTGGACTCATTCTCTCGTTTCTTTGAATTACAGGCGGCAATATCTGTTAAGTCGGAATCTGAAAATCACCACAAAGAATATGTCAAACAAGTAAAGAGAATGAGAGATATCACCGCAAAACTAGATTCTACGAAGATATCTGATTCGGACACGGCTGATGATGAATCTAGCGAATCGAAAAGAACATCAAGAAGTATTTCAAGAACCGAAATTAGGAAAATCTCTAGGAGGATAAGTAAGATAGACAAGCAATTGGATGGTCTAACTTCTGAGAGAAAGCAAATTCGCAAAAGCCTAGGTAGAGTTAGGTCCTATCAGAAAGCAACTACTAGAGGCGGTAAACCAGTCAAACTCTCAGATATCAAAGAAAGAGCGAAGACAGGAGGGACCCTGGATGCTAATGAGCTACAGACTCTTCTGGATTCTTCCAATCTGAGTGAATTAACCGAGTCAGAAATCCCGACTAAGTCTAATCAAGAAGAATCTGGACAGAGGAGACCCAAGAGAAAGGGCATGAGGCTGGGAGTTTCTAGGGGCGGTGCTAGAAGAGGAACTCTTGCAGCAAAAAGGGAGGTAGATGAGTAGCCAATTGCTTCCATCATACCTAAATGAGAGTCCATAGTCGATTTGATGAGGTGATATAGTGGAATTTGATGAAGTCAGAGAAATTCTCCAACCACTATCTCACTCCATGATGGAAAAGTCGGAATCCAATAAGGAGGATAGGGACCGTTGGAATTCCGAGGTCAGAGAGCATCTAGACGAAAGAAATGAAGTAAATCGTCAGGTAAAGGAACTCATCAACGAAGTTCAGGCTCAGAAATCAGTCAGGGATGAAATCAACAGTAGAGTCAAGGAACTTAAGGATATTAGAGCTGAGAAATCTAATCATCTCAAGAGCGTTCGTGAAGAGCTCAGAAGTAAGCTCGCTGAGCAGGAAGAAACTGGTACGAAATCGAAACGTAATAGGGGCCCTCCTCCGGGAAAAATTAGATCCGATATGGAGAAGTTGGAAATGAGTCATATGACAGGTCGTTTCAGTGGAGGAGAGAGAGCCTTCATGAGGAAAATGAAAGAGTTTCGTGAGGCCCTTAAGGAGGCTGAGAAAGAGCGTGGAAATGGCGGAATGAGAGGGTTGAAAGATTCTGTTAGAGCTGCTGAGTCCTCTCAGGAAGAAGCACACAAGTCAGTTGAGATCTCGGTTAGAAGAGCTCAGGAGGCTCACGATTTGATGGTCGAATTGTCGGAAGAAGTTGATAGGCTTAGGGAGAAGGCGAATTCCGCCCATGGGGAGTTAAACAAATCCAAGAGAGAGGCTGATGCTTTGCATTCCCAGTACATCGTTTCCCTAAGATGCATCCACTCAATTGATGATATGATGAAGGCAATGGAATCTAGAGAGAAGAAGTCGGGCAGTGGCGAAGGAGAAGAAAAGCTCGAAGTTACTGATCTGATGTCTAGGTTGATGTCGGGCGACACTTTGTCTACTGACGAGTTGATGGCGCTTCGCAGAAATTGATTAATCGATCTCGTACACTCTGCCGTTTCTTCCATGCAATAGTCTAGCTTCTGCTCCATCGGGATATACAATCCAACCAGGAATTGTCAACTGAGAAAATTCCCCTTTTGCGCTAGAATGGTCTAATCTCCACCATTCCAACATAATGCTGCTAACTTCATCATCATTAGTCTCTCGAGACCCTTGTCTTCTCTGGTCAGCTAGTTTGAGCATATCCTCTGGCATGCTATCTTGTCGTGCCAACCAGCCAGAAGGAGGAGATAAAGTACGGAGTGATGGGGATTTATCGAGGGCGTGCTCTATGTCAAGGATATGAAAAGAAGTCGTCCATGGGTCCTCAATTATCTGCCAACTGCCAGACTCACTCTGTCCGTCTGGTCCGATTAGATTTCCTGAGATAGACCAGAGCCTAGCAGAAAGAAGTACTGGAGAAGTTCTAACTCCCTCCCAGCCCCTCTGCTCAAGCCACTTACTTAGTTCTACTAGAGGTCTAAGAGTTACTTCCGAAGGTTGTTCTTGATCTTCAAGGTCTTCGTGCTTTGCCGGTTCATTTTGTCTATTAGTATTAAGAAATGTATCCAAATCTCCTGAAAGAACAGATTCGCCGATCCATGTAGCCATTCTCTTTGGCCCCCAAACGACTGCTTCTATAGAATGAGAGTCTGCAATAAGTGAAGAATCAAATTCTCTCTCGCTTAGTATCCAGTGTTTCCCAGAAGGTGCATCAACAATCCATCTCTCTACTTCTGACACGGTTACTGGAAACAAGTCATCCGAGACATGCCATACGAAAACCTGTGAAGTTATTTCTTGGCTTAATTCGGGTACCCTCTCGGCCACCCCTAAGCAAGAGAAACCGTGAGAACCATATATTTCAGAAGGAGTCAGGGCGATACCTCTAGCGGCTAACAAGTCCTTGACTATACTATCCACGACGATTGCCGAAGGTAGGTCGGACTTGAATAGAGCGCATCGATTGGACCTCAAGAGGCCAATATTCTAGACTCATAGATTGGAGGAAAGAGAAAGCAAATCACTCTGTCCGGGGTCTACGATACAAAGAGCGCTTACAGGGAAGGGTTTCGCACAAGCGGCGCCCAGTTGGCTATTCACCATTGTGACTTGATGTACTGTGACATCAGGGTGGCTTTCGGAAATTAAAGAGATGTAATCGGATGGGCAATTAGCTGCTACGATTACTAGTCTTGCATCTCCGTTGGCGCAGGCGCTTCTGGTCTGTCGCTGCCCGAAGACTAAGTTTCCTGTACTCAACACTTGCTTCAATTGTCTTGCAATATCCATAATAATCCCTCAGACACTCTCTGGAATATAGAATAGATCGACGCTGCCGGTTCCCAAAGAAACGGGCTGACCGACGATGATATTCTCCGTCACACCGCTTAACTCGTCACGCTCTCCGATAACACCAGCTTGTAGTAGGTGAGTTACGGTAACTTCGAACGCCGAGCGAGCTAGGATACTGTGCTTTGTTCCGCTGACACCGTGTCTTCCGATAGCACGGAAGTTTCCTTCACTGGTCATCACATCGGCTACAGTTAGTAGGTGTCTGATATCTACCTCCAGACCCGCGCCCTCTAAAGTATCGAACATCTCATTGATGATGGCTTGTCTAGCTGCTTCAACGCCGAGGAACTTGTTGATTTCGTCAATGTTGTTAGTGTATGTTCTAGACCTATCCACGCCTGAGAACTCGCTAACTACAGGCAAGTTTGATCCAATTGTTGAGATGTAATACTCCCCTGTCTCTCTACTGGGACCTTGGACATTAGCCCGAGAAATACCAGCTAGCCCCTTGAGTCTGAGTTTCTTGATTTTCTCTTCTAACTGCAATAGTGCAGTGTAGGTTGGAGGGTCAGTAGCGAGTGTAGCGAGGTCTTCCTCCTTAGTGACACCAGGAATAATCGTGAGTATCTTTGGGCGGTCCTCGTTATCGGCTTGGATGTAAAGTCTCATAGCACGCGATAGTTTGTCTCTGACTTCAGCACCATTCATCTGCTTAATCCTGAGATTTTTATTAATCAGTTTCATCGTGATGTGGCGTTGTGTGACATCTACATCGATTTGTGCAATATCGAGTGTGGTAGTCATCTCAAGGGCTGCTGCGATGCTTCTAACTGCCTTCTCATCAGTGTTCAGAGGCTTGCCCTTGGAATTGGTTTCTTCAAGATAAATTAGCATCGTTGGAGTCTTGGGTACTTTTCTAGCATCTACAATCTCAATGACTCTTGGAAGACCTTGTGTTACATTGACTGTGGCTACACCGGCATAGTGGAAGGTTCGCATCGTCATCTGAGTACCGGGCTCACCAATCGACTGCGCAGTGGTGATTCCGACTGCTTCGTAAGGATCGGCTTTAGAAACGGCTATTTGAGACATCGATGATTCTACGACCTTCTTCGCTTGAGGTTTAGTGAGTTTACTCATACCTCTGGATCTGATTCCCTCGACCAAGTCGTTAATGATTCTAGGAGTTAGTGGAGCATCCATCTCGATTGATATATCACGAAGTTGCTGATAGATTGGGTCATCGATATCAACATCTCTGAGAATCTCCCTCATCTTAGACTCGGTGTCGTATTGCTGAAGAGGTAGGCTCTTCTTCTTCCTACGCCTAGATGCAGGCCTTCTTCGAACGATTGTCTTCTCGGTCTTGGTAGCTGCTCGGGACCGCTTGCCTGAGGCTGCCATTACATTGAAAATCTCTTGAGAAGTTCCTGAATCGATACCGCAAATCTGGGCAATCTGTCCGGATGTTAGAATCTTAACATCATCCCACTTTCGATCATCGGCCAACTTGTGTGCGTACTCCTCGGACACTCCGAGATCCATGAGTTTCTTCTTGGTTGCACTCTTGACTACCATTACTTCTCACCCCCTAGGGCATCCTCTAGAGTTTGGGTCACATCTAACGGGGAACCTTTGCGGCTTCGGGCCGGATCTACTCCATCCTCTCCATACTCGAACTGTATGATTCGATTTGCTGTATTACGGACTGAATTCATGCCGTCATCGGTGACCTTTAGGTCATCCATAGCGTTGATGAGTCTCCTCTGCATATATCCAGACTTACTTGTTCTTACTGCAGTATCGACCAGCGACTCCCTCCCTGATACAGAGAGCATGAAGAACTCAGTTGGTTCAAGGCCGCGCTTGAATGAGGAGGATACGAATCCTTTCTCTTGTGCGCCCTTGACCCCTCTCTGGAAGTGTGGTAGGACACGGTCTTGATATCCTCTCTCTAGGCGCTTTCCACGGACCTTTGGCTGCCCGATTGATCCTGCCATCATGGCTAGGTTATCCATCGAACCTCTGGCCCCAGAAACTGCCATCATTACGGCTGGGTTATCGGAACCTAGGTGATCCTTAGCAACCTCTCCGGACTCTGCCTTACCCTTGTCAAGAATCTGTAGGATGTTCTCCTCTAGAGTCTCTAATGGAGTTCTGCCTGGCCGAGTCTCATATCTGCGACCGTCCTTGCCGAACTTCTCCAACTCCTCGTCGACCTCTCGGCTCGCTCTCTCATTGATTTGGATGATCTCGTCCTTTGCCTCAGGGGGTAAGTCCTCGTCATCAATACCAGTAGTGAAGCCCATTGCGGAACAAATAGCGATGGTCATCTTTGTCATACGATTAAGGAATTCTGCGCCTGCATCTGAGCCATGAGTTTGGACAACTGCATCGAGTAATCTGCCATCTTCAGCACCGACTCCTCTCTTATCGATTGTTCCTGAGACATTCCCGTCGGTGACCGTTACCTCATCTCCAGATCTACTGGTATAGTTGAGTTTGAATCCTTCAGGTACAATTAATCCAAGAACATCTGTACCTCGATATCCAGTCATGCCATTGCTTTCTAATTCTTCAGGAAGTTCTCCGGACCACCCGATTGCACCTAGGATCTCGAGAACGAGATTCTTGGGTAGAATACGGTCGCCATTTGTCAACAAGTAAGCTCCCGAGATGTGGTCGTGGATTCCACCGATTACACTACCTCCGTACCTAGGGGTGATGATATGTTCCTGCACTCTCATCAGAATCTTGGCCTCTGCTCTGGCTTCCTCGCTCTGGATGACGTGTAGGTTCATCTCATCTCCGTCGAAGTCGGCGTTGTAAGGAGTACAGTCAGCCAAATTGAATCTGAATGTCTTACCCGGCATTACTCGAATCTCGTGAACCATCATCGACATTCTGTGAAGTGAGGGTTGTCTGTTGAAGATAGCAACATCGCCATCAATCAGATGCCTCTCTACAATCACTCCTGGCTTGGGATTACCATCTCTGTCGATGGTGCTGAGTCTGTCCTCAACCTCAGTACGGTAAACATTGCCGTACTCGTCTTCGACCTCAGGGCTTCCACAGTGTGGGCAGTGGACCTCTAGATGGTCCGGGAAGTAGTCTTCGGGGTTGGAGTGTTCCCACTTCCATCTATTGTGGATGAGAGCGTTTGGGTCGTCATCGGCCAGTGATGCGCCTCTAGAATCTTCTCCGCGGAGATTGTTTAGAGTGGATTCAAGGTCTACGCCCCACTCTTCTTCGAGTTCACCGATTGCATTCCTGCTCTTCTGTCTCATCAATTCTAGGCCTGGTAAGAAGTTTGGAGCGGGTAGTACCTCATTTAGATCGGGTCTGAAACCGGTGTACGGCTCGTCTTCACTACCAGAGTGACACTCTGGGTTCAGACATCTGAATCCAGCCCATATGTACTTGGTTCTGTCAGTAATTCTGACTCTGAAACTGTCTCCACGCATGATGTAATTAACACCTGGGTGGACATCAGGGCCTCTGAGAATCATCTGACGTAGTTGCTCTCTGTTTCGACCAGTAACACGGATTGGAACCGTGAGCTCCTTTGCCGTCTTTGTGGGTACTCCGACCTCATTGATGCCGAGGTTAGGATCTGGGCTGATGACGGTTCTAGCACAGAAGTTTACACGCTTTCCAGAAAGGTTACTTCGGAAGCGTCCCTCCTTACCCTTCAGACGCTGTGCCAGCGTCTTCAGTGGGCGACCGGAGCGGTGTCTTGCAGGAGGAATTCCGCTGGTCTGGTTGTCGAAGTAGGTGGTGCAGTGGTACTGTAAAAGTTCCCAAAGATCCTCGACGATTAGTTGAGGAGCTCCAGCGTCACGGTTCTCGCGTAGGCGCTGATTGATTCGAAGTACATCTACTAACTTGTGTGTGAGGTCATCCTCAGAGCGGTCTCCGCTGTCTAGAGTAATCGAAGGACGAACTGTAATCGGCGGTACGGGGAGGACCTTCATGATGGTCCACTCTGGCCGGCTGGAATCCTTGTCCATCCCTAGGAAGATTAAGTGCTCGTCCGGGATTCTCTCGAGCCATTCTCTGATGTCTCTAGCGTTGAGTTTGTGCTCGCCCTTGTCGGCCTTCTTCTCCTTGAAGGTCGAAGGCTTATCGAGAATTATCTTTCCTTGTTCTGACCCACAGTGCATGCAAATTGTTCTCTTCTTGCTAGAACATTCTTTCTCAATCTCTTTGATGATGGTCTTGAACTCTCGAGATCCTACTCCGTGCTTAATCATGATATCATGTACGCGATCTCTGTAGTAATCCTGCTCAGATTTCTCGGGGTCAAGAGGATGGGTTTCTGGTGAACTGTGTAGCAGTACTTGGCTACAGGTATTGCAGGTAGACTTCAGCGCGGTCTTAATGAGATTGGTGAATCCGATGTGTATAACCGGGAGTTCCAGAGCAATATGTCCAAAGTGGCTTGGACACTCATCGTGTTTGTTACCGCAGGTCTCACAGCGGATTCCTGGATCTATAACTCCCATTTTTGGGTCCATCAGACCTTGCTTGAAGGCGTGCCCGTCATCCTTGTAGGTATCAGCTGTCTTGATTTCCACCGAAGACATCTTACGAATCTCGTTAGGATCCATCAAGCCGAACTTAATCGACTCAATCCTCTTTGGGATTTTTGCTGCATCACGGGCACTCATCTTCGGTCCTCCAGTTCTAATCGCATAGCCACTCCGAGACTTTTCATCTCGTCAAGTAGCAACTTGAATGCGTACGAAGTCTGTACCTTATGGACATCAGACCTTTCCCCACAGTTGGGGCAAACAGTGGTCCTGCGCTTCCAATCGTAGTAGGCTATGTGTCCACAACCTGATGTGTTACAGACCATCATCTCCCAGCCATCGGACTCATCCAATAGTCTGTCCTTGATTACCATCGAAGCCCCGTGAGAAATCAAACAGTCTCTCTCCATTTCACCAAATCTTAGGCCACCTTGACGGGCGCGCCCCTCTGTGGGTTGGCGAGTCAGAATCTGTACTCTCCCGCGGCTGCGAGCGTGTAGCTTACTGCTCACTAGGTGGTGCAGTCTCTGATAGTAGATTACGCCGACGAATACATCGGCAGTGTAAGACTCTCCCGTCTCTCCATTAATCATCGACTCTCGACCCGTGTGGTTGTATCCGTTTCTCAATAGACCGGATCTAAGGGAATCTTCCTTCTCACCCGTGAATGCAGTTCCGTCAATCTTTCTACCTTCCATTGAGCCGACCTTTCCTCCAATCATCTCAAGGACGTGAGCAACGGTCATTCGCGATGGAATGGCGTGAGGATTGATGAGTAAGTCAGGGATTACACCGTCTTCAGTGAAGGGCATGTCCTTCTCATCAACGAGGCGTCCAATTACGCCCTTCTGGCCGTGACGACTTGCGAACTTGTCCCCAAGCTCTGGAATCTTGTTTGTTCTCAGAGTGATGCGGACTAGGCGACCAGAGTCTAGGGACTCAGTAACGAACACATTGTCGACCCAACCTTCCTCGCCGTGCCTGATTAGCATTGAGGACTCGCGGCGCTCTTGGGCCTGTAGGAAAGCTCCGTGAGCCTCCTCGAGGAATCTTGGAGGGCTAGTCTTTCCAACCAATACTGAATTGTCGGACTTGTCTAGAGTAGACAAGAACTCCTCGGGTATCGGAAGCCCATCTCTTTCAAGGTGAGCATAACTATCGAATGACTTCAGCCCCTTGACCTCATCTAGGCCGGTCCCAGGCACCTCGATACGCTCTTCCTGACCTCCAGGGAACCTCTTGTTCTCGGCATTGTAAGTGCGAATGAATGCAGATCGGCCCAGTGCGCGCTCCACAGATGCGCGATTCATGATGACTGCGTCTTGCATGTTGTAGCCGTGCTGGCTCATGATGGCAACGACGAAGTTCTGCCCACCCGGTCTTGAGTTGAAATTGGTAGAATCCATAGCGCGAGTTCCAACAATCGACTGTTGTGGGTAATGCATGATGTGGGCCCTAGTATCGGGGCGCAGACGGTAGTTGGCGCTTGGTAAGCCAAGGCTCTGCTTAACCATTGCAGTACCTCCAGTAACTCTCGGTGTTGAGTTATGTTCAGGATAGGGAACTAAGGATGCACAAACTCCGAGAATTAATTGCGGGTCTATCTCTACATGCGTATAGACAAGGATTGTGTGATCCTTCTTCTCCTTCTTCTTGAGAATATCAGTGTCTTCTTGGTGATAATTGAGAGGTAGATTGAATTCTTCGACAACAGTAGTGCCGTTGGAAAGTTGTACTTCTGCCCTCAAATTAGCCTCTGAGATTTCCTGTTCTCCGAGATTTAGCCACTCGACCTTTGCTGGATTTATTGGCCTACCATGCTCAGGAGACATTAGAGGTAAGTCGAATGGACGAGGTGCGACAAGCAAGTCCTCTTCCTCTTCAGCATCGACCCATTCGATAACACCTGAGGACACTAAGTCTGCGAAGGTCAAATCTCCCGATTTTAGTCCCTCTAGATGGAGTTTGTTTAGATTCAGACTACCATGCTCAATAACGAGTAGTGGCCTGAGTACTCTTCCTCTATCTGTGTTAATGAAAACATCTCTATTAGCAGTGTCGTGCCTAATACTGACCTCAGGTCTGAGTCTCCCAGAGCGTCTGCTTCTCTTAATCCTCTCAACGAGTTTGATTGGTCTCTTGTGCAAGCCGAAGATATCTCCATTGACATGGATTCTTGAACCGTCGGCCCATTGCTCAGGAGATGAGTCGACTCCTGCTTCTCTCAGTAGTTCCTTGACATCATCCTCGGGTACTTCCTCGGAGACATCAATCATCTGAGAGGCGTTCTTGACCAAGCCACAGTTCTGTCCTTCCGGAGTTTCATTGGGACAAAGTCTACCCCATTGGGTTGGGTGGAGATCTCGAGCCTCGAAGTGAGGTTGGCTTCGGACTAATGGGCTCGTTACTCGACGCATGTGTGAAAGAGCTGCGATATAGGTAGTCCGGTCTAGTAACTGGCTGACGCCAGATCTGCCACCGACCCAGTTGCCGGTCGCTAAAGCGTGCATAATCTTGGAAGTCAGGACATCTGGCCTCAGGCAGGAGTTAATTTTCAACTCACGCTTACGATTGTGATGTCTCTCTAATTGATACTTCAAATCTCTAGCAAGTTGTTGTAGGCTGACTCTGAACAAATCCTCCATTAGGTCGCCAGCAAGTCTGACGCGCTTGTTGGCGTAGTGGTCCTTATCGTTGGGATCGCGATCAGAAATAGCCATCTCAAGGACTTGTCTGACGATTCTTCCAAGGAAAATTGACTTCTTCTGTCTGTTATCCTCAGTATCTCCTAAGTGAGGCAGTAACTCCTTATCCAACAGGTTTTGGATTCGAGTCTCCCTGTACTCTTTCTGCTGACCTGCCGCGAACTTCTTCTCGAGCCAGAGAATTGCCTCTTCTTCAGTTTCTACGCCGTACTCTTCGTTGTCTTTGACATCGTTCAAGTTGGCTACTGTATACTTCATCGCCTGTACAGGGCCAGCAATTGAAGCGAAGATTTCTCGATCGTTGCTCATTCCCAGAGCACGCATAAGGAGAACAACTGGTATTGCAGTAGTTCCTGCACTTGGAATCTTGACCATTAGCATACCATCACGGCGCTTCTCAATATTGATTGGCTTACGAACACCGTCTCGCTGTGAGAAAATCTTCGCCACCTCGGTATCATGAGCATACTTCTTATTCTTCTCAACAGTAACTCTGTTTGGAGCCAAATCTTCCATCGAAATCAGGACTCTCTCAGTTCCGTTGATGATGAAGTATCCGCCGGGGTCAAGAGGATCTTCGCCGGCCTTTCGTAGGAGTTGATTTAGGTGCTCTGCATCCTCTGCAGAGGTTTGTGGTGAAAGTTTTCTGTTCTCGTCTATGTGGTCAGCGTGCAAATTACATCGAGCAGAACGGACCATGATTGGTAGATTACCGATGTGAACTCCTTCCTCCTCAATGTACCCAAGTTCTCCATCAGGACTTGCTGAAGGAATGTCATCACGATAGATTCTGAAATCCATGTATACAGGGGAGAAGTATGTCAACTTCCTGATCCTACATTCCAAAGGAGTTGCAGGGTGCTCAGCACCATTCGCCTCTCTGATTGTAGGCCTACCGAGTCTGATGCTCTTGAGTCTGACAATAATTTCCTTGTCGAGTACATCGAGCTTGATGCAACCACCGGCACTCTCTCCTCCAGGAAGGTCTTCTACGGCGTCATCGGTACCTATGCGGATGGATCTGACAATCCTCTCCATGCGGCTAAGCCTTCCATCGCCGGAAGGAATACAATCATTGTATGACATCAACTGGTGGTTGACTAGGCTTCTTTGTCTGAAATAACTCTCAACTATCTCTTTCATCTTCTCACCTCATGCACTCTCTACTATCAGCCTAAACGCGGTACTTGAGCCGGCTGAACGACTGTATCTGACAATTCTGACAACCCTGTTAGTCAACCAACCGGCTGGGAGTTCATCATTCTCCAACTCCACTGACTCTTTGATTGCTTGAATAGCGGGATCTGTAATCAGAATCTTCGGTAACAACTCCTTAGCTAGCCTCTTAGAGCCATCCCCATTGTTAACCATCATATCCCAAGGTGCCAAGGATGTTTCCTCCTCCTCGACTGGTACCAACTCGTGGTGAGGTACGAGGATGTGGTTCAGAACATTGAATCGGTCATCACCTGTTGGGATATCGGAATCTAGAATTGCCTTCCTAGAAAGTGTGATTCTTCCAGTTCTGGACCTCTTTCTTGAATTGATTTGTTCCCTGATGACTGCCATCACATTCTCGAGATCTTGACTCTCCATGTCCAACTCGAGTTTCTTAGCGACTTGCTCAACTGTCATTCTCTTGATTGCATCCATATTTGCATCGTCTGCTAGACGATGAGCATGGGGCTCTGAAATGCCCAGTTCCATCAGGCGCTTTTTAGTTGAACTCTTTACTGCCATATCGCGCCCCTCATAGCCCAGAAAACGTGGTCCTGAAGCCATATCAGGCGGGCCTGAGGGGATTCGAACCCCCGGCCACCGGGTTAAAAGCCCGGCGCTCTACCTGACTAAGCTACAGGCCCATGGCGTATGCTGGGCCCTCCTGCGACCATAGGTCGCTTCTAAAACCTTGCCATTTGGCAGGAGCGACGCTACGCAGGGCAGCGATTCCCTCTAGAGGGGAAGAGGGACAGTCAAACCTTGTGAGCCCATCCGAATAAAGGTTTTCAGATTCGGCTAATCTTTGCGTGTCATGAGGGAGGGTTCGGACCCATCGGAACTGGACTTATCTCGCCCCGTGGAGAGGGTTTTATTCCGAGTTGAAGATAGTCAAGAATGGGAGTTGTTAGTACCTAGGACAGTTTACCCTCCGCGCGAAGATACTCTACTTCTAGCACAGGCATTAGGGACATTCAGAACGAAACCAGGAGTAGCCGTTGAAATTGGATGTGGAAGTGGGGCGATTTCGATATTTCTCGCCTCTTTGGGATGGACAGTTGAGGCTTATGATGTCAATCCGATGGCAGTTTCTACGACCAGAGGTAATGCCCAGTCGGCTGGACTGTCAGAATTAATCTCAGTCGGCGAAGGTGGCTTGGGAGAGCAAGGTTGGGATATACCTGAGGAGGCTAGTTTGTTAGTATGGAATCTGCCTTATTTGGACCCCGTAGAAGAGGGCGAGATGTTAGAGCCGATTGAGGATGCTTCAATGCTCGACATCGTCGGAGGATGGAGTGATGTACTACTTGAGAAGATTTTACATTCCAAGACTTTGGATGAATGCCTCGTTGTACTGCTCCATCGCACAGATCCGCCTAGTCAAAGTAGGTCCGATTCATGGCTCAAGGCTGGTTGGGCCCATAGGACCCTGAAGACTCTGAGAATAGGTGAAGAGAGATTGGAGGCCATTTGTTATTGGAAACCCGCAGGTGGTAATGACCCATTAGTCCTAGAAGAATGTGATTCGACAATGGATGAGGCAAGAAGGATGGATGAATCACTGTGGGGAAGAGTGTTATCTCTGAATCAAGAAACTGGTCGTGGACGTAGGGGTTCTAATTGGGAAACTATTGAAGGGGGTTTGGCATGTACATGGTCTATCCCATTTGCAGAATCTGGATTGCTGAATCCAGGACTCCTTCAGACCTCAATCGGTGCAGCAATAAGTTCAGCGCTCGGGTGCTATTGTAAATGGCCTAATGATTTGATTAATCCGCACGGAGTCAAGTTAGGAGGAGTTCTAATTGAAAGTTCAACTTCAGAGTCTGTTCTTAGAGTAGGAGTTGGAATAAATCGGGACTCGGCATTGTTAGGAAATACAGAGATTGCAGGCTGGCTGGAATATTTGCCTGAAATGGAACTGATGGATGTCTTCTCATTGGTAGATGCGTCAATGGCATCTCTGTTGGAGTCGAAGCAGAATATTCCAGAAGTCTCAGAGTCCGATATAGTCGAGATTTCTTGGAATGGTTTGGCAAATATTCTTTCTCAGGGGGCAAGAATTCGTTTAGGAGATACTCTTCATAGAATAGTAGGCATGCACACTAATGGAAGACTAGAGATTGAGGAGTCCGGATATGTCGGAATTACTGATGAGGTTGGAAGATTGGAATGGGAAATTTCACTAGCTGAGTCCTAATCTCTCACGAACTAATCTGATCTTACCAGATTTTGTGAGAGTTTGAATTGATCCAGAATCGTTCAATTTACTGATGGTGTCGTCGCATTCCTCGAGAGGCACTCTAATAATTACTAAAGTGCTTGATTGACTAGATTTGCAATCATACATCTTCCAGTTGATGTCCGATAAATAATCTGAAATTACTGCATGGCAAGACTCTCGGGAGTCAGTTGCAGGAGTTATGCATAGACCTACCCAACGTCTCTTCCCTCTAGCAACCTTGCCCGGTCGAGCCATGTCCCTCCGAGAGGGTTGTCGTTAATCGTCTTGGTCAAAGCCCACTTACTACAGCGACTAGTCGAATCTTTCCTACCATCTCATCACTCGCCCTAGCTCCCATGATTACTTGGCAGTCTGGATCAAGTGACGAAACGAATGCTTCGGTAACTTCATTGAGGTGAGACAAAGTCATGTCGGGACCTCCTTCGACTTGAATCATACATCCCTTTGCGCCTTCGACTCCTAAATCTGAAAGCGGTGAATTCTGCGCCTCATGAACAACTCTGCTCGGCTTATCGGTAGTTCCGGTTCCTACGATCAGAGTAGCATTTCCAGGACGATTGATTATTGTACGCAAATCCATCAAATCCAGATTGATTTTTCCAACCCTAGCCAGAGTCGTCACTAGTCCTTCGACGAGTTCTTCTATCCATCCTGAGCCTGTCCTCCAGTCAGTTCCTCTGTAGCGAGCTTGCCATGCCAATCTTTCCATGCTTACTCGGATACACAGGTTGGAGTTGGCCTGAATTGCCGGGAGTGCGGCTTCTGCTATAGAATATCGAAGGGGCTGCTCGGCAAAGGGCAAACCTACAATCGAGATTACCAAACTATCCGACTCCATTGCTAGCGATGCTAACTCAGCAGCGGCCCCCGAACCCATCCCTCCGCCGAGTCCGGCTAGAATAATCACCAACTCGGCCTTTTCCATTAGTTGGGAGATTGAGGAGTTTCCATCTCTGATTCGATGGGCGGCTAGAGCCGTGAGCGAAGCGGTTCCTCTACCGTCCCCTCCTGCATCGAGATGCAGGCAATGTGCAGTAGCGGCTCCCGCAAAGGATTCTTCGTCTGCATCTATTAACAGTAGATCTGAAAGTTCCGGGCACTTAGAGTGGGCCTTCTCGGCCCAGATACAACCGATGCCCCCCACTCCTGCGATTAGTATCGCACCCTCATCCATGACAGTCGGTTACAGAGTGAGTCGTTAAATCTGCTCAATCATAGGTAAGGTATCGGGCGTATCTGCGCCTCTCATCGCGCGCCCAAGCATTGTCTGGTTCTATCTCTAGGACTCTTTCGTAGTACTCGACCGCTTTCTCAAAATCGGACAAATATCGCCCATTCATGTGGGCCAGATTGTTCAACACTGGTATGCAATTGGCATCCACCTCAAGCATTTCAAGAAGAATACTTTCGGCCTTGTCGATGTCTAGCATCTCCATGTATTCTTCGGCCTCCTCTAGGAGGTTGAGTTGTTCCTGAGAGAGTTGGTAAGAATTCTTCCATCGATGTTCTGACACGACTTGTCGGCAGGAGTGGCCGGGTTTGAGTTTTCTCGAT
Source organism: Euryarchaeota archaeon UBA86 (assembly GCA_002503055.1). Taxonomy (GTDB): domain Archaea; phylum Thermoplasmatota; class Poseidoniia; order Poseidoniales; family Thalassarchaeaceae; genus Thalassarchaeum. The sequence goes on along the minus strand of DAQX01000025.1, from coordinate 15,306 downwards.
TGATGATGAAATTGAAAACTCGTTAGTCTTCCCTACGGGAAGGATACAAACTGGAACGTTAATATCCCTATCCTAGGTGGCTTGAAGCACCCCTAGAGGTATCGCCATGGGAAGCACCACTAGAGACTACCGAAGAGGTCTCGTTCTGGGTGTTATTTTGGTACTTCTTGCTGGTGGCTCACAGGCGTCTCACCTCGGCATGGGGGGCGATTCTAATGGAGATGGCGATGTTGCCATCGCAGGTTGTACCTGCCACAACGAAAATCCTGACAACTCGGTGACTGTGATTCTTGATGGTTTGCCATATCGCTACGAATCTGGCTTGCAATATTCACTAGTCATCCAATTAGTAGGTGGACCTGACATAGATGCGTCTTCCAATACTGGAGGATTCTCGATGATGGTTAGTTCTGGAACTCTTGGTGCATCTGAGGGATTCGAGAGTCATGTGCAGAATTGGGAGGATGATCCGACTAGACTAACTCATACCAATTCAGGTTCTCAAACTGAGGATCGCACTTGGGGTGTCACTTGGACTGCACCTAATGCAGGCGAAGGTCTGGTAACAATTTGGCTGGTTGGAAATTCGGTTAATGGTGATCAGATACCTAGTGCCCTAGATAAGTGGAATAGACTGAGTGCATCAGTTGACGAAGGAGTCGATGACGGTAGGACCAGAGTTGTCTTCTCCGGTAATGGAGAGATAGAACCACCGGCCCATACCGAGCATGGAATGGAGATTCATGACATGGGTGCCGGAATGAGAGCACACTGGCTAGGCTTGCTTGGATTCGCGGCGGTTATCATTGTCATTCTGTTCTGTGGGCTATTCTTGCGCTACGGATTCTCTAGACACTATGTTGGCAGGAGCAATTTGCTAAGGCTACGGATTAAGCATTTGAAGAGAGGTGATCAGATATGAATGAAGATGTCGTAATGACTCTTCTCAGGCAGGTCCAGTCTGGCGAGGTTAGCGTTGAAGATGCTCGAACTGCCCTAGAGGGTGCTGCCCTGACTCGTGATCAGTTAGAAGCCGCAGTTAATCATGGAGTCTTCAACGAGCCTGCCCCGGGCACGGTAGTCAGGGCATCTATGTCTCCTCATGGAGAGTCCGTCCTGATTCTTCTTGTCGCATTGTGGGGAGTTCTGTGGACTTTATTCTGGGCTGGTTCTCTAGCATATGGTCTACTCAACAATTGGGATCAGCAACTTCTCTCATTCAATTTGGGCATGGTCATGCTGACTCTGATTATCATGGGAATTGTGTATCTAAAGTATGTGTTACCGGATGTTGTCATTGTGAAGAATCGTGGAGGGAAATACATCACTCCAAATGACCCTGATAAGTGGAAGCAGTACGAGGTGTGAAATGGCGAGAAGATTCAGACTAAGGCCATTACCGGGGGATGAAGGTTCCAATTCGGAATCGTCCAAAATGATCGATAGGCGGCAATTCATGCGTCACTCATTCAACACAGCAGCCGGAGTAATTACGATGGGTAGTCTCGGCGTTGTTGGTTTTGCTTCCCTACTTATGGGGCAATCCGAGGCAGATGGAGGAGATTCATCGGTCAGATTCTGGGTGCCAACTGGTACTGAGGACTCTGCATGGTATGGCAGCAGACATCTTGAACCCATGACTTACCAATCCTTTGTAGATGAAGCCGCAGGGTCTTCAACCGGTATGGCTGGTGCTTCGGGCGTGTGGTCTGGACTTCCTGTGAATGTGATTTATGTCCCACACTCTGAGAATGCACAATCTCCCCCTGTCGAGGGAAATCCTAGATTCCAATTTATGGACGGATACAACGAGAGTGGTTCATATGTTGGCTCAGGATACGAAGTGGATGAAGATCCTCAGTACTCATCCCTATCAATCCATGACAACATGATTATCATCTTCTCCAGATGCACACATCTGTGCTGTATCCCTGGTTGGCAATTGGTTTCAAATGACTTCACGGCTGACCAGTGGGTTCCCGGAGGAGTTGACTCGGGCGGAAACAAGTTGTTCTGTATTTGCCACTCTAGTAGATTTGACCCTACTGTAATTGAGAAGAACATGAACAGGAATAGGAACAATGGAGAGAATTTCCAATTCTTCGGGATTAAGCGAACAGGTGGGCCGGCTCCTGTCGGAATGCCTCTGATTCCATTCGTAGTCAATGGAGACATCATCGAGGCCCTTGATGACTTCAAAGATTGGTATACATATTGTGATTAGTGAGATTATGATTCAATTCTGGTTCCTTTGGTTGTTCATCGCGATAGTGGTGGTATTAGTTGCATTTACTCTTCGACAGGAGAGGGATGATATGCCTCGAACTGACATCTTGAGAGCTGTAGAAACCAGTGCTGGCAGTATGGGTCTAGCAGAGAAAACATTCCTCTGGGCGTTCTCTTGGCTTGATACTAGATTCAGATTACAGGATTATTGGGGCATGAGTAAGGATGCATATCACCACATGCATAGACAGATGCCACTGACTCATGCTGAGAAGTATAAACTCAGAATCATATGGTATTGGTACCCCCTATACTGCCTTGGTGGAATCTCTTTCCTAGCGTTTGTAATTCTCGTGATTACTGGTACTGTGCTCGGGCTATATTATGTTCCAGGCGGAGAGGGTACTCCTTCTCCCGCATACCTTAGCATGGAGTTCATCATGACAGAGTTGCCATTTGGTTACATAATCAGGTCAATCCACCATTGGACTACTCACTTCATGATAGCAGCAGTTTTCCTACACATGTGTAGAGTTTACTTCACTGGCGCCTATAGAAATCCTCGTGAGTTAAACTGGCTAATCGGTGTTGCCTTGATGTTCTTCACCATTTTCTTCGGGTTCTCCGGGTATATCTTGCCTTGGGACAGTCTGGCCTTTGGTGCCGCTACCATTGGAATCAGCATGGCCAGCTCAACTCCTCTAATTGGAGGCTGGATGGCTACTGCTCTGTTTGCTGGGACGACATTGACAGCACAGACCGTCACTCGTATGTACTTCCTACACGTTTTCATCCTCCCAGTCTTGGTAACAGGACTAATTCTTGCCCATTTGTTCATCGTGTGGGTTCAGGGAATTGCGGAGCCACATTGAGGAGGTAATTGAATGGGGATGTTAGATAGATTCGGCAGGATTGCTGATACCTACATGAGTGAGAAAGATCGGTTGATAGAGGCCGATCCGGAAAGGCGCAGGGTATTCGTCGGTCATTCGGTCTGGCCGACGGAAATCATTCGTGATAGCATTATTCTGGCTTCAATGGTAGCCGTTATAGCATTCTACTCGTGGATTATTCCTCCTCCTTTACACAGTGCTGCCGACCCGTTCGCTCAAGCCGGATTCGTTTTCCCTGATTGGTATGTTCTATTCTCGTACGGATATCTACGCTGGGGCGAGTATTTGCCTCAATACATTATTCCAGCTGGGCCTATCGGAGAATTCTTCGGATCACCTGTCATTGCATGGAATGCTGGTTGGTGGGGGGCAGCACTGACTGGAATCCCCGTTGGGATTCTAGCCCTGCCGCCATTCATCATCGGTAGAAGAGAGAAGAGAGGTGTTGAAGACCCATGGTTCGCTACTGCGGGTGCGATTTACCTTGCTCATGTCTGGTTCATCTCTGTATTTTCGATCAACATCTTCCTAGAATTATATTCGAAGGATTTGACGAACTATTGTTGGTCCGATTCACATAACTATCTCTTTTGTGGAAGGCAGGCGCCTTGGACGGCCGAGTTGTTTAATGCATTGCCATGGGTTTTGACTGGAATCTTCATCTTCGCTTTGATATACTTTGGAGTCAAGTGGTTTGCGCTGAAATCACTGGGCGCCCGAGTAAATCCTAGAATGGGCAGACAGGTTGCTATTGGTTCAATCATAGCGACTATCCTCATTTCAGTTGTCGCTTGGCCTGTCTATGATGGTGGGTTCTGGGACTATGGCGGATTAGGTGCTATGGACGAGGTAGAAGATCTCGACGCATTGAGGGTGCAGCCATCCGACACTCTTGTTCACGAGGGCAAGGGGAATGTATGGGATGATTGGGGAGATGATTGTCTTCCCTACTCCGAAACTCAGAGTTTAGCAGTATGGAGCGATTTCGACTTTGAACATGAAGATGTTACTGATTGGTGTGTTATTGCTGCAATTCATTGGACGGATTGGGGAATCTACCAACCTACAAGAGAAATAATCCTCGACTTTGCCGGAGATAACGGACATGCCGACATAGTTACAGGAAGAAATGCTGGTGGGATGAACTTGGATTATGATGGTAGTTCCGACGGTTCGGATGTAGTGGTTTCCGAAAGTCGTTCATTCGAGGTAGAAGATCTTGGAGTTGCGAGTGTTCCAACTGATGTTGGTTGTATGTTCAGAACTACTGTTCGCAATGCAGGGACCCATTCTGTAGAAGTTACGCTACATGATTCGGCCGACAATCTACTATGGCAGAATTCTGGAGATAGTTGTGAAAGTACCACGATGTATCTCGACTCAGGTAGCACCTATACAGTTGCATTTACTGCTACTTCTGTTGGCGTAAATGAATCGGTTTCTATGATTGCTGGATTCTCTGCTGTCTCATACCAGCCCTTGCTACTAGCTGACGACGGTACGGCCTTGGTCAGATCCGATTCAACATTGAGTCTCGACGAATTGTCGGCTCTATCTCTGGACAACCCTACCTACAAGAAGAACCCAAAGAGTTTGGATGCCAAACTAATCTACAGTTTATTCGTTCCATGTCTGGGAGTGGGTGCGATAGTATTCATGGTCATGCGTAGTATGGCTAGAGGATATGAATGGGAGATGAACAAGTGTTACGGTTGTGACTTGTGTGACGATGCTTGTCCAGTTAGGTTGTTCAATGCTGGTGACAAGCTCAACATCATCTACAACAGTTGGAACAACGAGGATGATGGAGTTCCTCTCTACTCTTGTTTGACCTGTACAGCCTGTACAAATGCCTGTCCGCAACTAGTTGACTACGATTCATATGTGGACATCAGAAGAAACCTGATTGTTGGTGGCCCACCTGCGACGGAGATACCTCACACACTACTACAGGCAGTTCTTGCTGCCGAGTCGGAGGAAGAGGCTGACGAAGCTTTCGTATCTGTTGAAGACTATCCAATCGACTCCAATGTCGGTTATTACCCGGGCTGTGTTGACTACATTGACCAAGAGATGATTTTCAGCCATGTTAACGAGGGAGAAATGAATCTAGGCGAGACTACCACCGCTGCTTTCACCATCTTCGAAGAAATGGGGGATGATGTTACCTATCTAGGACGTGATTTCCTGAAGTGCTGCGGCCATGATCAGAAGTGGCAGGGGTTGTCCGAAGTCTTTGAGAAACTCAAGGTCTACAATCAAAAGAAGTTGGGCGAGAGCGGCATAGACACTCTGGTTACTTCTTGTGCAGAGTGCTTCAGGACATTTGCTCTTGATTACGAACTCGAGGGGATGAAAGTCATGCACACTACTGAATATCTTGTTGAGAATAACTTTGATATGAATCTAGCAGTGGATGATGATGTTACTGTGACCTATCACGACCCTTGCAGACTTGGTAGGCAAATGGACCTTTATGACAAGCCTAGGGACCTCGTCCAGTCCGTAGATGGAGTGAATCTGGTCGAGATGGAGCACCATGGAGAGGATGCCCTGTGCTGTGGCGTCTCTAGCATGATGGCCTGCAATGAGAATAGCCGTGCCCTAAGGGTGCAGCGCTTCGATGAAGTGAATGCAACTGGGGCTGATGTGATGCTGACCACCTGTCCAAAATGTGTGGCTCACTTTGAGTGTCTGAAATTCGAAGGTGACCCGAGACACGACTTCGAGATACTAGATGTCGTAAGCTTCCTTGCGAGACAGATAGAGAGTAAGCAGTGAGATTTAGTCCATAAATGCTGGAAAGCATACATTCAGAATGTGTAGCCTGAGTTGACAATCATGACTGGAATCCCCGATCTTCTCGCACGGCGTGCTGCTGAGCAGAAGAGGATTAGGATGGCTTTGGACTCTTTGCGTGCCGAGGAGGAGGCCAAACTGAAGGGTGGGGCGGATGCTGTGGCCTGGGTCAAGGAAGAGTTGTGCATTGGATGTGACCAGTGCACAATTGTCTGTGACGATGATGCAATTGAGTTGTATGATACTCCCCTGGCCAGTCCGATAATGGATGTGGATGTGAACAGGAAGGCTAGAATCCTACGCGATGAATGCACGGGCTGCAGGTTGTGTGCACTAGGCTGCCCGACTGATGCAATAATTATGATTGACAGGTAGGTGGAAAGATGAAGGAAGAAGATCCAGTAAGATTCGGGGCCGAGTTTGGACCAAAGAGGACAAAAGGCTCTACGGGAGTTTCTCTTTCTACATTCAAAACCTTGGTCTGGGTATCCAATCTGGGAGGACTACTTCTATTCGTTATCGGCTTAGAGTTGATGACAGTGCAACAGAGGTTCTATCTCGGACTGGCTTGCATAGTGGCTGGAATCGTTATCGCTCTGTTCCCCTCAAACTACGAGATAGTCGGAATGGATGGATTCGATTTAGAGGAAGGCGGGGGCAATGACTAACCCTATCCAAATGGAAGGTACTGATTTTCAGAAGTCGGTGTGGGAGCAATTGCTAGATATCCCACTTGGCGAGACCAGAACTTACAAGCAAATTGCTGAGGCAATTGGGTATCCTAAATCTTCTAGGGCGGTTGCAAATGCTTGCGGAGCAAACCCTCTTCCTATCACAGTCCCTTGTCATCGCGCAGTTAGATCCGATGGAACCCTTGGAGGATATAGTGGTGAAGGCGGGATTAAGACCAAGGAGAAATTGCTTAGAGAGGAAGGAGCTCTCTAGGCTGGCCATGCGCTTACATCATCCAGAAGATCCATCAACGGCTTTGATTTTCTCACATTGGGATCGTCCGTAAAGTGAATGGAATGGAATAACCTGATTCCAATCGCCATGTCTGGTTGGTCACGAAGAATCGAAGCTAGACTCCCGTATTCGGAAGACCATTCCATTGCGTGAGGTGTCAATTCTTCAATCAGAGAGGAAACTAGGTCCGGAGTAGTGGCAGTACCTGCAGGTAATTTGGGGCGCCCCACTATGGATTCAGGGAGATTCGATAGAGAGGAGGCTTGTCTAAGGGCCACTTTCTCTGTTGAATCGGAGATCAGCATTTCCCCCGGGAGACTATTACTGGCCAAGACATGTTGCTTACCTAGGAACGGTACTCTGACCTCTAGTCCTTGTGCCATCCCATGTCTGTCCCCCAATCTTAGTTGAAAATTCGATAGTTGTCCTCTCTCTAATTCAAAGTCCAGTGTTTCTTGTATATTCTTGAATTGATGGGTTGGGTGGACATTCGAATCCTTCCATGGAGCCCCATCTCCTAACTCCAGTCGTGAAGGATTAAAGTCATACAATGATAGTCTATTGCTCACCATATTCGAGTGTTCTTCTAGACCCTTGTATCTAGGATACCCTCCATGCAACTCATCTGCGCCTTGGCCACAAAGGGCGACTTTGGCGCTATTGGAAATCTGTTGGAATAATGGTTGCCAGAACAATACTGTGATGTCTAGATCTTCTCCATCATGGATGAAACTGGGTAGACGATTCCAGAATGCGTTCTCTTCAATGATGCTAGTGTTATGATTCATCTCCAAATGATTGGCAACCAATTCAGCTGCGACGAAATCCGGGTTCTCCTCACTGCTGGCAACAGTCCAACATTCCGGAACTACACCTCCTGATTCTAGAGCTATATCTTTGGCTAGTGCTGCAATTAGGCTAGAATCCAAACCTCCTGACAGAACGACTCCGATTGGTGCATCCGATAACATCCTAGATTCTACAGATTTTCTCAGACTGGAAAGCAACCAATCTGGGCCAGAATTGTGATCCCAATCGGCGATTACACGAGTTTGTTTGTAGTGGCGTTGTATTGATTTGAGTACGGCACGGCCCTCATTGTCCAGAGTCCAAATCTCTATTGTACCGGGTTCTACTTGAGTAACTCCTGAAAATAGAGTTGTCATATCAAGCGGATATTCATAGGCTAGCCTGATTGCAATTGCATCGATATCTGGAGTGGCAATGAATTCAGGGTGCTCTTGAAGTGCCTTTACTTCGGATGCGAAAATCAGAGTTCCGTCGGGTAACAATGCGCGAACTAATGGTTTGACTCCCAATGGATCCCTGCATAACAGGAGTTCCTGTCTTGCTTGGTCCCAAATAGCAAAGCCCCAGATGCCATCTAATTTGTTTATCCAATCGGAATGATTTGGTTTGAAATCTCCGGAAACCGTGTTGTGTAATGCCAGAACGGTTTCGCTATCTCCTGAAGTCCTCCAAGGATAATTCTTGATTTTTCTCCTAATTTCCTTGTAGTTGTATATCTCTCCGTTCTGAATTAGTACTGAGCCGTGGTCGGAATGGATGGGTTGGTATGAACCTTCCAAATCAAGAATTGAAAGACGAGAATGTCCGAACGCTACTGACCCATTTCTTAGCTCCTCTTCGAAGCCCCCTCTTCCATCGGGCCCTCTGTGAGCTAGACAGTCTGCCATCGATGATGCAATGGCGGCATCAGCATTGCCCAGAATCCCAGTAATGCCGCACACGGCCAATGCACCTTGGATAGGTTCATCATTTTGGCGTTTAGAAGTAAGCGAAGAAGATGGCGAAAGAAACCAGTGATGCGATGGTCCATACAACCACATATCCAGACTGTGAAACCGATGATTCCACGATCTCGCCAGTAGATTCGTCCTCAGCCATTATGTTGTCCAACAGAACTCGGATTGTAAAGATGACGGGGTCGCACACTCATAAGAACGGGAGCAGTAACATCAGTCCAGTCAAGGGGAATAGAATCATAGTTGCATTGTCATCAATTTCCTTGGTTTTCGGCAACTCTCCCAGAACAGTAAGTGGGGCGAGTAGGATTGCTGCAATTATGTCAGTACCAAGCCAATAGTGACACCCCAGCCAGACAGCATAAGATACTACTAAGCCAACATATATGGCCAATCTGAGATCTTGTTTTGTTCTCTTTATCTCTCCCATAACGGGGTCAACCAGAGTTAATCCAACAATGAGAGGGATGCCGTAAATTCCGGCTTCCAATCCTTCTCCTTCTCCCGGAGCGAGTAATAATGCTAGGGAAACGGCCAAGCCACCCCATGCTAGGGCCGAAATCTGGTTTGCCTCATACTCTCTTTGTCCGAAGATAACAATGCCCAAGCGAAGTCGGATAACCTCTGCTAGAATGATTAGAAAGCAGACTATACTGACCAATTGTTTAGCCTCTATTGAGACAAGGTCAGCAACATCTTGTCCGTACAGGTAGTAGATGAAAGGCACTGCAGTCATGGAAACATGAGTGAAACGCCTGAAGGCATGGCCTCCGAAACCACCGACAGAATGATCGACATGGTCAGCTAATACATGTGAGTCTTCAGACATGTTATACCTCGGACGAAGCAATTTCTTTGATAGCATCTTCTAGTGTTATACTTCCGGTCTCCAAGAGTCCGACAACCCGATTTAACTCGGGATTGTTAAGCAGACGAGAGTCCCATGCAGAAATCAAGCGTTCCCTCGCCCTTAATGCACTTCTAGCCTCCGGAATACAGTTCTCGATATCGTGAATCAACTCTTCAATTCCAGCGCCATCATGAGAACATACCAAGTGAACAGGAGGAGGAGAAGGGCCCATCGATAGCGATGAATTGATTGCCTCAGCTGCTTGTTCTGAACCTTCCAAATCTGACTTATTTACTACGATGATATCGGCTAACTCGATTATTCCTGCCTTCTCGGCTTGTACGATATCTCCCCTATCTGGGCCGTCCACGAGAAGAATTCTATCTGTAAAAGCAGCGATTCGATAGTCTGACTGACCTGAACCCACGGTCTCTATGACTATCTTGTTCCAGCCGCACGCTGTCAAACAGTCAATCATCGTGGAGATGTATGCGGATAGGCCGCCCGGATGGTTTCTCGTTGCTAGAGATCTGACGAATACGGAGTCCCCAGAGTCTGCAGAGACCATCCTCATTCTATCTCCTAGCAGGGCCCCTCCGCTTTTTGGCGAAGATGGGTCGACTGCTAGGACAGCTACTTTGTCTCCTCTGCTCGACCAATAGTCTACAAAATTCCCAATCAATGAGGATTTTCCTGCCCCAGGTGGCCCAGTTACACCCATCGTCCATGATTCTTGTAAAGGGATGTTTGGCTCAAATCCCGACTCAATAAGAGTGAGTAGTCGGGAAAGGTCTCTGCGTCTACCTTGCAGAGCAGAGCGGATAATATCCTGTTCCTTTACTCCCATCTCCATTCTGAACTCTCTCCAACGCCAACAGCTTCTCCGGACTTCTTCCTAGAAGACACTTCATTGAGGAAGTCGAGAATCTCGGATGTACTAGTGCCTGGTCCAAAAATCGCTCTTACTCCCAAAGCATGCAACGCATCCCTATCCGATGCTGGAATGATTCCGCCAGCGAATACTACCGTTCTGCCCATATCTTCTTTGATTAACTCCTCACAGATAGCTGGAATCAGAACATCGTGCGCCCCAGATAGAGTTGACAGGCCTAATGCAGCAGCGTCCTCATCCATAGTGGCGCGTACTATTTCGTTCGGGGTCTTTCGCAGACCGGTGTAAACTACCTCGTGACCTCCATCTCTGAGGGCCCTAGCGATTACTTTAGCACCCCTGTCATGGCCGTCTAGACCCGGTTTAGCGACAATGACCTTCATTTCGACGGTGCTGGCACGCGGGCGTGAGACTTCAAGCAACCGATTGAGAATTGATTACACAATACCGTAGGTAATGCTCATTGGCGGGGTTGTGCTGACTGGACTGGTTATGAGCGTAAACGATGACCGAGTAGAGGATCTGCGGCGCAGAAAGTCTCAGGCTGCCGGTGGAGGTGGGCAGGCTAGAGTATCGGCCCAGCATGCCAAGGGAAAGATGACTGCTCGTGAGAGGATTGAGTCTCTCCTAGACGATGGTTCATTCATGGAAGTTGATACACTTGTTGAGCACCGGTGCAGGGATTTTGAGATGGATAGGAATGTAATCCCGGGTGATGGAGTAGTTTGTGGACACGGCACGATTGATGGCAGAGTAGTCTATTGCTTCGCCCAGGATTTCACCGTTTATGGTGGATCTTTGGGTGAGATGCATGGTCTGAAGATTTGCAAGATTCTAGATATGGCCCTCAAAACTGGTGCTCCCGTAATTGGTCTAAATGATAGCGGAGGCGCCCGAATCCAAGAGGGCGTTGCTAGTCTTGGTTCATATGCCGAGATTTTCTTCCGCAATGTCAGGGCCAGCGGAGTTATTCCGCAGATTTCCGTAATCATGGGACCCTGTGCAGGAGGCGCGGTTTATTCTCCAGCAATAACGGATTTCGTCGTAATGGTAGACAAGACATCTCACATGTTCATCACAGGGCCTGAAGTCATCAAGACAGTAACCAATGAAGAAGTGTCTTTCGAAGACTTGGGGGGCGCCTCTACTCACGCAACTAAATCCGGAGTGACTCATTTCACGGCCCAAGATGATGATGAGGCGCTTTCAATTGTGCGTGAACTCGTCGGATTCATGCCATCAAACAATCTTGAGAAACCTCCCATATCTGGTACATCAGACCCTCTTGACCGATCCTGCGATGGCCTAGATAAACTGGTCCCGATTGATCCAAGTCAGCCATATGACATCACTATGGCGATAGAAGAAATTCTTGACGATGGTGCTTTCCTTGAGGTTCAGGCGGGTTTTGCTGGAAACATAGTAGTGGGTTTTGGAAGGTTGGGGGGCCACACAATTGGCGTAGTCGGCAATCAACCTAGCGTGCTTGCTGGATGTTTGGATATTGATGCTTCAATCAAAGGTGCTAGATTTGTCAGATTCTGTGATGCTTTCAACATCCCCTTACTGACCTTTGTCGATGTCCCTGGCTTCCTGCCAGGGGCGAGTCAGGAATGGGGGGGAATAATCAGGCATGGTGCTAAACTATTGTATGCATACGCTGAAGCTACTGTCCCAAAATTGACAGTAATAACAAGAAAGGCGTATGGAGGTGCTTACGATGTAATGTCGTCCAAGCATATCAGAGGCGACTACAATATCGCTTGGCCAACTGCTCAGTTAGCGGTCATGGGGGCTGAGGGCGCAGTCCAGATTATTCATCGTAATCGCATTGCGACTTCAGGCAATCCTGAGCAGGAAAGAGATAGGCTAGTAGATGATTATGAAGAGACTTTTGCTAACCCATATCGGGCCGCTGCTCTGGGGTATCTGGACGATGTTATCCAGCCTAGTAAAACTCGTGAGGTTTTGACTCGCGCCCTTGGTGCCTTGCTTGAGAAAGAAGAGATTCGCCCTGCACGCAAGCACGGCAATATCCCGTTGTGAGGAACTGTCATGGCCGAAGACGAGCAAAGAGAATCTAAATTGAAGGTGGCGGCTATTGTCGCTGTTCTGTTTGAGATGTCTGAAGGTGAGTCACTCTCGACTTCTGGACAACGAGACTCTGGTGGAGCATGGTCAAAGGATCACCGAAGGGTTCTGATTGGAAGGAGGAATTTGTTTCGTGCGCGTACGCGTAGGAGTACATCGAGGTGAGGTAATGGCAGTCAAGAGAAAAGTCTCGGTCGATGGAGAGATTTTCGAGGTCGAATTAGAGAAGGTCGAAGATGGTTGGAAAGTCAGTGTGGCTGATTCTCAATTTGAAGTTCAAGTGGAGCAGGAAAGAGGAGTCCCTCCAAAGAGAGGATCTCAAACGCGATCTAGTTCCGCTAAATCCGGAACGATTTCTTCACCGATTCCCGGAAAGGTCGTGTCGATTCACATTTCCTTAGGGGATGAGGTCGAGGAAGGCTCAGTTCTGATGATACTTGAGGCAATGAAGATGCAGAATGAGGTTCAGGCTCCAATCTCGGGAACTATTGCTGAATTGAATTGTCAAACTGGCGACAACATCGAAGCCAATTCTCCCCTGGTTGTAATCACTCCTGAAGAGGAATCAGAGTGATTCAGAGAGTTCAAGAGAAGGGAGTGCCAGGGTCGTTCGTGGCTAGATGCGACTACCCGGGATGCAAGAATGATGGCCCCCTAGTCAGTAGACTGTCTCCCGAGGGATTTCTAGTGGCCACTGGTAGCAAGGCTTACTCTTTCCGAGAGGCGTATCGAAGATTCCACTACTGCGAAGAGTGTCATGACGAGTTGATGGTTTCAGTTTGGAATAGAGTTCGGGATGCAGAAGACAAGGGGGATGACCACATAGCGCCCACATCAGTGTGATATGTGGGCTTTTCAACTGCATTTTCAGAATATTATCGGAATATTTGGAGAGACTGAATGATTACTCTAGATCAATCCTAGGGCATCCTCAATTCGGTTTAACTCTGGACCCGTAGAACCAGAACCAACTAGAGCATGCGTATTACTGGCCGCACAACCTGCTCCAACAAATGGTGAGCCGAAAGTCACAGTACCAACCATTACTGGTACTTTCATTACTGACTCAATTGCTTCGGCTTCTTCTCTGGTAATGTCAGGATGCGCCAAAACTCCGTTGCTATTTGCAACTAGCATACTACCTACGGTGTCGTGTCCTGCAACTTTGGAATGCATCGCATCCACACATAGGACTTCTGAAATCATCTCAACTCCAGCTTGAGGGACCACGGGGCTAACCACAGCGCCGTGTTCATTACACTCGATGAGATTCCCGGCAGCATTCACTCCACTTTCCAGGACTACGACATCGCAGAAGCTAGTTAGTTCATCCAGATCTTCTTCAGTAGCAATATCGGCGACGGCTATTCCCTTTGCATTACCACTCAGTAAACTGCCAAGTAGAGAAGACCCCCCTACTAGGAAAGGGTGCATTTCCATCTCGAATGACTCGGTCAGCATCTCAATTGATGTTTCATCGAGTGAACGAGGATAGAATAGAATGTCATCTACAACCGAGAGGTATACTCCGACCTGGGTATGCCCCAAAATGTCGCCTGTGCTAATCGCCATATTTCACCTGGTAGTCATGGCTATTGATTTTCAAATTCGCGGGGTGAAGGAGAGTGGCACAGCGACGAACTTTCCCGTGGGCTTTCGCGCCACAGTACAGGAAACGACGCAGGAGGGCTTGACTTCCGGGTTCGGTATGGGACCGGGTAGGACCCCTCCGCTATGGCCGTGCACAACTCTTCCTTCGAATGTGAATTGATATGCTCTTTTGGACAGAGGCCCACAAGGGCCTTGGTGTTGTAGATTTTTGATGATGCTCGGGGGGTTAGTGCAGCTGGGCTGAAGACCTCGGCGAACCTCGGTCCTTACACCCGCTGTCTATCAATCTCGTCTTTTACGAGTCCCCTGAGGTGCCTCGTCTTTCGGACGACTTCGAGCTTAGATGCTTTCAGCTCTTATCCGCTGGAGCGTGGCTACCCAGCATTGCCCTGCCGGACAACTGGTAAACTAGTGGCTCCGAGCCCTCGTTCCTCTCGTACTAAAGGGCCCTTCCGATCAGGCA
>DAQX01000025.1:0-403 GCA_002503055.1 Euryarchaeota archaeon UBA86 | reverse complement strand
AGCAACAAACCTGTCTCACGACGGTCTAAACCCATCTCACGATCCCCTTTAATGGGCGAACAACCCCACCCTTCCCAGCTGCTGCACCAGGAGGTTGGGAAGAGACGACATCGAAGTAGCAAGCCACCAGGTCGATATGTGCTCTTGCTGGTGACAACTCAATTATCCCCGAGGTAACTTTTCTGTTATCAATGACCCCCAGAAATGAGGTACATTGGTTCGATAGGCCCTGCTTTCGCATCGTCGATCGTTATTTTGCCGATCCACGTCAAGCCAGCTTTTACCCTTACATTTCACGGTGGAGACTGAACCACCTAAGCTGACCTTTGGGCACGCTTGTTATTTTTTCGAGCGCGTGGCGCCCCACCCAAACTGCCCACCAAGCGGTGTTCTCATGAAGAGT
>DAQX01000022.1 GCA_002503055.1 Euryarchaeota archaeon UBA86 | reverse complement strand
GGTCAAGGACAAGGTCAAGGACAGAATGGTCAGCAAGGCCAAGGTCAAGACCAAGGTTCACAATCCGGCCAAGATGGTCAGCAAGGCCAGCAAGGCGATCAGGGTGAGCAAGGTCAGCAGCAGGATAACGGTCAAGGACAGCAGCAGGGCGGCGGCGATCAAGGCGGCCAGCAAGGCGAGCAAGAGGGCCAAGATCAGAATGGTAACAACCAGAATGGTCAGAACCAGCAGCAGCAAGGCCAGACCCAGGACAATAACCAGGGTCAGCAAAGCCAGCAATCAGACCAGCAGCAGAATCAGCAACTCGACAACCAGGACCAGAACGGCGAGAACGACAACGACGGCGACGGGATCCCAG
The DNA here is from genome assembly GCA_002503055.1 of Euryarchaeota archaeon UBA86. GTDB lineage: Archaea > Thermoplasmatota > Poseidoniia > Poseidoniales > Thalassarchaeaceae > Thalassarchaeum. The sequence goes on along the minus strand of DAQX01000022.1, from coordinate 22,173 downwards.
ACGATCTCGACTTCGACGATGACAACGATGGCATCCCAGACAATCAGGATGCTAACCCGGAGGACCACGACAACGATGGCATCGATGACGCAGAGGACGATGATGACGACGGCGACGGCATAGACGACCGCGAGGAAGTCAATGACGGCAACCCGAACACCGACATCTACGACCACGACAACGATGGCATCGCTGACAACTGGGACTTCGATATCGACAACGACGGCATCGATAACTGGAACGACGTTGGACCGAACGGCGAGGATTACTCGCGCGATCACGACAACGACGGACTAAACGACGGTGTCGACCCTGACGATGACAACGATGACATCCTCGATGTCGACGAAATCGATGGCGTAGTTGGAGAATGGAGGTACGACCATGACAACGACGGTCTTACTGACATGATTGACACCGACGACGACAACGACGGACTCTCAGACTGGTTCGAGCAGAACGACGGTTGGGATTTGACTGGTCAATTTGACCACGACAACGACGGCATCCCCGATCATCTAGACGATGACGACGATGGCGACGGTATCCCTGACGACGAAGAAGACGACGGTATCCTTTGATTCCCTAGTCTTGGTTCTGCCAGCCCGCTCGTCGAGATGACAAAGCGGAGACAGGCTCTCCGGGGGCGCTTCAGTCCCCGGATGAGCCGCCCCAATCAGAAATCAAACAATGTTGGCTGACTCTTAGAACGCAGTCGTGCCACACTAGTGAGCCGGTCTAGGGCGCGTTGTACGCGTCCATCAGAGAAACCACGCTCTTTCTGTAGGAAGTCACGCAAGTCTTCTTCAACAGCGTGGACCGATTTTGGCAACGGCTCATCCCCAACAGGGTGCTCAAGGAAGAGAGAACGAATCTCGTTGAGACGCTCGGGTACTTCGAATCCCTTGACTTCAGCAATCGCCTCTATGTTACTGTGTTCACGTATCAATTTCAATCCAGTTTTAGGTCCAATCCCCTTTATTCCAGGATGAAAGTCAGTCCCTATCATTATACCAAGATCAACCAATTGTTCATGTGTAATTTCATGCTTGGCGAGAGTTTCTGCTAACATTACCTTCTCTGCCTGCAGCACACGTCCAAACTTCCTAGTGCCGTGAGAAGTTAGGTTCCGGACCATCATCGGAGCTCCATACAACAGAGTGTCCCAGTCTTGAGATGCGACTGCACCCACTTCTCCATTTGCGCACCGTACTGCAGCAGCGCCTTCCGCTTCCATCGGAGCCTCCACCCAAGTTACACCAAGTAATTCGAACAGTCGCTTGGTATCAGCGACCATTTCTGGAGTGTACTCGGCAGTCTGCGGCCCGAGTTTTTTAGCGGCAGTCATATCTCCTGCCTCTACGGCAGCCTCCCAGCGAGTAACCGCCTCCTTCTTACGGTCCTTACGACCCTTGAGAGTCTCCATCTTCAATTCGTGCGGCCTTCCGTCGAATACAAACACAGGGTCAATACCCTCAGCTAGCATTACAGTAGTCCGATCAAGGAATCCCATGAGGTGTGCAACCGGCCTACCGTCGTACGAAAGCGGCTTACCATCCTGACCAGTCAGACTAGTGATGAACTGGTAGGCGTTTAGGAAGACATCAACTGCTACTCGTTGGCCTGACAATTCTTTCATCTTTAGTGGCTCGATAACCGCTAAATCACGCAAGTTACAGCCCATTCTCGATAGCCCCCCGCCGGTATTGGTCCACGGTAACAGTCGAGGCATTTAGGGATGAAGCCCGCAGCGGCACTCATCGAGGTGCTCGAATGCAAGGCCTGACACTGATTGGTAGCGGCTGGCATCCTTTGTTGTTCAGAGCAGAGATTCAAGCTTTGACCGGACCAATTGAAGTCATAAATCCAAGAGTGCTTTACATTCCACTTACTGATTCGTCTCTAGATAGGCTTTCGAGGGCTGCTCTGCTAGATGAAGTTCTATCTAACTCTGGTAGATATTGGGTCAATCCGCAAGCCTCACAGGAAGATCTGAGTCAGAATATCGCTAATTGGGCACTAAAGCACCTACCCGAGGGGAGTTTCGCAGTTAGAACACGCAAATTGGGGATAGGTATCCCAGGTTTCTCACGCAGTACGATAGACAAGGAAGTTGGGGCACTCGTTTCTAGCGAATCGAGATCTGTTGACCTAGAGAGCCCAGAGAATGTAATCTCAGTAGTAATCTCGGGGCCCGAAGACGGACCCATACATCGTGATGAAATCGGACAGAATAGCCCAATCGTAGTCTGGGGACTGAGTCATATGGATTGGCATCGAGAGAGTTACTCAGGCAGAGCACCAACAGAGCGACCATTCTTCCAACCGGTCTCTCTCGATCCAAGACAGGCCAGACTTCTCATCTCACTAGCACACCGACGAACTGCTGAGGTTGAGACAGTAATCGACCCATTCTGCGGAACAGGTGGTATAGCGATTGAATCCGCTCTTCAAGGAATTGAGACTCTGGCCAGCGATTTGGACCCACGTATGGTTGAGGGTACACGAGAGAATCTTGCTTCATTTGATTTAGAGGGCAGGGTCGAGACTTGTGATGTCTCAGAAATCGAATCACTTTGGGGTATTAGATCGGACTGTGCGTTCGTATTCGATCCACCTTACGGACGCAGCTCATGGTCTTCAGGAAAAGACATGGAACTGTTCTTTGAGGCCCTCTCTGCTGCTCATAGAATCGACCCAGAAGGAACACTTAGCACGATGCTTCCGACTACTCCCGAAGCCCTACAAGCAGAGCCCAGTGATGATGTTGAGGTAATGGGTATGCCATGGAGTGAATTAGAGGCCAAGATAATCGAAAGAGGATGGAAGCCGGTATTCAAAGCACCCGTCAGAGTACACAGCAGCCTCGCCAGAATGGTTGTCGTCTGCCATCCGGCGGATTGAAGACGGGTGGGCCATCGTCGAACATAAGGGCGATTGGTGTAGTCTGGATATCATCTGGCGCTTCGGACGCTAGGACATGGGTTCAAATCCTGTATCGCCCACCACTATTCGATTGGACTGAGAGTCAGCCAATGTAACTTACAATCTGGACTGTAATCATGATTGCAGCTACAACAAGAAACATCGGTCGCAGTAGTGAGTATCCATACTTGAGAACATAACCAGGCGCTAAGTAACCTCCAACCATGTTTGCCAATGCAAACGGAATCGCAACCTCATAATTTACCGATGCTGCAATCGCGAACATTGCATAGGAACCGATATTTCCTCCAAAGTTAAGAATTCTAGCAGTTGCTGCAGCTCTATCCATTCCAAAACCTGCACCTTTGATGTATCCTGCCATTAGCATACTTCCTGTCCCTGGTCCAAGAAAACCATCATACCAACCCAATCCAACCCCCATACCAACTGTTACAGGAACCACCCTCTCTTCCCTGATGTTCTCTTCCTTCCCAAATTGAGGGTTAAACAAGACATAGAAGAATAGAGCAGTTAGGACGACAATAACGATTCCAAGCAACATATCAGCATCAACAGAAAGAACAGCCCTAGTGCCAATTATTGAGAATATAATCATGATTAACCAGCCTATGAATGCGGGCTTTCTAGGAACAATCTCACTTTGGAGATATTTTGCACTTGCAACCGCTGCCGCCGCCGCCGATGCGAACTTATTCGTCCCAAGTGCGATATGAGGAGGTAATCCAGCAGCTAACATTGCAGGCAATCTAAGCAGCCCCCCGCCTCCGACTGCACTATCAACGAATCCTGCAAATACACCTACCAGCATCAATAGTAAGAATATCTCATTCTCCACGACTCTCGTGGGAAACTCAGGACTATCACATTTACAGTTGACCTAATATGCAAACTAAGAGAAAAATCACTTCTCCCAACTACTGACTTCATCCCCATCGATGTCTCTCACCGAAACTCGGCGTAGTCCAGCGGAAGTCAACTCATGCTCTTCGAAGGTGACACCATCCTCACCAGAAAGGTCGAATGGAGAGCGACAAAGGTGGACTCTGTCTACCAATTCTTCTGTAAGGAAACGCCTCCAGGTGTCTGCACCGCCCTCTACCATCAGCGACTGAATTCCACGGTCTCCTAGCATATCGAGTATCCTCTCAACTGAAATTTCACCATCATCGTCAGAAAGTATCACTCTCTCTACATGGACTGGATCATCTAACTGCCCCGGATCTTCGCAGTGAATCAACAGAGTTGGAGCGGAACCATCCCGCATTAGCTTACAATCAGACGGAATCCTCCCACTAGGATCGATTACCACTCTCATAGGAGGTACGCGAGGCCCAATATCGGGACCACGCACAGTAAGTGAAGGATTGTCACGAATTACTGTATTGATTCCGACCAGTATGGCCATCGACTCTGAACGCAATTGGTGAACAATCTCCAAGGATGATTCTGAGCTGAACCTCTCAGCCGGATCTGACTGGTCTCCATCTATTCTGCCGTTGGGGTCTACCGCCGCCTTGAGTAGAACATAGGGGCGCTTACTCTCACACCAATGCATGAACTCGCGCATTTGTTCCCTACACTCATCAGCCAAGACTCCTTCTTCCACTTCCATGCCCGCTTGCCTTAGAACTGCACTACCTCCTCCTCGAACAGTTGGGTTAGGGTCACTAGCGCCGATTACTACATGGGTAACGCCCGCCCAAAGAAGGGCCTCAGTGCAAGGAGGTGTTCTACCGAAGTGGTTGCAGGGCTCTAGAGTGATGTAGGCAGTTGAGCCTTGAGGTGAGATCCCTCTGGCCTCTGCATCAGCAATCGCAGCCTGCTCTGCATGCAGACCCCCGATTCGGTCGTGCCAACCCTCTGCGATTACCTGTCCATCCTTAACTAGTAAACAGCCGACCAATGGGTTGGGCATCACACGCCCTCTGCCACGCTCAGCAAGGCTGATGGCGCGTTGCATGTATTCCTCATCAGACTCCATCTATAGCCCTTGGAACCGCCACTTACTCATCATTTCTTGTATTGGCAGGATTCAAGTCGAAAACCAATCCTGAGAACCTCATGACCCGCATCGCCTGTATCCTCAATCCGAACGCTCGGGATGGTTTGTCCCTCAAGAAGTGGAGCGAATTTGAACAAGCTCTTGACAACTCTGGGTTCGATGTTGACCTGTATCATACCGAAGCCCCAGGACACGCTATGGACATCGCAGAGAGCCTAATTGATACAGACCACGAAATAGTCGTGGCTGTAGGTGGAGATGGCACTGTGCACGAGGTTGCATCGGGCCTACGTGGCTCGGACAAGGTCATGGGCATACTTCCCATTGGAACCGGCAATGACTACGCTAGAGCACATGGCATACCTGTCCCAAAAGGAAACAAATTTCCTGACCTTCAAGGAGCGATTGATATTCTGTCCAATGGAACTAATCGCAGAGTCGGATCACTCAGGATAGAGGGCCCACCTGCCCCAGATCATCCCTCCAAGGCCGCCCCCATTCCTCGAGAGTGTAATGGCAACCCTGAGATTCCTGGAAACCTAGTTCGCTGGAGCTTCCTCGAGTGCGATGGCGGAGTTACATCGGTAATCAATCGAATGAAAGATGAGGGCCAATTCAAAAGAATTAGAGGTCCGAGGAAATACGATGCACTAGGTATCAAGGCAATTATTTCTTGGAAGAAACAAACAGGAGAACTCAGAATCGATGGAGAAGAACCAATCGAAGTAGACCTCTCAGGTCTATTTTGCATGAGCCAGTGCCAAACCTTCGGTGGAGGCTACAAGGTAGCTCCTGGAGCCAGACCTACCCAAGGCCACTGCTCTTTGGTAATGGCATGGGGTATGTCGAAGGCACAGATGCTGATGTTGATGGGCCCAGTAAAGAAGGGAAAACATGTTGGGAAGTGGGGAATAACCATGCAGAATGCCAAGAAGTTCGAAATCTCAACTTCTTCCAATTCTCCTCTGATGATAGGAGTGGATGGTGAAGCGGTAATTACCACACCTGCCACTATGCAGTATCACGATGACCAGTTGACAGTGCGTGGCGCTGCTTCAATTCCGAATGAGTAGTGGCGCAGACGGAGAGATTTGAACTCCCGAGTCACTAGGACACCGGATATTTTGGGCTATGTTTTGTTACCTTTCAAATCCGGCGCAATACCGGGCTATGCGACGTCTGCAGTAGTCCGCCGTAACAGTCACTTTTGATGAACCTATTCGGACAGTAATTGAATCAAAGTCCGTAGTTACCAGGTCTGCACCAGTCAGGCAGACCAATCCCTGACTCAGGATGAGTAAGTCCGATGAAGAGCACCATGATGATGATGAAGAATGCAGGGAATAGTGCAGTAAGGGTCAGAATACCCGAGTCCGCATCTCCCCATAGATGCATGAAAATTGCAGCAATCATCACGAACTTAGGCACAGCAATAATGGTCAAAATCCAGAGTGTAATCTGCCTCTCGGTCATATCTAGATTTTCAGCTGTAGAACCTAAATCAGCCCCTACAGCAAGAACCTCAATCAGCGTGAGAATCATGAGGCCGTAGAAGTTCAACCAGTATGCATCAAAACCCATTATTTTTTTTGCCATGTAAAAACCTCAATACAGATAGAAGAACGGGAAGACCAGAACCCAGACCAAGTCGACAAAGTGCCAGTATAGTCCGAAGTACTCGATTGAAACAGCGCTTTGTGGGTTGTAAGCTCCAGTCCAAGCCTTGAATGTCAGATATGCTAGGCCGATGATTCCGATTAGAACGTGTAAACCGTGAGTTCCGGTTGTTACATAGAACAGAGTAGCACTTACTCTGATATTTGCTACCATATGAGCACCAGTCGCCTCATCGATATAGGAGTGGTGCGTGTAATGATCGTTCGTGATGAGATAGTGCTCAGCGTATAGTGACTTGATACTAGAATGCCCGTGGTTGTACTCATGTAGGAACTCAGGTAGAGGGAAGCCGACGAACCACTCGACTATCTTCAGTGTCAAGAATAGAGTCGCAAGCAGGGTCGTTGCACCTAGGTATCTGTAGATACGCTTCCTTCTCACTTCTTCGTCGACGCTACCTACTGGCTTGTGTGCCCAGCGTAGGGCCTGTACAATAGTGAATGAAGAGACGATTAGTGCGAAGGTGTTGATTGCCCCAGGGGCTAGATGGAACCAACTGGAAGCAATTAGGTGGCTGGCTGGCTCAAAGCAGGTCACAGCGACCCCTTCCTGCCAGCCATCAGGATTCAATACAGGATCGAACATCCCCCTTTCAAATACCGTATCGCATCTAGGAATTCCTTGTCTGTAGCGCATGTATGTGGAGAATAGTGAACTGAAAATCATCATCTCAGACATCAAGAAGACCCACATTCCGACCTTTCTGACTTGGATGTGCTTGAATGGAGTGCCAGTAGCGATTGGTTCGTATGATGCATCGAAAGACATATCCTGTCTCCACCAGACAAACAGGCCAATTCCGGTTACAGCCAATCCGACCATTACTAGTGGAAGATACCACATATCAAACTCGCCGAAGTTGAACAGACCTCCGAAGGTAAGCAGGAATATGCCGACACCGATAGACATGACAAGAGGAGCATACGAATTGTGTGGAGCCCCATGCCCCCAGTCGTGTGGCCCCCATGGGCTTGGATGATTATCACCGTGATAGTCGCCACTCAATGTGATTCCTCCTCTGCTGCATCATCTGACACCATTAATCTGCGGAATATCTGACCAAATATCCCCGGCTCATTTGCTACATGTTCGTTAGCATCCTTGAGCTCAGGTAGATTGTGTGGATCGAAACTCGGAGTAGGAGGAGGGGATGCAGTCATCCACTCGAAGGACCAACCTCCCCATGGGTCGGCAGGGGCCTTGTCTCCTCTGATTAGAGACTTGATCATGTTGTAAACCATAATCAGGTTGCTAGCAAAGAAGAGGAATGCTGACATCGAAATCAGCATGTTCCAATCTGCAGCCCATTCTGGTAGGGCGTTGAAATCATCAGTAGTGATGTAGTAAGTATGAGTCCTACGAATCATTCCGACTACTCCCAGTCTGTGCATAGGCCAGAACAGAGCGTTGTAGGAGATGAATGCAGTAAGGAAGTGTAGAACACCCAATCTCTCATCGAGCATTCTTCCAGTCATCTTGGGGTACCAGTAGTAAATCGCGGCGAAGAATCCGAACACGGTACCGCCGACTAGAACATAGTGGAAGTGAGCGACTACGAAGTAGGTCTCATGCAGGTGCACATCCATTCCCATTGACGGGAAGAACATACCAGATATTCCACCCAAAGTGAAAGTCACTAGGAAGCCAAGTGTCCACAGAGTGTGAGTCCTGTAGACCAGGGAACCACCATGCATCGTCTTGAGCCAATTGAATATCTTGATTCCTGTAGGTACTGCTACCAGCATCGTAGTCAGCATTGTGATGAATCTGAGTGTAGGCGACATTCCCGATGTGAACATGTGGTGGCCGTAAACGATGAAAGAAACTAGGCCGATTCCGGCCATAGCGTAAACCATTGATTTGTAGCCAAAGATTGACCTTCGTGCACTGGTAGCGATGACTTCAGAAATCACACCGAATGCAGGTACGATAACGACGTATACCTCAGGGTGTCCAAAGTACCAGAATAGATGAGACCACAGTAACGGATCCCCTCCTGAAGCGACATCATAGAACGCCGTACCTATCGTACGATCAAGATAGACTTGAATCAGACCAACTCCGAAAGCAGGTATGGAAAGGAAAAGCATCAGGTTGGCAACTAGAATAGACCATGTGAAAAGTGGCATCTGGAACCATCCCATGCCAGGGGCCCGCATCACTGCCATTGTTGTCAGGAAGTTGATTCCGGTCAGAGTGGAAGATGCAACCAGCATCAGTTGCCCGGCTGCCCACATGCTAACGCCGGAGTGAGTGGTTTCAGTCACCACATATGGAGCATAACCAGTCCATCCCGTATCTGCACCTTGGCCGCTGAACACCCCTGTGAAAATTAGTAGGGCAGCGACCGGCTGCAGCCAGAACGACATTGCGTTCAGGCGTGGGAACGCCAAATCTGGGGCACCAATTTGTAGAGGGACCATCCAGTTGGCAAAGCCATTAATCAGAGGCATTGCCGCTAGGAAAATCATCGTGGTTCCGTGTAGGGTGAAGAACTGGTTGTAGTAGTCCTGTGAGATGAAGTCGTTACCAGGTACTGCAAGCTGCATCCTTATCATCAAGGCCATGATTCCGCCGACGCCAAGGAAGAATAGACCTTGCACGAAGTACAGAGTTCCGATTTTCTTGTGATCGGTACTGGTTAACCACTCTGAAATCCAAGGAGAGAAATTCTCCCAATCGAAACTGTCAGGATTCTTTCTGTAGAAGATGTACAGGACGACAATAGACAACATCACACCTGAGATTACAACAAGAGTTGCTAGAACCTTGAATGGGTCAACCTCAGGAAGAGGAGCGTCTCCGAAACCTAGTACTGTAACATCAGCACGATTCCACATATCTCCGCTAGATCCGCCATTACCCTCGTTACCATTGACTGAGTTCACATGCAGAATAAAATTGACATTGGCCCCACTTTCTGGAGCAGTCCAGTCTACAGTCCAACTCCTTTGATCATTGCCTGATTCGGTATGACTAGCCTCAGAAGGGCCCCACAACTGTGTAGAGTCATCTACGGTTGAGAATGTACCATCACTCGCCCAGAGATTGAATCCCCCTAGGTTCATGTTACCGTCTGTACTTGGTCCACCAGAGAACGAGACAGTGACCGCATAGGTCTCTGATGCGTTATATGTCTCAGGTAAGCCAGTGATGGAAGCAGTTACTGAGGAATCTGCCTCGGTACCGTGACAGTTACACCCCGAATCCTTGACACCAGCAATACCCGCTGGAAGAGAAGTAACAGCAGGAACTACGACCATGGCTATAGCGAGTATAGCCAACAAAGCCAGTCTGCGCGAAGTTGAATTATTCATGGTTCAATCACTCCACAGTAATCTGTGCTACCATGTATGCGTGGTTGTCGCCACAGTACTCAGCACATAGCATTAGGAAAGAAGTATCCTCAACAGCAGGCATCCAAAGGTAGGCAGTCTGACCAGGGACGACATCCTCCATCATCCCGAACTCGGTATTCTTGACAGCATGAGTGACATCGATTGAGGTCATCTCTGCGAGATATGTCTCACCGGCCTTTAGAATCAGGTGAGGCTTCAGCTCACCTTCGACTGTAGCATAGTCCGTAGCGCACAATTCTTCGGATAGGCCATAGCAGTCAAATTCCCAGAACCACTGCTGCCCCTCAATACCAATCTCGTGGTAGCATTCAGATCTGACATACCCACTCGCGTCGATGAAATTGTTGGAAGATTGACCATCTTCACACACGCTGCCGTGGTAACCGTCTGGACCAGTCTGACTCCAAACAGCATCTAGCGGTGCCCATGAGATGTAGGTCAACCAGACGATGAGAATGAATGGTAGAACAGTCCATGTAACTTCAAGTTTGAAATTGTCATATTCCTTGGGAAAAACACCGACTTCTAGATTATCGATGTTGGGACTCTCTCCTTCCTTAGCGCGGTAGTAGTAGGTGTGATGATACAGCCAACCGAAGGAGAAGGCGCCTACAAGTATCGACCAGAACATGTAGTCATCCCAGATAGCATCGAATAGAGGTGTTACGCCAGACATCCTATCCCGTAATGTAATGCGCACGAAACCCCCTCATAAGTATCGCGGAATTACTACCCTAGGAGGCCAAGCAAAATACTCAATCAGCGAGTTCAAGAGAACATCCCCCTGAGGATTATTCACATGACCTCTGAATCGAACTCAAATCGAACCATGTCGCCCCTACCATAGGTGTCTAAGATGCCTCAGAAAGAAGGACTTGGAGATAGGGGCGATAATCGGACTCGTAGAGTGGGTCCACCAGATAGAGAGATACGTTTCCGAGCCGCCGCCAAAGCCATCGCTACATGTATCAAAAGGAATCGTTTTGGAAAGGGCAATCCCAACTGTCCGATTCTAGTCGAAGGATTGAGAGATGAGAAGGCACTAAGAGAACTGGGATTCACAGGTATAATCGAGAAAGTAAACAGGGGCTGGGATAGGTCGAAATTAGTTGCATATCTGTATGAAAATTACGGAACTCGCAACATTGTCGACAAAGGCCCAGCTCTGATTTTACTGATGGATTGGGACAGGACTGGAGGCAGACTTCAGACCGTACTCAGAGAACAATTAATGGCAATGGATATGCCAGTCGATGAGGAACTGCGGACAGTACTTCTGAGAGTAATGAAACCAGAGTCTAGGACCATAGAGGCACTAGCCCCTCACTCACGGAACCTGAATCCTCTGATTGAGGAATTCCTTGATGATCCGGAGTAATTACTCAGGGATTACAGTAGAGCTCTCTTTGACCGTGTTCAGAACAAGATGAGTTACCGAACTCTCGACGCCGTCGATTGAAATCACATTCTTTGTGAGGTCATCTAGGTCTCTCCTATCTTTGGCCCTAGCGATAACCATCGAGTCGAACTCGCCGGTAACATCGTAGGCACTGTAGATACGGTTGTCTTGAGCAATCTTCTCTTGAATCTCAATAAGACGCCCCTTCTGAATCCTAAGTCCGATGACAACCGTCAACTCCCAACCAGATAATTCAGGATTTAACTGAACAGTATAGCCACGAATCACCCCAGTATCTTCCAATCTGTGTACACGATTGCTAACAGTTCCTAGAGAAACTCCCGCCTTCTCAGCAATACTTCGCATCGATGCGCGAGCATCAGTCTGAAGCACTGAGATAATTCGTCGGTCTGTCTCGTCTAGCATCATTCCACCGGGAACTGAGTATTTCGACAGCAGGCTATTGAACATATGCCAAGACTTTGGCAAATGATGTATCCATGCGTTCAACTTCAGAAGCTATTCTTCTTCTGCACTTTTGATTTGCAAACCTCTCTGCATGCACAGTATTCTACGTTCAGAATCTGCCAGCATTAGACTCAGGCGAGACCCAACCCATACAGGAATACAGGTTCCGTTCTTGGAGTCGATTAGGATTCGGCCGCCGGCAGATTCTTCCATTCCAGTTTCGGGAATCATCGCTTCGCCACTACTCAACAACTCGTCAATCAGCCCCGAGCCAATCATGGTAGAGACTCTGGGCAGCTCCGCCCCAAGTCTTTGAGAAGCTCCGGCTACAATACGATCAAACTCACCCTTTCTCAGAAGCGCTGCCTTCAGTCCTAGATGCATAAGTCGCAGAGGACGCCATCGTCCTCCAGGTATTCTCACGCGACCTGCCTTACGGCTACGCTCGGATTCCCAAACCATCCTCGCCTGTGGTGTTGAGAGCAGGACTCTCTTACCCCTAATCCACAGTTCATCGGGCATAGCGCCCCACTGCTTACTAAGACTCTCGACAAGCTCCTTGGGGAGCGGCTTAGGAGAGTCGTGAGGGTCAGGACTAACTTCGTCAGGTTGCAGCGTGTGCTCTGCAGGCTTTTTCTTGGATGGAGAATCAGCAGATTTCTCCAGCACGGCTAGGAAGAATCCGCCTGCATCCACTCTGTCATTCCATATTCGCATGCACCGATTAAGGATTGATGAAATTCTCTCTTCTGTAGGCGGCAACATGGATTCAGCAAACGACTCATCTGTTGGTTGACCATCGTCCCCTAGGGACGGCCAGTTTGAGCGACCTGCCTCTCCCTGTACTCCGGGTATTAACTGGGATGCATCGAGCAACTTCAGGTGACCATTTCTGCGAAGAGTCTCGGCAACAACTGCTTCATTTTCGACCGGGTCTAGCGAACAGGTCGCGTAGACTATTCTACCGCTGGGCTTGGTTATTGCAACTGCTCGAGATAGTAGGTCAACCTGCAGATCGTGTAGTGACCTGCCACCGGATGGAAGCCACTTTCTCCACACATCCGGGTTCTTGCGAGTCGTACCTGAACCAGTGCACGGGGCATCGACTAGTACTCTGTCAAAACCGGATTCAGGAACCATCGGCATGTGCCTACCGTCGTGGTTGACCACTCCGATACAAGAGGAGCCATGACGATGCGAGTTACTCACCAGCATATTGACTCGCGAGTTGACAACCTCATTTGCAAGCACAAGTCCACTATCTCCAAGACACTCTGCAATCTGAGTAGTCTTAGAGCCAGGAGATGCACACATATCCAGAACTATGTCTCCCAACTCTACACCTAGAGCAATCACCGGGAGCATCGAGACTGCTTCCTGTCGAGTTACTCGACCGGTCTCGTGCAGAGACTTCAGTACTTCACGTACTTCGCCCTCTGCGCCACCTCTTTCGAAGGGTAATGTCCACGCACTGCCTCGGCCTGTAAACCATGGAATACAAACTGCTCCGTTCTGTTCCAACCAATTCTCAGTCCATTCACTATCTGCTCTCAGAGGATTTACTCTAACTGTCTCAGCGAGCCTATCGAACGAACCTTCGAGCCAGACCTCAGTATCATCCCTCCAGTGAGAGACAGCCTTGAGCAGGATGCTGTCACGCGCCAACTCGTCCCAAGGAATCTCACTGCCCATGCACAGGCGGCGATAGCAGCAGACATCAATTGCACGACTCTCCGGCGAAAACAATAGGGTCCTGTTTTCGCTTTAATTCTGCGAGCATCACCGTAAATGGTTAAACCTCCAGCGAATCGCTGCGGATTTGCGGCGGTGCCGCATGGGATGCGCATGACTAGACTGAGAAGAAGAATTTCGAATACAAATGAAGAACCCACAACGACCGATGTGAATGGGGCTACACGGAAGTTGGTGGAACTGGTTGATAGAGCAAGAGCGGTGGGGAGAGAGCAGGGTCCCCTAGTACCGGTCGAGGCTCTAGTGACGATTGAGAGAGACAGCTGGGTCTGGCAGATTGTTGACCGGGAAGTGTTGGACAGTCTAAGTCACAGATTAGTGTTTGAAGGGATTAATGGTCGGCGCAGAGAGATCTTGATGACATCCTGTATCGATACGGCTATGAGTGCCGCTTCGAAAATAGTAGAACTGGATGAAGGATGCGTCCTAATCGAGACATTGGACCCCTGAGGTATGCAATTCACTCCTCGTGGATTTGAAATAGTGCAGGTAGGTGCGACGCCCGATGGCCAAGGAAAAGAAGGGCAGTGGAATCCAGCAGGCAGCTGGTTTGATCAGATACTTCGACGAGGAGTCTGAGGACGCAATTCAAATTTCAAAAGGCTCTATTTACTTCGCTTGTATCTCATTCAGCGTAGTAATCTACCTCGCCCAACACGGAGTATGGTCCTGGATGTGGTCCACTCTGGGACTTTGATTACTCTTCTTCAGAGAGATCCACCAACGGAACCTCGTACAACAGGTCTTCACTTGCTCGCATTTCAGATGAGCGAACTTCCGTACTCGGATCTGCCTCGACGATTGCTGTATAGGCTCTTCCAAGCGCTCTCTCGACAGCCGGGGCGTTTCTGTCTGCCAAAGCCATCCTAGCCTCGTAGAGTGCAGTTTCTGCAGAATCTAGAATCCCTTCGATTGATTCATCTGTCCCCCTTAGTCGCCTTGTTACATCCTCAAGCTCGATAATCTCCTCGCTCATCCCCTCGCTCGCGCGTGAGACCAACTCCTCCCAAGCAACTCTATGTTCTGCCAACTTAGCCCCAGTTACTGACTCAAACTTACTCACTCTAGCAGGCTCCCATGGTTTGTGTCCCAGAGAGGCCACGATATCATGCACACATCTCGCCCTGAGTCCATAAGGGCCTCTAATCTCAATTTGATTCATGAAACAACTCTTGAACAGACCAAAACCCCAGTAGGCGGTACTTGTGATAGTCATCGTGAGTTCATTGGCTCTAGAAACGAGAACCCATCTCTGCTCATCGAAGACTGGTGATTCGGCAAAGCGAGGCGGGTCGTGTGGCCCGAGAGCCCTCAGAGCGGCCTGAGCGACATCGCCGAGGTACACTTTGCCACCTGATTCAGGCCAATTTAGAGGCCTGAGCCGGTCTTCCTCATCTATCGACATTTGCGGATTACCTTCTCTAACCTGAGCATACAGAATCGTTCGACTCGGGTCAGATCCGACTTCGGAAGCCTCGGAATCCATGCTGCGGTGCGGGTGCGTGTAGGGTTGAACATTACGCGTCTGTGGTAATCGCTAAGTCCCTCCAAACAGAGCATCTGTCGTGCCGCGCAGAAAGTATGGTAAGTTGCAGAAGACCGTGGAGTATCCTCCCTCGGACAACTGTAGTAGGTGCAGGTCGGGCAAGCACTGCCCAATACCGACTCATCCAGGTTACACGATTCCTGCAGATCGAGATTGGCAAGGGCCAGAATCAGTAGAAAAGAGACACAACAAGAAGAACCCGTCTAGAAAGTAGTCAGGGAACACGCGGCATCTGTTCGGGAACCTCTGGGATTGCCTCTTGAGTAGCTGGGACCACTTCTGGAAGCCCTACAATCTCGTTCTGAGCGCGGTGATAAATCTCTCTTAGCGTCTGATCTCCGATTTCGAGATAGACTCTGGTGGTGGCTATGCTGGCATGGCCAAGCAACCTTTGGATAGTCACTAGGTCGGCACCGCGCTCCAATAGGCCGGTAGCGAAGGTATGGCGAAGAGTGTGTGGACTTAGTCTAGAGCGCGGGATGTCGGCTGCATCAGCCAACCTATCGATTAGTTTCTGTACCGAGCGCGGATTGATTCTGCGTCCACGACTCGAAAGCAGTAGTGAACGCCTCTCTTCTTCATCATCACATGTATTGGCGCGAGCGTTTCTGATTGGCATCCATGCTTCCACCGCATCGACGGTGGCCTGGGTGAATAGCACAGTTCGGTCCTTCTCGCCCTTGCCGCCAATGACAAGGGCTGATTTATCCTCCAAGTCCATGTCGTCTAGGTCAAGCCCACACAATTCAGAGACTCTGAGGCCGGTATCGAGTAGGATGGTAACTATGGGTTGAGTCAGTGGGTCTTCAGAGCGAGTTGCTGCGGCTCGTACACGACTCAACTCACTGCGACCTAGGGTGCGGGGTAGGGATTTACTGCGATTGGGTCTTTGTATCCAGTCTGGAATCATGTGTCCGATCCAGTTCAAGAGATGAGATACTGCTGCCATCCTAGCGTTGATTGTGGCTGGCTTGAGATCTCCAATGCTGTTTAGCCACGAGTCCAATCTACCCTTGTTCGGGTCAATCCTACCATGAATCTTCAGAACGCTCAGAGATTGAGCCTGCTCCCAGTCGAGGGGCTCCTCGCCCGGTAGCGCAGTAGTGGCTAGAGTACGGGCCGCTACAGTGTATGCTCTAATGGTGTGAGCACTCTTCTTCTCGGTCTTGAGTCTCTGCAACCAACACTCGAACCATGGTAACTCCGCGAGCCCCTGAAGTCGCGAGGGAAGGGATGCACCTTCGTCGAGACCTAGTCCAGAGAGTCTAGACCCGATTCTGCCACCCATGGCAGCTCGCATCCACACGTTTTGTTTTGCCCCATTTTCTTCTGTCATTTCTCGCCTCTGGCCAATCAAGGCCGTGCATCCCTGTCCCTACGGACAGGTCCAAGTATCCCTATTCAGACTTGAATGCTTCTCTCCGACACGGTCGGTAAGAGCCCGTTTGAGAACCACTGCCTCGACGCCATCAATCCCGTGCTTCGGATGACTCTCCCTCAATCTGGGCTGTATCATGAATAGATGGTTTGCCTGATTGTGAGCGCGATTCCTCTAGCCTTCGGTTAAGCAACTTCGCAACTTCGCCTGCTACCATGCCTTCTCCGACTACTGTTTCGATTCCTTCGAGACCCGGACTTGAGTTGACCTCGAGAACCAGTGGTCCATTACCGGCCTCTAGCATATCTACTCCAGCTAGATCGAGTCCGAGTTTATTCGCGGCTGTAACTGCAATTTCCTCAAAGCGTGGAGTCATCTGGACAGGCTCGACACTACCTCCCAAGTGGAAGTTAGATCTGAACTCAGAGCCATGCGCCCTTCTGCGCATTGCAGCGACTACCCTTCCACCTACGACCAAGGCTCTGATATCCTTACCGTGAGATTCCTGGATGTACTCCTGAACGAGAGGTCGCATATCGCGCTCGAGCATCTGGTAGACCAATTGCTTGGCCTGCTGCTCGGTATGTGCTAGGAACACCCCCGAACCGTGAGTACCTTCATTGCTCTTGATGACACAAGGAGTCCCTCCAACCTGATTCACTGCGCGTACAGTATCCTTCCAAGTTCCTACATTTGCCGTGACGGGAATCGGGACCCCGGCATCAGCCATCATTTGACTGGCTGCGAGCTTGTCGCGACTCTTGGCAATTCCAGAACTCGAGTTGATTACAATAACGCCCATTCTCTCTAATTGCCTAACAACATGAACGCCTCTGCGGGTGATTGAATGACCAATTCTAGGAATAATCGCCTCACACTCTAGTGGCCAGCCCTTGTAGTAGATCTTGCCACCGTCGTCATCGACCAGCACAGTTAGTTTCAGTGGATCTATGATTCGCACCACCCAACCTGCTTCTTCAGCAGCCTTCGCCAGCTGCTTGGTGCTGTATAGCCCAGGACCTCTCGAGAGTATTACTAGCCGCGGGTCCATGTTACCCGCCGACCAAGATTCCTTCTTGAGACCTTTCATCGGAGTTACCGAATTTATCATTGAGTAAGCGTCCTGCAAGGCAGGACGCCGAAGGGGTTGAAAGCCTCCTGTATTCGCTACTGAAGGGTAGAATGTCAACTGAGGGCGAACTCGACCGGGACGAATTGTCTGCTATGAAGGTCAGTGAACTGCGTCAGATGTGTAGTGACCGCGGTCTACTAGTATCGGGCAAGAAGGCCATTCTAATCAACAGACTTCTAGGGGTTGAGGTAACAGAAGAGAAAGCTCCAGAGGCAGCCGAATCCGCAGCCGGAAACATCGATGACGCCATCGACAAGATGCTGGCTAGAGTAAGAGGCGAGGAGTCTGAAGATCCTGTACCCGAATCGATTCCGACTACAGATTCAGAATCTCCACCGGTTCCAGCCGATGGCCTTCCGCCTGGTTGGACGATAGAGCAGTGGAACCACTATGGAGCCAAGTGGTTGACCCAACAAGCCGATGCAGAACCGGAATCAGGACCTATAGAAGCGGAGATCATAGATGCTGAGATAATAGATTCTGAGCCTGTGCCTGAGCCGGAGCCGGAGCCTGAAGAAGACCCAGAGGATGACCCCTGGTTTTCAGGCGTGATTGCCACTGAGGAGTCCGAACTGGTCCTCGATGATGATGAAGGGACCGACGAACCATCAGTTGTCATCAATCTGCCATCAATGGCCGGTTTCAAGGAGAACTGGCAGATTGCTGCTGCTGTCGGCGTCGTAGTACTTCTTGTTGGGGCTGCCTCAGTATTCCTTTTCCAGCCAGACCCTGCCTTCACAGCTCGTCCTCTGCGCTACGGCGATCACATGGACTTCACAGTCAGCGGGACTACTGTGGCTGTGACTGGAGAGGAGATGATTGGATACATCAGAGACTCAACCTCACCAACTCTAGATGATGTCTGCTCGGAACTGAAAGCGACGGTTTCAGGAGGAACAGGTTCTGTAACCATTCGGAAAGGTACACCAAACGAGATTTTCCATCCTATGGATTCTGATTTAGAAGGAACCGTGATGGCACTCGATGCATATGGTAGACAGAGACTAACGGTGGAACAGACAATGTCTCATGACTTGTCGGTAGATTTGGAGGGGAAGGTAAGGAGTGGTGAGGACTGCACCAGCACAGGATGGATTAGAGAAGACAATACCCTAATCTCGGATTCTGTTTCATGGAGAGATATAACAACCCGCAAGACTGTCAAGACAGATACTCAACTCAGTCTAGTTGACTCAGACGGCCAGACAACATCTGCTAGAGCAGTAGTATTCGGAGTAGATGAGTTGGGCTCGGTCGGTGATCTAGCATCCCTACTCCTGTTCCCACTAACTCCAATCGAACTACACGCATTCTTTGGAGACACTCAATTGACCAAGGGTCTGTCTTCGAACGACGACATAACTTGGAGCTCAGACTGGAGATGGTCTGTTGGTAGTGAAATCAACACCGATGACCATGGACTCGTGACTCAAGTCTCAGTCTTCCATTATGAGATTGGAAGGTGCTTGGGTCACGCCCAGATTGACATCCTAGTCAAGAACGGCAATCCTTGGCCAGTAAGGCAAGAGGTTGACATCGTGATCGACAAAACGCTAGAAGATTCGAACTGCAATTTCGTTGGCTCTAGCCTCAATGAGGCCCTTCCAGATGGAAGAATTACTATTGTAGCAACTATCACCGAAACATCATCGAATTCAGGCTCTCAACCAGCACATTGGGGCTCAACATACGCAGGTAGTCCAGGTAGCGGAGAGGATATTCCCGGTGGCCAGACACAGTGGGGTTATGCGATGCCGGACCAATCAAATCAGAGAGACTTCGACTTGGAGACAGCAGTTGATTGTCTGATGACAAACCACAGTACTAGCGACGCTGCAATTGCGCTGGAAATGGGCGGGTACATCTGGCAGGCTGCATACACGACTGACGAGTGGAACCTATCATGGGTCAGAGACGATGATACCTCTGGTTGGATTATTTTGGGAGCCAGGGACTCAGGAGGATGCAACTTGGTCGACCAGGACGACTATGATGAGGAGACGACAATCTGGAGCAGGGATGCAATACCCGATACACATAGCCTAGAGAAGTTGGAACAACGAGTCCTAGCGGAATCAAGATACCCTGATCTTGAGACACATATGTCATCCTCGCAAGGAAATTGGCACGAATCAGTTAGTTACGGATACCTACTGAGTGTTAGTGAGGCCAATGAAGTCCTCGACTCGATTGTAGGAGATGCCGGAGATGGACAAGTCAATGTGGCCGGATCCCGAACCTGGGAAGAGTCCGGCAGAGAGCATACCGTCAGTTTTGCAATGAATGCAGAGAGTTCTAGGATGGTTGCTTGGTACCACACCTCGCTACCTGCGTGATGTTCTGTAATCGCAATTTGACCGCCCTAAAACAGCGTCACCTTCAACAGCCTCTCGAGCGCCGCAGGCGCTCGTATGGTCTCGATAGATGAGGACAATCTGCCGGAGGTAAACAGCGCACCTCTGATTGTCGACGCTGAGTTCACTGAGGTCGAGGATGTCGAGACAGCACCACTTCTGGATGCAGTCGAGGAGATCAGCTCAGCGAAGGTTCGCAGACCTCTCGATTTACCAGCCGCGCACCCTACTCCTGAAGGACGGGCTAGAGTTGTCACGGTAATCAATCAGAAGGGAGGAGTTGGTAAGACGACGACTGTAATCAACATCGCAGCCCAACTAGCCCTGCGAGGCCACAAAGTACTCGTCGTAGACTCTGATTCTCAGGGCAATTGTGCAACGGGCCTAGGCGTTGACAAAAGCAAAGTCAAGGCTACCACCAGAGACCTCATTCTCAATCCCGAGTCAGCTGTTCAAGCAAGGCACGCTACTGCTGTAGACGGAGTCCACATGATTGTGGGCGATAAGACACTCATAGGACTCGAGCAAGAGATGCTCAGACAACTAGGCAGAGAGAGAAGAATGACTGAGGCACTTGAGCCCTTGATGAGTCATTATGACATCATAATTATCGATACTCCACCTACTTTAGGACTCGTTACAATCAACGCATTGGTAGCCAGTGACGGCATATTAATCCCAGTTCAGACCGAGTATTTCGCACTAGAAGGGCTGGCCATGTTAGCTGGTACAATCAGAGAGGTCAGAGGACTACTCAATCCACATCTAGGGGTGGATGGTGTTCTACTGACCATGCATGCTCCGACACTTCTCAATCAGCAAGTAGCAAGTGAAGTCAGAGAGGCATTCCCGGAACTAGTCGTGGAGCCCGCAATCAGACGCAACATCAAACTCGCAGAAGCCCCCAGTCATGGTATTCCAATTCATCTCCACGAACCACGCAGTCCAGGCGGTCAGGATTACCAAGCGATGACAACTGTGTTAGAACGCCGATGGGGTCTGTCATAGGATGCAGGAACAATTCGAAGCCCCTGATTCTCCTAGGACAGCAGTCCTGTGGATGCTCTTCGGTAGTTTCTGCTTTGGTTCCATGAATGCAGTCGTCAAGTGGACGAGTGAGCATGCAGATGTTTGGATGATCATCATGGTACGCTCGGCAGTAATCGCCTTTGCAGTCGCCGCCTTTGCAGCCAGCAGAGGAATCAGTCTGAAAATCAACAATCGGAAGATTATGTTCCTGCGTTGCGCAGTGGGCCTAACTGCTATGGTACTCTACTTCACCGCCTTAGCTAGAATCTCAATTGGACAGGCAGTCACTCTCCAGTACACAGCACCACTGTTCGTAGCTCTGCTCTCAGGGAAAGTACTCGCAGAGAAGGTCTCAGCAGGAGTGACCCTACTGGTCATCACAGCATTCGTTGGAATCATCCTGATTGTCTCACCCGACTTGGGCACAGTTGAGCCAGATGCATTAATCGCCCTAGGCTCAGGCTTCTTTGCCGCGTTAGCCTACATGTATGTGAGAGAACTTCGAACTACAGACTCTCCAACTTCAGTCGTGTTTTGGTTCGCTATCGCGAGTGTTGCTGGAAGTATTGTTCAGGCGGCCCCAGATCTATTCTCTTTGGACACCAAGACTCTAGCAGCTCTGGTCGGGATTGGTATCGGAGCAGGTGGGGGACAGGTAGGCATCACGATGGCCTATCAGAGTGCAAATGCAGCCTGGGTAAGCGCATTTTCCTACTTCACGGTCATAGTGGCTGTATTCTATGGATTCATCATCTTTGGAGAGACCCTGAGCATAGCCGACTGGGTAGGTGGATTACTGATCGTAGGTTCAGGTGTGGCATTAGTATTCATGGCCCCAGCTGAGGTCAAGAAGACCAGTCAACATTGAGGTGAGGTAATGAGGGCACTACTTGGAAGCGGAGGAATCGGCACAGAAGAGCGTCGACAGATGTATCGTGACCTGATGGCTGAGAACTTCTCAGAGTGCCAGAAAGTCATCTTCGTACCGTTCGCATCCAACGACTATGATGGATACACTGCACGCATGCGAGAGTTCGCGGGAGAGGCCGGCTACGAGATGATAGGTCTGCACGAGTGCGAGGACCCTTTGGCCGCAGTGCAAGAGATGGAAGGAATCTATGTGGGTGGAGG